>CAYRTL010000136.1:0-6728 GCA_964427005.1 uncultured Acetobacteraceae bacterium
CTGGCCGCATTCGGCTGGGACTGGCGCTATTCCGAGGCCTTCTTGCTCCGGTTGGCCTCACAGGTACTGAACAACGCCGTTACCGCGCACAAAAAGACAATTGCTGAGGCTAAGGCTCTGGCCATTGATCTGGATCAAGGCCAACCGCGTCCTGTGTGCGATTTTGTGTGTGATGCTCCTCTGTACCGAAGAAGAGAGGGTGAGTCACGCTGCTTCATAGCTGGACCGCTACGGCACGGGGGCCTGCCGATCGCGGTATCGTCCTGGTTGCTCTTGTTGGCATTTCAGGCCTCGAACGAATTAACGTGCTAGCGAGGGTGCAGGATGATCCACCACGAGCGCCTCAGGCCGCCATCTCACGATTACCCGGCCGATGAATGGAACATCATCGAGAAGGGATTTCACCCCAAATTCCTCGCCCAAATGGAAAGTATTACGGCGCTGGGAAATGGCTATCTCGGGATGCGTGGTTGCCCCGAAGAGGGTGGGCCCAGCGCCGAGAATACCACCCTCGTCAATGGCTTCTACGAAACCTACCCGATCATCTATGCCGAGGAAGCCTATGGTTTCGCCAAGACTGGCCAGACGATCTGTAACGTGACAGACGCCAAAACCATTAAGCTCCTCGTGGACGACGAACCATTCTGGCTGCCTAGTGCCAACTTGCTAAGGTACGATCGGCGGCTGAACATGCGAGCGGGCACGCTCGACCGAGAAATCCTCTGGGAGACACCTGCGGGAAAGCAAGTGCTGATCACGTCCCGGCGTTTGGTGTCCCTGGTCGACAGGCACGTTGCTGCCATTTCCTATGCTGTCACGGTACTCAATGCACAAGCCCACCTCGTAATCTCCTCGGAGATGTGGGCAAACCAGCCAAATATTCTTACTGACAGCAACGATCCGCGGCAAAGGAGAGTCGCCGTTGGTCGGGTGCTGCATCCCCGTTCCAATTATGGCAGCGATTGTCGTATCGTGCTGTGCCACGCGACAGAGAAGAGTCGCCTGGCACTGACATGCGCTACTGACCATAAGCTGGAAACCTCGTGCGAACAGAGCTATAAGCTCACCCACACCGAGGACTTTGGTCAGGTTGCTTTCGTAGTGGAAGCCCTACCTAATTGTCCCGTCCAACTGAGCAAATTCATAGTCTATCATACGTCTCAGACCGCGTCCTCTCAGGAACTATGCGAGCGTACTGAGTGGACCATGGATCGCATAATGGTCGGAGGGTTTCAGGGATTGCTCACCGCTCAAGAGCACTCTCTGAACGACTTCTGGCGCCGTAGCGATGTTCGTGTGAGAGAAATCCGGGCAGAGCGGATAAAGCGCACGACCGTAGAGATCCAGCAGGCCATTCGGTTTAACCTCTTTCATATTTTCCAGGCTTCGGCCCGTGCGGAAGATACGGGAGTGCCCGCAAAGGGGCTCACTGGCCAGGCGTATGAGGGGCATTACTTCTGGGACACAGAGATCTACCTGCTACCGTTCCTAATCTATACGTCACCTCAGATTGCCAAGAACCTCCTGAGCTTCCGCCACAAGATGCTCCCGCAGGCTCGCGAGCGTGCCAGACAGCTGGGCCACCGAGGCGCCATGTTCCCATGGCGCACCATCAGCGGAGAGGAAGCGTCAGCATACTACGCGGCAGGAACCGCACAGTATCACATCAACTCAGATATAATGTACGCACTTCGCAAATATGTACTTGCGACAGGCGACGAGGAGTTTCTGGAAAAGTGCGGTGCCGAAATGCTCGTCGAAACGGCCCGGCTGTGGTGTGATCTTGGCTTTTACTCGAAGACCAAGGGAGGGCAATTTTGCATCAATGGCGTTACCGGGCCTGACGAATACAACACAGTGGTCAACAATAACGCCTATACCAATCTCATGGCCCGAGAGAACCTGCGCTATGCGGTCAAGACGGTTCAAGCCATGCAGGCAACGAAACCCGATGCGTATGCTGAGCTCGTCCGCAAGACCGCTCTCGATGATGCTGAAGTGGAAGCCTGGATATTGGCGGCAGAGCGGATGTATGTGCCGTACGATGAAGAATTGAAGATCATTCCGCAGGACGACGAATTTCTGGATGGCAAGCCTTGGGATTTCCAAAACACGCCAGAGGACCATTACCCCCTGCTGCTGTTCTATCACCCCCTGGATATCTATAGGAAGCAGGTCATCAAACAGGCCGATGTGGTGCTCGCATTATTCCTGTTAGGCGACGCGTATTCAATCGAGGAGAAGAAGCGCAACTTTGATTTTTACGACCCTATGACCACGGGTGACTCGTCGCTCTCGTCCTGTGTCGAAGCAATAATCGCCGCACAAAGTGGGAACATGGAGAAAGCCACGCAATATGCATTGGCTGCACTGCTCATGGATCTGGCCGATGTTGGCGGGAACGTCAAGGATGGCTGCCACATAGCCTCAATGGGCGGGACCTGGATGGTCTTTGCCTATGGATTTGGCGGTTTGCGCGATTATGATGGAAATCTATCGTTTTCACCACGCCGCGCACCAGATTACACGGCAATAGTGAGATTTTCCTTGAACCATCGCGGACGGATTCTGGAAGTTGAGATTGGTAATGAGACCGTCGAATACACATTGCGTGAGGGTGAAAACCTGGAGATACACCACGAAACGGAAGAAGTGAGGCTGACCAGAGATCAGCCTAAGGCGATCCGCCAAGTCGCGCGGTGGTGATGCACGCGCTCACGCGTGCGCCGCACTGCCGATACGGCCACGATTCTCGCCAAGGGCTGCCCGCACCTTGTGCGCAAGTTCGTCGGGATGGAACGGCTTGCCGATAATGTGGCTCTCGCCGACACTGCCGAGTGCGCTGTGGTCGGCATAGCCGGTGATGAACAGAGTGGGCAGGAACGGCCGCGTGGCCTGAACGCGACGGACCACATCCGCACCGCTCATTCCCGGCATGGCGTAGTCGATCAGCAGCAGGTCGATGTCGCGGTCGCGCTCCAACAGGTCGAGCGCCGCGCCACCGCTGCCCGCCTCCTGAACCTCGTAGCCGAGATCGCGCAGAAAGGTGGCGGTGACCTCGCGCACGCCGTTGTCGTCGTCGATCAGCAGGATGCGGGCGCCACTATGGGCGTCCGGCGTCTCCAGCCCGCTTGACAGGTTATCCACGACGGGCCGTTGGTCGGTGCGCGGCAAGTAGAGAAAGACGGCCGTTCCCACACCCGGTCGGGAGTCGATGTACACGCCACCTCCGGATTGCTGGGCGAAGCCGAGTACCTGGCTGAGCCCAAGACCGGATCCCTTGCCGATCTCCTTCGTGGTGAAGAACGGCTCGAAAACCTTCTGCCGCACTTCATCGGTCATGCCGGTGCCGTTGTCGGTCACCCGCACCACCACGTACTCACCCGGCGGCGGCTCCTCCGGCGCCGCCGGTGGCCCGAGAATGACATTCGCCGTCTCCACGGCCAGGGTGCCGCCTACTTCCATTGCGTCGCGTGCGTTGATGGCGAGGTTCAGCACCGCGAGTTCCAACTGAGTCGGATCAACCATTGCCGGCCAGAGATTCGGCTGCAGATTGGTGGTGATGTCGATGCTGCCGCCCATCGTGCTCTGCAGCAGATGCTGCATGCCTTCTACCACTTCGTTCAGGTCAGTCGGCTTCGACTCCAGCCGCTGCCGTCGCGAGAAGGACAGAAGCTGATCGGTCAGTCTGGCGCCGCGTTCGGCGGCGTTTCGCATATAGCCCAGCCGCTGCACCAACTTGCCGCCCACGCCGGCCTGAGCCAGTCCCTTCTCGAGGAAGAGAATGTTACCCAGCACCACTGTCAGCAGGTTGTTGAAGTCGTGCGCAACGCCGGAAGTGAGCTGGCCCACCGCCTCGAGCCGCTGCATGCGGCGCAGCGTGCCTTCGACCTTCTCGCGCTCCTCGATCTGCGCCAGCAATTGGCGGTTGGCGGCGGCCAGTTCGCCTGTTCTTTCCTGCACGCGGGATTCGAGGTCCTCATTCAACCTTCGGCATTCATATTGCCGCTGCCGTCCCCGCAAGCCGGTCTGCACCACGCTGATCAGCGTGGTCGGATGAAACGGGCGCTCCAGGAACGTCACGTTCCCCAGCATCCGAGTGAAATGCGCCGCTGTCGGATTGCGTTCGACGCCGCCGCCATGGCTGGTCAGCAGGATGAACGGAAAGTCCGACCATGCCGCCTGCGCTTCGATCCAGCTCGTCAGCGGACGGAGATCACCGGCCGCGATGGCCTCCTCAGTCACGATGGCAATGCCGGCCCCCTTGGCGATCTCGTCCGTCAGCTCTGCCAGGTCATTGCAAACACGACAATCGATATGGGCGTCGCGCAGGATTTTCGCCGCGATCACCGCGTCGCGACCACGCGGTGCCAGGATCAGCGTCCGCTCTGAATCGACCGATCGGGATGGCGTCAAGTCCCGTTTCCCATCAGCGGCGACGGAGCACCCACATAAGTGGGTACACCGCGCAACACCCCCTGGAATGCGTCCAGTGGCTCGCCGACTGTCAGGCCTCTGTCACCGATACGGAATTCGCGGATCGTGTCCTCATGGCTGCCGGCGCGCTTCTTCACCACCGAAATGGCCCGCCGCACGTGACCCTGCGCCTCGAAGAAGCGCATCAGGATCACCGTGTCGGCGATATAGGTCACGTCAATCGTCTGCCGCATGTCACCAATCATGCCGTGCTGTGCAACTGTCAGAAACGTCGCAATGCCACGGCGGTTGAGATACTGCAGCAGCTCGTGCAAATGGAGGATGAGATACTGCTCCTCGGGCATCGACGCCTGATAGCCGTTCAGGCTGTCAATCCCTACGGCCACTATGCCCTCGCGGTCGATGAGTTGCCGCACACGGCTGATGAACTCGCCGGGTGACAGCTCGGCGGCATCCATCTGCTCGATGAACAGCTTCCCGGAATCCCGCATTGCTTCAAGGTCCATGCCCATGCCGCGGGCACGCGCGAACAACTGCCCCAGTTCTTCATCAAACACGAACAATGCCGCCTGCTGGCCGCGTAGCACCGCCGCTGTGAGGTACTGCAGGACCAGAAGCGATTTGCCACAGCCCGCCGGCCCGAGCACGAGGGTGCTCGAGCCTGCCGCAACGCCGCCGCCCAGCAAGGCATCCAGTTCGGCGATGCCGCTGGCCACGGTGCCCCCGGCAAATTGCTTGCGAAACTCCGCGGCCACCAGCCGCGGAAACACCTGCACGCCGCCCTGAGCGATCGTGAAATCGTGATAGCCGCTGCGGAAATTCTGGCCGCGGCACTTGATTACTCGCAGGCGCCGCCTCTCGCCGCCGTACAGCGGGGCAAGCTGATCCAGATGAATGACGCTGTTCGCGGCACTGTGTACCGCCCGATCGATGCTGTCTGTCGTCAGGTCGTCCAGCAGAATCACGGTCGCGTTGTAGCGGGCGAAGTAGTGCTTGAGTGCCAGGATCTGCCGTCGATAGCGCAGCGAGCTCTGCGCCAACAGCCGAATCTCCGACAGGCTGTCCACCACGACGCGCTTCGGTTTCCTCCGGTCGATCGCCTGGAACAACCGCTGGACCGTTTCGCCAAGTTCCAGATCGGAGGAATACAGCAGGCTTTGATGCTGCTCCGGATCGAGGGCGCTTTCAGGCGGGATCAGCTCGACGATTTCCACCAGATCGTCGATCTCCCAACCGTGCGATCGGCCGCCCTCGCGTAACTCCGCTTCGGTCTCGGCCAGGCTGACATAGATGCCCGGCTCACCCTGCGCCGCGCCGTGCATCAGGAACTGCAGTGCAATTGTGGTCTTGCCTGTCCCGGGACTGCCTTCGAGCAGATGCATGCGGTTCCGGGGCAGACCGCCGCAAAGGATATCATCAAGCCCCGCGATACCTGTCGCTGCACGCGGGGGAACTGGAATCGGTATGTTCATCAGGCTGAACGGTTTGTCACGCTTCTCAGAATCAATGCGCTGCGGCGTTAACCGCGAACTATGGCAGCAACGGTTCCTTGCAAAATCACATTGATGTTTACCGAGCCGGCGCGGGCGCCAGTCGGAGGCCGGCACTTATTCCGGTCAGCGAGCCCGGGTCGCGGCATCCCACCAGGGGCAGACCCCTTGCAAGCGGTGATAGTTGCCATCCAGCACCTGAACCGGCTCGCGCATGCCGTCATGGGCCGCTTTCAGCCGCATCGCGCGCGCCTGCGCCCGCTGCTCTTCCGAAAGCCAGGTCCGGTCATGACCCCACAGGCTGGGCCCCACCGTGACCTCACTCGGCTGCCAGTTGCCCGGCGTCACCTCCTTGCCACCCCAGCCGTACTCAAGCATGAAGCCGGAGGGTGACTTCAGGTAGTAGGACGTCACGCAGTCATTCGGATGCCGCCCCAATGTCGTGGCGATCCGCTCCGGTTCGCCTAGCGCGATGTCGTAGCCCTGCCCCACATCGTCCAGCGAATACAGCTCCACCATGAGGTGATGCAGATCCTGCTTGCCCGTCTCGATCAGCGCGACCGTATGGTGGCGCGGATTGACGTGCAGGAAGTAGGCACGGAACGGTGTCAGGATGTAGTCGCTCACGCCGAAGCCGAGTACGTCGCGATAGAAGCCAAGCAGGTCATCGATATTCGCGACGTGGAACACGGCGTGGCCCATGCCGAGTGGCCCGGTGCGGAAGCCGGAGATCGAGCGTCCCGGACGAAACGGCTCATCTGCCAGCGCCGCGCCCCAGAATGCCTCCAGCCGGTTGCCACC
>CAYRTL010000136.1:6828-12057 GCA_964427005.1 uncultured Acetobacteraceae bacterium
CCAGTCGGACAGGTCCGACGCGCCAACGCCAACATAGCCGAGTGACTGGATCTGCATGGATTCCTCCTGCCCGTAGCGGCGGTGGAGAAGAGCGTAGCGGATTTCGGCGCGACGGCACAGCGCCGGCTTTAACCGGCATGCTGCCAGAAGCGCGCCGCGCGTCAGATAGTTTGTGGCTTGCTGCGCGCGGCGCCGGCACAACGACAGCGCAAACCATGATCAGAAGATAGTTAATGCCGCTCGAGGTCCGCGCTCTGGAGCACGCCACGCAGTTCCTTCAGGAGCAGCTCGGTCCTCGACGGTTTTCCTACGTTGACTGCATCCCGGAGCACTGGCTCCGCGTGCAAGTCGGCGGCGCTGTAGCCGCTGGCTAGAATGAAAGGCACAATCATTGCCCGGAGCACTTCCGCGACCGGGGTGACCCTTTCTCCTGCGAGGTTGACGTCAAGAATGGCCGCGTCTGGCCGCTCAGCCCGCAGCAGTTCCAGGGCTGCACTGACGTTTGGCGCAGGGCCCAGCACCTGATAACCAGCACTCCGCAGCGTGATATCGAGCTCCATCGCGATAAGGAACTCATCTTCGACGACCAGAATTCGGGGAGTCGGGTGCACTGTAGGAGTTCTCGGCGACCTCCCTACTCCATGGGTGCGGTCACATGACATGTCAAACCGGTCGGCTCGTATTTTAGTTCCACCGTACCGCCCAAGCCTTGCTCAGCGGAGTATCTGATTAGTCTGGAACCGAAACCGGAGCGAACTGGCGGAACTACCGGTGGGCCGTTCTCCTCGTGCCAATTGAGGTGCAGCACGCCTTTTCCGGCTCCAGGTGCAACGCTCCAGGTTAAATGCGCAACCCCACCGGGCCTTGAGAGCGCGCCGTATTTCCAGGCATTGGCAACCAGTTCATGCAAGATAAGACTGATCGGCACAACTTGGGGCCTCTTGAGCCTCACCGGCGGCCCGGGATCGACGCGACATCGCTCAGGCCCCGCCAGCCCGAGAGCTTGCTGGACCAACGCGCTCAGATCGCCTTCAGCGCTGCTGGCGAGGTTAAGGTTCTCGGCTCGGATCACTGCTTCGAACCTGCCCAAAAAAGCGTGCCGATATTCCTCAGCGGACCGTCCTTCGACACCGGTCTGACTGGCGAGCGCGCGTACGATCGCTAGAAGGTTCCTCATCCGATGACGCGTTTCAGCGAGGAGAATGTCTTTTTCGGCCTCGTCGCGGCGCCTGTCGGTCACGTCCTCAAATAGGATCAGGATACTCGTGCTGTTATTGTCCGGGTGAATCAAACGCCGTGCGCTCACCAGCATCGTGCGCCGTCCGATGGCCGGGTAGTCGGCGTTCACTTCATAGTGAATGATGGCAGCAGACTTGGGAATGATGTCGCTCAGAAGGCGCCTAAGCTCGGGGATATCCCACTGGCCGGCCCCAAGCGCGAACAAGCTGCGGCCTACGGTATCATCACGCCCCACTCTGAACGTCTCGAAAAATCCTCGATTTCCGGTGAGAACACAGCCGGCTTGGTCAACGACCAGGAGAGGCCCTTCGAGGGTGTCTATGATCCCTTGCGCCTGGACATGTTCGCTGCGTAACAGCCTGTATAAGTCTTCCAGATGCATCTCGCCGTTCACCTCAATTCCGGCCCCGCCAGGGGCAGCGTAGTCGGAAAAACGGTTCTAACCAAACGGAAGTTGGGCGGATCCTCTCGGGTCGTTTCCGTCGGAACTAGCAAGGTCACGGGAACGCTTGCCTACGTTTTGGAGCAGCGGTCGCTCGCTTCCGGAACAAGCGACTAGCATCCGCTGCCGACGATCCCCCACACTGGCAGAAGCAGGAGGCATCGTTGGTCTTCGATTTGTTGGCATTGCGAGAACCAGAATGACGCTTGCACCCATTCGCGGCGCCCCACCCGGTGCACCCAATCCTGATTTTCCCATCGAGAAGCCCAAGGCTGAGTCACCGCAACGGAATGCAGCGCCAACCTCGGCCGATACGCCCCCAATAGCTCCCAAGCGACAGCGGGGATCGCCTATTGAGGTTGGCAGCAATGACTACAGTCTCAGGTTTCGGATCATCCCCGAGTTACCCGCCATCAGGCGTGCGAGCATGACCGTCCATGTCATTGCAATAGAGTCATCCGCCTCGCATCCGTTGGGCTTCCTTCAGATGTCAGCCCAAAGCGCGAGGGAGCTTCTTACCGCCATTCGGAATGGTCATTCTCCAATTATCGCTGTCGGCGACGAAGATGGCACCGTCCAGATCAAGTTCGAAGCGTCAGGGTCCGAAGCGGTTTTCTCGGTCTATAAACCGGGCGAACAAGATGCATTACGGCAGGGCGAAATCGACCGGGGCTTCGATATGAAGTCCATGGCCAACGAGCTTCTCGCTGATCTTGGCGCTTAGAGAACTGCTGATGGCGAGAGATTTCGGCGACATCATGCCCCGAGAGGATCGGTCGTCTGGACAGTGACCGAGTGGCGCTTGCGTGGCGGAGGAAGTCTTTTGTGTAGGAGTGCCTGGCAACTCGCAGCGCAGGGGACGCTGAGGAGTGGCCTGACTGTACACCTCGCCCGCGAAGTGACCGAGAGCCCGCCCCGGGACTTGATCCGGGGGGCGGCGCAAAGCGCCGGAGAGGGGTCACACCACAACCATGCCGACAGTGCCTGCCGCCATCAGTAGCGCGGTCAGCCACCCCAACGTCCGCAGCCAAAATGGCAGAACGAGATCGCCCATCACGCTGCGCAGCGAACCCAATACAATCATCGCGACGATCAGCGGCGCTGCAACCACTCCATTGATGACCGCGGACCAGAACAGCGCCTTGATCGGATTAATCGGCGAAAACGCGATCGCAGTGCCAACCAGGGTCGCGCCGGCAATAAAGGCGTAGAAGGCACGCGCCTCAATTGCGCGGCGGCTCAAACCCACAGTCCAGTTGAACGACTCTCCGACCGCATAGGCCGCTGAGCCGGCCAGCGTCGGAACAGCCAGCAGACCAGTGCCGAAGATGCCGAGTGCGAAAATCGTCTGGGCGAACGGACCTGCGATTGGCCGCAGCGCCGAGGCCGCATCAGCCGCCGACGCAATGTCGTTCATCCCATGTGCATGCAGGGTCGCCGCCGCTCCGATGACGATGGCAAGCGCGACCACATTGGAGAACGTCATACCGGTCCACGTATCCAAACCGATCCGCCTGATCTCGCGCCGCGCGTCACTCGGATGCTCACGAAGCGGCCGTGGATCGGACGCGTTGTGTTCGTCCTCCACCTCCTCCGACGCCTGCCAGAAGAACAGGTACGGACTGATCGTGGTCCCCAGCACGGCAAGCAAAGTCGTCAGTGCATCGCGATTGAGCGAAATGCTCGGTACGAACACGCCGGCAAGCGCTTCGCCCCAAGGAATGTGAACCACAAACAGTAAGGCGACATACGCCAGCAGCGACGTGGTGAGCCACTTCAGAATTCGCACATAGTGTTTGTACGCGAGCCATATCTCGCCACTCGCACAGACGATGGCGAAAGCCATGGCGTAGAGCTGCACCGGTCCGCCGAACAGCAGCGTGGTCACATCGGCCATCGCACCGATGTCGGCGCCCAGATTGATGACGTTGGCGATGACAAGCAGCCCAATCAGCGTGACCAGCACTGGTGCCGGTGTATGCCGTTTCAGCCCCGCCGCCAGTCCGCTGCCTGTCACCCGGCCAAGGCGCGCACTGATCTCCTGCACAGCAACCATGAACGGCAGCGTCAGCACGACCGACCAGCCCAGCGCGTAACCGAACGCCGCACCCGCCTGGGAATAGGTGACGATGCCGGACGGGTCGTCGTCGGCGGCACCGGTGATCAGCCCAGGGCCAAGTTCGCGCAGCCACGCGCGCGGTCCCCGCCCCAGTCGAGCGACGGCCGCGAGAACCCGCAGCGCCTCAGCCATTCCGTTGATTCATCCGGTGGCAGCGGCGGCGTGGCGATCCGTTGGGCATGCCTGCGGCTCTTCCAGCAACTTCTTCAGCAACAGCGACGCGCTATCCGGGCGATGCCCCGCGGCATACAGTCCACCCTCGAGCTCGGGCACGCCCCCGTGTACCAGGCTGCGGACCGCGTCGCAGTTCAGACGCTTCGCCAGCCGATCCAGCTCATCGACCAGTGCGGCAAGCACACGCGCGGGATCGAGCAGGTCGACGGCGATAAAATGATCGGCGATCAGCACCTTACCCAGCTTCAAATCGTCTTCCACCCGATAGCAGAACAGGCCGCAGGGAAACGGCCTGCCTTCGCGCCGGGCCGTAACAATCCCGCATTGCCCGGAGCGGCGAGGCCCCGTCAACTGTCGGGCGAACCGCATCCACGCTGCGAGGTCGAGCGTGGGAACGGCTTCCCGCACGAGCGGGTACAGCGACCGGATCTGATTCCGGCATACGACCTCGATGGTGAAATCGGCCATGACGCGCCTGCCCTGCTTGTGACGCCACAAGCGTGCATCAGGCAGGCGTCGCGGATCGTTGACCTAGATCAATGCGCGCCCGGATAGGGCCAATTTTAACAGCTGTAGGGCAAACTGCCATCAGGGCGCCCGGAGGGGGTGGTGAATGACGACGCGCCTTGCGCATCCGCGTGTTCTCGATCCACACGGGGCGATCGATCCGTGTGCCACCTGCGAGGCTCGGCCGCTCAGCGTGTGCAACGCCATTCCCGATGTTGACTTGGCCCGCCTCGCCGGGATCGCGGTGGTGACCGAGGTCGCCGCGGGACAGTGCTTCATCGATGAGGGCGAGCCGGCCACAAGCTTCTTCAACGTCACCGCGGGTACCGCCAAGCTGTTCAAGCTGCTGCCCGACGGACGGCGGCAGATCACCGGGTTCGTCGCTGCCGGCCATTTCCTTGGCCTGGCTGTATCCGACACTTACGCATTCAGCGCCGAAGCCATCGAGCGGGTACGCTTCTGCCGATTCCAGCGAGCCAAGTTGCGCGCGCTGCTGGACGACTTCCCGCTGATGGAAAAGCGTCTGCTCGAAGTCGCCGCCAACGAACTGGTCGCCGCGCAAGAGCAGATGCTGCTCCTCGGCCGCAAGACGGCCCGCGAGCGCCTGGCCACCTTCATGCTGTTGCAGAGCCGTCAGGGAATGCCGTGCGGCCATTCGCGCCGGCGCTTCAATCTTCCCATGACGCGCAGCGACATCGCCGACTATCTGGGGCTCACCATCGAGACCGTCAGCCGCACCCTGACCCGG
>CAYRTL010000137.1:0-11886 GCA_964427005.1 uncultured Acetobacteraceae bacterium
CAGCCTGGCCGCTGAAGGATGCGGCGTTCTTCGCCGAAGTGGACTGGTTGGTGAAGCCAATGGCTGCACCGAGCGTCAGGTTTTCGTCCAGTCCCATGTCTGCGCCAGCAGCGACGCCGCCGGTCGAGCTGCTGTACCCCGGTGCAGTGTTGGAGGACACGTCGGTGAATTGTCCGAGGCCGGTCAGCGATGTCGTCGCGCCGTTGCGGGCGGGTGCGATCTGCGCGCTGCTGCCAATGCTCGATCCGCGTCGCGCTTCGAGCTGCTCACTGATTGCGCTGGAGACCAGGTACCAGTTGTTCCGGCCGACCATCATCGCATCGCCATAAATCGTCGGCGCGAGCTGATCCAAGGTAGCGCCGATGGCGCTCCCGGTCAGTGGATAGAGTGGGGTGAACAAGGCGGATTGCGTCGCATTCATCGGCACGCCGGCGGGTGCACGTAGCGCATCCAGCGCGTTTCCTGCTGCCGCGGCACTCGCCGTCTCGGGCAAACTGGCCAAAGCAAGATTGCCATAGAAGGCAGGCGTGACGATAAGTGTAAGGGCGGCGGGTGAATAGAGCGCGTCGAAGCGCGTGCCGGCGCTCAGGCCCGCAGGTTGAGTCAGACCGGTAAAGTTGCCGACAAGGCCGGCATCCGTCGAGATCACCTGGAAGGTCTGGCCGATTGCCGGTGTGTAGCTGTTGGTGGCACTGCCCGTGATGCCGCGCAGCAGCGGAAGCAGCGTGCCTGCGGCGGTAAAGCTATTGCCTGCACCTGTGACAATGACGCGGCTGTAGTTACCGGCACCTGTGCCCGTCCCTGTGCCGTCGATGTCGAACTGCGTGACGGCGTTCGGACCCAGCACGACCGGAGCAATGAAGGTCAAGGTGCCTGGGCTGTTGCCCGGCGCCAGCCGTCCATCGATGCGCGTCGATGTATGGATCCGTCCGGTGCCACGCAGCGAACCGCTCGATGCGATATACAGGTTTTGCGCTGTGAAGTCGCCGTTCACCGACATGGGGCCGCTGCTGGCGAGGCTCACGGCGCCAATCGTACTGAACGGGCCTTGAGCAGCAGCGAGCCTTTGAGCGAAACCTGAAAGCCGTTGCCGTTTACCGTGCCGCCGCCACTGTCGACGATGATCGGCCGGTTAGAGCGAAACTGCTGAGGGCGAGCAGCGTCCCGTTGTTCAACGTCAGGCTGCCGCTTGCGTCGCCAAGTGCGGCATCGGCGTTGATGGCGAGCGTTGCACCACCAGTCACCGTGGTCCCACCGGTATAGGTATTGCGGCCAGTCAGCGTCTGGGTGCCGCCGGCGATGGTAAGCGCACCGCCGGTGCCGCCGCTCAATCCGCCATCGGCAATCACGCCAGCGAAAGTGCCCGACGCGCGCGTTACCGTCAGCCTCTGGCCGCCCAGATTCACGCCGCCCGAACCTGCAAGTGTGGTGATCGATGCGCCACCGGTTGCAGAAATATCCAACGTGCCGTTGGCGGTTACCCCAAACGAATTGGCAATGCTGCCGGTTTGGCCAAGCGCGAGTGTCGCGCCAGGATTGATCGTCGTCGCACCCAGGTAGCTGTTGTTGGCTTTGAAAATGAACGTGCCCTGGTTGATCACCACACCTGTGCTGCAATTCGCCAGTGTGCAGTTGACGACGATGTCGGAGGCGATCGGCTGTGAAATCGTCACGACGCCCGATGGCGATGCCGCGGACAGCGTCACGTCGATGGGCGCGTAGTTGGGCTGTGCCTGATTGCCGATATCAGTGAACAGGAAGAGCGGCAGGTTCACACTCGTCCCGTTCGGGATGCTGAACGAACCCTGCATCGCGATGGAAGGTGACGCCACCAGCAGATCGGGACTGACGCCGGATGCCGTACCGTTCGGCTGGTAACCGATGAAACCGCTCACCGGGTCGTAAACGATGTTGAAGTAGTTCAGGAAGCTGACGCCGGTATTGAGAAAGGGCACGGTGGTGCCGGTATCGGCGAAGCCGGTGTTCGTCCCGTTGTACCCCTTGCTGAGACTGTCCGATGAGCTGATCGGATAGATGGGAATCATCAGATTGACGCGGCCGCCATTATACGCGGTCAGCGGAGTCGGCCCGCATCCAAGCGTGTCGGTGGTGCCGCATATGCCTTGGAATACGTAGGTGAACTGGCCCGGCTGACCATTGCCGCTGCCGGAGGCGCCGGGCAGGCTCAGCATGATGTTGGTCGGCGATGATGAACCCAGCAGAGCCTGGTTCAAAGTCGGTGCGCCGTTCTGCCCCGTGGTGGTGCCGGCGGTCAGGATGGCGTCGCTGATGCCGGTATCGACCAGCATCGTGCCGTAGAACTTGCCGTTCATCGGTGTCGCGAAACCGTTCTGCGTCACCGTCATCAACATCGGCGGTGTCTGCCAGTCATTGACCGTGGCATGCGTCGCGTAGGCCGACACGTTCGAGGGTGACGCGGTCTGCGGAATGACAGCGAGTGAGACGAACGGACCAGCGCTGCCAACCACCGACGATGACAAACCAAGATAGACACCGCGGGATGTGACAACGTAACCGGGCGCGATCGACGAAATATTGCTGGTCAGCGTGCCGCCCATATTCAGGCTGGTCAGATTGAGCAGCGGGTTCAGCGTCTTGCCGTACAGCACCACGCCATTCGGCGCGCCGTTGGCGTCGTTCAGTTTCAGGCCGGTCGCATTTGCGGTGCGGCCAAAGCCGATGCCGAACATGGCCGCCGAGGGAGCTGGGTCATGACTTTGCGTACAACCGTCGCAGTGCTTTGAAACCGCGATGAAGACGGGCACTGTGCTGGTGGCTTGTGTCGTGCCGGAACTGGTTATCTTGACCTGTGCATCAGCGTAGAACCCGTCGTAGGAAACGCCGCTGGAACTGTAGGTCACTGTCGAATAGCCGATGACCGAACTGGACGCTGGCCGGTAATTGGCGGGGTTCGAGCCCGTGCAGGCGAGCACGCCGCCGGTGCAGGCCTGGGTCAGCGAAATCACGACGCCCGTGGAACCGGTGTCCATCGTCGCGCGATCCAGTCGAGTGCCCGAACCGCTGCCGTTCACGTTGCTGACCGTCACGTCGAGCTGCGGCGAGCCTGGAAATTTGTCGTTGCCGAGGACGCTGTCGTAGCCGCTGTAGGGCACGAACAGTGACGTCGAGCCGTTGTAGGAGTTCCACAGCGACGGCTGTGCGCGCAATGCATGCGGCAGGACCGCCACCATTACGAAACCTGTCAATATTGATATAGCGCAATGGATGCGGGCACGTGCTTCGTGCTTCATGCCAAACCCCTCGTTCGTCCGCTCATCGTCAACGGCGGAGGCACGGCCGATCGAGAGCTTGCGCGAGCAGATTTATCGCGGAATCGCGATGACGCAAACGCTAATTCTGCGTGCGGTGTTCACATGTTCAGTGGAAGTGTTGTTTCCAGTGGTGGCCGGGCCTGTTCCGGCACCGCGAGCGCAGGATTTGTTGCGCGTCGTCCGGGCGATCCGCGCCGAGGTACGCCTTTTGTAGCGTGAACCGCACCAGATCGAGCTGCGCGTGGCTGCCGCCGATGCGTTCGAGTTCATCGGCGATCGGCTCCAGCGCGTCGATCGCGGCGGCGAAGTCGCGTCGTTCGAACGCGGCGAAGGCGCATGCCACTGACGGCACCAATGAGCCGGACGGATAACGGCCCTCACGCGCGAGTTCGTCGATCTGCTGGGTGCGTGCCTCCTGCGCCGCGTCATCGCCTGCGACTGCTTGTGCGAGTGCGATGTGCATGTCGGAGAATGCCACACCAGCGTGCGGAAACGCGTTGCGTGCGAAGTCTTGCATCACCCGCCATGCGCCGGCGTCACGCGCATGCCCTGCGAGCTCCCAGCGCCAGAGAAACGACACCCCGTCCGTCAGCTTTCCGCGCAGCGGTCCGGTATGCGCATCGGGCCCGAACGCCTCGCGGAACAACGTTGACGCCGCCGCCGGATCCTCTGCCTCAAGGTGGGCGAGCGCGAGGTGCCAGGACAAATGACTATACAAGGCGCCCTCGCGCGGATAGCTGGCAAGGAACGACGCGAGGTATGCGCGCGAAGCAGCCGCGTCGCCCTCCTCGTAGCAAAGGTGGCCGTTTGCATGGGCCGCCCACGGGTTGGCCGGGTTCTGCGCGAGCGAACGGTCGATCTTCGCGCGCGCGGCGGCGTGCTGGCCGTTCTCCGACAGCGCCATGCCATGGTGGGCGCCGAACCACCAGTCGTCTGCACCGTAGCCCGGGGCAAGGCGGTCCAACAGCTCCAGCAGCATGCGTTTCTGGCCCGCGCGGCCGGAGGAACCAATGAGGCCGTTGGTGAACGCAGTGGTGCCGAGCACCAGGGCGTCGCGCGGCCATTCGTCGAGGTGCGCCTGCACTGCGGTAAGGGCAGCCTCGGCATCGCCCGCCACGAGCAAGCCGAAATACGCGATGTGGCTGGCTTCACGCTCGGTCGTGCAGGCGGTGAGGGCGTTGGCGACCGCGATCGCCTCGCGCGCCGCCGCGGCGTCGCCGCGTTCCAGCAGCGCGTGCGCGCGGGCGGCGTGCGGCAGGGCGAAGTGCGGGTCTGCCGCGATGGCGCGGTCAAATGCGTCGACTGCGCCGGGGAACATGGTCAGCTTCGCCTCACAGCCCTGGACGTAGGCGTCGCGTGCGGCGGGTGAGGTGGTGGAAAGCGGAAGGTCATAGCGGTCCGTCAGCATGGCAGAAAGACTATGCCGCAATGTCGATCAGCGCGAACCCTTCCTTCCGCATTGCATCGGCAAGGCGTTCGTCCAGCGTGACCACCTGCAGCGATGCGGGGCGGCGTTCCGCGGCAACGAATGCCGCGGCGAGCTGCAGCGCGTCGGCCGCGCGTAGTGGATGCACGCGCAGGAACCGCACCGCATTTTCGCGGACAAGCTCGCTCGGTTCGATCTCGTGCCAGGCGTCGGCGATCTGCGTCAACCGATGGAACGCACGCTCGGCGGCCCTCGCGTCGACGGCCGTATCACGCTCGAGACGGGCCAAGGCGGACGCGCACTCCACCGCCGAACCCCACCAAGCCAGGATGTCCGGATCGCGTCGCAGCATCCCTTGCAGGCGCCCTGTCGTCTTCTCGGCGACCAGCAGGGGGACGATCGCCGACGCGTCCCAGAACTTCACCGCCCTTCCCGGCGCTCCTCGATCAGTGCATCGACCGCCGAGGCGCCGGCACGAGAGTGTGGTGGCTGATTGCTGAACAGCGCCCTCGGCAGATCGCTGCGGCGCGGCCGTATGACGCCGTCCCGGAGCAGCCGCGACAGTCTGCCGTCCTGCTTCTCTTGCGCGCTGCCGACCACGGGTTCGAGCCGCGCGACGGGGCGTCCGCGGTCGACGATAAGCACCGGCGAGCCGGATTTGAGGCCGTCGATCAGAGCGCTCAGGCTGTTCTTGGCTTCGGTGATGCTTGCTGTCTTCATCCCGCTAAAGTGGGCTGAGGCAAAAGGCTATTCAAGCCTCATTGGAGGCTGGGGAATGGCTTGGGTGGATGGCGAGGATGTCGTGAACATCGATTTGGTCGGGTGAGATTCTCCGGGGAAGATTGGCTCGAGCCGCTTGGCCTCACGATGCCTATATTATTCGGCCGCTCCGGTCCGTGTCGTGTTTCTCGGCTGACCACCCTTCCGGCCATTGGCCTGAGCGCTGCTCCGTTTGGCCTGCGAGGTTGCCTTGCCACCGTGACTGGCAAACATTGCCGCACCCGATCCCGACGGCGTTCTCGCTCAACTGCCTACGCTGGAGGAGATTGCAGCAAGAATTCGCCGCCAGCCCATCGGCGCCGTCATCGCCGACATCTGCCGCGATCTCGGCATCATGCCGAGTAATAAGCTGTGGCCGGAACTCCGAGACCTCATCATCAGCCACGGCGGGAGCCTCGCCCGCCTGGTCAACGATATCTTCGACCGGACGTTGCCGCTTCCCGTTCCTGTCGGCGTTCTTGCGAAATGGCCCTTATCGTCCCCACTGCCCTGGGCCGCCAGCACCGGCCCGCCCTAAACGGATTGCCGTGCCTGCCAGGACGCGATGAACGGGGCCTGCTCAAGGCTGGTCCCGCCGTTCGGATTCAGCGGTAAGGAAGAAAGTAACGCAAATGAACGCAAAAGGCGCAGATGAACGCGGATGCGTCAGTGCTCAATCCAATCTCGAAGCGTATCATCAGTTGCGCGTCCATGGTTCAAATCAGCTCGGCCATGGCTTTCTCGAAAAGGTTTATGAGAATGCGCCGGCGCATGAGTTGCGCAAAGCCGGACTGGCAGTCGAGCAGCAACGCGGAATCACCATCACCTACGACGGCATCACCGTCGGCGAGTATGTCGTCGACCTTTTGGTTGAGGACGCAGTCCTAATTGAATTGGAGACCGTGCGGAGCTCGAAGATGCGCACCGCGCGTGATACGCCCACGCTTCGCGTTCATCTGCGGCTATTTGCGTTATTATCTTTTCCTGTCACTGCACCACGCCCCGTTCGCGTAACCCCGCGATCTCGTCCGCCGAGTACCCGTATCCCGCCAACACCTCATCGCTATGCTGCCCGAACGTAGGCGATGCCATCGGCGCCGGTCCCGGCGTCTCCGAGAACTTCACCGGCTTCGTCATCGTTCGATAGCGGCCGACAACGGGATGATCGAGTGTCGTCACCAGCCCTTCGGCCAACACCTGCGGATGATCAAACATGTCCTCGATCGGCCGCACCGCCGCGCAGGGCACGCGTTCACCGAACATCTCCTCCCATTCCAGCGCGGTGCGTTCGGCCAGAGCGGTGCGCAGTTCCGGCAGCAATTCAGCGGCATGCTCCGCCCGGCTCCGCATCGACCCGCAACGCGGATCGCTCGCCAGTTCCGGCCTGCCGATAAGCTCGCAGAACGCGGCGAAGAAATGGTTGGAGTGTAGCGAGACATAGAGCGAGCCATTCTTCGTAGGATGGATGCCCGTCAGTCCGCCGGTGCCGGAATCGCGCACCACGTCGCGGCCTTCGCTCTCCGCCCACACAAAGCGGCCGGCCTGGATGGTCAGCGCGCTGCGCAACAGCGACAGGCTGAGATACTGTCCGCGCCCGCTGCGCTCGCGCTGGAACAGCGCGGCGGTGACACCGTAGGCGAGCAACGCCGAGGTGAAGTAGTCGAGCACCGAGCCGAGTACCAGTTGCGCGCGATCGACACCCCCGCCCTGGAACACCGCCATGCCGCTGAGGCACTGCAACACCTGGTCGAATCCGCCCTTTTCACTGAGCGGTCCCTCATCGCCGTAGCCGGTCAACCCGGCGTAGATCAGGCGCGGATTGATCGCGCGCAGCCGCGGATAATCGATCCCCAGCCGCGCCGGCACCGAGGGCCGGAAGTTCTCCACCAGCACATCGGCGCTCGCCACCATGCGGTGCAATACCGCGAGCCCTTCAGGCTGCTTCAGGTCCAGCGCCAAGGCGCGCTTGCCGCGATTGGTGCCGAGAAAGAACCGGCTCTCGCCGTCCAGGCTCGACGGGAACTGCCGCAGCATGTCGCCTTGCGGTGATTCGATCTTGACCACGTCGGCGCCGAAATCGGCCAGCAGGGTGCAGCCATAGGGGCCGGCCAGGTAGCTGCACAGGTCCAGCACCTTGATGCCGTCGAGCGGCCCAGCGGGTTTGTCGGTCATCGCATGGGTCAGTGGCAATAATCCCAATAGCCTTGGTTCTTCGCCGGGCTGGACCAGTACCAGCACAACTCGGGCGCCGGCGGTGGCGGGACCGTGGTGGCCGCGACGACTGCGCCAAGCGTAACGCCGGCCACCACAGCGCCGTAATACGGCGTAGCGACCCATGGCCTGACGACGCCGACATAGGCCGGTCCAGCATAGGGGGCGCGAACCGCGGCGGCGCCATATGGACCGCGAACCGCAGCCCCGCCGTAGGGGCCGCGCACGGCGGCGGCGCCCGAGGGGGTACGGACCGCGGCCCCACCCGCCGGACCCCGGTAAGCCGCACCACCGCGTGGCCCGCTCACCTCTCCCCAGCCGAAGGCGTCCGATCCCATCGACAGTCCCAGCAAGGCGGTGAGGCCGAATGTCGCCAACCTGTTCATCACTTGGCTCCCGTCGCTTCTTTGACTGCGGCACCAAGCTGCACTCGCTCCGCGCCCTGTGGCGGCTCGAACTGGAATTCCGCATCGGACGGATGGATCGTGAAATTCCAGTCGGACATTTCGGCGACGAAGTTCGGTTCACCGGGCAGCGATTGGTAGGTCACGATCAGCCGCCGTGGCAGGGACTGCTCGTTGTCCTCGACCCACAGTTCCAGCTCGATCTTCGGCGGCTGCGAGAAGACCAGATGGCGGCATGGGACGCCGTCAATCGTCACCGTGTTCACCTGGCGGCCCGCGGTAACACCCAGCAGAAAAGCCTTCTGCGGTGCTTCGGTCAGGAAGTCTGCGAGTGGAAAGTCGACCCCAAAATGACCGACGACCACATGCATCATACCCTCTATCGTGTTCGGCACCGGGAGGCTGGCGTATTTCCTTCCATCGTCCAGAACGAGCACGGCGGTCTTGCCGTCAAAGATCAGCTTCCTTGGCCCATCGTCGCCCGTGCCGTCGACGAGAAGCCGGTCCGGCCGTCGCACCGTCACTTTGAACTGATGCGCGATATGCAGAAGCTCTCCCTGCTCGTTCGAATAGACCCTGAGGGTTCGAGCCTGAAAGGAGAACTCCTTTGCCTGCAGCGTTGCGCCCATGCGGGCAACTGCGGAATTCGCCTCCTCACTGATCGCCGGCTTTGGCGGAGTGGCGGCATGGGCGGCCGTGCAGGCCACAACGGCAACGATTGCGAACAGACCTGCGAGAAGCGCTGCGTGCCTAGGTCTCACGATTGCTTCCCCCTTGAACCCGTGGCCTTGCGCCGCGGCGATCCGACGCCGTCCGGCAGCTTAACCCTGCGGGGGATTGGGGCAAGGCGCCGCTATTACATACAAACGCCTCTCGACTCAGCGCCCGCTTTCCGTTACCTCCCCGCGCTTCGCCGCCCTGGCTCAGCTGGGGCGGCGAACCTGTCCGAGACCGCACGTCACCCCTCGGGGCGATAATGGACCTGGTCCGCGCGCGGGAGACGGGAGAAACCGGGCCTCGGACTAAGTCGAGGGACGGTTGGTTCCGGCTTTTCAGGACAGGCGATCCTCGGGTCAGGCCCGAGGATGGGCAACCCGGCCCGGCGCGGTCCAAACGCGTCTGGCCCTTGTCCCCGGGCTTGTCCCAGGGATTCTGGAGAGTGAACGTGGACCGGACTCAAAAGCGGGAGTTCGTCGCCGGTCTGCATGAGGCGTTTGCCGCCACTTCGATGATCGTCGTCACCCACAACACGGGTCTCACGGTCGCCGAGGCGACGGATCTCAGACGCCGGATGCGGGCAGCCGGCGTGACCTTCAAGGTCGCGAAGAACCGCCTGGCCCACCTCGCCCTGGAAGGGACCCGATTCGACGGACTGAAGCCGATGCTGAAGGGGCCGACCGCGCTCGCGTGGTCAACGGACCCGGTGGCGGCGGCCAAGGCGACCGTCGAGTTCGCCAGGACCAACGAGAAGCTCGTGCTGGTTGGCGGGGCGCTCGGCCCCCAGACGCTGGATGCGTCCGGGGTGCGGGCACTGGCCGAACTGCCGAGTTTGGATGAGCTGCGTGGTCGTATCGTGGGGATGATCGCCACCCCCGCGACGCGCATTGCCGGTGTCCTTCAGGGCTCGGCTGGGCAGCTCGCCCGGGTCTTTGGCGCCTTTGCCAGGAAGAGCGAGGACGCCCAGGCGGCGTGAATGAAAAAATCCCCAAATTTTTAGACACTTGGGGGTTGCACGGAACCAACTGACGACTAGATTAAGGACACACAAAAATGGCTGATCTGCAAAAGCTGGTGGACGAGCTCTCCAGCCTCACGGTGTTGGAGGCTGCGGAGCTCTCAAAGCTGCTTGAGGAGAAGTGGGGCGTTTCCGCCGCCGCGCCCGTCGCGGTGGCTGCTGCCGCGCCTGCTGCCGGTGCTGCTGCCGCGGCCGCGCCGGCCGAAGAGCAGACCGAATTCACCGTCATCCTGTCCAAGGCGGGCGAAAAGAAGATCAATGTGATCAAGGAAGTCCGCACGATTACCGGTCTCGGCCTCAAGGAGGCGAAGGATCTGGTCGAAGGCGCGCCCAAGCCGGTCAAGGAAGGCGTTGGGAAGGACGAAGTGGCCAAGATCAAGAAGATGCTCGAGGACGCCGGCGCTTCGGTGGAGGTCAAGTAGCACGATCGGACGAAACACACAGGGCGCGCGGGCTCGCCGCACCGCGCCCCGAGCTGAACTGGATGCGGGCGGGAATCGATGTGGTTCCCGCCCCGCTCCGCGTTGCGGCGACAGCACCACCTGGACGGCCGGGGTTCTTCGTGGCCAGAGACGAGTTTAGGGACAGGTAGGCAGGATACTTCATGAACG
Organism: uncultured Acetobacteraceae bacterium; assembly: GCA_964427005.1. Classification (GTDB taxonomy): domain Bacteria; phylum Pseudomonadota; class Alphaproteobacteria; order Acetobacterales; family Acetobacteraceae; genus JAMXLO01. Next base: position 10,440 of record CAYRTL010000137.1, read on the forward strand.
CGATTACCAGGTCATTTACCGCGCGCAAGCGAATCCGTCGCAACTTCGGGCGGATTCCCGAGGTCGCGCCGATGCCTAACCTGATCGACGTGCAGCGCGCTTCATACGAGGCGTTTCTGCAGATGAACGTCCGGCCTGACAGCCGGCTCCATGCCGGGCTGCAGGAGGTGTTCAAGTCGGTGTTCCCGATCGACGATTTCGCCGGCCGTGGCCGGCTCGAGTTCGTTTACTACGAGCTCGAGGAGCCCAAATACGATGTCGAGGAGTGCATCCAGCGCGGCATGACCTATGCCGCACCGCTGAAGGTCATCCTGCGGCTCATCGTCTGGGACGTTGACGAGGACACCGGCGCACGTTCGATCCGGGACATCAAGGAACAGCCGGTCTACATGGGCGACATGCCGCTCATGACGGACAACGGCACATTTATCATCAATGGAACTGAACGCGTCATTGTCTCGCAGATGCACCGGTCGCCCGGTGTGTTCTTCGACCATGACAAGGGCAAGACGCACAGCTCCGGCAAGTATCTCTTCGCCGCGCGGGTGATCCCGTATCGCGGCTCGTGGCTCGACTTCGAGTTCGACAGCAAGGACCTTGTTTATGTCCGCATCGACCGGAAGCGGAAGCTGCCGGTCACCACGCTGCTCTACGCGCTGGAAGGCGCCGCCACCGAACGGCTGCGCGCGGAGCGCGAGGCAAGAGGCGAGCAGCTCGAACTCGGCGAAATCCGCGGCATGGATCAGGAGGAGATCCTCAACTACTTCTACGGCCAGGTCGTATTCGACAAAACGCCGAAGGGGTGGGCGCGGCCGTTCGATCCTGACGCCTTCCGCGGCGTGAAGCTGCTGGAGCCGATCATCGACGCCGAGACCGGCGAGGTGGTGGCGGACGCCGATGCGAAGCTGACCCAGCGCCAGGCGCGGCGCATCGCCGAAAAGACTAAGGAAGTACTTGTCGGCCGCATGGATCTTCTGGGCCGCTTCGTGGCCGTCGACCTTGTGAACGACGAGACAGGCGAGATCTACGCTGAGGCCGGCGAAGAGCTGACCGAGGCGAAGCTGACCGCACTGGAAGAGGCCGGGGTCACCAAGCTGCCGACGCTTGCTGTCGATCAGTCGAACGGTCCTTGGATCCGCAACACGCTCGCGGTGGACAAGAACTCCAACCGCGACGATGCGCTGATCGACATCTACCGCGTGATGCGTCCGGGCGAGCCGCCGACGCCGGAAACGGCCGAGGCGCTGTTCCGCGGCCTCTTCTTCGATCCGGACCGCTACGACCTTTCGGCTGTCGGCCGGGTGAAGATGAACATGCGGCTGGGCTTCGATAACGTGCCGGATTCCGTGCGCGTGCTGCGCAAGGAAGACCTGCTGCGCACAGTGAAGATCCTGTGCGAGCTGAAGGACGGCCGCGGCCAGATCGACGACATCGACAATCTGGGCAA
>CAYRTL010000138.1:0-11544 GCA_964427005.1 uncultured Acetobacteraceae bacterium
GCGAGATGGCGGCCGACAACAAGCTGCTCGGCCAGTTCGACCTGATGGGTATTCCGCCCGCGCCCCGCGGTGTGCCGCAGATCGAGGTGACCTTCGATATCGACGCCAACGGCATCGTCTCCGTGTCCGCCAAGGACAAGGCGACCGGCAAAGAGCAGCAGATCCGCATCCAGGCGTCCGCCGGTCTGTCCGAGGCAGACATCCAGCGCATGGTCAAGGAGGCAGAGGCGAACGCCGAAGCCGACAAGAAGCGCCGTGAATTCGTCGAGCTGCGCAACCAGGCGGATGGTCTGATCCACCAGGTCGAGCGGAACCTGAAGGAACACGGCGACAAGCTGCCAGCCCAGGAAAAGGGCGAGGCCGAAGCAGCACTGAACAGCGCGCGCTCCGCGATGGAAGGCAACGACCCGGATGCGCTGAAGCAGGCCACCGAGCGTCTGAGCCAGTCGGCGATGAAACTCGGCGAGGCGATGTACAAGACGCAGCAAGCCGACCAGGCCGCCGAGGCGACCGCGCAGGCTGCCGGCGCGGCGGGTGGTCAGGGTGCCAAGCCAGACGAGAAAGTCGTTGACGCCGAATTCGAGGAAGTTGACGAAAAGAAGAAGAAGTCAGCGTAAACAGTAACCGGTGGTCAGCGGTCAGTTGCCCGGCCGACTGACCACTGCCCGCTGATGAACTGACCACTGAGAAAGGCTCGATGGCCAAGCAAGACTACTACGCCACGCTTGGGGTGGCGCGGGATGCGGGGACGGAGGACCTGAAGAAGGCCTATCGTAAGCTCGCCATGCAGTACCACCCGGACCGCAATCCGGGCGACAAGCATGCGGAGGCCCGCTTCAAGGAGATCAACGAGGCCTACGACATCCTGAAGGACGACCAGAAGCGTGCTGCCTATGACCGCTATGGCCACGCGGCGTTTGAGCAGGGTGGTGGCGCGCCGGGCGGATTCGACTTCTCCGGGGGTGGCGGCCTTGGCGATATCTTCGATCAGATGTTCGGCGAGTTCATGGGCGGCCGCCGCGGTGGCGGCGCCGGACGGACTCGCGCGGGCAACGACATCCGGCAAGCCGTCGAGATCGACCTGACCGACGCGTTCGCCGGGACCAAGGTGAATCTGCGTGTACCAACGCGTGTAGTTTGCGATGCGTGCACCGGCACCGGTTCAGAGGACAAGAACCGCGCCGCCGATACGTGCGCGACCTGCCGCGGCGCCGGCAAGGTTCGGGCGCAGCAGGGTTTCTTCCTGATCGAGCGTACCTGCCCCACCTGCGGCGGCCAGGGCCGCGTGATCCGCAATCCGTGCAAGGTCTGCCACGGCGCAGGGACGGTCCAGCGCGAGCGCACGCTCCAGGTCGCCATCCCGCCGGGGGTTGAGGACGGCACACGCATCCGCCTGGCCGGTGAAGGCGAGGCGGCCGCTCATGGAGCGCCTCCCGGGGATCTGTATGTCCATGTCTCGATCCGGCCGCATCCAATCTTCCAGCGCGATGGGCAGAACATCTTCATGCGGGTCCCGCTGCGCATGACACAGGCGGCGCTGGGCGGCGAGGTCGAGGTGCCGGCGATCGATGGATCAAAGGCCAAGGTGAAAATCCCGCCCGGCACCCAGACCGGCGATCAGTTCCGGCTACGCGGCAAGGGATTCTCGGTTCTGCGCAGCGCTGTCCGTGGCGACATGTACATCCAGGTGGCGGTGGAAACACCGCAGCATCTCACCCGACGTCAGCGCGAGCTGCTCGAGGAGTTCGAAGCGGAGGCGCAGGGGCACGGCAAAGGCAGCCCCGAGAGCGAAGGCTTCTTCTCAAAGGTGAAGGAGTTCTTCGAGGGCGGCAGAGGGTAGTATCCTTCCCGTTGTCACCGGGCTCGACGACGCTGGTCAGAGCGTCTCGGTGAACATCGGGGTGCTGTAGTTGATATCCTGGTAATATGACGCTTCCGCTGATCCGTCCGCCTTGAACCGGATCACCGCGAAGCCATGCGCGTAGATGTGGTCGTCTATACCAAGATCCACATTGAGGAAGGGCGGCGGGTCCTGCAGTTTCGCCAGCTCGGTGCTGCCCTTGCCGACCAGCACGGGGACGCCGCCATGGCCGATGCAGCGCCCCTTCGGAAGACCGCGATAGGGACCGTACAGCGTCATCGTATGCTCGTGTCCCCAGAACCACGCGGGGATGCGCCCCGGGGCGGCCGCACGGAACCTTGCGAAGCTGGTGTCCAGTGACGGGTTGTAAGGTGTCAGTGTGCCATCCGCCGCTGGAGCGCCGATCTGCGCAAAAGCCGAGAACAACTGGTGATGTGATAGCAAGATCGTCTTGCCGGGGAACTCCTCGATCCGCTGCGTCAGCCAATCTTCCTCGTCCTTTTCGAGGAACGTCAGCACGTTGGTAACTTTGAACGGATCGTAATCGTGCAGGCCGGTATCCATCGCTACGAACTGCCAGCGGTTCGCCGTATCACGCAGACAGAAGAAGCTTGCCGGCTGGCGCATTGCAGGTGGATTGAGCGTCTTCAGCAGACCGTAATAGCCCTCACCACCGGAATACATGTCGTGGTTTCCTGGCATGGTGAACACCGGGATGTCTGTGGCCGCGCCGGTGCGGCTGAACACGCTATCGACGATACGCTTGAAGTTCGCATCGCATTCGAATGGTGTGCCGGAGTAGTAGATATCGCCGAGGTGAATCAGAATATCCGGCTTCTGCTGAGCCACGCCCTTCAGCAGGTTGATGGCTGACGCCGTCCCGGTTCCCCAGTCGGCAATCAATGCGACGGTAGCATTGGGCGACATCGGCAGCGGCTTCATATCATCGCTCGCCCGGACGTAAGGGATCTTGCACCGCGTGCCATCAGGCCCGAAATGCCCGACGAATTCCGCGATGGTTCCTGCCCAGGCTGGATCGTAGCCGCCGTCCTTCAGTTCATCCTCGATCTGCTGCACACGTGTCGTATTGCCGGCCGCCTGTGCACGCATCAGTTCGAGTGTCAGCCGCGCCACAGTCCACGCATCCTGACTGAAGTTCGGCGGGGCAACTGCGGGCACCGCCAAGCCTTGATCCGCCAGGCCCGCAATCTGGGTGGCAGCACGGATCATGCCGCTGGCCAGTCCCGGCGCAGCGGCGCCGGGATCCAAGGCGGACCTCACCTTCTGGCCGATGGCCGATTGATAAAGCGACAGGAAGTGGTCGCGAAACGTCAGCGGCTCGATGGCCATCGCTTCCCCCTACAGACGAGTTTCCTGTGCGATCAGTGCAGACGCTCTCTCGGCGAGTGCGGCGATGGTACGCGACGGATTGACACCGACCGCCTCCGGCACGATCGCTCCGTCGAGCACGAACAGGTTGGGATAGTTGAATACTTCCCCTTTGTGATCGACGACGCCATCCGCGGCGCTACTTCCCATATTGCAGCCGCCCAGCGGATGCGGTGTCACCAGATAATGCTCGATGTTCCATGTGGGCGGCACCAACGGAATGCCGCCGGTGGCATGTGATAAAGTCTCGTGCATCCCTACAATTGTATCCATGACGGGGCGCGATGCGGTGACATCCCAATCGAGGTGAAGCTCCCACGGCCCTTCCACCAGGAATTTGCGCCGCAGGCGCAATGTGCCGTTGCCTGCATCGACACCCTGCGCGAACCACGGCATGACGCAATTGAGCCCGCCATGCCGCTGCAACTGCTCGCGCATCCAGACAAAGAAAAGCTGTGCGGTCGGATGATCACTCGCCGCAGTCGCCGCCATGTTGGCGATCAGGTTGGGGAACCCGCCGTCCTCGATCCAAAACACCTGGCCGTCCCGGCTGCCATCCAGGAAGTCGATAGCGCTGGTGATCGTTGGCCCCTGGGTGGGGCTGGGCTGCCGATCGGTGTAGGCGGCGGGAGTCAGGAAATCCCCATTGCTGCTCCAGTTGTGCCCTAGGCGGTCGCTGATCCGGGGCAGCGTATGCAGCACATCACGGCAACGCAGCAGCAGCTCGGTCGAGTTCAGCGAACCGGCTGCGACGACGACAATGCGCGCGGTCACGCTGCCAGGTTGCCGCTCGCCGTTGATCAGATGGTCGAAATCCACGCGCCACAGATCGCCTTCCTGCGCGATCGACGTGACCAGATGCGACGGCCGCACCTCAGCACCGCTGCGTTCGGCCAATGCCAGATAGGTGCGGTCGAGGGTGTTCTTCGCATCGGCCGGGCAGCCGATATCGCAATTGCCGCAGTGCACGCAGGTGCCTTGCTCAACGCCCTGCGCGTTAACGAAACGTTTGCTGTGCGCAAAACTGAACGGGTCGGGGCGGTCGTAGCTGAACTCCTCATCGAATGAGACTGCCAGATCGAGCAAGCGGAACCGGCTGCCTTCATTGATCCGTTCGGCTGCTTCCCGCATGAGTTTGGCGCGCGCCGGCAATTGGTTCTCGGGCACAGGCCGGACATTCATCACGTTGCCCACAGTCGCGTAATGAGGCAGCAGGTCTTTATAGGCGATCTGCTCCGGCCAGCCGTTTTGGAAGATGCGTTCCGGCGGAATGGCAGAGATATTGGCGTAAATCAGCGATCCGCCACCGACCGCGGCCCCTTGGGCCACCGCCATGTGCGGAAAGACACGGAGATCCATCCAGCCATTCCATCTGGCCGGATCATCGTGGCTCCACCACCAGTCTTTTTCTGTCACGCTGGGATAAGTATTGCTGTCCCAGCGCCGCCCTCGTTCCAGCACCAGAACCTTTGCGCCCGCTTGCGCCAGCCGGCACGCCGAAACCGATCCGCCGAAGCCGCTGCCGATGATGATGACATCCGCATCCATCGCCTGTCTCCTCGGCATCACCGCGACTGACAGAGCTTACGCATGGCGGGCCGTGTCCTCAAGCAAAACAGTACCCGTGACGGAATTGCTGGTATTGCCGCGGGCAATCGCCTATGAGCGAAGGCAACGTGGAACGCAAAGGAGGAGGATGCAATGAATCCCGTGGCGTTTCAGTTCACCGAGGACATGCGAGGCTTTGCCAGCGCCGGAGCGACCAGCTTCGAGGACGGCTACGAACTCGGTCGTGGCAACAATTCGCCGCTGATGTTCCACCTCACGCTGAAGACCGACGACTTGGATCGGTTCCTGACCGATAAGGCGCATGAGGCCGCGGCTATCGGCTATGTCGAAGGACCGCTGGTTGGTGGCCGCTGTCAGGTCGAGAAGGGCAGCTTCAATCTGTTCGTCGATGCCGATGACGTCGGCCATAAGCGCATGGCATATCGGCTGTTCTTTCGCGCCGGCGACGGTCGCAAGATGACGCTGAGCGGCACGAAGCAGGTGCAGGACAAGCCCGGCTTCGATGTATGGCATGACACCACCACGCTGTTCACCAACTTATTCGAAGGCCATATCGAGCAATCTGAGGAAGCGGCAACGCCGTTATTTGCTGTCGGCGTCCTGCATATCAGCGCTGAGGACTTTGCGATCGAGCTGACCACGATGCGCGCAATGGCGCCGACGTTTGCGGAACGCGCCGCAGGATTGGAACGATTTGCGCGATTCTTTCTCGGCTCATTGTGGCAGGCGTATGGACATTTGCCCTCACTGAGAATGGGGCCATTCCAGCGGGAGATTCCACTCTACACCACAGAGGGCGTCACAGGCGCCGGGATCACCACACATCCCTTCACCACAGCGGACAACCTCGGTCTCGGGATGCTCCGCTTTCTGCGTGAGCCGTGCGATGACGTCGTGCTGATCATCCACGGTCTGACCACCTCCAGCGACATGTTCATCATGCCGGAGCACGTCAACCTCGTGCAGTTCCTGCTCGACCGCGGGTTTACCGATGTGTGGACATTGGATTTCCGCATGAGCAACCGGTACTCGTACAACCTGCATCGCAGCCGCATGAACATGGATGACATCGCGCTGTACGATTACCCTGCGGCAATTGCGTCGCTGCGTGCAGTGATCGGACCGCAGCGGCGCATTCATGTCATCTGCCATTGCCTTGGCTCCGTCACGTTCATGATGAGCCTGTTCGGCAAGGCGGTGAGCGGTATCGCCAGCGTGATCTCCAACAGTGTGGCTCTGACGGTGCGTGTGCCAGGCTGGTCACGCTTCAAGCTCGCGGCGGCACCGTTCCTCTGCGAGTATGTGCTGGGGATCGAGTATGCAAATCCCTACTGGCGTCGCGAGCCTGGCTGGTCGGTCGGGAAGCTACTCGGTCAGGGCGTGTCGCTGTTCCACCGCGAATGCGATGTGCCGGAATGCCACATGCTCAGCTTCATGTGGGGCACGGGGTTCCCGGCGCTGTACAGCCACGCCAATCTGCATGACATCACGCATCGGCGTGGCGGCGATCTCTATGGCGGCGTCAGCTTCCATTATTTCCGCCACGTGCGGAAGATGGTGAACAGCAACAACACCGCGGTGAAGTACGATGAGACGGATCCGCGCTACGCGACGCTGCCGAACAACTACTTCGAGCATGCCCAGGAGATCGAGACGCCGGTGCTGTTCATGACCGGCGAGAACAACCACGTGTTTACCGATTCCAACATCAAGTGCTTCGAGCGGCTGAACGCGTTGGTGCCGGGTCGGCATCAACTGCACGTATTCCCGAATTACGGGCACCAGGATGTCTTCATGGGCAAGAACTGCCACGTAGATGTCTTCCCGCGGCTGCTTCAGTTCCTGGAAGCCATGCGTGGCAAGGCTGCTGCGCGCGCGCCAGAGCGCACTGCTGCCATGGCCTGAGGCGGTTGTTTCACGTCATGGCGGGGCTTGGCCCCGCCATTCACGTCTTTGCCGACTGTGGCAAGCAAGACGTGGATTGGCCGGCCTGCGCCGGCCATGACGATGAAGGCGGCGCATGGGTCATTGTCAGCGAGATTGGGTATTAGCCGAGTACCCGCCCGGCCACCGCGTCGAGCTTCGCTACAAGCTGCGGATCGCGCATGTGGCTCGCGGTGATGATTGCGTTGTCCAATGCGTGCTCGCAACCGGCTGGGCACGGCTCACGCGGCTTGCCGATATCAGGCACCACGCGCTGCACCAGAGCACGCGCCTTGTCCGCGTTGTCCAGCAGAACGCGCACCACCGCGTCGACCGTGACGTGGTCGTGGTCGGGGTGCCAGCAGTCGAAGTCGGTCACCATTGCCACAGTGGCGTAGTTAAGTTCCGCCTCGCGCGCGAGCTTGGCTTCCGGCATGTTGGTCATGCCGATGACGCTGCACCCCCAGGAACGGTACAGCTCGCTCTCGGCCTTGGTGGAGAACTGCGGGCCTTCCATCACCAGATACGTCCCGCCGCGTGTCGCTGGCAGGCCAAGCCCCTTTGCCGCGGTCTCCAGCACGTCGCCCAGGCGCGAGCAGACCGGATGCGCCATCGACACGTGGGCCACGATGCCTTCGCCGAAGAAGCTCTTCTCGCGCGCGAAGCTGCGGTCGATGAACTGATCCACGATGACAAAGTGGCCCGGCGGCAGCTCCGGCTTCAGGCTGCCAACAGCGGACAGTGACAGCACATCGGTAACGCCAGCGCGCTTCAGCGCGTCGATATTGGCCCGGTAGTTGAGGTGCGTCGGCGACAACGGATGACCGCGCCCATGCCGCGGCAGGAACACGCACCGCACCCCGGCAAGCCGCCCGAACAGCAATGCGTCCGATGGCATGCCCCACGGTGTGGCGATCTGTCGCCACACTTTGTCCTCCAGGCCATCGATGTCATAGATGCCCGAGCCACCGATGACGCCGATGACCGGGTCTACCATCGGGTCAGTGGATGTCTGCCCATACCTTGCGCTTCACCGCATAGGTAAGGCCTGTCATGAACAGGAAGAACAGCACCCAGCGCCAGCCCATCTGCTTACGCTCAACCATCTCCGGATTGGCAGCCCAGGCCAGGTAGGTGACGACATCCCGGGCCATCTGCTCGACTGTCGCAGGCGTGCCATCCGCGTAGGTCACCTGCCCATCGTGCAGCGGCGGCGGCATGGCGATCTGATGGCCGGGGAAATACTTGTTGTAGTTCATCCCCTCCTGCATCTGCATCCCGGCTGGCGGATCAGCGAACCCGGTGAGGAGTCCGAAGATGTAGTCGGCGTGCCCCTCGCGAGCGTTGACAATAAGCGACAAGTCCGGCGGCAGCGCTCCGCCATGAGCGGCACGGGCGGCCTGCTCGTTCGGAACGACAGTGCCCAATACCGGATCGTACAGCGGGTTCGGCATCTTGAGCTGATCTGCGGGCGTCGCCGGGCCCTCCTTCACATTGCCCTGGTCATCAAGTCCTTTCGGTACGGTGTCCGCGGCAGCGAGCGCCTTGATCTGGTCATCGGTCAGGCCGATGCCCTCGAGATTCCGATAGTGCAGGTACTGCATGGAATGGCAGACCGAACACACCTCGGAATACACCTGATACCCACGCTGGGCCGCGGCGAGATCGTAGGTACCGAACGGGCCATCGAAGCTCCAGTGCTGATGCGGCGGGGGCGGCGCCTCCTGGGCGTTAGCCGGAAGGGAAACCGCGCCAGCCACAACGACCGTCGCTGCCAGCAGGTTACGCAGCGCGCGCATCACGGCTTCTCCATCGGCTTGGCAGTTGCACCCGTGGGCAAGGGCCCTCCGCCGATGACAGGGCGGCTGATGCTCTCCGGCAGTGGCAGCGGACGCTCCAGCTTGCCCAGCACCGGCAGAATCACCAGGAAGTGGAGGTAATAGTACAGCGTGCCAATCCGGCTGAGCACCACCCAGATGCCTTCCGGCTTATGCGCACCGCAGACGCCGAGGATGATCACTGCGGCAACCCAGACCCAGATGAGCTGGCGATAGATCGGCCGGAAGCGCGCGCTGCGCACGCGCGACGTGTCGAGCCACGGCAGCACGAACAGGATCAGGATCGAGCCGAACATCATGCACACGCCGAGAAGCTTGTTCGGCACCGAGCGCAGGATGGCGTAGTACGGCAGGAAGTACCACTCCGGGACGATGTCAGCCGGCGTCTGCAGCGGGTTGGCCGGAATGAAGTTGTTCACATCCCCCAGGAAATTGGGCGCGAAGAACACGATCAGGGCGTAGACCAGCAAGAAGACACACAGACCGACGCTGTCCTTCACCGTGTAGTACGGATGGAACGGAATCGTGTCCTGTGGAGTCTTCACGTCAATGCCAAGCGGGTTGTTCGACCCGACCACATGCAATGCAGCGACGTGCAGGAACACCACGCCAACCAGCACGAACGGCAGCAGGTAGTGCAGCGAGAAGAAGCGGTTGAGCGTGGGATTATCGACGCTGAATCCGCCCCATAGCCACGTCACGATCCCCTTGCCAACGAGGGGGAAGGCAGAGAACAGGTTGGTGATGACGGTGGCGCCCCAGTAGGACATCTGGCCCCACGGCAGCACATATCCCATGAAGGCCGTCGCCATCATGATCAGCAGGATCGCCACGCCGATCATCCACAGCAGCTCGCGAGGACTCTTGTACGAGCCGTAGTACATCCCGCGGAAGATGTGGATGTAGGTCACAATGAAGAACATCGATGCACCGTTCTGGTGCACGTAGCGGATCAGCCAGCCGTAGTTCACATCGCGCATGATGTGCTGGATCGATTCGAACGCCAGCCCCTTGTTCGGCTGGTAGTTCATCGCCAGGAAGATACCGGTGGCGATCATGATCAGCATCGTGACCATCGCCAGGGCGCCGAAGTTCCACATGTAGTTGAAGTTCTTCGGCGTCGGGAAGGTGCCGTACTCCTTCTGCATCATCGTAAAGATGGGCAGACGGGTATCGATCCAGTTGATCAGCGGATTGCTGAATTCGCTCTTGTGCGTCTCGGCCATCAGGCGATTCCTTCGTCAGCCGACCTTGATCTTGGTATCAGATTCGAATGCGTAGGGCGGCAAGGCCAGGTTGAGCGGTGCCGGCCCGTGACGCACGCGTCCGGAGGTGTCGTACTGGCTGCCGTGGCACGGGCAGAACCAGCCGCCCCAGTCGCCGCGCGGATCGGTCGGCTTGTTGCCAAGCGGCACGCAGCCCAGGTGCGTGCAGATGCCGATCAGGACGATCCACTGAGTATGACCTGGCTTGACCCGTGCCGAGTCCGGCTGCGGGTCGGGAAGGTCGGACAGCGGCACGGTCTCGGCTGCCTTGATTTCGGCGTCCGTACGATGGCGAACGAAGACCGGCTTGCCCTGCCAGAGGACGGTGATTCCCTGCCCGGCGACAATCGGTGTCAGGTCGACATCGATCGATGACAGCGCGAGCACGTCCTTGGATGGACTCATGTAATCGATGAAGGCCCACGCCGCGGCGGCGGCACCGATGCCAGCCGTGGCGCCGGTGACCAGTTTCAGGAAATCGCGCTTGGTGACGTCGGGATGACCGTGGTGGGCGATAGTTCCGGCAGACGACTCAGCCATCATTCCCCCGATGCGTGACGGCCGGGACGCGGACGCGCCAAGCCGTGGGCGCGCTTGGCGGCGTGCCCCAGATTCAGTCCATGCGGCCAGAGGCGGCCGGCCGCGCGGGCCGCATACTAGGGGCGGGTGTTCACACCTGCAACACACCGCCCCGCATGCATCAGCTACGGCCGAGGAGTATGCTGCACAACGCCCAGAGGACAGGCAGCTCGATGCAGACCGACGACACGGCCGAACCATCCCATCGCAAGCTGCGCGAGCCTGCCCGCGCCTGGTTTGAGTCGCTGCGCGACCGGCTCTGCGCGGCATTCGAGGCCATCGAGGATGAGCAGAAAGGCCCGCTTGCTGATCGGCCGGCCGGACGCTTCGTGCGTACGGCGTGGCAGCGCCCCACGCCTGACGGCTCCGATGGCGGTGGCGGCGTCATGAGCGTCATGCGCGGGCGCGTCTTCGAGAAAGTGGGGGTGAACGTCTCCACCGTCTGGGGGGAATTCAGCCCGGAGTTCCGCGCGCAGATTCCCGGCGCCGAAACCGATCCGCGGTTCTGGGCCAGCGGCATCAGCCTGGTCGCGCATATGCAAAGTCCGCGCGTGCCCGCAGCGCACTTCAACACGCGCATGCTGATCACCACGAAGGGCTGGTTCGGCGGCGGCGGCGACCTGACGCCGATGCGCCTCGATGCGCCGGGGGCGGTGACAGATGCCGCCGATTTCCACGCCGCCTATAAGGCAGCGTGCGATCGGCACGACGCTGGCTACTACCCGGAGTTCAAGGCCTGGTGCGACCGCTACTTCTTCTTGCCGCACCGCAATGAGCCGCGTGGCGCCGGCGGTATTTTCTACGACCATCACTTCAGCGGCGATGCTGATGCCGACTTCGCCTTCACGCGCGACGTGGGGCTGGCTTTCCTCGAGGTGTTTCCGCGCATTGTGCGGCGGCGGATGTCAGAGCCATGGACGCCAGAGGAACGCGAGCATCAGTTGGTGCGGCGTGGCCGCTACGCGGAGTTCAACCTGATCCACGACCGCGGCACGCTGTTCGGCCTGAAGACCGGCGGCAATGTCGAAGCGATCCTGATGAGCCTGCCGCCCATGGCGAAGTGGCCGTAGCCGCTCCAGGGATGCGGAACAGACGTATGTGTACCGCTGTCATTGCGAGG
>CAYRTL010000139.1:0-8147 GCA_964427005.1 uncultured Acetobacteraceae bacterium
GGTGCTGGGCCATTCGATGCACGCTGGACTTTCCCGCCATGGACGAGTGTGACACCGCAGCGAGCGGAGCATTACCAGCCGCCTAGTTGACGCGGCACTCCGCCCGGCGTCTGGTGCCGCGGCAGCAAGTCCGAGGCAGTAGAATGGCTGGAACATATCGCATCGCGGTCCTCCCCGGCGACGGGATCGGCAAGGAAACGGTACCTGAGGCATTGAAGGTGCTGGATGCCGCCTCGCGCCGTTTCGGCTTCGCCTTGGACTATGCGCACTATGACTGGTCGTGCGAGACCTACAAGAAGACCGGCGCGATGATGCCAGCCGACGGCATGGAGCGTCTGGCGCAGGCGGACTCGATCCTCCTGGGCGCGGTGGGCTGGCCGGACGTGCCGGACCACATGTCGCTGTGGGGGCTGCTGATCCCGATCCGCCGCGGCTTCGATCAGTACGTGAACCTGCGTCCCTGTAAGCTGATGCCTGGCGTGCGCACACCATTGGCTGGCCGCACAGAGGCGGATATCGACTTCTACGTGGTGCGCGAGAACACCGAGGGTGAGTACTCGTCTGTCGGCGGGCGAATGTTCGTGGACACCGACCGAGAGTTCGTCTCACAGCAGAGCATATTCAGCCGCCATGGTGTGGATCGCATCCTGAAATTCGCGTTCGAGCTGGCGCGGACGCGGCCGAAGAAACATCTGACCTCGGCCACCAAGTCGAATGGCATAACCTTCACCATGCCGTACTGGGATGAACGCTTCGCCCTGATGGCGAAGAACTATCCGGAGATTCGCACGGACCAGTACCACATCGACATTCTGTGCGCGCACTTCGTGCAGCATCCCGATTGGTTCGATGTGGTGGTGGGCTCCAATCTGTTCGGCGATATTCTGAGCGATCTTGGTCCCGCCGTTGCCGGGTCCATCGGCATCGCTGCATCGGCCAACATCAATCCCGAGCGCAAGTTCCCATCGATGTTCGAGCCGGTGCATGGTTCGGCGCCGGATATCGCGGGAAAATTCATTTGCAATCCGATCGGCCAGATCTGGTCTGCCGCGCTGATGCTGGAACACCTTGGCGAGGCGGAGGCAGGAGCAGCGATTGTGGCCGCGATCGAAACTCTGCTGCGTGAGAGCGGACCGAAGACGCGCGACATGGGCGGTCAGGCAGGCACCGTGGACGTGGGTAACGCACTGGCGGAGATCGTGGCGGCGAAGTGATGCCCTGGAGTGTCTGGAGATGACGTCAATCCTGTCCCGTCTGTTCGGCAGCCGCAGTACCGAGCCAGCATGGACCGAAGTGGCAGAGCTGCAGCGCCGGTTAGCGGATGGCAACCTGCTCCTGGTGGATGTGCGTCAACCTGAGGAGTTTAACGCGCCGCCGGGACATCTGCCAGGCGCGATCAATGTGCCGCTTGGCGATCTGAGCAGTCGCGCTGCGGAGCTTGCTGCACGCCGGCAGCCGATCGTCGCCGTTTGCAAGACCGACAAGCGCTCGGCGCGAGCCGCTGCTCAACTGCTCGCCGCCGGACTGCGAGATGTCGCTGTGTTACGTGGCGGCACGGATGCTTGGCACGCAGCGGGCCTGCCACTGGAATAGCGCGTCACACCCGCCGCTCCAGCCTCGCGCCGCGCTACCCACGAGGTTGCCAGGAAGATCACCAGTCCTCCGAACAGCGTTGAACTCGTCGGCAAGTCGCCGAACACCAGAATCCCCATCAGCGTGGCCCAGATCAGATCGAGGAACCGAACCGGTTGCGTCGCCGATGCATCGGCCACGCGATAAGCCTGCGTCGCGCAGTAATGGGCGCAGCTGCCAAGTACGCCGGCAGCCAGGAACCACACGCACTGCACCGGCGTCGGCCAGACCCATTGCAGCATCGCCAGAGGGAACGAAAAGAGCGATATCGTCAGGCATTGCCAGACGACGATCACCTCGGTCCGGTCGCGTTTGGTCAAAGCCTTCGTGATGAGTTGCGACGCCGCGAACAGTGGCGCTGAACCCAGCATCACCAGACTGTAGAAGCCGGAACTGCCGGAGAGCCTCGGCCACACCACGACCATCACCCCAGCGAAGCCGATGAGTGCTGATACCCAGCGCGACCACAGCATTGGCTCGCGGAAGAACAGCACGGCGCCGATCATGACGAAGATCGGCCCGGTGAAGCCAATCGCGGTAGTCTCCGCCAGTGGCAGATGCGGTAGCGCCATGAACCACATCAGCATGCCGGAGGTGTGCGCGGCGCCTCGCCATAACTGGCCGAGAAGGCCATTCGGATGGTAGGCACGAAAGCCGACGCGCAAGATAAACGGCAGCATGACGAGTGCGCCGCTCACATAGCGTAAGAATTGCGACTCGATCGGCGGAAGTTGCAGCGTGATGACGCGCAGCAAGGCGTTCAGCACGCCGAAGATCGCGCCCGACAGGGTCATCCACGCCATGCCCTGCACCGCTGGACGCAACAGCATGGCAGGCACGGGAAGGGCGGCTCTCATTGCCGTGCAGCCTTGCCGATCGATTTGCATGTGGCAAGGCACTGAATACAATGCGCGGCAATCACTGTCCGGAAAGCACAGCCATGTCCCAATCCGTTCTCGCTGAACTGGCTCCGCATGGCGTGCTGCGCGCCGGCATCAACATGAGCAACTTCCTGCTGGTGACCGGCAAGACCCCTTCGGGCGACCCAGAAGGCGTCGCGCCTGATATGGCGCGCGCGATAGCGGACAAACTCGGCGTGCCAGTGAAGTACGTGCCATTCCCCAAGCCTGGTGAATTGGCGGATGCCGCAGGCACCGATGTCTGGGACATTGGCCTGATCGGGGCGGAACCGGCGCGGGCAGAGAAGATTGCGTTCACCGCTGCCTATGTGGAAATCGAAGCGACCTATCTGGTTCCCGCCGGCTCGCCGTTGCAGAAGATCGAGGACGTGGACAAGCCAGGTATCCGCATCGCGGTCTCGGCACGTAGCGCCTACGATCTCTGGCTGGAGCGCAACATCAAGCACGCGGAACTGGTGCGTTCCGATGGTCTCGCCTCCGCGACGGAGAAATTCGTCCGGGACAAACTCGATGCCTTGGCCGGACTCCGGCCTGGTCTGCTCGGTGATCTTCAGAAGATCCCCGGCGCCCGCATCCTCGATGGGCAATTCACCGCTGTTCAGCAAGCCGTTGGCACCTTGCGGTCCAACGCGGCCGGTGCCGAGTTTCTGCGCAAATTCGTCGAGGAGGCAAAGGCCTCCGGCCTAGTCAAGAGCCTGATCGAAAAACACAAGGTTGTAGGCCGGCTTTCTGTCGCACCGCCTGGCTGAACCGTACAATTCATTGCCGCGACGCGGGCCGTCGTGGCAGAAACAGCGGCATGTTGAATCGCCGCTCGCTGCTAATCGCAGCGCCTGCCACAGCCTTCGCCTCGTCCGTGAGTGCCGCGGACAGCTTCCAGAATTTTCTTGCGGGCCTCCGCGCTGAGGCGCGCCGCGCCGGCATTTCAGCCGCGACGCTTGAGCGTGCCCTTGCCGGCGTGCAGCCCAATCAGAAGGTGCTGGAACGCGACCGCCGCCAGCCCGAATTTACCATGACATGGTCGCAATATCGCGCCCTGCTGATCACCGATCAGCGCATCGCCAATGGGCGCGTCGCATTCCAGCAGAATCATGCCCTGCTTGGCCGTGTGCAGGACCGGTTCGGCGTGGAGCCCGGTGTGATCACCGGCATCTGGGGACTCGAATCGAGCTTCGGTACCGGCATGGGGGATTTCCATGTCGTCGAGGCGCTGGCCACGCTGGCCTGGGAAGGACGACGTGCCAGCTTCTTCCGCGGGGAACTGATGGCAGCGCTGCGGATTCTCGATCATGGCGACGTCTCTCCAGCGCGTATGCTGGGTTCCTATGCGGGTGCGATGGGTCAGCCGCAGTTCATGCCCTCCTCCTATCTGCGGTACGCCGTGGATTTCGAAGGCCATGGGCGACGCGACATCTGGACCAGCAAACCCGACGTGCTTGGCTCGATCGCGAATTACCTGGCGCAGTCGGGTTGGCGCAGTGGCGAGGCGTGGGGCCAGCCTGTGACGCTGCCCACCAATTTCGATTCGACTTTGGCCGGTCGGGAGTATCGGCGGCCCGTGGGTGAATGGATGCGCCAAGGTATCCGTCCAGCCGGCGGCGGTCCGTTGGCACGTCCCGACGCACAAGCCGCCGTGCTGCTGCCGGACGGTCCCGGTGGAGAAGCGTTCCTGGTTTACGCAAATTTCGCGGCGATCCGTCGCTATAACCCTTCCGACTTCTACGCGCTTGTCGTCGGCCTGCTGGGCGACAGACTCGTCGCGTGAGGTGGGCGTGCGTCCTGCTGACGCTGCTCGCGGCGTCCTGTCACAATCCGCCTGCCGCTAACCCGCACTACGTGCTCGGTGCGCCTTATCCAGCAGGCGGCGTCTGGTACTATCCGCGTGAGAGCTATGAGGGCCAGGAGACGGGCATCGCGACGATTTATCCGCCCGACCACCCGGAACTGACGGCAGATGGCGAAATATTCGATCAGACGTCAATGGCTGCTGCACATCAGACCTTGCAGCTTCCAGCGGTCGCGCGGCTGACCAATCTGGAAAACGGTCGGCAGATACTGATCAGGATCAACGACCGAGGTCCCGCGACTCCGCATCGACTCATAGAGGTGACCCGTCGGGTAGCGACGTTGCTGGGCTTTGTGAGTGAGGGGCGCGCGCGGGTGCGGTTCGAGGTGCTGCCGCGAGAGAGCCATGCGGCGGTCGATGCCGTGCCTGGCGCGCCAGCACTTCAGGTCGCCGCGGCACCGCGCGGCGAGGTCCAGCAGGCGGATCTGCCACCGCCAGGCAGCACCGCGCAGGCGAGCACTCCAGCAGCAGGGCTTGCGCGCACTGGATCCGAGTCCGTCACTCCGAACGTGCCCTTGCGGCTGCCGGAAACGGTGAGTCAGACAGCGCCGTCGCCTGGCAATCTTTATGTCCGACTCGGGACGTTCCAGAATTTCCAGTATGCCGACATGCAGCGTGCCCAGGTTGCCGCACTCGGCGCCAGTGTCGTCAGCGCATTCACCGGCCGCGCTCAGTCGTTCCACGTGATCATCGGCCCGCTCACAAACATCGAACAGGCCGATACTGTACTGGACCGGGTAATCCATGCGGGAGTAACCGATGCGCGGATCGTGGTGGAATAGGAGTCGAGTCCCGATGCTCACCCGTCGCCAGACGTTGCTCGCGTCTGCTTTCCTTGCCGGTGGAGCGCTGCCAACTGTCGCGCAGCCACGTCACCCTGCGCAGCCGAAGCCGGGCGCCACAGGTCCGAAGAGCAAGAAGGACCAGCAGTCGGGAGGCAGCCCGGCCGATACGCCTCTCGGCCCGGTCGATACCGCCGCACGCTGGGCCTTCATCATGGATTTCAACACCGGCGCGTCGGTACTGGAGAAGAATGCCGACGTGGAGATGCCGCCTTCGTCGATGACGAAGCTGATGACGATCTATCTCGTATACGAGCGGCTGAAGCAGGGTCGCATGCGGCTCGATGATCAGTTGCTGGTCAGCGAGAGGGCATGGCGGATGGGCGGCTCAAAAATGTTCGTCCAGATCGGTACGCAGGTTCCGGTCGAGGATCTGATCCGCGGGGTCATCGTCCAGTCGGGCAACGATGCGTGCATCGTGTTTGCCGAGGCGATATCGGGCTCCGAGGAGCAGTTCGTCGAATTGATGAATCAGAAGGCCAAGGAACTCGGCCTGACCAGCACCAATTTCAAGAATTCAACCGGTTGGCCCGATCCGGAACAACATATGAGCTGCCGCGACATTGCCACGCTCGCGCGGCGGATCATCCGGGATTTCCCAGAGTACTACCACTACGATTCGGAGAAGACGTTCAAGTACAACAACATCGAACAAGGCAATCGCAATCCGCTGGTGCAGAAGGGCACTGCGGATGGATTGAAGACCGGCCACACCGAGGCGGGCGGTTATGGCCTCTGCGCCAGCGCCAAACGCGGCGAGCGGCGCGTGATTGTTGTGCTGAACGGACTCGAATCGATGCACCAGCGCGCCGAGGAAGGCGAGCGGCTGATGGATTGGGCGTTCGCCAACTTCGAGGACGTGACACTGTTCGCCGCAGGCGATGTCATCGAGCGTGTCCCCGTGTGGCTGGGTACGAGTCCGTCGGTGCCTCTTGTAGGGGGCCGCGATCTGGTGGTGACCATGCCGCGCAACTGGCGCAAGAATGCCTCGGTCAAGGTGAGCTACGACGCGCCGATCCGCGCGCCGGTGGCGAAGGGAACCACGCTAGGCAAGCTGGTTGTGGGGGGGCAGGGCGTGCCGGCCATGGAGGTATCACTGCTTGCCGGTGAGGACGTGCCGAAGCTGGGGCTGCCTGGACGTGCCATGGCCGTGCTGTCGCGCTATGTGACGGGAAGCTAGAGCGTGATGGCGTTGGGTGAGATCATCCCATTGGCACTCGCCGTCCTTGTCGTCATGGCGGGGCTTGGCCCCGCCATCCACGTCTTTGCCGCCCACCGGAAGGAAAGACGTGGATGGCGGGCCTGCGCCCGCCATGACGACAAGGCCGCCTTCGGTGCTCGTTGACGGGCAAGTTCATCACGCTGGAAGGCGGCGAAGGCGCCGGTAAATCGACGCAAGCCGCGCTGCTGTCCGATGCCCTGACCCGACTGGGCCTGCCCGTGCTGCGCACACGTGAACCGGGCGGCGCTCCTGGCGCAGAGCTTCTGCGCAATCTGCTTCTGGAAGGATCGGTGGAGTGGTCCGCGGCAGCCGAGGCGCTGTTGCATTTCGCGGCACGCGCCGAGCATGTGGAGAAGACGATAAAGCCCGCGCTCTCCGCGGGAACGTGGGTGATTTGCGACCGGTTCTACGACTCCACGATGGCCTATCAGGGACACGGTCAGGGCGCCGACGCCGCAATGATCGCTACGCTGATCGGACTTGTCGGCATCGTGCCTGATGTCACGCTGGTGCTCGATGTCAGCGACACTGTGGCGGTTGCACGACAGATGCAGCGCGGGGCCAACGCCGACAGATACGAACGGTTCGACGCGCTGTTTCATGCACGGGTGAACCAGGCCTTTCGCGACATCGCCGCTGCGGAAGCACAACGCTGTGTGTTGATCCCGGCCGATGGCACCAAGGAGGCTGTGCACGCGGCCATCATGCAGGCATTGCGGACGCGGCTTGCTTTGCCGAACTAAGGTGGTGCGAAATGCGTGTGCCTTGACCTGTTCCGTCGGTGCGGTTCGCTCGGCCGAACTTTCAACACGGAGGAGACGGAGGACCACGGAGCGCCACGGAGAAGATTTGGCGCTCTGCGCCGCACACCGTGCATTGAGACAGTTCTGCGTAGCGCTTGCTGGCCCTCCGTCTCCTCTGTGTTGAAGACAAAGCAGAACGCGCCGCAAGAACCACGCAGATGTACGCACGAGCTACGCGGACCACCTACTCATTCGTATCCTGATGGACCTCGATCACAATCCGCTCATAGTGGTGCCGGAGATTGCGATCATGGCCACATCCCCGCTTCGCCCGCCCGAGGAGCTGAAAGCCATCGCCACCGCCCAGGCCCACCAACACGGTCGAAGGCTTCTTCGGCATCTTATGCGCAGCATGGTCGGCATCTGTCAGCACTGCGCCGAGGAGCACTTACACGGCTATCTGGCTGAGTACGACTTCCGGTACAATCGCCGTAGCCGTTTGGGCTTCTCTGACATGGGCCGCGCTATGACGGCGGTTAAAGGCGCGGAAGGCAAGCGGCTGACCTACCGACAGCCTGACGGCGCCCGTTTCTCGATTTAACGCAGCGCGGTTCCCGCGCTGGCGGAAGAAGCGCGGGAAGCGGAAGCCTTCTCCCCCTTCCGACGAGCAGGCTCGGGTGCCTCCTTGTGCTGGAGAGGCGCTTTCAGCGTCCCCTGCAAAGTTGGCCCGATCCGCATCGGGCCAATACGGGCATGTCCAGCCGCATCGGCCACGTCCTCAGCGTCCTCCGCCGATTGATCGACTACGGCAGGCAACTCGCCAGCACGGTTCAGCAGCGCGCCACCACCCGAGACTTCGTCTTGTTCGCCAAACCCTTCGGCACCGCCGATATCGCGATCATCCCTCGCGCGCATCACGAATGGCCTGCGGCATCGCCGCGA
>CAYRTL010000139.1:8247-11542 GCA_964427005.1 uncultured Acetobacteraceae bacterium
GCGACGAAATTGCGCAGCACCTGCGCTGTGCCGCCGCCGATGGTGAACATGCGCGCATCGCGTGCCATTCGCTCCATCGGGTAGTCGCGCGAATAGCCGCGTGCGCCGAACATCTGCAACGCGTCGTTGGTCACCTTGATCGCCATTTCGGAGGCCAATACCTTCGCCTGGGCGGCGAGCAGAGGATCAGGAAATGGATCAGCGCTCGCCGCCGCGCGATATACCGCGAGACGCGCCGCATTGAGCTGGATGGCCATGTCGGCGAGCATCCACTGCAGTCCCTGGAATTCGCCAATCGGCCGACCAAACTGATGGCGCTCCTTGGCAAATGCGGTGGCCGCCTCAAACGCACCCTGCGCCAGGCCGAGAGCGACCGTCGCCGCGCCGACACGCTGGCTGTTATACGCGCTCATCAGCTCGGCAAAGCCGTGCAGCCGGCCTTCTGGTGAACGCAGCACCATCTCGTCTGGTACTTCCAGGTTCTCGAAGCGGATCTCCGTTTCCGGAATGCCGCGCAAACCCATTGTGGGTTCACGCTTGCCGATCACCAGACCCTTCGCTTCGTCGCGAACTGCGAGAAAGCCGCCGATGCCGCGCGCCTTGCCGTGTTCGTCGAACACGCGCGCGAAGATCAGATGCAGCTTCGAGACGCCACCACCGGTGATCCAATGCTTCCGGCCGTTGATCACGTAGTAGCCATTCCGCCGATCAGCGCGCGTCGTCATATCGGTGGCCGCCGATCCGGCTTCGGGTTCTGTGATGCAGATGGCCGGCTTGTCGCCATCCAGCACCAGGCGTGCAGCAAGGCGCTTCTGGGCCTCGCTGCCGTACTGCATGACGGCAGAGATCGCGCCCATGTTGGTTTCCACCGCGATGCGGCCGGTGACACCACAGACACGCGCCATCTCCTCGATGATGACCGCCGCGTCGAGAAAGTTGCCGCCGGCGCCGCCGTACTCGCGCGGGATCGTATAGCCAAGGAGCCCCGCCTCGCGCATCGCGGCGACATTGTCCCAGGGATAGGCTTCCACCCGATCCACCTCGGCTGCACGCGGTGCGATCACCGTCTCGGCCAAGCGGCGCGCCTCTGATTGTAGTTCCTGCACGGCAGGCGGGAGTTCGAACAGCATTTGCGCAAATCCTTCAAACGGCCGGTGAGAGGTGCCTCGCGAACACTGCCCCACCTCGCCAAACGGTGCTACCATTCCGGAACGGACGAAGATCCACCGCGGCCGCGGCTGCGAAAAGGCAAGGGAGGAACTGTGATGCCGCTGAAATCAGCACGTCGGTGTCTGATGTTGTCTTTGGCGCTGCTACTCGCTGGATCGGTCATGGCAGCCGCCGAAAACAAGGCGGCATCCGGTCGGGTAGTCCAGGCGTGGCATGTCACTATCGCGCCGAGTTGGTTCGATCCATCTACCGCGCCACCACAGATCACACCGTTCGGCATGTTGTACGCGATCCACGATGCGCTGGTGCGTCCGTACCCCGGACAGAAGATGGGACCGAGCGTCGCCGAGTCCTGGACCGAGAGCGAAGACGGTCTTACCTACGAGTTCAAGCTTCGCCCGAACCTGAAGTTCCACAACGGCGATCCGCTCACGACAGAGGACGTCAAGTTCAGCTTCGACCGCTACAGCGGCGCCGCGGCAAAGACACTGCATGAGCACGTGAAGCAGGTGGAAATCGTAGATCCTCGAGTCGTGCGCTTCCACATGGATGCACCATGGCCCGACTTCATGACCTTCTTCGGCACGACAGCCAGCGGTGCCGGCATCGTTCTGCCAAAGAAGTACCTGACCGAAGTGGGCGACGATGGCTTCAAGAAACACCCGATCGGTGTCGGGCCATACAAATTCGTCAGCACCAAGCCGGGTATCGAGGTGGTCCTCGAAGCATTCACCGACTATTGGCGGCACGTGCCGAACGTGAAGACGCTGGTCATGCGCAGCGTTCCCGAAGCAACCACGCGTGCGCTGATGGTGCAGACCGGCGAGGCGGATATCGGCATCGCTCTCGACGGTCCCGATGCCGAAGGTCTACAGAAGCATGGCGTCAAGATCGTATCGTCCAAGCACGCCTCGATCTTCTGGATCGAGTTTCCCAAGCAGTGGGATCCGAAATCGCCATGGCACGATGAGCGTTTGCGGCAGGCGGTGAACTACGCTCTGGACCGCAAGGGCATCAACCATGCCGCCTGCCTTGATTTCTGCCCGCCGGCCGGGGTGATCGTCCCGCGCGTGATGGAATTCGCGTTGCAGGTCGAACCCCCACCTTATGATCCTGCGAAGGCGAAGCAGTTGCTGGCCGATGCCGGCTATCCCAATGGCTTCGATGCCGGTGATTTCGCTGCCATCCCTGGCTTCCCCACTGTGGCAGAAGCTGTTGTCAACGACCTGAATGCTGTCGGCATCCGCGTCAGGCTCCGGCAGATGGAGCGCGCGACCTTCTATGCGAATTGGCTGGAGAAGAAGCTACCGGCGATCTACATGGTAGCATCCGGAAATTCAGGAAATGCTGCCAGCCGGGTGGAGTCGTTCATCTGGTCCAAGGGCGCTTACGCCAACGGTGGCTATCCCGATATTGACGAATTATTCCTAAGGCAGGCCAGTGAGCGCGACGCGACCAAGCGCGAGGCGATGCTGGACAAGATCCAGCAACTCACGATCGATCGAGTCATGTTCGCGCCGATCATGGACCTGCGGACGCTGAACGGGATCGGCCCACGCGTGACAAAGGACACGATCACCGACGTGTGGATGAGCCCGTTCCCGTCCTACGAGGACATGGAGATCAAGGAATAGCTCGGACGATTTACCTTGCCGCACGGCCAGAGAGATCGCATTGTGACAATTACGAGATAACCAGGCCCTGAATGAACTGGTGCACGGGAGGATATGACCATGCCGGATAGCGCTACTCACGGCGAACTTTCGGACGCCCAGCACAGTGCGGAATTGCGCAAGGCGGTCGTCGCCGCCACCGTCGGTACGACGATTGAGTGGTATGACTTTTTCATCTACGGCACGGCCGCCGGGTTGATATTTCCCAAACTCTTCTTCCCTAACGAAGACCCATTGACCGGAACGCTTGCATCGTTCGGCACGTACTTCGTCGGCTTCATTGGCCGACCAATCGGCGCTGCAATCTTCGGCCATTACGGAGATCGTATCGGCCGCAAGGCCACCCTTATCGCGACCTTGATGCTGATGGGCATCGCCACATTCCTCGTCGCCCTCGTCCCTAGCTACGAGTCAATCGGTGTCTGGGGCGCGATCATCCTGACCGTGCTGCG
>CAYRTL010000140.1:0-11238 GCA_964427005.1 uncultured Acetobacteraceae bacterium
CATTGCGAGGAGGCGGAGCCGACGAAGCAATCCCCATCATGATGGGAGTCGGCTCGGCCTCCTCGCGATGCCTGTGGCTACCGATTCACCAACACATTTGCCGGATCGGCAGCTATCTCGCCGCGTTCCACACGCTTGACCACTTCAGTCAGCATCGCGTGCGTCGGTGCCGGCACGCCGACCTCAGCGCCTTTCTCGGCGATGAAGCCGTTCATGAACTCGATCTCGGTGCGGCGTCCCTTTGCCATGTCCTGCGCCATCGACGGGCGTTGCAGATCGCTCCGAGCTGCGGCATTGGTGCCGGCGAGCATCAATGTCTCGATCTCGTCCAGCGCGGCGCGATTGCCTTCTGATGCCAGCGCCAGCTTTTCGGGCTCCAGCACGCCGATCTTGCCGAGAGTAAACCCGAGCGCCTGACCGACACGCACCGACTCACCACCCAGCTTGATGCAGATCCGGCGGATTGCGTCGTGGCTGTCGCGCGCATTGCCGCCGAGGCCGGTGGCAGCGGAGACACCGTTTCGCATGCCGTTGACACAGAGCTTTGTCCAGCGCTCGCCCCACAAATTGTCAGTGGCGTGCGCGTTGTCGATGCCATCCAGCATCTCGGCAAGTTCCTCGGCGCGCCGCGTGATGCGCCCATGCGGCTCGCCGACATGGAACGATACGACGCTGGGATTCTTCATCATCGTACGGCGGACATGGCCAGGCTCGAACAGCTCGACACCCACGCCGCCGCCCACGACGCATCCGACGGTGCGGCCCCAGCCCACGACACCGGCGATACGTTCCTCGTTGATGCAGTTCTGCGCGGAGACGACAAAGCCACCCGGTGCCAGATACTGACGGATGAGGCGCGTCGCCCAGACCGTGTCGTACGACTTTACCGCGATGAACGCGATATCGATCGGCTTCTGCTTTGCGAGTTCCTGCACATCCGTGATATGCATTGCATTGACGCGAACCGTGCGGTTCTCCGCTTCGGTCATGCCGTATAGATGCATGCCCTCGGCGCGCATAGCCTCGACATGCGCTGGCCACGGATCGATCAGCGTCACGTCGTGACCGAGCGCCGTCAGGTTCGCACCGATATAGCCGCCGATGGCACCGGCGCCCACGAACGCAATGCGCTTCGTCATATGATTACTCCGCTGCCAAGCGCATGGCCATTGTCTCGGCACGCAGCCAGACTGCTGTGTCATGGAACACCGCGCCGCCACCCGGCGGTCCAGGATCATCGCTGGTCAGGGCGTTGATTCCGATGCCGCCTTCGAACGCCTCGCTGGGCCAGATGCTCTCGGCGACCAGCACGCCGGGCTGCAAACCTTTGGCGATGCGGGCATGCAGCACCACCTCCCCGCGAGCATTGCCGAGACGCACCTTGGCACCGTCAGTTATCCCAAGCCGGGCCGCATCGTCGGCATGCATCATCACGATCGGACGCATTTCGCGCCGCCGTGAACTCGGCATCTCGGTGAAGCTGGTGTTGAGATAGCTGCGGGCAGGGGCGGTAACGAGGCGGAACGGATGTTCCGGCGTCGCTGCATCGATGCTTTCCATATGATCGGGCAGACGCGGCATGCCGGCATGGTACGGCCCGAGCGCCGCCCAATCAGGTGCGAAGTGGAACCGCTTGTCCGGCTGTGGGAAACCCTTGAGGAAATGCGCCTGCTCGAATGGCAGTGCGGCATCAACCCACCTGTCGCGCAGCACCGTCTGCGCATCAGGCCAACCTGAGGCACGGAGTGTCTCATCGATCAGCTCCATCGCGGTCATCTCAAAGCCGCGATGCTTCGCGCCCAGACGCGCGGCGAGCCCTTGCAGCACTTCGTGATTGGAACGGCACTCGCCGGGTGGTTCGATCAGCTTCGGCCCGATCTGAATGTGCGTGTGCCCACCTGCCTGATACAGGTCGTCGTGTTCCGTGAACATCGTCGCCGGTAGGACGATGTCGGCCCAACGCGCCGTCTCGGTCATGAACTGCTCGTGCACGCAGACGAACAGGTCCTCGCGTCCGAAGCCCCGGCGGACGCGGTTGCTGTCCGGGCAAACGGTGAGGGGGTTCTGGTTCTGGATCAGCAGTGCGTGCACCTGCGGCCCGTCGCCCAGCTCCGTTCTGTCGCCCGTCAGCACGCTGCCAATACGGCTCATATCCATGATGCGGATCGAGGGGTCCAGCGCGTCGAGCCCTTCGATCAGCCGCTTGTCCCAATGATACATGCCGCGATTGGACCACAGCGCGCCGCCGCCTTCGTACTGCCACTTGCCGGTTACTGTCGGTAGGCAGCTCACCGCGTGCATGTTCGCCGCACCATTCCGCCCTCGGGCAAAACCGTAACCAACACGGATGAAGCTGCGCTGCGTTTTGCAGTACAGAGCGGCGAAGTCCTCGATCTGCTGGACCGAGAGACCGGTGATCGCAGCCGCCCACTCAGGGCCGCGTGTGGCGAGATGCGCTTCTAGTTGGTCCGGACAATCGGCGTAGCGAGCCATGTAGCCGCGATCCGCGTACCCATCGCGAAAGGCGATATGCATCACCGCACAGGCAAGTGCCCCATCGGTGCCTGGGCGCGGCGAAAGGTGGACATCGGCGACCGCCGCCGTGCCGGTCCGATACGGATCGACGACGACAAGTTTGGCCCCGCGCTCCTTCCGCGCGCGGCTCACATGCGCCATGACGTTGACCTGCGTGGCAACAGGGTTGCCGCCCCACACCACGATCAGGTCCGACGTCGCCATTTCGCGCGGATCAGGACCCCAGGAACGCCCGACACCGGCCCACCAGCCAAGCTCGGGTAGCGAGGTGCAAATGGTCAGCTTCTGCCGCGAATAGCGCATCACATGGCGCAGGCGGTTGATCCCGTCGCGCTGCACGAGCCCCATCGTGCCGGCATAATAATAAGGCCACACCGCCTCGGTGCCGTGTTTCGCAGCGACATCGATGAATGCCGCGGCGGTACGGTCGAGAGCCTCGTCCCAGGAGATCGGCCGAAACTGACCCGATCCCTTCGGCCCGGTGCGCAGCAACGGCTGGGTCAGCCGATCGGGATGATGAATACGTTCGGCATACCGCGCCACCTTGGTGCAGATCACCCCGCTGGTGTAGCTGTTGGCCTCCGCGCCATGCACAGCGCCAATGCGCCGGCCGTCCAGCACTTCGATTTCCAGAGCGCAGGTGGAAGGGCAGTCGTGGGGGCAGACCGAGTGACGAATAGTACGTTGCATGGGCGCGAAGCCTAGCGCCTGCGCTGCGGCCTTGGCAAAGTAGCCAAGAGAGAGGGAACCGGGAGATATCGCCATGCTGACCCGCCGCCTGCTGCTGGCAGGCTCCACCACTGCCCTGGCCGCTCCGTACGTCGTGCGCCGCGCCGAAGCCGCCACTCCAAAGAACGCCGTGGTGATGGTGCGCCAGATCGACGACATCGTCTCGTTCGACCCGGCCGAATCCTACGAGTTCACCAACAACGAGGTGGACGGCAACTGCTACCGTCGTCTGGTGCGGCCGGATCCGGCCGACTCCACCAAGGTCGCCGGCGACCTCGCCGAGAGCTACAACGTCAGCTCCGACGGCTTGACATTCACGTTCAAGCTGAAACGCGACGCGAAGTTCGATTCCGGCAATCCGGTCACCGCACATGACGCCGCGTTCAGCCTCCAGCGCGTGGTGAAGCTGAACAAGACGCCCGGCTTCATCATCACCCAGTTCGGTTTCAACCCAAACAACGTGGAAAGCCTGGTCCGGGCGTTGGATGACCGCACGCTGGAGATGAAGCTGCCGGGCGAGGCCGAGGCGACGAGCTTCGTACTCTACTGCCTGTCGGCCAATGTCGGCAGCGTCGTGGATATGAAGACGGTCATGGCGAATCAGGCCAATGGCGACCTCGGGAATGCCTGGCTGAAGACGCACACCGCGGGTGCCGGTCCGTACAAGCTGACGTCCTGGCAGGCGAGCGACCACGTCATTGCGGATGCCAATCCGCATGCTACGGACAAGCCGATCATTCCACGGATCGTGCTGCGCCATGTTGCCGATCCGGCGGTGCAGCTTCTGCAACTGCAGAAGGGCGATGCGGATATCGCACGCGATCTCGGCGCCGATCAGCTCAAGTCCATCGCCGGCAACCATGACCTGACCATATCGTCATCGCCGCAAGGCACGTCGATGTACATCGCGATGAACCAGGCGATGCCGGAGCTGCAGAAGGTCCAGGTGCATCAGGCGATCAAGTGGGCCATCGACTATGACGCGATCGCCAAGAACATTACGCCGAACACCTGGAGCGTGTGCCAGGCGTTCCTGCCCGACGCCTTGCCAGGTGCGCTGAAGGAGAACCCGTTCCGCAAGGACGTGGCGAAAGCGAAGCAGTTGCTGGCGGAAGCGGGCCTGCCGGATGGGTTCTCCGTCGCCATGGACTACATTTCATCGGCGCCATACGGCGATATCGCTCAGGCGATCCAGGCGGATCTCGCAGCCGTTGGAATCAAGGTGCAGTTGCTGCCTGGCGAGCAGAAGCAGGTGATCACCAAGACCCGTGCCCGACAGCATCAGTTGGCGATGCTGGTCTGGGGCACGGACTACTTCGATCCCAACTCCAATGCGCAGGCGTGGTGCGAGAATCCGGACGACAGCGACCAGAGCAAACTGAAGATTCTCGCCTGGCGCAGCCACTTCGTCGATCCTGAGCTGACGCGGGAATCGCAGGCGGCAGTGCACGAACTCGATCCCGCGAAGCGCATCGCGCTCTACAAGACCATGCAAAAGCAGTTCATGGAGCGCGCGCCGTTCGCCATGGTGCTGCAGAAGAACGCTGTAGCAGTGCTTGCCAAGGGCGTATCAGGGTTCAAGGTCGGGCCGATGCCTGACTACACGCACTATTCGCAGATCAGGAAGGCGTGAATTCTCGGCTGCACATGCTGGCGAGTAGCTTCGCCAGCATTCCCTTGACGCTGTTCGGCCTTACCCTGGTCACGTTCCTGATCGGCCGGGTAATGCCGATCGATCCGGTCATTGCGATCGCTGGCGATCACGCCCCACCGGACGTGATCGCCGCGGTTCGCGACCAACTCGGGCTGGATAAGCCACTGCTGGTGCAGTTCTGGATCTATCTGGTGAACCTGCTGCACGGCGACCTCGGGCAATCGGTGATGACCACGCATCCAGTGACCGAGGACATCGCGCTGTTCTTTCCCGCGACGCTGGAACTGGCGACTTCGGCTATCATCATTGCCATCATCGTCGGTGTGCCACTCGGCGTGTTCGCCGCGGCGCGCCAAGGCTCGCGGTTCGATCATGTGGTGCGCGTGTTCAGCCTGGCCGGACAGTCGGTGCCGGTGTTCGTGCTCGGGCTTCTGTGCCTGCTGGTGTTCTACGCCAAACTCGGCATTGCACCCGGTACCGGGCAGCTCGACGTGGCATACGAAGGCCTGGTGCCGCGCGTAACCGGCATGCTGGTGGTCGATTCCATTATCGCCGGCGACTGGGATTCGTTCTGGGACGCACTGGCTCATCTTGCCCAGCCAGCGCTGGTGCTGGCGTATTTCTCGATGGCCTACATCACACGCATGACGCGCGCCTTCATGATTGAAGCTCTGTCGGGCGAATACATCATCACCGCGCGCGCCAAGGGGCTATCTGAGGCTCGCATTCTGTGGCGGCACGCGTTCGGCAACATCGCGGTTCGGCTGGTGACCGTACTGGCACTGGCCTATGCCGGGCTGCTCGAAGGTGCGGTGATCACCGAGACCGTGTTTTCCTGGCCGGGTCTCGGCCTTTACCTCACCGTATCACTGCTGAATGCCGACATGAACGCAGTGCTAGGTGCCACACTGGTTGTCGGATTGATCTATCTCGTCCTGAACCTGTTGGCCGACGTGCTGTATCGGCTGCTGGATCCACGCGTCACATGAGCGGGGTGCTGTCGCGCGAATGGCTGCTGAGCGAAACGCCTGCCTCACGCGCGCAAGCGGCGTGGGTGCGGCGCTATCGCGGCTGGCTGCAGTTCCGCTCCAACCGGCTTGCGATGGCGGGTCTGGTGACGGCGGTGATCATGATCGTCGCGTCGCTCGCCGCGCCTCTGCTCGCCTGGCAAGACCCGAGCGCACAGGATCTGGCTGGCCGCCTCGCACCACCCTCGCTCGCGCACTGGCTCGGAACCGACGAACTGGGCCGCGATATCTACGCGCGCATCCTTTACGGCGGGCGTGTCACACTTGGCATGGTGGTGGCCGTGGTGCTGCTGGTTGCACCCATAGGACTGCTCGTGGGCAGCGTGGCCGGATACCTGGGCGGACTCGCCGATCGCATCCTGATGCGCGTAACTGATGTGTTCCTGGCATTTCCGCGCCTGGTACTGGCGCTGGCATTTGTCGCGGCGTTGAAACCCGGAATCACCAGCGCCGTGATCGCGATTGCCCTGACAGCATGGCCACCGTACGCAAGGCTCGCGCGCGCCGACACTCTGACCGTGCGCAACAGCGACTTCATTGCGGCGGTTCGGCTCACTGGCGCCAGCAGCGGGCGCATCATCCTGCGCCATATCATGCCATTGTGCCTGTCCAGCGTGATCGTGCGCGTGACGCTCGACATGAGCGGCATCATCTTGACGGCCGCTGCGCTTGGCTTTCTGGGAATGGGCGCGCAGCCGCCGATGCCCGAGTGGGGCACGATGATCGCCTCCTCGCGCGCCTTCATCCTCGATCAATGGTGGGTACCGACCATCCCGGGCGTGGCGATCTTCGTGGCGTCGCTGGCCTTCAATCTGCTGGGGGACGGGATGCGGGATGTACTCGATCCGCGGCAGCGGTAAGATTCACCACAGAGACACGAAGACACCAAGATGATCAGAGCGACAATCCTTCGTGGCTTCCGGGCCTTTGTGGTGAATGAATGCTGGTAGAGGTTCGTAATCTACGGATTCAGTTCCCTACCGCGACCGGCCTCTCTGATGCCGTCCGCAACGTCTCGCTCACTCTCGGTCAGGAGAAGCTGGGCATCGTCGGTGAATCGGGTTCCGGAAAATCGCTGACTGCACGTTCGATCCTGCGCCTGCTGCCATCCAATGCGGTTGTCACCGCCGACAAACTGTCATTCGATGATATTGACGTGCTGCATGCCAACGAAGCCACACTGCGGCGCATCCGCGGCGCGCGCGCTGGTCTGATCCTGCAGGATCCGAAGTATTCGCTGAATCCGGTGATGACCGCCGGCGCGCAGATTGCCGAGGCGTGGCGTGTGCATCGCGGTGGTAGCCGGAAACTCGCAGAGCAGGCGGCGATCGATCTGCTGGCGCAGGTGCAGATACGCGACCCGGCACGCGTTGCACAATACTATCCGCATGAATTGTCCGGCGGCATGGGGCAGCGCGTGATGATCGCCATGATGCTGGCGCCGGACCCGGAGCTGCTGATTGCTGATGAGCCAACGAGCGCGCTGGATGCGACGGTGCAGGCGGAAATCCTGCGTCTGATCGAGGATCTCGTCTCCCGCCGCGGCATGGGCTTGATCCTGATCAGCCACGACCTGCCGCTGGTTTCGCATTTCTGCGACCGCGTTCTGGTGATGTATGCCGGCCGTGTGGTTGAGGAGTTGGCGGCATCAGAGCTGACGCGCGCCAGACATCCCTATACCCGTGGCCTTCTGGAGTGCCTGCCGGCGCTGAGCCATCGGCAGACTCGTCTGCCGGTGATGCAGCGCGACCCGTCATGGCTGGATTGATGATCGAGGTCGAAGGCCTCTCTGTCCGCTTCGGACAGAACGAGGCGGTGAAGTCGGTCTCCTTCAGCGTGACACGTGGCGAGAGCTTCGGTCTTGTAGGTGAATCAGGATCAGGCAAATCGACGGTGCTGCGTGCGTTGTCCGGGCTTAACCCGGATTGGACCGGCCGGATGTCAGTCGACGGCCAGGCGCTCGCGCCGCATCGCTCGAAGGAATTCCATCGTCGCGTGCAGATGGTGTTTCAGGATCCGTACGGCTCGCTGCATCCGCGCCAGACGGTGGATCGGCTTCTTTCAGAGCCGCTGCTGGTGCATCGCCTGGACAATATCGAGCGGCGCATTATGCGTGGGTTGAATGAGGTCGCGCTGCCTGCTTCTGTACGGTTCCGGTATCCGCACCAGCTTTCAGGCGGACAGCGCCAGCGCGTGGCCATCGCTCGTGCCTTGATGGCGGAACCTCAGGTGCTGCTGCTGGATGAACCGACGAGTGCACTTGATGTATCCGTGCAGGCCGAGGTGCTGAACCTGCTGTCCGATCTGCAGCAGGCGCGCGGACTGACCTACATCCTGGTCAGTCACAACCTGGCCGTGGTAGCGCATCTTTGCGCCCGCATCGGTGTGATGCAGGCTGGCGAATTGGTGGAGTTGCTGTCGGCGGATGACTTGCGCGCCGGTCGCACGTGCCATCCGCACACGGCCGCGCTGCGGGAGCTAAGCGTGGAACTGGAAGAACCGGAGACGACGTGAACCATCTGTCATTGCGAGCGCAGCCAAGCAATCTCCCGCGTGTTGGGGATTGCTTCGCTGCGCTCGCAAAGACAGATGGACAATGGAGACGCGCATGACCGAGCATCTGACCACCTACATGGTTGCCATGCGCGATGGCGTTCGGCTGGCGACCGACGTGCATCTGCCCGACGGTGCGGGGCCGTTTCCGGCGATCATGGAACGCACGCCCTATGGCCGAAACGAAACCAGCCGCAGCGAGATAACCGCCGCTAACCGCACGCCTGCGACGCGCACCGAGATCGCCGCGTATTTCACTGCGCATGGCTATGCCGTCGTGTATCAGGACACGCGCGGTCGCTACGGATCGGAGGGGCGCTTCGTCAAATACCTATCCGATGGCGAGGATGGCTTCGACACCTGTGCCTGGCTGCGCGATCAGACATGGTGTGACGGTCGCATCTGCACGATGGGCCTGTCCTATGCGGCGCATACCCAAGCCGCACTGGCGTGTCTGGATCCGCCAGGGCTTGTCGCGCAGGTGTTGGACTGCGGCGGGTTCGTCAACTCGTGGCGATCCGGCATTCGCCAGTCCGGAGCATTCGAGCTGAAGCAGGCGACGTGGGCATTCAAGAATGCGCTCGTGTCGCCGGAGGCGCAGGCTGATCCGGTCATGCGTGCGGCGCTGGCGGGCGAGGACCTTCTTGAGTGGTTCACCCGGATGCCGTGGAAGCCGGGCCATTCGCCCTTGCGCCATCATCCCGACTACGAGGCCTATCTGTTCGACCAATGGACACACGGCGCATACGACGAGTTCTGGCAGCAACTGGGTATCTGCACGGAGCGTTGGCACGAGCGATACAGCCGCGCGGCCTGCGTGCACATGTCGTCGTGGTGGGACCCTTATCCGCTGACGGCGACCGGCAACTACCTTGGCCTGAAGCGTGCCGGCCGCGGACCGCAGCGGCTGATTCTGGGGCCTTGGACGCATGGCGATCGCAGTGACACGTGTTTCGGCGACGTCGAGTTCGGTCCGGACGCCGCGCTGGATTCCTGGGCCGGCGATTGGCGCGCCTATCGGCTGCGCTTCTTCGATCACGTGGTGAAGGGCGCGCGGCTGGACGAACCGCCTGTGCGCATCTTTGTCATGGGCGGCGGCAGCGGGCGGCGCAATGCAGCGGGCAAGCTGGAGCATGGCGGCCGCTGGATCACCGCGGCTGATTGGCCTCCGCCAGGCGTGGAATTTGCGCCATTCCATCTGCACAGCGATGGCCGGCTCGAGCGCGCGCCACCGGCTGCAGATGCCGCGCCGCTCTCATACGACTTCGATCCATCGCATCCGGTTCCGACGATTGGCGGTGCGATGAGCAGCCTTGATCCAGTGGCCTATGCGGGAGCATGGGACCAGACGGAAGCGCCGGAGTTCTTTGGGTGCTCGCCGCCCTACCTGCCGCTGGCGTCGCGCCCTGACGTGCTGGTGTTCCAGACCCCACCGCTCGACGCTCCGCTGCAAGTCGTCGGGCCAATCGAGGCGGAGCTGTTCGTTGCGACCGACGGCCCCGATACCGACTTCACCGCGAAGCTGATCGATGTGCATCCGCCTTCGGCGGACTACCCGAAAGGCTATGCGATGATCCTGACGGACGGGATTCTGCGGCTGCGCTATGCCGAAGACCCTGCGCATCCCCGTTTGCGCAGGCCCGGCGAGGTGACCAGGATCCGCATCATGCTGTTCCCGACCGCCAATCTGTTCCTGCCGAACCATCGCATCCGGCTGGACATCTCCTCGAGTAATTTCCCCAAGTTCGACGTCAATCCGAACACCGGCGAGCCGGAGGGTCTGGCACGGCGGAAGCGGATTGCCGTAAACACCGTGTACGTTGACGCCGACAGGCCAAGCCGGGTGTCGCTGCCACTGCTCGCGCTGTGAGGTGCGTAGCACCTGGGCCGGAGAGATGATGATGAACGACCTTTATTCATTCTACGCGCAACACCGCAACAAGAGGGTGATGCACAAATGGGAGCACTATTTCGACATCTATGATCGCTTCCTGTCGCCCATTCGCCACAGCAATCCTGTTGTGCTGGAAATTGGCGTGCAACTTGGCGGCTCCGTGGAGATGTGGCGAGAGTATTTTGGCCCAACGACGCATCTTTTTGGCATCGACATCAACCCGCAGGCAAAGCAGCAGGAGGACATAGCGACGAAGGTCTTCATTGGCGACCAGCGGGACCGGACTTTCCTCCGCTCGGTGCTGCGCGAGATCGGCGCGCCGGACGTGGTGATCGACGATGGCGGGCACACGGCAAACCAGCAGATCACGGCTTTTGAGGAGCTCTATCCGGCGCTCAGCGAGAACGGACACTATTTCGTCGAGGATACGCATTCCTCGCTTTGGGGCGCCGGTTTCATGGATCGGCAGGATCAGCAGAGCTTTCTGCAATTCTCGTTTGCGCGCTGCGCAGATCTGATGGAATGGACCGGCAAACGCGCGAACTTCGATGTGCTCGGGACCGATCAGAACGAGTCCCTGGCAAATTCGGTGTCGGAGTTCTGCCGCAACACCAAAGCGATCAGTTTCTTCGATAGCATGATCGTGTATGAGCGCGGCCGCCGCCGTGTGCCACGGCACGTGCGCCGATGACATGATCTCCCTGTCTCGCGCGCCTGCCAGTCTGCCGCCGGGCCGACGCGTCTACGCTATCGGCGACATCCATGGCTGCGATACACAGCTTGGCAACCTGCACGAAATCGTCGCCGAGGACCTTGCACGACGGCCGGTGGATGAGGCGGTGCTG
>CAYRTL010000141.1:0-11220 GCA_964427005.1 uncultured Acetobacteraceae bacterium
AAGATCCGCGAGGACGCGCCGTTCGACAAGGTCTGCTACATCGGTTGCGGCGTCACAACTGGTATCGGCGCCGTGATGAACACAGCGAAGGTCGAGCCAGGCGCCCGGTGTGTCGTGTTCGGTCTGGGCGGGATCGGCCTGAACGTCATCCAGGGTCTGCGCATGGTCGGCGCCGAGATGATCGTCGGCGTGGACCTCAACCCGCGTCGCAAGGCGATTGCCGAACAGTTCGGCATGACACATTTCGTCAATCCGAACGAAGTGCAAGGCGATCTCGTGCCGTACTTGGTGGACCTCACGAAGGGTGGCGCCGACTACAGCTTCGAGTGCATCGGCAATGTGAAGGTGATGCGTCAGGCTTTGGAGTGCGCCCATCGCGGCTGGGGACAGAGCATCATCATCGGCGTTGCCGGCGCCGGCCAGGAGATCGCCACGCGTCCGTTCCAGTTGGTGACCGGGCGCGTCTGGAAGGGCACCGCATTCGGCGGCGCACGCGGGCGGACGGACGTACCGCGTATTGTTGATTGGTACATGGATGGGCGCATCAACATCGACGACCTGATCACCCACACACTGCCGTTCGAGCAGATCAATGAGGGCTTCGAACTGATGCGCCGCGGCGAATCGATCCGGACGGTGCTGACGTATTGATTACAGTGCCGCGGTCAGCCCGCCATCGACCACCAGCACGTGGCCGGTGACGTAAGACGCGGCGTCGGAGGCGAGGAACACCGCGGGGCCGGCCAGTTCGTCCGGATCGCACCAGCGGCCGAGTGGCGCACGAGCGGAGATCCAGTCGTTGAACTTGGCATCCGCATGCAGTGTCGCAGTCGCATCTGTCGGCACAAAGCCAGGCGCCAGCGCATTCACAGTAATCCCATGCGGCGCCAGTTCCACCGCCAGCGCGCGGGTCATGCCATGCAGCCCGGCCTTGGCGGTGACGTAGCCAGGGATAGTGGGACGCGCGAGCAGTCCCATGATCGACGACACCATGATGATGCGGCCGCGCTTCACGGGCACCATCAACCGCGCAGCTTCGCGCGCGACGCGAAAATACGCGGTGAGATTGGCATCGATTACCGCCTGCCAGTCCTCATCTGTCGTCTCGAGCACCGGCTTGCGCGGAATAATGCCGGCGTTGTTGACCAGGATGTCGAGCCGACGGTGCTCCGCCTCGATCGAGCCGAACGCCGCGCGGACGCAGGCCGCATCGGTCACATCGAATGCAAGTGTCGGTGCACCGCCCAGCTCCGCCGCGCGAGCCTGCAAAGCCTCGCGGTTGCGCCCGTGCAGCACGACCCGCGCGCCTGCTGCCGCCAGGCCTTGTGCGATCGCCCAGCCGATGCCGCGGGAACTTCCCGTGACAAGAGCGACGCGGCCGTCAAGAGCGAACCTGGACTGCATACCGGCTGACGGTGGCGGATGGTCCATCGGGTGTCAAAGCCTCGGCGGCGAAACATAGCCGTTCAAATCCACCGTTCGATCTGTCAGTTTGCACGACAATTCTGGGGGGTCGCATGCGATTCTTCTTGCGTGCCGTATTCGCTATCATGGCTCTCACCGCTCAGCCGGGATGGGCCGCGGCACCGCGTCCGCCAGGCGACCCGCCGACGGAGCCGAGTGGCATGACGCCCTCGCAGTTCCAGGGTCTGGCTTGCCTGGGAACGGGCGTACTCGGCTCGTTGGTTGCCTACGCCTACACTGACATGCTGGTGGTAACAGGCGCCGTAGTCGTCAATCCGGTCGCGATTTTCGCGCCTGTGGTCGCGACCGGATTTGCCTTCGGCTGCAGCATCGGCGCGACCGCCGCACCTGGCGTCTACTGGCTGCACACCAGGCTGTACTGACGCATCTGGGTAGTCCGCATGATGTGACCCACGCAGACTACCCAGCACTCAGCGCTAGCTGTTCGGGCCGCGCTCCATTGATATCGGCTGCCAGCGGCGCAACTTGGTGCTCTGCAGCACCGCCGGGTTGACGCAGCTCATCGGCCACTTGCCCTCAAGCAGCAAGGCGAGTTCGCGGCCAACGTGCCGCTTGCGCGCGGGATCGAAGCGCGCGGAAGCGGAAGCCGTGTGCGCGCTGAGGATCACGTTATCCATCTTGAGCAGCGGATTGTTGTTGCCAGGCGGCTCGGTCTCCAGCACATCGAGCCCGGCATAGGCGATCCACTTCTCCTCCAGCGCCTTGATCAGCGCTGCTTCCTGCACTGTCGGGCCGCGGCCGGTGTTAATGAAGATGGCTGTCGGCTTCATCATGCGGAAGTGCTTTTCGCCCAGCATGCCCTCGACCTCGGGCCGCGCCGGCGCATGCATGGATACGAAGTCGGACTGCGACAGAACCTCCTCGAGCGTGGAGGGAATTACGCCATGCTCGACCATGACCAGTTCCTCGATGAACGGGTCATAGGCGAGGATGCGCAGCCCGAACGGCTTCGCGCGCTTCGCCACCGCGCGTGCGACGTGGCCGAACGAGACCAGGCCGAGTGTCTGTCCCATCAGCCGCGGAATCTGCAACAGCGCCGGGCGGCCTTCACGCCACTTGCCTTCACGCACCATGCGATCCTGCTCGATCGTGCGGCGGAAGGTGGACAGCAGCAGCATCATCGCGTGGTCGGCCACTTCCTCGATGAAGGTATCGGGACAGTTCGTCACCGGGATGCCGCGCTCGGTTGCGGCCTTCACATCGACACTGTCCACGCCAACGCTGCCAAGCACGATGCCGCGGACGCGATCCGGGAGGCCATCAATGATCTTCTTGGTAAAGCGGATGCCCTTGGCATAGATGGCATCGGCGTCCTGGCAAAACTTTGTAAAACCGTCCTCATCGGTGGGGCCTTCGACGATTGCGGCGTCGATGCCTTCCAGCGGCTCCATCTCGAGGTCGTAGCCGCCGCCTTCAACCGTGAAGCTCGCGCCGGCGGGCGTTGCGATCTTGTACTTGGCCAAATCTCAGTCTCCTTCTAGCTCTTCGGCGGACGCGCACGCACCGCCTTCTCGTTCACGTCGATGCCCCAGCCGGGTCCCTTCGGCAAGACGAACTCGCCGTCTTCTATTGTTGGCACGGTGACGTAGAACTCGTCGCGCCACGGCGCGCTGTCAATGTCGATCTCCATGACACGGAAGTTCGGCACGATCGCGCTGAACGTGGCGCTGATCGCACTGCACAGATGCCCGTAGAAATTATGTGGCGCAACATTAACTTCGTAAACGTCCGCCATCGACGCGATCTTCAGCGACTCGTTCAACCCATTCCAGATCACGTCGATGATTGCCACATCGGTTGCGTAGTTGTCGAAGAACGGCTTGAACTCGCGACGGCCGTGCAACGTCTCACATGACGCGATCGGGCAATGCGCGCCGCGCTTGATCTCGGCCAGTGCCGGGGCGTCGTGCGTGTCGATCTCCAGCCATGTGAGGTTGAACGGCGCGACGGTCTCGGCGATGCGCTTGAAGCCCTCGGTCTTGAAGTTGAAGTTGATATCCAGATGGATGCCCATCTCCGGCCCGACCGCATTGCGAATGGCCGCGAGCTGATCGCTTAGCCCGCCCAGCAGCTTGTTGTCCCAGTTCAGTTCCGGCCAGCCAGGCGTACGCCCGAAGCCCGGCACATAAGAAGTGGTCTTGCCGCCCTCGATCGGGATGATGTTGGTCTTCAGCGCCCGGAACCCGGCGCGCTTCACCTCCTCGGCATGACGCGCCAGGTCGTCGTAATTGTTCAGCGCCGGCACGCCCATCATCTGCGCGCTGCGCACGCGATACGTGCCGAAATGCGACCAGTAGACCGGAATGCGATCGCGGATTGGGCCGCCGAACAGCGCATAGACCGGCACGCCATAGGCCTTGCCGGTAATGTCGAGCAGCGCGTTCTCGATCGCGGCGATCGCCTGCTGGTTGATACCGCCGCGCGACTGCCGGGTGAGCACGTGCAGGTGCTGCGTGATCTGCTCGTAGCGGCGCGGGTCCTTGCCGATCAGTATCGGCGACAGGCCGCGGATCACGTCCGACAAGCCGATGGAGCCGAAGCTTTCGTTGAACTCCGACCAGCCGATGATGCCGTCATCGGTGGTGACCTTGAGGAAGGAGAACATGCGCCAGCCGGCATCGGCCTGAAATGTCTC
Source organism: uncultured Acetobacteraceae bacterium (assembly GCA_964427005.1). Lineage (GTDB taxonomy): Bacteria > Pseudomonadota > Alphaproteobacteria > Acetobacterales > Acetobacteraceae > JAMXLO01. The sequence goes on from CAYRTL010000141.1 coordinate 4,121, forward strand.
AACGCGTTCGATCTTCATGCATTGCCCCTTAAAGGTTCCCCACAAAGGCACGAAGGCACGAAGACAACCCCGTGCCTTGGTGTCTTTGTGGTGAAATTCTATTCCTTCACCGCTCCGGTCATCGACGATACGTAGTACTCGACGAAGAACGAGTAGATCAGCGCGACCGGCACGGATCCCAGCAGGGAGCCAGCCATCAGCGCCCCCCACTGATACACATCGCCTGTCACCAACTCCGTAAGGATCGCGACCGGCACCGTCTTCTTGTCCGTGCTCTGGATAAACGCCAGCGCGTAGATGAACTCGTTCCACGACAGGGTGAAGGCGAAGATGCCAGCCGAGATCAGCCCCGGCACGGCCAGTGGCAGCGTAATGCGGCGCAGGATCTGCAGACGCGAGGCGCCGTCGATCAGCGCACATTCCTCCAGCTCATAGGGGATGGATTTGAAATAGCCGATGAGCAGCCAGGTGCAGAACGGCACCAGGAAGGTAGGATAGGTCAGGATCAGCGCGACCGGGTTGTCGAACAGCCCGAACTGGTAGATCAGCGTCGCCAGCGGGATGAACAGGATAGACGGCGGCACCAGATAGGCGAGATAGATCGCCAGGCCGACATGCTGGGCGCCCTTGAAGCGCAGCCGCTCGATCGCATACGCCGCCAGCACGCTGGAGCCGACCGACAGGAAGGTGGAGGCAACCGCGATCCCCATGGTGATCATCAGCCAGCGGGGATAGTTGGTCTCGAACAGCAGCACCTCGATATTGTGCAGCGTCGGCGAGTGCACCCAGAACGGATTGAACCGGTTGTAGTCGTACATCTCCGCGTCGGGTTTGATCGCGGTGATCGCCATCCAGTAGAACGGGAACAGCAGCACGATCACGAACAACGCCAGCGGGATATAGACCGTGATCGTGGTGCGCAGCCGGGAGTCCCAGGACAGCCGCTCGGGCCGATCGATCAGCCGTGGCGCGGCCGTCTCGATCTCGGCCGCGACCTCGGAAATCGCTTCGTCGGTACGCGCGATCGCGTCAGTCATTCGCTTCGCCCTGCTGCCACTTGCGCCGACCGACACCGAAGAAGCACAGCAGCGTCGCGACTATGAGGAACGGAATCATGGAGACGGCGATCGCCGCCCCCTCACCGAGCTGTGCGCCCGGGATCGCGCGCTGGAAGGCCAGCGTTCCCATCAGATGCGTGGTGTTGAACGGACCACCGCGGGTGATCGCGTAAACCAGTTGGAAGTCCGAGAAGGTGAACAGCACCGACAGAGTCAGCGCCACGGCCAGGATCGGCATCAGCAGCGGCACGGTGATGCGGCGGAATTTCTGCCAGCCGCTCGCGCCATCAAGCAATGCCGCTTCGTACAGCGACGGAGAAATCGTCTGCAACCCAGCCAGCAGCGTGATCGCCACGAACGGAATGCCGCGCCAGATGTTGGCGACGATAAGCGACCAGCGTGCCGGCCAAGGCGTGCCCAGGAAGTTGATGTAGGTGTCGCGCAGGTGCAGCACGTCCACCACGACATAGGAGATGATGGAGAACTGCGGCGAGTAGATCCACCACCAGGCGATCGCTGACAGCACGGTCGGAACGATCCACGGCAACAGGACGATGGCGCGGACGAATGCCTTGAACGGAATGTGGTGGTTCAGCAGCAGCGCCAGCCACAAGCCGAGTGCGAATTTCCCGACCGTCGCGACGAATGTGTAGAACAGCGTGTTGGTGACAGACATCCAGAAGATCGGGTCCTCCATCAGGTAGGAGAAGTTCTCCAGCCCGATGAACTCGCCCGGTTGACCGATCGTCGCATCGGTCATCGAAAGCCACAGGCCCAGACCCAGCGGATAGGTCAGGAAGACGACAAGCAGCCCTATTGTCGGCAGCATGCACAGGAAGACCAGGAACGGCTTGTAGTCGAACAGCCGCGTCAGCAAGCCGTCCGGCTTGCGGGTGAAGGTCAGCCGCTGCAGGCCGATATCGGCCGTCGTTGTACCCATCTTGGTTCCGCCCCTGATGCGGGGCGCCGCCTGCCGGCGACGCCCCTGGGTTTCAGGCCTTCCTGTAGTAGCGTTCGGCGGCTCTTGCCGCTGACTTCGCCGCGGCTTCCGGCGTGTTCGCGCCCGTGACCACGGAGGCAAACATGTCAACCACGGTGTAGTTGGCGATCACCGCCGCCGAAGCCGCGCTGACCGGGCCTTTGTAGCCATCATAGAACGGCGAATCCAACGCGCCGGCGAACGGCTTCAGCTTCGGATCCGACTCCCAGAACTTCATCTTGCCGTAGGCTTTCAGCGGCTGGCACCAGTAGCCCAGGCAGCTCGACAGCCAGACGCCGTACTGGTCCTTCTCCATCATGAAGCGGATGTATTCCTTGGCGGCGTTCGGATACTTGCTGTGCTTGAATACCATCGCGCTGATCGGCGCCGCCGACTGCGGCTTCTGTTTGGAGAAGCCATACGGCGTGTCTTGAGTCATCGTATCAGCGGCGACCGCGTTCAGCTTAGGATCGGGCGACTTCAGCAGTGAATAGTAGAGCGACACGCCGTTGAAGGTCAGGCCGATCGCGCCTGCCGTATAGGCCTGGTTGTTGCCGACATCGTTCCAGGTCAGCGTCCCGGGAACCATCGTCTTCTGTAGCTCGGTGGCGTATTTCAGCGCCTCGATCGTCTCCTTGGAGTCGAGCGCGACCTTGCCCTTCTCATCCACCACGTATGCATTGTGGGTCCACAGCAGCCATTCCGAGAAACCATTGGCATCGCCGAGTGCGTGACCCAGTGACATGCCGATTGGATGACCGGCCTTCTGCAGCTTTTGGGCGAGGTCGAGAAACTTGCCGAGATCGTTCGGGATCTCGTTGTAGCCGACTTCATTGACCCAGGATTTGCGGTACAGCACGGGACCGGTCCCGCCGCCCAAAGGCAGTGCAAGCCAGTTCTTGGTGTTCCACTTCCGGCCATACAGCAGGGCGAGGTCGTACCAGCCGCCGTACTTGGCCCCGAGATAATCGGCAAGGTCGGTCATCTCGACCAGCTTGTCCGAATAGATGTGCGGATCGGCGCCGAAACTGACGAATATGTCGGCGCCCGCGCCGGTATTGGCCAACACGGCAAGCTGCGGACGAAGGTCTTCCCAGCTCACAAAGTCGACCTTCACGTCGACGCCGGTCTTTTCGGTGAACTTCTTGGTGTTCTCCTTCCACACGGTTTCGTCTGGATCGACGAACTTCGCCGGGCGGATCATGTGCAGCGAGGCGCCCTTCTCGATCTTGTATTCCAAAGGCTTCACATCGGCGGTCGGCACGTCATCGACCGCACCCTGCGCGCCGATGATCGGAATCGACGCTGCCCCAAGCGCTGCCGCGCCAAGAGCGAGTGAGTCACGCCGCGTAATTGTCATGCAGTGGTTTCCTCCCGTGCCGGTCAGCCGTACAGGGACCCTCGCGACCGGATGTCGAGGGGCCCGACGCGCGGCATATTCGGCCCGCCTCAGCGCGCCGTAAAGTGGCCTTTATGCAGCGCGCTGCCCGGTCGCAGCATCGAACAGATGCACCAGCGCCGGATCGGGCGTGATCCTTATCGTCTCGCCTGGCTTCGCTGAAATGCGTTCGCGAAAGGCGCAGATGACGGAAGTGCCAGCAAATTCGGCCAACACCTGCGTCTCGGAGCCTGTCGGCTCAACGACATGGACGATGGCGGGAAGGCCCGATGGGTTGAGCTGGAAGTGCTCGGGTCGGACACCGTAAACAGCGGGCTTGCCATCCGCGCCGTTGGCTTTTCCAGACAGTGGCAGCGTCATGCCTCCCTCCGCATGGAACGCGCCGCCAGCAATTTTGCCTTTTAGGAAATTCATGGCGGGCGAGCCGATGAAGCCTGCGACAAACAAATTGGCCGGCCGATCATAAAGCTCGAGTGGTGCGCCGATCTGCTCCACGTTCCCCGAGTTCATCACCACGATCTTGTCGGCCATCGTCATCGCCTCGATCTGGTCGTGCGTGACGTAGACCGTGGTGGTCTCCAGCCGCTGGTGCAGTTCCTTGATCTCGGCGCGCATCGCCACGCGCAGCTTGGCATCCAGATTGGACAGCGGTTCGTCGAACAGGAACACCTGCGGGTTGCGGACGATGGCGCGTCCCATGGCCACACGCTGGCGCTGACCTCCGGAAAGCTGCCGTGGGTAGCGGTTAAGGTATTGTGACAGGCCGAGAATCTGCGCCGCGCGTTGCACCTGCTCGTCGATGGTAGCCTTGGGCACCTTCGCCAGCAGCAGCGAGAACGCCATGTTGTCGCGCACGGTCATGTGTGGATACAGCGCGTAGTTCTGGAACACCATGGCGATGTCGCGTTCCTTTGGCGCGACGTTGTTCACCACGCGTCCGCCGATGGCGATCTCGCCGGCGGTTATGTTCTCCAGCCCCGCGATCATGCGCAGCAGGGTCGATTTGCCGCAGCCGGATGGGCCGACGAGGATGACGAACTCGCCATCCTCGATCTCTACGCTGACGCCGTGCAGCACCTCGGTTGAGCCGAAAGATTTCCGGACGTTGCGGATGGAAACGTTGGCCATGGTCCTCCCTTTATCGTCATGGCCGAGCTTGGTCCGGCCACCCACGTCTTTCTTGTCGTGTCCCGCGTCAAAGACGTGGATGGCCGGGTCAGGCCCGGCCATGACGGGAGACGAGTGGCGGGCCTACGCCCGCCACTACCATCTAGAACTTCGAGACCCGCGTCTCCTTCGCGGTGATGAACTCCAGCAGCGCGGGCTTGCCGGCCTTGGTCTGCTCGATGCCGCGCTGAATCGCCGCCTTGATCTGCGACGGATCCGTCACGCGCTCGCCATAGCCGCCGAATGCCTTCGCCATGTCGGCATAGTTTCCGGAGATGTCGGTGGACCGGTACTTCTCCGTAGATACCGGCATGACCTTCAGCTCGATGGCCATCGAGAAGTTGTTCATAAGGCACGACAGGATGGGGATGCGCTCGCGCACCGCGGTCTCGAAGTCCATGCCGGTGAAGCCAATCGCTGCATCACCCCAGAAGTTGATGCAGGTCTTGTTCGGATGCACCAGCTTGGCACCCATTGCCAGCCCAAGCCCCATGCCGAGCTGAGTGGTCTTGCCCCAGCCGATATAGGACAGCGGCTCGGTCGAGACCCAGAACGGCGAGATCTGATCGCGCGGGCTGCCGGCGTCGTGCGTGATGATGGTGTTCTTCGGGTCGGTCCCCGCCATGAGTTCCCAGATGACGCGATACGGGCTGATGGGCGCCTCGTTGGAGTTGAGCAGCGGCTTCCACTGCGCCATCCACTCCTCGCGCACCGCCTTGATCTCCGCCACGACCTCCTTGGTGTCGCGGTTGGACTTGATGGTCTGCGACAGCTCGCCGATCAGCGCATCGAGTGTCAGGCCGGCGTCGCCCACCAAGCCGATAGCGCTGATCACGTCCTTGTTCAGGTGGTTCGGATCGAGTGTCGCGTGGACGAAGGTCTTCCCCTTCGGCATCTTGATGCCGAAATTCGTCTCGGTGAACGAGCAGCCGATGCCGATGATCAGGTCGGACTTCTCGATGAAGTGGTGCACCGTCTTGGGGATCGCGTTGCCGCCGGAACCGAGCGACAGCTCGTGGTTCTCGGGGAAGGCGCTCTTGCCGCCCAGGCTGGTGGTCACCGGCGCGCCCAGCAGTTCGGCGAATTTCCGGAGTTGCGGCCAGGCCTGCGCCCAGTGCACGCCGGTGCCGGCGTAGATCACTGGCCGCTTCGCCGCGAGGATTGCGGCTGCCGCCTTGCGCACATCGGCCGGATCGGGACCGAACTTCGCGGTGCCAACCGGCGTGTAGTTCACATCGCCGATCTCCTCGTTCCAGATGTCGGTCGGGATTTCGACGATGGCCGGACCGCCGCGGCCGTTGCGCAGGTTGCTGAACGCGCGGCGCAGCGCGTTGACGATTTCATTCGGAACGATCACGTGCTCGGAGATCTTCGCGATGTTGCGCATCTCGCGTGAGGCGCTGTAGTTCGGATCGATGCCGGCGATGCGGCGCGGATAACCCTGCGGGATCACCAGCAGAGGGACCGATTCGCTGTAGGCCTGGGCCACGCCACCATAGGCATTCTCGCTGCCAGGGCCGTGCTGCATGCAGAACGCACCGATCTTCTTGCCGGAGGTGACGCGCGAAATCGCGTCAGCCATGTGCAGGCCGATGCGCTCCTGACGCACGATGATCGGGCGGATATCGGCCGCGGCGGCGAATTCCAGCAGATGGTTGACGGGATAGCCGCAGAGGATCTCGATCCCCTCAGCCTTCATAATATGCGCAACAGCTTCGCCAACCTTCATCCGGACTTCTCCCCACTGGTAGGTGTGCCGGCGAGGGTAGGCCGGGGGGTAGCGGGAGGCAACCGGTGTTCGGGCGATCGCATTTGCTCAGCCTTGCTTCCGCTCTTTCCGGTGTTGAACTGAGTGGCCTGTGCCAGGAGGCACTGCGCCGCCCATTTGCACGCTGTCTGAAGGTTCCGCCATTGGGCGCGTCCCGTGATAGGCAACGGGTCAGGACGCCGGATTGCCGGACATGCAGTACCAAAGCACGCGGAAAGTAATATCCCCACAGGACCTGGCGCAGGACCGCGCGTTCTGGCGCGACCTGCTGGCGAGGCGCGCCCGTTCGCACGGCCTGCCGGCGCATAGCGCGGGAGGTTACCGGAACCGCCGGTTCGCGATCATCCGCGACGCCGCGTGGATCACCTTGTATCGCGCGAGGCTGCCGGACCCGCAGGTGGGCGTGTTCCTCCGCTGCACCGGTCTTGCCGGCGAGGCATTCTTCACGCTGGCCGATGGCGCGCGTGCGGAGATCGAGCCACGGCTGCGGGCGGAGATCGGTTCGGATGCGGTGCTGGAATGGGGTACTTCGCACCATCCTGGGATGACCGACATCGCGGCGGTCCTGGCGGCGCCGCTACCCTGGAGCGACGATGCGGCTGAACAGCATATGGCGTGGATGCTTCCGGTCGGCGCGGCGTGGTGGCGTTGCTTCGCGTCGTTGGTGGAGGGCGTGGAGGTGAGGCCCGGCCGGTCCATGCGTAGCCGTCGGACCGATGGTCGCTGACT
>CAYRTL010000142.1:0-11170 GCA_964427005.1 uncultured Acetobacteraceae bacterium
CCCGTCGTGCAGGGGATTGCTTCCTCGCCTTTGGCTCCTCGCAATGACAGTTTAGGGCTGCAGCACGTTGCGCATTGGGTAGGCATCGGCGTCCCGCTCATTCAGCGGTTCAACGCCGAAGCGTACCTCGATCGTCCGCTGGATCGAGCCGAAGTCATACGGCGTGTGATCCACGTAGCCGCGCCTCACTGACGGGCCGACGGCGATCAACGGAATGCGCGTGCCAGGACCCCACTTGTCGCGCCGCGGCGGAGCCACGTGATCCCACTGGCCACCATTCTCGTCATAAGTGATGATGATCAGCATGTCGTGATACGCAGGACTCTTCTGCAGCATACCCACCACCTCAGCCAGGTGTCCGTCGCCGTCAGCTACGTTCGTATAACCAGGATGCTCGTTGAACTGGCCGATCGGCTTGTAGAACACCACCTGCGGCAGCGTGTTCTGCTGAATGTCGCGCACGAGGTCCTTGTAGTCCTGCAGATGTGCCTTCTGCGCCGGTGTACCAGGTGCAAGATCCTGGAAATACGCCAATGGCTGGTGATGGAACTGGAAGCGCGGATCCGGATGACCGGCCATCGCGTCATCGTAACCGCCGGAATACCACTTCCACGAAATGCCCTTCGCATCCAGCCTGTCACCGACATGCGGCATCGTCTGCGGCGGCACCAGTTGAGCCGGGTCGGTGTCCGACGGCGCATGCAGATAGACGGAACGGCTGGTATTCACCGCGTAGCCATCAGGCGTGACCTGACCGTCCTTCACCAAGTTCCCGTTCGCGTCGAGTTTGGCAACCATGGCTTCCGGCGCATTGGGCCACTTGAAGGCGCAGGCGCACACCAGAAAGGCGTGGTTCAGGAACGAACCGCCAAAGGCTGAATGGAACATCGCGTCGCCGAGGGTGAATTCGCGCGCAAGATTCCACAGATGCGTGCTGGAGATGTCGAAGTATCCCATCACCAGCCCTTTGGCATTCGACACCTGGGCAAAGCGGTTCATCGCGCCGCCGTTGATCTGCATCTGCTCCTGATAGAAGGCGTGAATCAGATCGCCGGTGTCTTCTTCTAGCGACACGTAGGGATTGATCTCGAACGGCTGATTGGGAAGCTGTGCGGGAAAACGCGTGTCCTCGCCTGCCGGCTTCAGATTGCTGTCGATCGCTGCGGGCAGGAACTTGTAGGGCTTGCCGTCAGGGCCGATCTGTGGGGCGAGATCGCCGGCATACGCAAAGCCGTTTGCGCCCGGGAATTTGCCGAAGAAGCTGTCGAAGCTGCGGTTTTCCTCGAAGATCACCACGATGTGCCCGATCTTCGCCAGCGGATCATCGCGGGCCGGTTGCGCCAGCGCCGATGTCGCCGTCAGCAGCCCTATTGCCGCACAAATGCCAAGCCGCATGCGCCGTCTCCACCCATGTTCCATGCAGGCCGCGACGATATTTTGAGTGCAGCGTGCGTCAATCGCACGGCGTATGAAGAAACCGTTACAACAGTTCAGCGCACCAGCTTCTCGATCGCCGCAAAGTCGATCGCACCGACGAAGCTTTTGAGCGATGGTTCCGGCGTATCCTTGTTGCCTTCGATCTTGACGATCACTTTGTCGGCGACGACTGTCATGTAGCTGTTATCATCGGCGTTGAACGCCACTCGTCGTCCGCCGACGACTACAGTTTTCATCCCGCCAATTGCGGCAAGCGGACCGCCGATCAGAGCGGCAAACCCCTGCAGCAGTGGCGAGTCCGCCATGATCTGCACTTCAACGCGCTGGCTGCCATTCTTATAAGTCCGGCTCGCGGTAATTCCACCACCGAGCAACGCAGTACCCAGCGCAGTGGACTCGGCTTCGTTGGCCGTCCAGCCGGGCGGCACTGGCGGCAGCAGCTTCTTCATCGCCTCTGCGCGCCCCTGCCGCAACAGGTTCGATGCGGCATCGAGGGCAGCGATCGCTGTCTGGGTATCGTGGTTCTGATACGCCTTGAGCGCCTCGTTGATCTGATCCGTCACGTCGTCTGCGCGAACCCCGCAGATAACGGCGAGGCTCAGCAGCAAAGCGGAAAGACAGATCCGCATGATCTACCCGTTCAGCAGGGCCTGCGCGCAGGCGTCGAGAATGGCATCGGTATCGATGCCGTACTCGCGGTATAGGTCGGGAATGTCGCCGCTCTGGCCGAAATGGTCCGGACCAAGCGGCACAATGCGCTGGCCGCGCACCGCGCCGATCCACGAATGTGTGGCCGGATGCCCATCGAGCACAGTCACCAGCGCGGCGCCAGGTGCCAGTGGCGCCAGCACGCGTTCGATGTGCGAATGAGCAGTCTCCCCTGCACGTCTTGCACGCAGCGCCGTGATCCAGCCGGCATGCAGTCGATCCGGACTGGTGATGGCGAGCAGCCCCGCGCCTGGCTCCTCGGCTGACAGTTCGGCAAAGGCCGCCACCGCTTCCGGCGCCACCGGCCCCTGATAGCCAATGGCAATGCGGGCGCCATCTGCCGGCGGCACCACCCAATGCGCGCCCTCGATCACCGCATGCTCGTCCAGCTTACGCGCCGGCTGCTCAAGCTGGCGTGTGGACAAACGTAGCCACACCGCCGAACCGTCGGGCCGCTGTATGTGGGAGAACGCGTGGCGCAGCAGGATCGCCAGCTCATCGACATGCGCCGGCTCGAAGCTTGCCAGCCTGTCGGCTGCCATGCCGATCAGCGGCGTGTTGATCGACTGATGCTGTCCGCCCTCCGGCGCCAGCGTCAGTCCGGACGGTGTCGAGACCAGCAGGAAGCGTGCATCCTGGTAGCAGGCATAAATCAACGCATCGAGGCCACGGTTGACGAACGGATCGTAGACCGTGCCGACAGGCAGCAGGCGTGCTCCGGTCATCGCTGGCGTCAGCCCGGCAGCGCCGAGTAGCAGGAACAGGTTCTGTTCGGCTATGCCAAGCTCGACGTGCTGACCCTGGGGCGACATGCCCCAGCGCTGCGCGCTTGCCAGCTTCGCATCGCGGAAAACGTCGTTGCGCGTGTGACGGTCGAAGATGCCGCGCCGGTTCACCCAAGGCCCAAGATTTGTGGAGACCGTCACGTCAGGCGACGTGGTGACGATGTGTTCAGCAAGGGCCTTGAGCTCGCCCTGGCCACGGCCGACCTCCGCCAGGATGTCGCCAAACCCGGCCTGCGTGGACATCTTGCGGCCGGCAATCTTCGCCACCGGCAGGGTTGCTGGCACCGGCACGGTGGGCGCGTCCAGAGCACGCCCTTGCGGCGTCAGCGGCGTCGCAAACGGACAGTTGGCGAGGAAACTGCGCAGTTCGTCCTCGGGAACCTCCAGTCCTTCGAACAGATCCCATTCGTGGCCAGGACGAATGCCCATGGAGGCGCGGAAGCCTTCCATCTGCTCCTTCGTCATCAGCCCCGCATGGTTGTCCTTATGGCCGGCGAACGGCAATCCCATGCCCTTGATGGTATAGGCGATGAAGCATGTCGGCTGGTCGCCATCGGCTTCCGCGCGCAGCGTATCGATCACCGTCTCGATGTCATGGCCGCCGAGATTCGTCATCAGCGCGCCAAGCTCATCATCCGACAGCGGATCGATGATCGCGCGCGCCTTCGAACGTCCCAGGTCTGCCAGCAACGCCTGGCGCCAGGAGGCGCCGCCCTGAAACGTCAGCGCTGAATAGAGCGAGTTGGGGCAGTCATCGATCCAGACACGCAGCGCCTCGCCGCCATCCTGCGCAAATGCGGCCTCCAGCTTGCGGCCGTATTTGATGGTGACGACGTTCCAGCCCATGTCACGGAACAGGCCTTCAATGCGGCCGAACAGCCGATCGGGCACCACTGAATCGAGGCTCTGCCGGTTGTAATCGACGATCCACCAGAGATTGCGGACGTCGTGCTTCCAGCCTTCCAGCAATGCTTCGTAGATATTGCCTTCATCGAGCTCCGCATCGCCGGCAATCGCGATATGCCGGCCTGCCGGAAGATCGGCGCGCCCAAGATTGTGCAGCCGGACGTAGTCCGCCATGAGCGCGGCGAATGTCGTCATCGCGACCCCGAGACCAACGGAGCCGGTGGAGAAATCAACCTCCGGACCGTCCTTCACGCGCGATGGGTAGGATTGCACGCCACCCAGTTGCCGCAGACCCTGCATCTTCTCGAGTGTCTGCCGGCCAAACAGGTAGTTGATCGCGTGGAACACCGGCCCTGCATGCGGCTTCACGGCGATGCGGTCCTGCGGGCGGGCGATCTCGAAATACAGCGCCGCCATGATGGAGATCACCGAGGCGCACGATGCCTGGTGCCCGCCAACCTTCAGCCCGTCGCGATTGGGACGGATATGGTTCGCGTGATGGACCGTCCACGCGGACAGCCACAGCAGCTTCTTTTCGAGCTGCTTCAGGACCTCCAGCCGCCTTGCCGCCTTGGCGGGCGCGACCTGCACGGAGAGAGCCGAGTCATTCATGCCGGCGTGCCTCGTGTTCAACCAGGGCACGCCAGCATAGGGCCAATACAGCGGACCGCCCAGGGTCAGGCAGTGGAGGGCTGGCTGCCGAAGACGGCGTCAGCTCCACCCGCGCGCGAGCCGCCGCACCGTCGTTGAGGCGTTGCGCTTCCCCTCGCCTGCGTAGTCCTCGTGCCAGTCCTCGATCTTGGCCGGGTCATACAGGTAGTTGACCATCAGCGTGGCGCTCTCCTTGGCACCCTTCTCCGATGTATCGCCGAGCATGTTGAGCCGCTCGACGCGCGCACCATTGGACAGATGGAAATGCGCGACCGGATCGCGCGCGCGTTTGCCACCGTTCGATTCGACAAGGAGATAGCGAGCACACAGCCGCAACAGCACCGGTTCGGCGGTCTTGCGCAACGCGACTTCGCGCCACCAGCCGCGCTTCGCCAGAATTGCCGCCAACGCCTGATCGCCTGACGGCGCCGGCATGGCAGAACCCAGACTGGCGGATTCTTCATCGGACAAAAGCCCCGGTTCGTCCACCGCCAACTTCTCATCCAGCCAGGCGCGGAAGCCGGGGATTGGCGAGAGTGTGGCGAAGGTCTTCAGGTTGCGGAATTCGTTCGACAGCTCCTCCACCACGCGCTTGATCAGGAAGTTACCCATGCTGATCCCTGCCAGGCCTTGCTGGCAGTTGCTGATCGAATAGAAGATCGCGGTATCTCCCTGGCGTGGATCGAGCAACGGCGCCTTCTCATCCAGCAGACCCTGGACGCTGCCCGCCAGGCCTTTCACCAATGCGACCTCGACGAAGATCAGCGGCTCGCCCGGCATGCGCGGATGAAAGAACGCATAGCAGCGCCGATCGGAGTCCAGCCGGTTCTTCAAATCGCGCCATGAGCGGATTTCGTGCACCGCTTCATAACCTACGAGTTTCTCCAGCAAAGCGGCTGGGCTGTTCCAATCGATGCGCTGCAATTCCAGGAAGCCGATATCGAACCAGGCAGCCAGCAAGCCGCGCAGATCCGCTTCCAGCGCGGCCAGTATCGGTTCGTCTCTTCGTATCCTCAGCAGGAAGGCGCGCAGATCGACCAGGAATTTGCGGCCGTCCGGGATGGTGGTGAACTGCGTGAGCAGCCGGAGACGGGGCGGTTCCAAGGCGCGGCGCAGGGCCCCCTTCGCGGTGGCGCGCTCCGATGGATCAGTGGCGGCCTGCACCACGGCGTAGGCATTGGCGACCGCGTCCGGATCGGAATCGAAGTTCGCCAGCGTGCGCAGGAACTCCTTGCGGCCCGCTTCGTCGAGCGCCTGGTAGGTCTCCGCGAGCTTCGCGGCTCGGTTGCGGGCGCTGACCTCACCACCGCGCGCATCGAGGCAGGCGCGCATCTGCACGGCGATGGACTCGTCCTCCACGCCAGCCGCCATGTCGCGCCACACCGTCGTGATGCGGCGAAGGGCGCGGTCCAGCAGACCGGGGACGGCGATGTCACTCATGCAGGCGCTCCTCGATGAGCAGGCCGATCATACGCGCTCGCCCGATAGATGTGCCTGACACGTTGTTTCGACCAGCGCGGAGGTGATGGCAGGAAGCAAATCTTCCACCACGAGCCCTGGACCGGCGAGCGCGCCGGCGCGCCCATGGAGGTATGCGCCGGCGGCCGCGGCGTCCCATGCTGGCATTCCCTGAGCCAGCAGGCCGGCAATCAGCCCGGCCAGCACGTCGCCGGAACCAGCGGTTGCCAGCCATGGCGGTGCGTCGGCGTTGATGGCGGTCTTGCCATCGGGGGCTGCGATGATCGTATCCGCACCTTTCAGCAGCACCGTGGCAGATGTCTGCGCGGCGGCGGAGCGAACTGCGCCGATACGATCGGATCCGGGACTACCGAAGACGCGGGCGAATTCGCCTGCATGCGGGGTCAGCACGGCAGCATCGCGCAACGCGTCGGGCTGTCCTGCGAACGCGGAGAACACATCGGCATCGGCGACAACGGCGCGGCCGGCGGACAGGAGCAGCGGCAGGGCGGTACGCGCGGCATCAGGACCGAGGCCGGGGCCGCAGACCCAGACGTGGCGACGTTCGTCCTGCAACAGTTCGGATAACGGCGCGTCGCTGACCAGTACACCTGGCGCGCCAGTGCGATACACGTCGCCCTTTCGGATCGCCGCAATCGTCACCAGGCCCGCACCAACTCGGCGCGCGCCATCGGCAGCCAGACGCGCTGCACCAGTCATCGTCGCACCACCGACGACGGTGACATGGCCGCGTGAGTATTTGTGCGATTGCGGCCCGGGTGTTGGCACCTGCCACAGCTCCGGCAGGTTGGCGAAGCAATTGGCGTGCACCTGTGACAGCACGCCCGAAGGCATGCCGATGTCGGCGAGGACGATGTCGCCGCAGAGGTCGCGGCCGGGCAGCAACAGGTGTCCGGGCTTGAGCCGGAAGAACGTCACCGTCAATTCAGCCTGCGGAGCGTAGCCGCGCACGCACCCGGTAGCACCATCGAGCCCACTCGGCACATCGACAGCAACCACCTGCCGCGCGGCGCGCAGCGTATCAGCGACGATGCCATCCACCTCTCGCGCGAGACCCGCGCCAAATACTGCGTCGATGACCAGGTCGGCACGCGCTGCTTCGGCTGGCAAGAACGGCACCGACTGTCCGCGCCAATGCGACGCGGCCTCAGCGGCATCGGACCCTCGGCGCGGAGGAGCGAGCGCAGCGACCGCTACCGGCCAGCCCTCCAGCTGCAACAGTCGTGCGGCCACGTAGCCATCCCCGCCGTTGTTGCCGGGCCCGGCCAGCACAAGCGTGCGGCACGGCCGGAACCGCGCACGGACGGAACGCGCCACCGCTCGGCCCGCATTCGCCATCAGGGTGGTTCCTGGCACGCCGAGTGCCGGAGCGGCCGCGTCGGCGCGGCCCATCTCCTCCGGCGTCAACAACTCGGTTCGGCCGGTCAGTGACCGCAGCCAGTCAGGATCGAAGGCCATGCGTTGACTCTGCGTGGCGCCAAGGATGACCTCAAGGGGGTCCAGAGGAGTCGCGTATGACGAATGTTGCGGTGATCGGTGCGGGTCTGATCGGTCGAGCATGGTCCATCGTGTTCGCACGGGCCGGGTTCGATGTCGCGCTGTGGGATCCCCATCCGCAGCAGGTCCAGGCGGCGCTGGCTTTCATCGGCGAGCGATTGCCCGAACTGGAGGAAGTCGGGCTGCTCAAGGAACCGCCAGCCATTGTATTCGGCCGGATACGCCCAATGGGGAACCTCGCCGATACCGTGCGTTCGGCTGAACATGTGCAGGAGAATGGGCCAGAGCGAGTCGATGCCAAGCAGCCACTGTTCGCCGAACTCGATCGGCTGGCGCGGCCCGATGCGGTGCTGGCCAGCTCCACCAGCGGCATTCCCGCGAGTGCCTTCACCGAGACGCTTGCGGGTCGTGCGCGCTGTCTGGTGGCGCATCCGGTGAACCCGCCTTACCTGATTCCGTTGGTTGAGCTTTGCCCGGCTCCGTGGACCGATCCCGCGGTCGTGTCACGCACGCGGGCACTGATGACGAGTGCGGGCCAGGTGCCTGCGACCGTCAACAAGGAGATGGATGGGTTCGCGCTGAACCGGCTGCAAGGCGCGCTGCTGGCGGAAGCGTTCCGGTTGATCGCGGATGGCGTCATCTCGCCCACTGATCTGGATGCGCTGGTGAAGCATGGGCTCGGTCTGCGCTGGAGCTTCATGGGTCCGCTGGAGACGATCGATCTGAACGCACCGGGTGGGTTGAAGGATTATTGCGAACGCTATGGGCCGCTCTACGCCGAGTTGCAGAGGCAAATGACACCGCGTGAATGGGACGCTGCGCTGATCGACAGGCTGCAAGCGGCGCGGCGCGCGGAGCTGCCGGCGAACATGCAGGGCGTGCGTCAGGAATGGCGTGACCGGCGGCTGATGGCGTTGTTGGCGCACAAGGCCACGC
Organism: uncultured Acetobacteraceae bacterium; assembly: GCA_964427005.1. Taxonomy (GTDB): domain Bacteria; phylum Pseudomonadota; class Alphaproteobacteria; order Acetobacterales; family Acetobacteraceae; genus JAMXLO01. Next base: position 8,400 of record CAYRTL010000142.1, read on the forward strand.
AGCCGGATTAGCTTAACCTCCGACCGCTCGCGGCCAGCCGCCGGGACCTACCTCAAGATGTGGCTGGGGGTGCGGGGCTGGGGCAACATGGCCCTGCGGCCAGCCACCTGGACCTACCTGTAGGTGCTGCTGCTGCGGCGGGGTCACTGCCTGGTGCTGCCAGCCACCGGCTTGGCCTAGCTGGCGTCCTTCATGCGGCCAATTACCAGACCCGTGGTGCCACTCCCGGTCATTCCAGTGACGAGATCTGTGGCCATCGTCACCGCCGAACCAGACCCCACCGAGTCCGATCCCCGAATAGTCCCAGGCGTACGGATACGGCCCGTAGCCTGCGTAGGGATACGACGGCCCATAGCCGTAATACGATGTTTCACAGCCGCACAGGGCAGCCAATCCAATCAGCAATCCGATCTTTCGCATGGTGCCCTCTTGGGCGTGAAAATCCTGGCTAAGAAATCCCACAATTCAGGCGCTATTAGGGCGCCTTTCCACAACGGCGACCATGCCGTCCTGGTTCCTAGGCTGTTCCTACCAGTGCCGGTCCTGCAGCACTGTTTCCAGAGTTTCGATCGTGCGGCGCAGATCGTGCGCGTGGCGCTCATCGTGCTTCACCGCATCGGTGAGTACCGGCGCCGCCCCGTCCTGTGGCGCATAGCCGATCGTGCGCTGCGTGGTCGCGATGTCCCAGCGCATACCCGGATTGGCACTCATCAGGTTGAGAACCGCGAAATCGATACCCTCGGCCAGGACCGCCCGTTCCATTGCCTGGCAAAGGTCGCGGTTCGACAGCCACATCGCCTGACCCCACGCACTCAAGCTCATCAGCGGACCGGGTTGATTGTCGCCGCGCTGCGCGTAGCCAATCCGAAAGCAGATGACGGACACGCCACGTCGTTCATGGAAGCTGCGTCCCATCCGCTCGCCGACCAGCTTCGATACGCCATACGGGTTGACCGGGTACGGTTCCATATCCGTGGTGATCACGCCCTGCCCTGGGCGATGGCCGGCCATGACCCAATTGGAGCTGGCGAACACGACGCGCCGCGCGCCTTGGGCCGCGGCCGCTTCATAGACATTCGCTGTCAAATCGATGTTGAGCCGCTGCACGGACGCCCAGGAAGCGTGCGGGCTTGGGTCGCCGGCGAGATGGACCACTGTATCGACACCAACAAACCGCGCCACCCAGGCCGCATCCCAATTCGCAAGATCGGCCTGCTGAATTGTGCCATCGCCGCGCGCTTCGATGTCGAGAAGCCGGAGCGTCCAGCCCAAGCTTGAGAAGTGCGACCGGAGCTTGCTGCCGATGTTGCCGGTGGCACCGGTGATCAACACTGTCCTGCTCATCGCCTACCTCCGGACGGGCGCCGCAGGATTGCCGATGCGACCGACAGTCCGATTTCGTCAACAGGATCCTGCATCAACAGAGCGCGCTTCGAGCAAAGCGCGGAGCACTGGTGAGATCAGGGGCGCGTTTGGCCGGCGGCCTTGGGCGCTTGGTGCTGCTCCCAGTCATACCAGTCCCAAGCGATGTTGTTGATATAGAACACCGCGGGAAGCGCGAGGGACGTCGATCCACCCAATGTCACCACGGAGGTAAGGGAGCCGGTATAGGCGTAAATCCAGGCGAGTTTGGCCGCTACGACGCTGACTTTCCAGGTGACGTATTTCGCTGTGTTGCGCCACAGGCTGGCTGCGACGTCGAATGATCCGTCCGCTTTTTCGGGTGGCGCGGCGGGAAAGTAATGGTCCCACAGATATTCATTCGCCGGGTAGATCACGTAGGCAGCACTCATGGTGCCCGCCGTGAGTGCTGTTGATGTCACCAGGTTTCCGGTACCCACCATGAATATCGAAAAGAGGACGACAGTCGTCGCCCCCATGAACGTAGTGGTTTTGGCAGCGGTATGACCCAGAGTCGGCTCGCTGCTGGCAGCCCTCGTCGCGGGCGGCGCTGGTTGGGCCATTACGGGAGTGGCCGCAAGCAGCGCAACGGCAAGCGCCGCGGCTGTCATGGACGAACGTTTCGCCTGAGGAGTCGGGCGCATGGCCGCCTGCCTAGCCGGTCTGCCGGATCGATACAACTTCGCAGCGGTTGTAAATGCGGCCGGATAATCCCGTGTTTACCATTGGGCACCTAGCATGGAGCAGATTTATGGTGGACGTAAACCATAACTGGGAGGTAGACTGATTGATCAGGAGCTACGGTGACAATCGGACAGCTCGGTTCGCGAGAGGTGAAAGGATCAGGCAGTTCGAGGCGTTCTGTCGTCAGGCCGAGAAGACACTGGATCGGCTGGATGCCGCTGTCATCCTTGGTGACATTGTGCGGTTTCCTGGACACCGTTTCGAGAAGCTGAAGGGCGCCAGGAGCGATACTTACAGCGTCCGGATCAATGACCAGTGGCGGATATGCTTCAAGTGGCCAGCGGGATCATCTGGCCCCGAAGATGTGACGATTGAAGACTATCACTGAGGCGGACCATGGCACGTACCGCAATTCATCCCGGAGAACATCTGGCCGACGCCATCGAGGCGGTCGGCGGTACGCCCACGCAGTTGGCGCGCGATATTGAGGTGCCGCCTAATCGGATCACTGGAATCCTGCACGGCACTCGGGGGATTACCGCGGATACTGCGTTGCGTCTGGGCCGCTATTTCGGCACCAGCGCGGCGTTCTGGATGAACCTGCAGCAAACTTACGACTTGAGGCGAGCAGAACAGGAGATCGGCGAGAGCCTCTCTCGGATTCCGTCACGCGCTGCTGCCGCGAA
>CAYRTL010000143.1:0-7996 GCA_964427005.1 uncultured Acetobacteraceae bacterium
AACGGATCGTTGCCCAGCAGGTAGTTGTTCACGACGAAAGACCAGATCAGGTCGTTCGCCCGCAGCATGTTGAATGTCGTCGCCATCTCGGAGCCTTCGAGATAGCCGCGCTTGTTCATCTTCTCTTCCAGCGACTTCAACTGCTCTTCGTCGATGAATACGCCGAGTTCGCCGGCCTCCTCGAAGTCCATCATGGTGACGAAGAAGGTCGCCGACTTGATTCTGTCGTCCTTCCTGGTCGCCATGTAGGCCAGCGTGCTCGCCAGCAGCGTTCCCCCGAGGCAGTAGCCGATGGCGTTCACCTCGCGCTCACCGGTCGCCTGCTCGATTGCATCCAACGCCGCGAGATAGCCTTCCTTCATGTAATCGTCGAAGCCCTTCTCCGCGAGCTTCGCGTCCGGGTTCACCCAGGAGATCATGAAAACGGTGTGGCCCTGCGACACCGCCCATCGTACGAAGCTGTTGCGCGGCCGGAGGTCGAGAATGTAGAACTTGTTGATCCAAGGCGGGCCGATCAGCAGCGGCCGTTTCAGCACCTTCTCGGTACCCGGCGAGTACTGAATAAGCTGCATCAGGTCATTCTGGTAGATCACCTTGCCCGGCGACACGCCGATATTCTCGCCCACCTTGAAGGCTTCCATATCGGTCATCTTGATGTGGAGCTTGCCTTTGCCATGCTCCAGATCACTCAGCAGGTTGTTCAAACCTTTAAGCAGGTTCTCGCCGCCCGTTTCGGCCGTCTTGCGCAGCACCTCGGGATTGGTCAGCAGGAAGTTCGACGGGCTCATCGCATCGACGAACTGCCGCGAATAAAAATCCACCTTTTGCGCTGTCTTCGGATCCAGCCCGTCAGCCTGCTTCACCACGTCCTGCACATAGCGGGCCGACAGCAGATATGACTGCTTGATGAAGTCGAAGACCTCGTTCTCCCGCCAGGCCTCATCCTTGAACCGGCGGTCGGTGGCGGATGCGTCGATCACCGGATCCGCCTGCATGCCCATTATGCGGCGCGCGGTGTTCTGCCAGAGCGTCATGTAGTCCTGCCAGAAGCCGATTTGCGCGGCGACGAGCCCCGCCGGGTTCGCCATCAGCCGCGCCGTCATCTCCAGGAACGCCCGGCCAATGTTGAGCGGGTCCGGTGAGGCATTCCCTTCGGCTTGCCGCTTAAGCCAGTCGCTGACGATGCGCTGCGAGCGCTCCGCGATATCGGCCATCGAACGACCGATCTCTGCCGGGTCGGGCAGCTTGAACCCGGTGGTTTCGGTCTTGTCCTTCTCGGCCATACACGTCCTTTCCGTCGGCACCACCACAAGCTACATCAGGGTGCGGCTGGAGCGGAATCGACGATGTTGATCAGCGGAAGTGGCGGGGAACCTAGGGGTGCGAGGGTGCGGGTTCAAGCTCATTGCGCCGCCGTGCCCGGTGGCTCCGGCATGCGCCGCTGTGCTGTTGCCACGCTCGCGCTGCTGCTGTCCGGTTGCTCGTCGCTTCCTTCGTCGATGAACCCGGTGAGCTGGTGGCACGACCTGCAAGGCGGCAAGATTGCCGAGGAGAGACCGCCGCCGCCAGGCGCCGATCAGCCGTATCCGAACCTGGCATCGGTGCCGCCGAAGCCGGAACAGCCCGACCGGGCAGCGCTTGCCAACATTGCCAAGGCACTGATCGCGGACAGGACGAATGCGCAGCATGTCGCGGCGGCGGCGCCCTTGCCGGATCCGTCATCGCCGAATGCTTCGCCCGGATTGTTCGGTCGGGGAACCGTGACACCACCGCCACCCCCGCCGCCGCCTGGCACCCAAACCGCGAGTGCCACAATGCCGGCGGCCCAAGCGCCACCTGCGCCTGCTGCCCCGCCGCCTGCAGCGCCGGCGTCTGCGCCGGCGCCGGCGAAGGCACCGGTTGCGGCGGTGCAGAGCACCCCGCTTGAAGCACCGCCGCCAACGGCGCAAACCGCAACCAATCCGGCGGCGCCAGTGTCCGCCACACCTGCCGCCGCACCCCTCGCGCCTCCGGGCAGCGCAGCCCAGCCGCCCGCCGTCGCGGCGGCTTCACCGCCGCCTTTGCCCGCGGCGCCACCACCACCGCCCAATCTGCCAGGTGTGTCGCAATCGCCTGTCGCGGCTCCTGCACCTCCGCCATCGCCCACCGCCGTTGCTGCAGCAACTTCTGCCGCACCGCCGCCCTCCAGCCCCGCCAGCAGCGTCAGCGTGACCTTCGTCAACGGGTCCGCCGAGTTGCCGGCGGCCGGGGCCGATACACTGAAGGCGCTTGCGGCGAAGCGTGGCGCGGGGCTGATCGCCGTCACCGGCTATGGTGATGCGGCCTCGAACGATCCCGATGCCCAGCTCGCTGCTCTGGCGCTTGGCCTGTCGCGCGCCCAGGCGATGGCCGCCGCGTTGAAATCCGCTGGTGTGCCGGCGTCAGCAGTGCAGATTGATGCCTCAGCGATCGGTCGCGGTGGCACCGCGCGTCTGGTACAATAACGTCCCTGCTCGCGAGATCCGACATGAGCTCCGATTCATCCGGCGAATTCCACCGCATCCGCCGCCTGCCGCCTTACGTGTTTGCTGAGGTCAACACAGCGAAGGCAAAGGCGCGCGGCGCGGGCGAGGACATCATCGATCTCGGGATGGGCAATCCTGATAGCCCAACGCCGCCGCATATCGTCGCCAAGCTCGTCGAGGCGGTGCAGGACCCTCGAACACACCGGTATTCGGTGAGCAAGGGTATTCCCGGGCTGAGGCGTGCTCTGGCCGCCTACTACCAGCGGCGCTTCGATGTGGGGCTGGACCCGGAAACCGAGGTTGTTGCGACGCTCGGTTCCAAGGAAGGGTTGGCCAATCTGGCTTCGGCGATCACCAGTCCCGGCGACACCATCCTGGTGCCGAACCCATCGTATCCGATTCACCAGTTCGGCTTCATCATCGCGGGTGCCGCGGTGCGCTCTGTGCCGGCCACGCCCGATGATGACATGCTGCGGGCGCTGGATCGCGCGGTACGGCATTCGGTGCCCAAGCCGACAGCTCTGATCGTAAATTTTCCTTCAAACCCCACGGCTTACCTGGCTGATCTTGATTTTTACCGTGAGATCGTCGCCTTCGCCCGCCGGCACGAGATCTGGATCTTGTCGGATCTCGCCTATGCCGAGATCTACTTCGGCGACAAGGTTCCACCGTCGCTCCTCCAGGTTCCGGGTGCCAAGGACATCGCGGTAGAGTTCACCAGCCTGTCGAAAACCTACTCAATGCCGGGGTGGCGTATGGGCTTCGCGGCTGGCAACCCGCGGCTGATCAACGCACTGACGCGGATGAAGTCCTACCTGGACTATGGCGCCTTCACGCCGATCCAGGTCGCCGCGGTGGCTGCACTGAACGGGCCGCAGGATTGCGTCGAGCAGATCCGAAACCTCTATCGCGAGCGCCGCGACATACTGATCCGCGGCCTGGCTTCGGCTGGCTGGGAGGTGCCGAGCCCTGACGGCTCCATGTTCGCCTGGGCGCCGCTTCCGCCGCGCTTCGCCAGCCTCGGCAGCATGGAGTTCTCCAAGCTGCTGCTGGCACGCGCCAGAGTGGCCGTATCACCCGGCCTGGGCTTCGGCGAACACGGCGAGGGCTTTGTACGCATTGCCTTGGTGGAGAACACCCATCGCCTGCGCCAGGCCATCCGCAGCATTCGCAGCTTCCTGCAGTCGGGGAGCAACCACGCAGAGCCAGCGCTGGAAACCATCCGATGACCCACCCTCTGTCCATCGCGGTCGCTGGCCTCGGTACCGTGGGCGGCGGCGTGTTGAAGCTGCTACGCGACAACGCCGACATCATCGCGGCGCGAGCTGGCCGACCCATTGCCGTGACCGCAGTCTCTGCCCGCGATCGGACGCGTGACCGGGGCGTGTCGTTGTCAGGCCTGCGTTGGTACGAGGACCCGGTCGCGCTCGCCGCCGACCCCGCCGTCGATGTTGTGGTGGAGCTCATCGGCGGGTCCGATGGGCCAGCGCGTGCACTGGCCCAGGCGGCGCTGAAGGCGGGCAAGCCGGTGGTCACCGCCAACAAGGCCATGCTTGCGGTGCATGGCGCTTCGCTGGCCGCGATGGCCGAGGAGCATCAGGTGCCGCTGGCGTTCGAGGCAGCAGTGGCCGGCGGCATTCCGGTCATCAAGGCTCTGCGCGAAGGCTTGGCGGCGAACCGCATCAGCCGCATCGCCGGTATCCTGAACGGCACGTGCAATTACATCCTGACGCAGATGCGCGAGCGTGGCCGCGAGTTTGCCGAAGTGCTCGCGGATGCGCAGAAGCTTGGCTACGCGGAAGCGGATCCGTCATTCGACATCGATGGCATCGACGCGGCCCATAAGCTCGCCATCCTGGCGGCGTTGGCATTCGGCCGCCCGGTCGCATTCGACGCCGTGCATATCGAAGGCATTCGCGGAGTCTCCGCGCTCGACATCGCGTTTGCCAATGAGCTTGGCTATCGCATCAAGCTTCTCGGCATTGCGCGCCAGAGCGACGGCGGGATTGAAGCGCGCGTGCATCCCTGCATGGTGCCGCAGTCAGCGCCGATCGCGCGCGTCGACGGCGTGTTCAATGCCGTCGTCGCAGAAGGCGACTTCGTGGGCCGCGTCATGCTGGAGGGGCGCGGCGCCGGCGCGGGACCGACCGCTTCGGCTGTGGTGGCTGACCTGATCGACATTGCACGAAACCGCGTCACACCGGTGTGGGGCGCCGCATCCGCCGAACTGTCGAATGCGCCCTCGGTGCCGATGAGCCGGCACGTGGGTGCCTACTACCTTCGCCTGATGGTGGTCGATCGGCCCGGCGTGATCGCTGACGTGACCGCGGTGCTGCGCGATCTCGGCATATCGCTGGAATCCATGCTGCAGCGTGGCCGTGCGCCCGGTGAGGCGGTGCCGGTCGTCCTCGTCACGCACGAGACCCAGGAGAGCGCGATGTGTGAGGCCCTGGAGCGGATCGCCGCTCTCGATGCTGTGTTGGAAGCACCGACGCTGATTCGCATCGAACCGGAGTAGCCGTAGGGGGATTGAAACCAGGACTGTGCGACGAAGCCTTCTGGCGACAGGAGGCGATCAATGACACAAAGCTTCCAACGGCTTCTCTTCCCCGTCCTGATGATGATTACCCCACTGACTGCGTTTGCGGCTCCGCCGGAGCAGCCGTCGCAGCCGGTCACCAACGTCACGCGCACCGAGGATGCCGTGCATCGGCAGCCGGTGCAGAACGTCTCGGATGCCATGGGACAGCGGCTTGACCAGATGCTCTTGGACCGGAAGGTCACCCCGCGGCGGTAGCTCCGTTATAGTTCGATCACGCCGCCGCGCAGGCCTTTGGCTACTGCTTCTGCACGGCTCGTGGCCTCGAGTTTGGCGAACAGCGCCTCCAAGTGGAATTTCACCGTGTGCACCGAGATGCCAAGCGCGCGGGCAACTGCCTTGTTGCTCATACCCTGACCGACGAGCGTAAGGATTTCTGTCTCGCGCGGGGTCAGCAGCGGCGATGCGTCCTCCGCAGCGGCATGAAAGCCCTCCTGCGCGGTTGGTCCCGGTGAGCGTACCAGCAGTCCGGCTGCAACGGCGCGCAATGCGGGACCGAGTTGAGCGACAGTGCTCCCCCGCGGGAGCACGCCTGCGGGTTGCGCTCCCGTCAACCTTGCATCCGTCAGCACCAGTACAGGTGCCTCCGCTTCGGCCGGCCGCACACCCCCGTTCGGCAAATCGCACAAGATCACGTCGGGTGTCTCATCCACGAGCATATGGCCGGCATCCTCCAGCATGCTGGCGAGGCGCCGCCCGCGTGCCGGATCAAGCGCGTGCAGTTTGATGCGGAGAGCCTCCGTCATGTCCTGGCAGGGCGGGCGGCTATAGGAACGCTGACCAACCGTACTTCGCCGGCCCGCAGCAGCTTCAGCGTAGCCGTCTGGCCGATGCGTTCAGGCGCCAGTGCCGCGGCGAGCCCTCTGGCCCGGCCGGTCTGCGTGCCATCCACCTCCAGGATGATGTCGCCCGGCAGCAAGCCCGCCTGTTCGGCCGGCGATCCAGGGGCGAGGCCCACCACCATCATGCCGGCATCGCGACCTGCCGTTTCGCGCATGCGCTCCGGCACCAGGACATGCTGCAGGGCGACGCCAAGCCAGCCGCGTGCGAGACGGCCCTGGGTCAGGAGCGGCTCAAGCACGCGCTCGATGGTTGCCACAGGAATGGCCAGGGCGCTGCGGCGTGGCCCGGATGTGGACATGCCGATGAGCTTGCCACCGAGTGTCAAGACCGCGCCGCCCTCATCGGCGCCGAGGCGTGTATCGAGCCGCAGCAGCCTATCGATGCGTCCACCCGCCATGCTGTGCCACGCAGCGCCGGTGGCATGGACCATTCCGAGACGTGCGGTGGGCGCACCCGCGCCGTCGGCGCCCACGACAAGAGCCAGCGCGCCGGGCCGCGGGGCAGGGGCTGTTTCCGGCCGGGTGCTCGCCAGGGACTGGGCGAGGCGCAACACCGCGACGTTGGTCCCCGGATCGCGGCCCGCCAATTTCGCCTGCACCTCCGCGCCGTCGCGAATGACGATGAAATCGGTCGCGTCGGGCAGCACCTGCTCCGACGTCACAACGACGCCGTCGCGCCACAGAATGCCGCTGCGGTCGCGGCGTCCTGTGCGGATCGATACGACAAACGAGGTGGCCGCGACGCGTTCGGCGAGAGCGTCGGAAAGCTGTTCGAGAAGATCGGTGCTCATGTCGAGGCTCCAAAGCGTGTGCTGGCACACTGCACGATGCGCGGCGCGTGTGGCATCAGCCGGATGACCGGGGAAAGCCCCGGCCGCATGGCTAGGTTTTGCGCCACGGCCCCGCGCCTATCTGGTGCGCTCCGAGGTAAATTGCATGCCATTGGACGCCACCGGCGGGCTGCCGCCCGACGAACTCGACCCCTATTCCGCGCAGATTGTGAATGCCTTCGAGCGGGTTGGCCCCGCCGTCGTGCATGTCATCGCCTTTGGTCCCGAGGGCAGGCCAAAGGGCCAGGGATCTGGCGTGATCTTCACTCCCGACGGCTACGTGCTGACCAACGCGCATGTGGTTTCAGGCGCAACCAAGCTGCGTGCCTCGTTGACCGATGGCCAGGCGATGGACGCGACCTTGGTGGGCGAAGACGCCGATACGGACACGGCGGTGCTGCGTCTGTCGGGCAACGGGTTGCCGCACGCGGAGCTGGGCCGTTCCGCCACGCTGCGCGTGGGGCAGCTTGTGGCGGCCATCGGCAATCCGCTTGGGTTCCAGTGCACCGTCACCGCCGGTATCGTCTCCGCACTCGGCCGCACGTTGCGCACGCGCTCCGGGCGGATGATCGAGAGTGTGATCCAGACCGATGCCCCGCTGAACCCCGGCAATTCCGGCGGTCCGCTCGTGTCGGGCTCGGGTCGTGTCGTCGGCATCAACACCGCAACCATTGCTCCTGCGCAGGGCATCTGCTTTGCGATCGGCATTGACACCGCGGTGTGGGTGGCGACGCGGCTGATGCGCGACGGGCGCGTGAGGCGGTCGCGGCTCGGCCTGTCCGGACAGACGGTGCCGATCGACACGCGCCTGCGGCGGTTCCATCACCTGACCCAGGCGAGCGGCGTGCTGGTGCTGGATATGGTTGACGCCGGGCCGGTGGCGGTGGCTGGCGTGCAGCGCGGCGACGTCGTGGTGGCGCTCGATAATGAGCCGATTGCTGGCGTGGATGATCTGCACCGATCGCTGACGGCGGAGCGGGCAGGGCGGCCCGCGACGCTGAGGCTGCTGCGGCGGGCGGAGATGCTGGAGCTGCCGGTCACCCCCGCAGAGGCGTGAGCCAGTGTCGTCACTTTTTCATGGAGGCGACTGAGGTCTCGTGCGTGTTCTGACATGGAGCGCAGGTAAATCAGAGTGGGTCGAAATCAGCGTCATTTCGGCTGTCATTGCGAGGAGCAACGCGACAAAGCAATCCACAGCGTAACTCGTCGTGCGCCGGCCGT
>CAYRTL010000143.1:8096-11129 GCA_964427005.1 uncultured Acetobacteraceae bacterium
ACCCACACCCGCCCGGAGGACCGCCCATGGACGCACACACCTCGCAACCCGGCGACGTCACCGACCGCAACCTTGCGCTCGAACTCGTGCGCGTCACCGAGGCCGCCGCTCTCGCCGCCTCGCGCTGGATCGGTCTCGGCAAGAAGAACGAAGCCGATGGCGCCGCGGTCGAGGCGATGCGCCGCGCGTTCGACCAGGTCGCCATCTCCGGCACCGTTGTCATCGGCGAAGGCGAGATGGACGAGGCGCCGATGCTGTTCATCGGTGAGAAGGTTGGCGCCGGCGGGCCCGAAATGGACATCGCAGTCGATCCGCTGGAAGGCACCACGCTGACCTCCAAAGGCGGCCCCAGCGCGCTTGCCGTGGTGGCTCTGGCGGAAAAGGGCAATTTCCTCCACGCCCCTGACATTTACATGGACAAGATCGCTGTCGGCGGTGGCCTGCCTGACGGCGTGGTTGATCTCGACGCGCCGGTTGCGAAGAATTTGCGCGAACTCGCGAAGGCGAAAAAGTGCGAGGTGTCGGACCTGATGGCCTGCATCCTCGATCGCGATCGCCACAAGGAGCTGATCGCCAAGGTGCGTGAGGCCGGCGCACGCATCATGCTGATCAGTGACGGCGATATCACCGGCGCGGTCGCTCCGGCGACCCCCGAATCGGAGATCGACATCTATCTTGGGTCCGGCGGCGCACCCGAGGGCGTGCTAGCGGCAGCGGCGTTGCGCTGCATCGGTGGCCAGATGCAAGGACGACTGATGTTCGAGAATGAGGAGCAGGTGCAGCGGGTGAAGGAAATGGGCCATTCTGACCCGCGCCGCAAATTCACTCTGGAGGAGATGGCGAAGGGCGACGTCATGTTTGCCTGTACCGGCGTGACATCGGGCACCATGCTGCGCGGCGTGAAGCGCTTCGGGCATGGCGCAATCACGCATTCCATGGTGATGCGCAGCAAATCCGGCACTGTCCGCTACATCGAGGCGCACCACAACTTTCAGACCAAGACCTGGGTGAGGAATTAAGGAAATTGAAACCGCAGATGCACGCAGATACACGCAGAGATCCCATGCCTATCTGCGTTCATCTGCGTGCATCTGCGGTTCCACAATGAGTGATTGCGTCCTTGGCGTCAGCCGCAGCTTGAGCGGACGACGATGGGTTTGGCGTAGCGGCGAGGATCGCATCGGTCTCGGCATCGCTCAGCGCATGGGCCTGCCGGAAATCGTTGGTCGTTTGCTTGCCGCGCGCGGTGTGGACATTGAAGCTGCGTGCCACTTCCTCGATCCCACGCTGCGCGCGCTGCTGCCCGATCCGTCGCTGCTGATCGATATGGATGCCGCGGCCGAACGGCTCGCCCGCGCGGTGCAGCATGGCGAAACCGTAGGGGTCTTTGGCGATTATGACGTTGATGGCGCATGCAGCGCCGCACTCATCGTCACACTGTTGCGGCAACTCGGATGTGAGGTGCTGTACCACGTGCCGGACCGCATGATGGAAGGCTACGGGCCAAACGGTCCCGCACTGCATTCGCTGGTGCTGCGCGGCGCCAGCCTCATCGTCTGCGTCGATTGCGGGACGGCAGCAGCCGAGGCGCTCAGCTTCATCACGGGTGAAGCGGACATTGTGGTGCTGGATCACCACAAGGCCGAGGGACCACCGCCTGCGATCGTCGCCACGGTCAATCCGAACCGGCTGGATTGCACGTCCGGTCTGACCTTCTTGTGCGCTGCAGCAGTCGCGTTTCTTACCGCGGTCGCCACAGTGAGGACTTTGCGGCGCCAGGGATTCTTCACTGCGCGCAAGGAGCCGGACCTCATCGGCTTGCTCGACCTGGTTGCCTTGGCAACGGTGTGTGACGTGATGCCCCTGACCGGCGTCAATCGGGCGCTGGTCTGCCAGGGACTGAAGGTGATGGCGCGGCGCAGCCGCCCCGGGATTGCCGCGCTGCTGGAGGTGACGCAGACACGCGACCGGCTCTCCACGGCAACGTGCGGCTTCGCGCTTGGTCCCCGCATCAATGCCGCCGGCCGCATCGCCGAACCCGACCTCGGCTTGCGGCTGCTGCTGTGCGAGGACCCGGTTGAGGCGGCCTCGCTCGCGGCCATGCTCGATGCAGTGAACCGCCAGCGCCAGGAGGTGGAGGCGGCGATTCTGGACGATGCCTTGCGCGCAGCCGAACATCAGGCGGGGAAGGGACACGCAACAATCATGGTGCACGGGCCAGCCTGGCATCCGGGCGTGGTCGGCATCGTGGCCGGCCGGATCAAGGAGCGCTTCAACCGTCCGGCCTGCGTAGCCGGTATCGCGGACAATATGGCCAAAGGATCCGGCCGTTCCGTGGCCGGCCTGGACCTCGGCGCGACGGTGATCGCGGCCCGGCAGGCTGGCATCCTCAAGACCGGCGGCGGCCATCCGATGGCAGCGGGCTTTTCGCTGTCACCGGCGCTGTTGGACGATTTTCATGCCTTCCTGAACGAACGCCTCGCCGCTGCGGCCTCGCTGCCGACAGCAGCTGATCTGGCGGTGGAAGGCACGCTCGCGGTGCTGGGCGCCACGACGGAACTGGCACAGCACCTGGCGCGGCTTGCCCCGTTCGGTGCCGGCAACGAGGAGCCGGTGCTGGTGCTGCAGCGTGCCCGGGTCGTGCGTGCCGATCGCGTGGGACGGGAGGCGACAGCCATTCGCGCCTTCGTGGAGGGCGAGGGCGGTGGGCCGCGGCTCAAGGCCATGCTGTTCCGTGCGCGTGACGGGGCGCTGGCAGAGACGATGCTGGGCAGCAACGGGAAGGCATTGCATCTCGCAGGCCACCTGCGCGCCGAGGAATGGAACGGGATGGTGAACCCGGGCTTTGTCATCACCGACGCGGCGGCGGCTTGACCCTCGGGTGACCCTCCGCTACCTGCCGCGACCGCCTGTCCCGTTCGTCTAGAGGCCTAGGACACCAGCCTTTCACGTTGGTAACACGGGTTCGAATCCCGTACGGGACGCCACTCCCGAACAAAACTGGGCACCACGGCAGCGGCCGGCGGGAGTTCG
>CAYRTL010000144.1:0-4018 GCA_964427005.1 uncultured Acetobacteraceae bacterium
ACCTACCGGCATGCGACAGTCCGCCTACTGAGGGGCGCCCGCCCCTCCCGAACGGTTTACCCGTCAGATCGCTCCTAGCGAGCCAGGGCGAACGCAGCCCCCCACAACAGCAGGTCGAAGATGAGATGCAAGACCAAGCCAAGAATGATCGCCATCCGTACCTCCCAGGCAGTCAATCTGTCTACTGAACTCGGAGCGGGTGTAGCAGGTTGCACGACTTGTAGCCGAAGCTACGCTTTTTTCAACCCAAGGCTGCTGCTGCCGACCTGCGAGGCACAATCTGATGCACGGTAGCCGTCATCGATCGGCTCCCCGCTCGCGGAGCAGCACCAGAGTGGACGCGCGACACCATACTTCCACGCCGGAAAGTGGGGCGGTTCGCCGGCCCTGGTTGCCTTCGGTTGCGATGCCGCCGAACAGGGCGCGGGCGAGGGCGGCGAGATGCGACAGTTTCCGCATATCTCACCCTTGGCGGAGAGCGATCTGCGCGACACGAACGACGACCATGATCGATGCCGCAACCAGGTAGAGCCGAAGCGCACCCAGCCAGATTCGCTTGGCCATGGTCAGCCGCGCAGGGGCAAGCCGCGATAGCGGCGGCATGCGCCAGGACTCGCGATCGGCTTCAGCTTCAGGCGCATCCGTCGGATTACCGTTCCTTTGCAGCAGCAGCGCGATGCCGGCAACCACCACTGCCAGCAGCACGCCACCACCCAGCGTCCACACAATGGTGGCGTCGCTGATGTCAGGATACAGCACGGAGGCGGTCAGGATCACCGACAGCACGAGCAGCGTAGCGACCACCGCACCCGTGAACAGGTTCACCCAGCGCCCGTTGACCCATGGCCCGAGCACAGCTCGATCGTTGCACAGTAGCAGCAGAAACACCGTGGCACTCGGCAACAGCACACCGGCCAGTGTCTGAACAGCCACAGTAAGCAGACCAAGCGGCGATCCAGGGATCACCACCAGAAGCACCGCAAGACCGATCAGCCCGGCATACACCAGGTAGAAGCCAATCGCCTCCGTAGGCTTGCGATGCAGCGAGTGGCGCACCGTCAGCACGTCGCCGATCGCGTAAGCTGTGGACAGCGACACAGCAGAGGCACCAATCACACTGGCATCGATCAACGCCAACGCGAACAGCACACCAGCGACTGGCCCGACATGCTTGCCGAGCCCCTCGGCAATGTCGCCGGCGTCGGTGAAATTGCCAAACTCGGGCGTGCCGGCGAAGGCGGCTGCGGTGAATGCCATCAACGCTACAGCTCCGACGATGACCAGAACGATTCCCAGCCACAGATCGGCGCGCTCATAAGCGATGAAGCGCGGCGTGATGCGCTTGTCCACCACGTAGCTCTGCTGAAAGAAGAGCTGCCATGGTGCCACGGTAGTGCCGACGAGCCCGATGATCAGCAGCATGATATCGGATAGCTTGCCTTGCGGCAGACCAGGGACCACGAGATCATGCGCGATCTGCCCAACTGGCGGGTGCGCCATCAGCAGAATCGGCACCAGCAGCAGGCTGCCGAAGCACAGCATGAGCGCAAAGCGCTCGAAGCGGCGGAAATTGCCGGTGCTGGCGCCGGCGACGGTCAGCGCCGCGGCAACCGCGACGCCAGACAACTTGGGAACACCGAGGTAGTCGAGCGCAAGGCTGATGCCGATGAACTCCGTGACGATGGTCAGCGCGTTCAGCAAGAACAGGTCGATGACGCTGAATGCACCCCAGAATTTTCCGAACCGCTCGAGGATCAGGCGCGCATGGCCGACGCCAGTGACTGCACCGAGACGAAGCACCATTTCCTGGTTCACGTACAGCACAGGCACCAGCAGCAGCAGCGTCCACAGCAGGCTCGTGCCATAGTTTTGTCCGGCCTGGCCGTAAGTCGCGAACGCACCCGCATCGTTGTCGCCGACCATGACGATCAGGCCGGGGCCAAGGATCGCCAGTAGCGTGGTAAAACGATGCCGCCAGGTGAGCCGCCGCCTGGTGTCGTGCCGAAAGATGGTGCCGAGGGCACCTTCGATGTCGCCCACGTGAGCACTGTCGAGTACGGCGAACTGAACGCGGGGCCTGATATCAACCATCTGATTCATCCTCATTCTCCTGTCTGTCCGAAGTGAAGCGTCCAGCTCAGTCGGGAGGGATGGGGATGTCAGGAGGCTCGCTGTCCCAGTGACAGGACAGGCGCCCGTCAGCATCCTGGGTCCAATGGCAGACGAGCGTCGGACGCCCGTGTGCCTGACGGCTCAGGGTTGCCTCAACGGCGCGGTTCAGCCGCACGATGGTCTCGGTGGTCGTCGAGACCCCGTGCCGGGGGGCGAATTTCAGAAGGGCGGCCATTGGGCGCCTCCTGTTGCTCAAGCGGTTGCCCGAGCCCGGGAGGCCTGGCCGCTGGAGGGTCAGCGCATCAGCGCGAGAGCCTCAACAGACACATGCACAGCCCGGGCGACGATCCAACCCAACGGCGTTACGGCAGGCGCTAAGCGCCTACTGTCGCTCTCCGTGGGCTGGTTGGTAGATCGCGGGTTCATGTGATCCCTTAGTCTGGTTGCGAAGAACCCGGCCGAAACCGAGACAGGCATGTCAGAGCGAGGTGGAGGCTCGCGCTTCCGTCGGTTTGGCGATATACTCCTACTCAGTATGAGGTCAAGGGTTATGTCGACAGCGCACGAAGAAAAATCCAAGCTCCTGAAGCGGCTGGGTCGGATTCGCGGCCAGGTCGAGGCGATTCAACGAGCCCTCGATGGCGATACGACCACCTCAGCCGTATTGCAGCAGGCGACCGCCTGCCGCGGCGCATTGGACGGGTTCATCGCCGAAGTGATCGAGGACCACATCCGTGAGCGGTTGGTGCTCGAAAAGGACCGCGCGACCGCGAGCAAGGCGGCGGAAGAGCTGATCGGCATCGTGCACTCGTATCTGACCTAGGATCAGGCTGTGATCGGACGCAGCACCGCCTTCTGGATTTCCGCATAAAGCCGGCCGATCTCCGTCTGGCCATGCGTTCGCTCCAGCCGGTGTAGCGCGAAGTGTCCATGGGCGACGCCCTCGAAATGGTTCATAAAGGCCATGTTGAGAGTAGCACCGCCCACAGCGCCCAGCACCGGCACGACGCTCGGCGCGGGTCCGTTCGGTGACCACAACACCCAAGCTCGATACCAATATGGAGACGACGCGGGTTACCACCGGGGCGCAACCTCCAGCACACCTCGCGCCATCAGGTAGGAAACAAGATCGCGGCTCAGCTTGGCGAACATAGCACGCGCCGCGTAGTAGCCGATATCGTCCTTGCTCGCTGCCTTGCGGCCACCGAGCGAAAACACTTCGAGGCAGGCCAGCCGTGCCTCCATGCGCGAGAGGTCTTCGCCATAATGGCGTGCAATATCGGCGATCGAACGCAGCATCAGCGTGGTGGTCAGCGGCAAGTCGAACGGCAGGGCGACTAAGCCGAACAAGTCCGCCGATCCCGCCGGTCAGTCCGGTCATCGCCTTCGGCAGCAGGGGGGATGCACCTCTTCCTCCAATGAATCGACCGCCGGTTAAAGGCACCGTATAACCGCCCGGTGCGGCGAAATATTCCCAACGGCACCAGGCCGAGCGCGTGATTGAGCGTACGTCCCGCATACTCGGCCACACGGTCCGCGAAACTCTGCGATTCCAGCAGCCGAAACGTGCGCTCCAGCTCGGCGCGCTGTGCGGGCTTCAGCGCGACGGTCTAGCGCCACCGAATCGTCGATGCCATCGCCGACCGTCGCGACGACATTGCCCTCGCGCTTCAGCATCTCGATTACCTCGGCCTTGTCCTCCGGCATCATATCGGAGAACTGCCGCGTCAATCCAAGCCGGCCGCCCACCGCTGCCTTATCGCCGGGTCACGCGAGCTTCGTGGCGCTTTACGCGACCATGTCGGTGGTGACTATCGGCATCACCTTGATCGGCACATAGCTCGGCGCGACTGTTGCCGGCCAGCTCCGTGAGGAGGTGACAGCACGCTTCGCTGCCGGAGCAGGG
>CAYRTL010000144.1:4118-11128 GCA_964427005.1 uncultured Acetobacteraceae bacterium
CTCGACCGCGCCACAAATACGTTTGTCGGCAGGCGATCGAGACGAAGACCTCGTCGAGATGCCAACGTTCAGTCGGAGCAGGGCGCGTGGCCCGAAGTCGCTTGGCAAGAAGATCCTCGACATCCCTGAAGCTGAGCGCGAATCGCAGATACAACCAGACGGCGTGCTGGCTCAACCGCTCAAGAATGGGGCGTGACGCAAATCCGATAGTTAGCGCCAGTGCGAGCTGGCGACGGCAATAGGCCGATCCGCTCATAGTAGCTGACAGTCTCGACTTGGGTGCCTGTCGCACGCGCCAGTTCGCCTATGCTATACGTTACGGATGCCATCCTTGACCCTGTAGCGGCTACAGGGCGCATGTAGTGGTTCCTGGTTCAACCGTCGAGATATCTCGCATGGATACCATGCCGTCGTTTCAATCTGCTTCGGCCGCCGACCGCCTGGTGGAGTGTTGTCACGACCCATGCTGCGGAGTTGCACCTGCCCTCACCGTGGCTATCGGTCCCGCTCGGGCAGCGCTGATCCGGCGTGCATTCTGGCTGGAATACACAACCGTGGCCTGGATGGTAGTCGAGGCCGTCGTCGCAATTTGGGCGGGCGTGCAAGCTGCGAGCTTGTGTCTGCTCGCGTTCGGGATCGACAGCCTGATTGAGCTTGCATCGGCCGGCGTCCTCATCTGGCGGTTAAGCGTTGAGCTTCGTCGCGGTCAGGCTTTCGCGGAACGCGCGGAGCGCCTGGCGAGCCGTATTGCGGGAGGCCTGTTACTTGCGCTCTCTGTCTATGTGATAATCGCGGCCGGTTGGAAGCTCTGGACCCAAACAGGCGAGACATTCTCCTGGCCGGGGCTCGTCGTCGCCCTGATGGCGATGCCGGTGATGTATGTCCTCGCGCAGCGGAAAATCGTAGTTGCCGAAGCACTCGGTAGTCGCGCGATGCGTGCCGACGCAATGGAAAGCATGACGTGTGGCTGGCTGTCGCTCGTGGTCGTGATTGGTCTCGTCGCCCAAGCTCTCGCCGGTGCTTTGTGGGTGGATTCGGTGACTTCGCTCGGCGTCGTGTGGTTCTTGATCAAGGAAAGTCGTGAGGCTTGGAATGGTAAAGATTGTTGTTGTCACTGACGACACTGCCGCTCGGAAACATACAGCACTGCTGTTTAGACCCAGCCATGAACTGATTTCCGCGTGTCCCCTCGAAAGCGGTCCGGCAGAAATCCTGAAGAGTTTCGGTCGCCGGGAGGCGTACGAAAGTCTTGGGTGAAGGAACCCGCGGTCAACAGGCAGAGGTCTGTGAGGAATTTGACTCTTGGCCCGATGGGGGGGAACGGTTCGGCCGTCGCCGCGGCATGTCTGTGGGATAGCTTCGTTGAGGTATTGGCGGGTGGCGCGCCGGTTTCTCTTGCGGAATGATGGAAGGGGAGCATCGGATCGCAGTTGACGGCGTTGGGCATGAGATGGGCTGTTGGTGGCAGCGCGGTTGCTGCGTCGCAAGCTTGGTTCAGGCCGTTCCGGGTCACGAAGGAGTCGTCCCGGTTGGGCTTGGCGGATGCGGCGGCGCGGGCGAAGGTCTCGATGACGATCATTTGCCCATCGCGGCATGGACGCGGCAGACGGGGATCGAGCGGCTCTTCCGCCACATGGTCATCGGGTGGTGGTACGGCCGCCAGTAGTTCGCGAGCCGCCGATACCAAAGATCGGAGTGCGCATTGTCTTGGCTCCTGTCACGCGCATCTGCGAAGACCTTCCGGTCGCGAGCCGAGTTGAGACGGCGAATGTCTGCGACTGCGCAGCTGGCTTTCGATTGCTCGATGGACTGCGATTTGCGTTCCCCAATATCCAAACGGTTCTTGCCGATGCCGGCCACGGGAGCCGAAATTTTGCCCGGAGCTACGGAGGCATGACGGTTATGAACTTCGCATCGTCAAGAGGAAGGACGGAGCGTTCGAAGTTGTTGGGCTGACCTGGATCGTGGAACGCAGCTTTGCATGCCTCGGAAGTTATCGTCGGCTGAGCAAGGACTACGAATTCCGGTTTCAAACATCCGAGGCGATGAGGGACCGCCGCAACCCGAATCATGCTCAATTCGATCACTGGCTCATAGAACTGCCTTCTGAGATTGCGTGACGGGCGCAAAAAATTTGCGCCGAGACACACGTCCCCTCTGGGCCCAGATAGTCAGCTCCCCTCACGCGACCAGCCAATGACCAACGTTCCGAGAATGAATGGCAACGCGGCCCAGGATGGCAGCAGCGGAAGCGAAGCAATACCGGTAACCACATGGTCATGCCGTCGCTGGAGGCCAATCCACGAGTTGCCGGAGGCGGGCTGATCGGGTTCGGTTCGGCGCAGCTCCGGGAGGCCTGGTGCTGCTCGTGCAGCTCGCCAATGTTGCCTACGCGGCCCAGTCAGAAGCTCAGAAGAGCAGATACACGAGGAGCGCAACGCTCAGGAGCGCAGCGGCTTCATGCAAGTGATTAAGACCTGATCCGTGCCATTGTTCGCGGAAGCGTATGGCCCACAGAAGGCAGGCCGCCCCCATCGCCAAGCAAAGCGCCGCGGTTGCAGTTGCCGACGACGTAATTGAGCGGCTTGGCCACAGTGCTGCGAAACCGACAACTACCACCAGCCTGAAGGCGAACCGCCGCAGCGTCGCGCCAGTGATCGAATCCTGACGCCCCGGGCTCGTCCAATGCTTCGGCACGTCATTTCTCGCCATGGTCGAGGCTGAACGTTCGCGTCCGATCATCATAGGCGAAGAGTTCGGCGTACCGACCCCACCCGATCGCCGCTCGCAAGGTCTGCTCGGTATCGCTTCGATTTAGATGATCCTGCAGTTCGAGTTCGAACCGCTCCCGCGGCGCTCGATGTTCTTCGCGCTCATCGAGTATCTGGCGGATGTGGGCTGCGAGAGGCACGAATCGAAGCAGATGTTCCTTGAAGAGGTGCTTGCGTTCTTCGCTCTCGCTCTGGGCGAAAACCCGCCCCGCAGCGGTCAGTTTGATCGCACCGTCTTTCAGTTCCGCAAATTCGAGAATGTGCAATCCGGCCGCAATAGCGAAAAGGTCCTTCATTCCCAAAGCCAAGGGCGCAGCGATATCTGCCAACTCCGCGTGGCCTTCATAACTGGAGCTCAACATTTCGACAAAACCGATGAGCCGGCTGATCGTCACGTCCGGCAAGAGCTGAACCAACCCGCCGTGAAGCTGGCTCTGCGCGCTGATCGACTGCGCCATCCTCGATGTGAGGATGGCATAGATCTCATCCACGATGTTGTGAAACGCCGCATCCAAACGATTGCGCGGCTGCAGCAGTGGAACAGGTATCTCGGCCGCGATGTGTCCTGGGTTTGCCCCAAGAACCAGAATCCGGTCGCACATCAAGACCGCTTCCTCAATGTTGTGCGTGACCACCAGCACGGCTTTGGTGGGCAGTTGATGGCCAGCCCACAGATCGAGAAAGTCCGTTCTGAGTGTTTCGGCAGTCAGCACGTCCAACGCTGAAAATGGTTCGTCCATGAGGAGCAGGATCGGATCGCTGACAATGGCCCGGGCAAATCCGACCCGCTGGCGCATGCCGCCGGAAAGTTCGCGGGGGTAAGCAGATTGGAAGCCGTCGAGCCCGATGAGATCGATGGCAGAGAGCGCTCGGCGGCGTGCCTCATTATCCGAGAGGCCGAGGGCATCGAGGCCGAGCTCCACATTTTCAAGCACGGTGAGCCAAGGATACAGAGCGAATGTCTGGAAGACCACAGCAATGCCTTCAGCGGGACCAGATAGAAGTGCGCCGCGATACAGCACCTGTCCCGTGGTGGGCGGGATTAATCCGCCTGCAATGCGCAGCAGAGTCGATTTGCCTGATCCTGAGCGGCCGAGCAGGCCCAAGATTTCTCCCTCACGAACTGCCAGGCTGATATCGGCGAGCACCGGCAGCGGCTCGCCCGATGGTTTGGCGAAAGCCATGCAGATCTTGCTGAGCTCGATGATTGGTGGTGTCGTTTCGTTAGGCATCCCACCCTCTCAATCGAGCCGCGTGCGGCGTTCGGCAAAAACGTAGAGCGGCCGCCACAGCAGCCGGTTCATAGCGATGACGAGGACCGACATGACGGCAATGCCCAGGGCAATTCGGGGATAGTCACCAGCCTCGGTCATTTGCGCGATGTAGGCGCCGAGCCCCGATGCGTTGAGTTTCCTCGGCCCCCAGCTGACCGCCTCGGAGACAATGCTTGCATTCCACGCGCCGCCAGAAGCCGTGATCGCCCCGGTCACGTAATAGGGGAGGATCCCGGGCAGCATGACCTCCCGCCACCAGCGCCTTGGCCGAACGCGAAGACTCGCGGCAGCCTCCCTGAAATCGCTCGGGAACGCGCTGGCTCCAGCGATCACATTGAAGAGGATGTACCACTGTGTTCCCAGGATCATGAGCGGGCTCAGCCAGATCTCGGGAGCGAGATCGAACCGCACGATGAAAAAGACGGCGACCGGGAACAGCAGATTCGCCGGGAAGGCGGCGAGAAACTGGGCGATGGGCTGAACACGCTCGGTTAGCTTGGGTCGGAGACCGACGGCCACGCCGATCGGGACCCAGATCACGGACGCCAACGCTATCAGGATGACAACACGCAGGAGCGTGAGGCCGCCATTGCTCGCGGCGATCGTGAAATCCGCCCACGAGAGTGTGGATCGGGCAAATCGGAAGAGTTCCCATCCGACATAGGCGAGCACGGCAACGATAAAGCCCATCCACACAGCATCAACGACGCGATCCGGCGGCGACCATCGGGTCAGTTGATGAACGCTTCGGGGTACAGCTAGCCGCGAACGCGCCGCCCGACGCATTCCCGTTCCGATCGGAGCACCTAGGTACTTCAGCAGTATTGAGCGGCGAAAAAGGTCAAGCACCCAGCTCTTCGGCACGATTTGAGCTGCTGTCTGCTCGAATCGGAATTTCTCGGCCCAAGTCACCATCGGCCGGAACAGCAGCTGATCGTAAAGGAGGATGGCGATGGTCATAGCGAGGATCGCCCAGCCGACCGCCGCGAGATCGCGCTCTTGGATGGCGCGCGCGACGTAGGACCCGACGCCAGGAAGCGCGATCTGGAGATCGCCGACGGAGATGGCCTCCGAAGCGACGACGAAGAACCATCCTCCCGACATTGACATCATCATGTTCCAGATGAGGCCGGGCATGGCGAAGGGTACTTCCAGGCGCCAGAAGCGCTGCCAGGCCGATGCCCTGAAGCTGCGGCTCGCCTCGTCGAGGTCGCCAGGAATCATCCGCAGCGACTGGTAGAAGCTGAACGCCATATTCCAGGCTTGGCTTGTGAAAATGGCGAAGACGGCGGCAAGTTCCGGACCGAGCACATTGCCTGGAAACAACGATACGAAGAAGACGACCGTGAAGGAGAGGTAACCGAGGATCGGGACGGATTGGAGCACGTCCAAGATCGGGATCAGGATCATTTCGGCACGGCGGCTCTTCGCCGCCAGCGTGGCGTAGGTGAAGGTGAAGATCAGGGACGCAACCAGGGCCGCAAGCATCCGCATGATCGTGCGCAGCGTGTAAACCGGTAGAGCGGTCGGGGAGAGGGAGATTTCCGGCTGATGCGCGGCAACGAACGGCCCCACCATCTGGTGTGCGCCGACACCCAGAAAGATCACGATCCCCAGCACAAGCAGGATCGCAGCAAGGTCCCGCCAGCTTGGGATCCGCTGATGCCATATCCCTCCTCTCAGTACCTCGGCGTGGTACTCCATGGCTTTCCCCATGCGGCAGATGTCGGCAATGTTGCGGAAGGTGCGAGCGTGGCTTGTCTCGCGCATTCACCGACATAATCAAAAGAGGCGCCGCGCGCTATGATTTCAGGATAGCACGATCAACCTGCTGGGTTTGCAGCTGTCACATGCGGCTCGGGTCCGCAAGGCCCGATTGGCGCGCCTTCCGTAGCGCTGAGGGCGGATCCATGCGAGCTTACCAACCAGCGCATACGACTGGCGCAGCTTGACGCCATGTTTGTGTGCCAGACGCACCAGCCGCTCACGGGCACGGTGCAGCAGCTTGGCATCCGTGGGGAAGGCGACCGTCTTAGGCTGCACGGGTATCGACAATCACCCGGGCGACGTCCACCGGTTTCGCTGCTCGACTGCGGGTGGCCAGTGACAGGCTCTCCTGCAGCAGCGCGGTCAGTTTCGCCTCGCTGGCGCCAGCGTGTCATGGGCATGGGCGCAGGCTCCTGGCGCGGCAGGGATTATTGCATTATGTCGGGGGCATGAACAACGCCAACGAGCCACGACGACGTCCGCCAAGCACAGAGACGCCACACGTGAAGCATCGCGTTCATGTTGCGCATCATACGCCAGGACGGACCCGGCTACGGCTCGCTCCTGAGCACATCTTTGAACTGGCGACGCGGATCGGCGAGTCGAAAATCCCGGCGACAGCCTATCCCACCTACCGTTCGGTAGTCGTCGGACATGATCTCCAACTCGGCGATCTGCTGGCGCAGCTTGAAGCCTACGGAATTTGTGAAGCGTTTGATTTGCCGGACGCGGCCGAACCAGCGCTGGCATCGCTGGGCTGGCTACCGCTGACGCTGATCGGCGGCAGCCTCGGCATCTGGTGGCTGCGATCCCAATAAATCTGCTAGGCAAGTACGACGTGCATTGCTTCGTCGCACTCTGCATCAATATCCCGAATTCCTGCATTGGGATGGGCTCGTACTACCGCCGACCAGCGTCTCTATTTGATAGCTTGTAATAGCTATCTTAACCAGCGACCGGACCACGTCCGCCGTGCTGCAACAGGCCATTGCATGCCGTGGCGCGCTGGACGGCTTCACCGCCGAAGCAATCAGAGACCATATCCGCAAGCGCCTGGCCGTCAGATCAAATGTAAACTTCTACACATCAGCACATCGAAGATCTGAAACATTCCCTCTGGCAAGAATTCCGAGGTCGTGTCCCGAGTGGTGGTGTAGGAGCTGTGGGTAAGTGGCCTGGCGGAGTGACCGCCAAGAGT
>CAYRTL010000145.1:0-10988 GCA_964427005.1 uncultured Acetobacteraceae bacterium
CCAACCGGAGCAAGAAGGCCTCGGAATAGCGCCAGTCCCAGCCGAATGCGGCCAGTACCTGCGCAATTGCATCTATTGCTGCGATGGCTCCTTGGGCGGAGTCGCCTTCGTAGGCTGGCGGCCAAGTCCATAGGGCTGGCCTGCTGAAGGGCTATTCCAAGCCCCGTTGACCATGACTCATGGCGGGGCTTGGCCCCGCCAACCATGACGATGAAGGCAGCGCATGGGTCATTGTCAGCGAGATTGGGTATCACCGCTTCTGGCGGAATGATTGACCTGGATCAATGCTGGATAGTGCCGAGGCTTCTATCTAAACGAGCCACATCTACGCCGTGCCGGGGTTATGCCTCACGGGAGGTGGCAATGTCAGATTTCCTGGAGCATTCTCTTGACATCACATTGGACATGCGGGAACGGCACCGCCGCCAGCACGAAAATGAAGTCGCCGTCAAGGACAGGGCCGTTCGAAGCGGGTACGTAGAACTTGAACGGAGGCAAACACAGTTTTGCACTGAGGTCCGGTCTCTAATCCGGGACGCGGCGGAGCAGGCCAACCGCCATCTGGCCAGGAGGCCGGAGAAGTGTGAATTCCGCGAGGTGCTCAGATACCGAAAAGGTCCGTGGTTTCCGGGTGGTCCGATATGCGATCCAATCACATATCAATTGGTGTCAGATGACCGGGAAGTGGGTGAGGTGCTCATTGTCGAGCTGATGCATGATGGAATGGTGGCAGCCATGCTTGGTCCGCTGGACCCATCTCAGCATCCGGCTCACTCTGCGAGAACTGGGTTGGAATGGCATTCCGTTCCGCTATTTTCTTTCGATCGCACAAAAGCAGTCGAATTGCTTGTCCAGTACCTGGCTGCAATCACCGAGCGGTGGCCGCTCTAGGGACGGCCTGCTGGCTGCATAAGCGGGTAGCCGTGCTTGTGTCCCTCGGGACAGCATCTCGGGAGGGGAGGGTCGCGCCTCGGAGCGCCGGAGGTCAAATGGGTCTCATTGCACGAAGAGGATGGCCGCCGGCGGGTTACTTCCGGGACTGGACGCTGCTCGCATCGCAGGTGGCCCCCTCGACCCGCCCATCCTGATCGCATAACCTTGGGCTCTTCCAGTCCTGGGCGTATCAGACCCGGGGCCATCAACGCGCGCAGACATCGGGAGCAGGAATGGCAACGCTCAATTACGCCGCACCGTCGACGGTCGATGAGGCTGTCAAACTTCTGGCCGGGGCATCGGGCCTCGCCAAGGTCCTGTCCGGGGGGACCGATCTTCTGGTGCAGATGCGGTCAGGCCGCCTGAAACCGGAACTCATCGTCGATACCAAGAAAATTCCCGGCGTCATCGGCATCCGCGAAGAGAATGGCGGGTTCGTTGTCGGCGCAGCGACACCGGGCGCTGTCGTCGAAGCGCATCCGGGCATGAACAAGGCCTGGCCTGGCGTGGTCGAGGCGCTCGACCTGATCGGATCGCAGCAGATCCAGGGACGTTGCTCGCTCGCGGGCAACCTGTGCAATGCGTCGCCGGCCGCCGACAGCGTGCCCGCCCTGTATGCCGCCGGCGCCATCGCTGTCGTGGTTGGGAGCAAGGGCCGCCGTGAGGTGCCGGTCGAGCAGATCCCGACGGGTCCGGGCCGGACATCGCTCGCGAAAGACGAGTTCATCCTGGAGTTCAAGTTCCCACCGCGTCCGCCGCGGTCGAGTGACGCCTACCTGCGCTTCATCCCACGGACCGAAATGGATATCGCGGTGGTGGGCTGCGGCATCAGCGTAGCCCTGGACGAGAAGGGCGTCTGCACCGCCGCACGCGTGTCACTCGGTGCTGTCGCGCCGACAGTGCTGCTGGTGAAAGAGGCCGCTGATGCGCTGATCGGCCACAGGCTGGACGACGCGACGCTGAAGAACCTGGATGCAGCCGCGCGTGCGGCCTGCAAGCCAATCAATGATAAGCGCGGGACGATTGAGTACCGGACCAAGGTTGCCGGCGTGCTGGCACGCCGCGTCGCGGCGATCGCCTTCGACCGCGCCATGGGCAAAGCACAAGGGAAGACCCACTGATATGAGCAAGCATCACGTAACTACCACGATCAACGGCGAGCCGGTCGAGTTCCTGTGCGAGACCCAGCAGACGATGCTGGACTGCCTGCGCGACGTACTCGGCCTGACCGGCAGCAAGGAAGGCTGCGCGTCGGGTGACTGCGGCGCCTGCACCATCATTGCCGATGGCAAGATCGTCTGCTCCTGCCTGATGCTCGGGGTTGAAGCCGAGGGCAAGAACATCACTACGATCGAGGGCATCGCAGAGGGCGACCATCTGCACCCGGTGCAACAAAAGTTCCTTGAGCACGCGGCGTTGCAATGCGGCTTCTGCACGCCAGGTTTCATCGTGGCGGCAAAGGCGCTGCTGGATGAGAACCCGAACCCGACCGAGACCGAGGCGCGCTATTGGCTCGCCGGCAATCTCTGCCGCTGCACCGGCTACGACAAGATCATCCGCGCGGTGATGGACGCCGCCGCTGAAATGCGAAGGGAAGCTGCCCGATGAACTACGTAGGTACTGATCTGAGAGTTGTCGGCACCCGCCCGATCCGTCCGGATGGCGTGGACAAGGTCACCGGCCGCGCGATGTTCGGCGCGGACATGGTCATGCCCGGCATGCTTTGGGGCAAGGTGAAGCGCTCGCCGCATGCGCATGCGCGCATCGTGTCGATCGATGCATCGAAGGCGCTGGCGCTGCCGGGCGTGAAGGCGGTGGTCACGGCCGATGACTTCCCCGACATTCCCTCGGAGGAGGCGTTCGTCGGTGAAGGTCCGATGAATTTCCGCGACCTGTCGCGCAACTGCATGGCGCGCGGCAAGGCGCTGTACGAGGGCCACGCGGTCGCGGCGGTTGCGGCGATCTCGCAGCAGATTGCCGATCAGGCGCTGGAGTTGATCGACGTCAAATACGAAGTGCTGCCGTACGTGATCGACGTCGAAGCGGCGATGGCAGACGATGCGCCGACCCTGCACGATGATCTGTTCACGGCGAATGTCGAACCGAAGCCGACCAAGCCGTCGAACATCGCCAAGCGAGTCTATTTCCACAAGGGCAACGTCGAGGACGGCTTCAAGCAGGCCGAGGTGGTGGTAGAGGGCCGCTACACGACCGAGCCGGTGCACCAGGCCTATATCGAACCGCATGCCTGCCTGTGCGCGTACGGGGCAGATGGTCAGTGTACCGTCTACAGCTCCAGTCAGGGCCACTTCATGGTGCGCTCCTACGTGGCCAAGCTGCTGGGGATCGACATCTCCAACATCCGCTGCACACCGGCGGAGATCGGTGGCGGATTCGGCGGTAAGACGCTGGTGTATCTGGAGCCGCTGGCGCTCGCGCTGTCCAAGAAGTGCGGCCGCCCGGTGAAGATGCAGATGACGCGGGAGGAAGTGTTCCGCGCCTCGGGTCCGACTTCCGGCGCCACCATGGAAGTGAAGATCGGTGCCAAGAAGGACGGCACCATCGTCGCGGCGAAGCATGTGCTGAAGTACCAGGCGGGCGCTTTCCCAGGTTCGCCGATCCAGCCGGGCTGCATGTGCGGCTTCGCCATGTATGACCTGCCGAACATCGAGGTCATCGGTTACGACGTGGTGAGCAATCGCCCGAAGGTGGCGGCCTACCGCGCACCGGGTGCGCCGATCGCGTCGTTCGCGGTGGAGAGCGCGCTGGATGATCTGGCGCGCAAGCTCAACATGGATCCGATCGAACTGCGCGAGAAGAACGGCGCGCACAACGGCACCAAGACGCACTATGGGCCGACGCACCAGAACATCGGATTCCTCGCGACGCTGGAGGCGGCGAAGAGCAGCGCGCACTGGAAGACGCCGCTGAAGCCGGGCCAGGGGCGCGGCATCGCCTGCGGCTTCTGGTTCAACATTGGCGGCGAGTCATCGGCGGCCGTGCACGTCGCGGAGGATGGCACGGTGGTGGCGGTGTCGGGCAGCCCCGACATCGGCGGCTCCCGCGCCTCAATCGGCATGATGGTGGCCGAGACTCTGCAAATCCCGGCCGACAAGGTGCGGACAATCGTGGCGGATACGGCTTCGATCGGCTTCACCCACGTGACCGGCGGGTCGCGCGTGACCTTCGCGACCGGCATGGCGGCGACCATGGCGGCTGAGAAGGTAGTCGAGCAGCTCAAGCAGCGCGCGGCGATGATCTGGGACATCACGCCTGACGCCGTCGATTGGCGGGACGGCGCGGCGCATCCGGCCGGCACGAATGCCGGTGCCTTCGAGCCGTTGTCGCTGGCGGATATCGCGCTAAAGGCGGCGCGCACCGGCGGTCCGGTGACTTCGGAAGTGTCGGTGAACGCCCAGGGCGCCGGCCCAGGCTTCGGCGCCCATATCGCCGATGTGGAAGTGGACAAGGAGACCGGCCAGGTCACCATTGTCCGCTACACGGCGGTACAGGACGTGGGTCGTGCCATCCATCCAAGCTACGTGGAAGGCCAGATCCAGGGCGGCGCCGTGCAGGGGATCGGCTGGGCGCTGAATGAAGAGTACATCTATGACAAAGACGGAAGGATGGATAACCCGGGCTTCCTCGACTATCGCTGCCCGGTGGCATCCGACCTGCCGATGATCGAGGCGGTGATGGTGGAAGTGCCAAACCCGCGGCATCCGTTCGGTGCGCGCGGCGTCGGCGAGGTGCCGATCATCCCGCCGATGGCCGCAATCGGCAACGCGATCCGTGATGCGATCGGGCTGCGCATGACCGCACTGCCGATGTCGCCGCCGAAGGTCCGCAAGGCGCTGGACGTGGCGAACGGCGACGACTGATGCCGAAAGTCGTCTTCTCGGGTTCGGCTTGCCAGCGGTTCACCGGTGGCAAGACCGAACTCGAGGTGGCGGCAACCAATTTCCGCCGGCTGGTGCTGGAGCTGGATCAGCGCTTTCCGGGATTGGGGAAGCAGGTCGAGGACAGCATGGCAATCGCCATTGATGGCGAGATCTACCAGGACGCGTATTCAGCCCCGCTGAATCCAGACAGTGAGATCTACCTCATTCCCAAGATTGCCGGTGGCTGAGTCCCTGTACACGTCGCCCACGAAGTGGAAGAGGTGTACAGGGAGTCTCGCTCCTGATGTGACACCAACCGTCCTCCTCTATGACTGGGACAACACGCTGGTAGACGGCTGGGCTGGGATTACCGCGGCGCTGAACGCGGTGTTCACCGAATTCGCCATGCCGCTTTGGAGCGTGACCGATACCAAGGAGCGCGTCCGTGTGTCGCTGCGCGAAAGCTTTCCCGTCATGTTCGGCGATGACTGGGAGCGTGCGCGCGACATCTTCTATAGCACACTGACGGAGGAGCATCTCCGCCACGTGACACCAATGCCGGGCGCGCCTGATGCACTGTCAGCGGGCGCCTACTGGCCGCAAGGCGTCGTCTCAAACAAGGCCGGCAATTACCTGCGTGCGGAAGTCGTGCATCTCGGCTGGGCTGGCCACTTCGGTGCCGTTGTCGGCGCGGGCGACGCCCCGGCGGACAAGCCGGATCCGGCCCCCATCGTGATGGCACTGGAGCGGCTGGGCCGTGCACCGGACGCGTCCGTGTGGTATCTTGGCGATACTGCGCTGGACATGCGGACGGCGCGTGCGGCAGGGGTAACAGCCGTGCTGATTGGTGATGCTTCGCATGATGGTGGGATTGACCGGGCGCGCCCTGATATCCATTTCCCTTCCGCGCTCGACCTTGCCGCACGGCTTCGTGCGCTTGCGTGAGAAGGGGTGCCGCGGGACGTGACGGTACAAGGTGGCGTGCCACGCCCGCCTTGGACTGAAGAACAACAACAGCCGACAAGAAGAAGGACAGCCAAAGTGGCCAATGAGAAAGCGCAGAACGTTCAGGACGTGTTCCTGAACCATGTGCGAAAGAACAAGACTCCGGTGACAGTGTTCCTGGTGAACGGGGTTAAGCTCCAGGGCATAATCACTTGGTTTGACAACTTTTCCGTCCTGCTGCGACGCGACGGACACACTCAGCTGGTGTACAAGCACGCGATCAGCACCGTGATGCCGGGCGCGCCGATCCAGTTGTTCGACGCCGCCAAGGCCGAGGGTGCCGCTGCCGCTGCGCCGGCACGGGAGATGACTCCTGCCGCAGGCGACTAACGGAACTACGCCACCAAACGGTCGGAATGGTGCCAGCGCAGCGCCCGTGCGGGCGGCGGTACTGTTGCCGTGGGACCGCTCCGAGCATGAGCGGGGCGAAGCGCATCGTTCGGCGGAACACCGGCTTGCCGAGGCGGTCGGGCTGACGGCGTCTATCGGGCTGGTCGTGGTTCACACGGCCATCCTCCCGCTGCGCATCCGTCGCCCCGCCACACTGCTCGGCGAAGGACAGGTGACGATGCAGGGCCGTGCCATCGCGGAGCACGGCGTGACCGTGGTCGTGATCGATGCCGCGCTATCGCCGGTGCAGCAGCGCAATCTGGAAGGCGCCTGGGGTTGCAAGGTGATCGATCGCACCGGCCTGATCCTCGACATCTTCGGCGAGCGCGCCGCGACGAAAGAGGGCGCGCTCCAGGTGGAGCTGGCGCATCTCGACTACCAGCGCTCGAGGCTCGTGCGGTCCTGGACCCACCTTGAGCGGCAGCGCGGCGGCTTCGGCTTCCTTGGTGGCCCCGGCGAAACGCAGATCGAAGCGGACCGCCGGCTGATCGGTGATCGCATTGCCCGGCTCAAGAAGGAGCTGGAGCAGGTCCGGCGCACCCGCGGCCTGCACCGGTTCGCGCGCCGGCGCGTGCCGTTCCCGGTCGTGGCACTCGTCGGCTACACGAATGCTGGAAAATCAACGTTGTTCAACGCGTTGACCGGAGCGGAGGTGACCGCGCGCGACCAGTTGTTCGCGACGCTCGATCCCACGATGCGCGGTCTTCGGCTGCCATCTGGCCGGCGCGCGATCCTGTCCGACACGGTCGGCTTCATCAGCGAGCTGCCGCACGAGCTGGTGGCGGCGTTCCGGGCGACACTGGAGGAGGTGGCGGAGGCGGACGTGATCCTGCACGTGCGCGACGCCGCGCATCCCGACAGCGCGGCCCAGCGCGCCGACGTCGTGGCGGTGCTGGAAGACATGGTGGCGGATGGAACCCTGGACGCGGACTGGCCGTCCCGGACCATCGAGGTCCTGAACAAGGCGGATCTGATGGGCGGCGTTGCCTCGGTGCCGGTTAGGCCGGGCGCCGTCGCGGTCTCGGCGATCACCGGCGAGGGGCTGGACGCGCTGAAGGCGGCAATAGACGAGAGGATCGCGGCCGGGATGGAGGTCGCGGATTACGCGATCGCACCTGAGGACGGCGCACGCCTTGCCTGGCTTTATGAGCATGGCGAGGTGGTCAATCGCCACGACGACGATGCCGCCGTGCATGTGAGGGTGCGGCTGCTGCCCGCGGACCGCGCCCGGTTCGAGCGCGCTACCTGATCGGCACCCAGTCCTTGCCGCTCTTGCGGTACTTCCGCTTCACCGCTGACCAGGCGACGCGAAACGCACGTTCCTCATCGCCGCCGTATTCGTCCCAGGCGTGATTGAACGCCTCGCGGAAGATGTCCTGCGCATGCGGCGGCAGATGGTTCGCGACCGCCGGCGGAAGTTCATCATTCGATGCGTAGGGCATGGCTGATGCAGAAATTGATAACACCATACAAGACACAAAGCACAGTGACGTTACGTGTCCTCTCGTCATGGCCGGCACAAGGCCGAGCTTCGTGTCTCTGTGCCTTTGTGGTGAATCCTCTTTCAGTCGATCGCCGCATGCACGAGGTTCGCTACCCGATCAAGCCGCGCCGAGTGCCACGGATCCGGTGACACGTAGTTCGTCAGATACGTGAACGACACACCGCTTTCCGGATCGGCCCACGAGTAAGACGAACCCACCCCGCCATGACCGAATGTGGAAGGGGAACCGATGGTGCCCAATCCCCGGATGCGGTCGCTCTCACCGCGCACATGCGGGCCAAGGCCGCGGTGCATCGGGATGCCCGTCATCTGTTCGTCCGGGCGTTCGCCGGTGTGATTGCGCGACACGTAGGCAATCAGCCGCGGCGAGAACAGCCGCACATTGCCGAGCCGGCCGTTGCCCAGCAGCATCTGATAGAAAGCCACCATGCCGCGCGCGGTCGCGAAGCCGCCACCACTCGGCAGACCTGCCGCACGGAACTCCGGCGAATTGTCGCGCGGCTCCGGCGCATAAGTATCGGCGCAACGTGACTGCGCCTGTGTGGGTATGCCGACGAAAATGTCGCTGCCGAGACCAAGCGGTGAAATGACCTTGTCGCGGATGACGTCGCGATAGTCCTGGCCAGTGACGGCCTCAATCACCATCGCCTGCACCAGATGCGCCGCCTGGCCGTGGTATTGCAGCTTTGATCCGGGCGTCCAGTCCAGCGCGAAGTCGCACACCTCGGCGCGCATCCGCGCATGATCAGTCCAGGTGGCCGGGGTCACATTGTTGGACGGGAAACCGCCGGTGTGAGTCATCACCTGATGCAGCGTGATGTCGGCCTTGCCGCGGCAGGCGAACTCCGGCAGGTGATCGGCGATCTTGTCCATGAAGGACAGCTTGCCTTCCTCAACCAGCGCCCACACCGCTGAACTGGTCAGCACCTTGGTCTGGCTGAATAGCAGGAACAGGTTATCATTCGTCGCCGGCACTCTGGCGGGCTCGACCTTCGCATCGCCGTAAGTGCGGAACAGCGCAAGCTGTCCATGGCGAGCGAGCGCGATCTGCGCACCCGGGTAGCGGCCTTCCTCGATGTGCTGCTTGATCAGCCGATCGAGGTGATCGAGCGGCTTGGCGGCAAAGCCGAGACTGACAGCATCGCTGGACGGCAGCGGATATTCTCCAGGCATGGGCGCACCTCCGGTTGGAAAGCGGAGATGCTAACTCGCCTCGAGCGCCGATGCCCAGCGGTTGCTTGCCGCTGGGCGCAGCCTCTCCGCCTGCAAGGCAAGTTTCTGGCGTGCCCGGTCGATCTGCTCTCCTGCAACGACCAGCGGTGCGTATCCCAGACTCTCCCAGATCATCGACTGCTCGCTCAAAGGAGCCGCAAAATCGGGATGGAGCTGCAGCACGTTCCCGTCATTCGGGAATGCTGTTCGACCACCGTTATCCAGATAACTCTCCGCCGACATTCCCTCGGCGAGCACAATGTCGTGCCGGGCAAGTTCGATGTGATAATAGGTTACTTCGTCGATCTGGACTTGCGCCACCGTGGTTCCGTTCACCAGACATTTGATCGGAATCAGTACATCCTCGACGAACACCGCATGATCGGGCGATAGCAGCAATGGCCGCCGTGGCAGACCCTCGCCGAAGGCATGCGGCGCGATGCGTATCGGCCGGACCAGATCGGGGTCGGGATGGCGGTGACAATCGACGCGCCGATGCCCGATCCAGCGGATCCTGGCCGCGTCACCCGAGAGCGTCATGACTTCGTCGCCTTCGCGCAGGAACTCGATCGCAAGCTCGCCGCTCGGCGTTGCGATCCGCGTACCAGCCGCGAAGCAGGGGATGCTGTCCGGCAGGATAGTGATGTTCACGTGATCCATGTTGTTGAGCGGCGCCAAGGGCGCGGCAAGCACGTCGGTGAAGGGGAAACCATAGGAGTCCGAGTGCTGCGCGATGGTCGCGGCGAATTGGTTATAGAAGCTCGGGTGACCGGGCTGTGCCTGACTGAAGCCGGAGCCTATGGGAACGGGAAACCAATAGGCGTGGGCGGTATCCCCATTGGGAAAGCCATCGATGCTCTGGGCATAGCTGAGATCAACGGTGCCAGAATTTGGGTTTATCGCTGAGCTGCCGACCAACCCGGCATTGAAGCCGGCGAGTATGTCACGCACGACGACGCCATAGGCATCGTTGTTCGCGAAACTATCGGTGGTTCCGTTGACAATGAAGGGTGGGTTCACGCTGATGATGCCAGCCGCGGGATTTGGAATGTCGATGATCTGATTCCCGCCGATCGCCTCGCCAGAACCAACCATCACCAGGTGGCCGGCCATTGCTCCCGTCGATGGGACGGACGCGGTAAAGGTGACATGCTGCGTCAGCTTGGGCGCTGGCCCAGCGGTGCTGCTGTTGCTGTAAATGTCGCCAATGGTCGTGACGACGCCGGCCGTCTCGACGTTGTTGATGTACTGCTGCATCGCCGCGATCAATGGTGCCGCGGCGGGCGGAGGGATGGTCGTTGGCGAGATGATTCGGAGTACGTCGCTGCCGATGCCGGGGACGTTCACCCCGTCCGACCCGGCCGTACCTGGGACGGCGACATCCGGTGAGTTGTTGGCGAAGCCGGCGAGTGTCGGAAACAGTTGATCAGCGCCCTGGCGCCAGGTCAGCGTAGCGGCGGGCGCGGTCGCCGTTGCCGAGGCGAATGTCTGGACCTGCAGGTCAAGCCCATAGAAATCCGTTGAGGTCAGATTGATCTGGCTGACCTGAGGGAGATTGAGCGTAAGCTCCACTTTGTCCCAGCGGATCTTCCAGCCGTCATCACCGCCCGAATTGTTCTGGAATGTCGGATTGTCGTTCGGCAGTACGGTTCCTAGTGAAAGCAGCAGCTTTCCGCCGATGACCGACGTGATGTCAGTGCCGGTCACTGTGCCGCCCGGGGCTATGGCAAAGCTCGTATTCGAATCGATGGTTGAACCGTTGAAGGTACCGACGAAGTTGCCCAGTCCGGTATGGAAGTAGGTCGTCACTCCCGTGTCATTGATGAAATTGAATTTCATTCCGGCGCTTCCTCATTATTACGACATCACTTAACACGTCTCTCGATCCCCAGAAAGCAGAGTGTGGGTTGCCGTCCCTCCGAGGATCGGGTCTGATCGGCAGTTGGAAGTGTCAAATATCAAACGACAAAGCGGGGTGACGGCGCACATGGCAGTTATCGGCTTCATTGGCCTGGGCAACATGGGCGCGCCGATGGCAGCGAACCTGGCGAAGGCCGGCCACC
>CAYRTL010000146.1:0-7264 GCA_964427005.1 uncultured Acetobacteraceae bacterium
GGCCTGGGCAACATGGGCGCGCCGATGGCAGCGAACCTGGCGAAGGCCGGCCACCGCGTCATCGGCTACGACATTAGTCAGAATGCCGTGCAGGCGTTGGCATCGGCTGGTGTTCAGGCCGCAGCGAGCGCAGCGGACGCGGCGCGTGGCGCCGACATCATCATTACCATGCTGCCTGCTGGCGAACACGTGCGTGACGTTTGGCTGCATCAAGGTGGTCTGATCGACGTGGTGAAAGATGCCAGGCCGCTGCTGATCGACTGCTCCACCATCGACGTGGAAAGCGCGCGCGTGGTGACGGAAGCCGCGCACCAAGCCGGGCTGGATATGCTGGATGCTCCGGTGTCGGGCGGCGTCGGCGGCGCCACCGCGGCAACGCTGACGTTCATGGTCGGCGGCAGTGAGGCTGCGTTCGCGCGGGGACTGCCAGTGTTGCAGGCGATGGGCAAGAACATCGTCCATGCCGGCGGCCCTGGAGCCGGTCAGGCAGCCAAGATCTGCAACAACATGATGCTCGCCATCAACATGGTAGGCGTGTCGGAAGGCTTCCTGCTGGCACAGAAGCTCGGTTTGGATTGGCAGAAGCTGTTTCAGATCGCCTCAACCTCGTCTGGGCAATCGTGGGCAATGACAAGCTATTGCCCCGCACCAGGCCTGGTGCCCGCGGCACCGTCGAACCGCGACTATGCAGCTGGGTTCATGGCGGCGCTCATGCTGAAGGACGTGAAGCTGTCGCAGGCAGCGGCTGATTCGGTCGGATCACCGACACCGCTCGCGGCACATGCCATGTCCTTCTATCAGGCCGTGGTCGATGCCGGAGATGGCAGCAAGGACTTCTCCGTGGTGTTCCGTTGGCTGGCAAACCAGCCACGATGAGGGAGGCAATAATGGGGGCGGAAGCATTCAAGACGGCACGTGGTTTCCTGTTCACGAACCGGACGAACTATCGCAAGGCGCATGCGGAGTTTCGCTGGCCGCAACTGGATAATTTCAACTACGCACTCGACTGGTTCGACGCTGAGCTGGCGCGTGGCGACAATGCCAATCGGCTCGCGCTGAAAATCGTCGGTGATGGCGCCGGCACGGCGACATTCGGCGAACTCTCCGAGCGTTCCAATCGCATCGCCAATGGGCTGAGAGCGCTTGGCGTCAAGCGCGGCGAGCGCATCCTGCTGATGCTCGGCAACGTCGTGCCGCTATGGGAGCTGATGCTGGCAGCGATGAAACTCGGCGCAGTCGTCATTCCCGCGACGACACTGCTGACACCCAACGATTTGAAGGATCGTTTCGAGCGTGGCCGGGTGCGACACCTGATTGCCAATGCCTCCGATGCGGCGAAGTTCGCGGGACTTGATCCGAGTGTCACGCGCATTGCACTCGGCGACGCGCCTCAGGGTTGGCACAGCTACGCCGATCTGCTTCGCGGCAGTGCGACGTTCACACCCGATGGCGAGACGCGTGCCACCGATCCGATGCTGCTTTACTTCACGTCGGGCACCACGTCGCGTCCAAAGCTGGTGGAGCACAGCCACCAAAGCTATCCGGTCGGACATCTGATCACGATGTACTGGATCGGTCTGCAGCCGGGCGATATGCACCTGAACATTTCATCGCCCGGCTGGGCGAAGCATGCGTATAGCTGCTTCTTCGCGCCGTGGAATGCCGGCGCCACGGTGTTCATCGCCAACCAGCCGCGGTTCAATGCGCGTGGCATGCTGCAGGCAATGACGGAAAACAAGGTCACGACGCTCTGTGCGCCGCCGACGGTCTGGCGCATGTTCGTGCAGGAGGACATGGCGGCGTGCAAAACATCGCTACGCGAGGTCTGCTCCGCCGGCGAACCATGCAATCCGGAAATCATCGAGCACGTGCAGAAGGTCTGGAATCTGACGGTGCGCGAAGGCTATGGCCAGACCGAAACCACGCTGCAGATTGGCTGCTTCCCTGGCGAACGCGTCGAGCCTGGCTCCATGGGCCAGGAGGCGCCTGGCTATCGCATCCATCTGCTCGATGCCGATGACAAGGAAGTCGAAGAGGGCGAGGTGTGCATCGACCTCAATCCGCCTTCGGTGGGCTTGATGCGCGGCTACCAGAACGACGATGGCAGCTTTGCGCCACTTGGCACGATCGCCTATCGCACGGGAGATGTCGCCGCGCGCAGCACGGATGGCTACTACACGTATATCGGCCGCGCGGACGATGTGTTCAAAGCGTCGGACTACCGCATCAGCCCGTTCGAACTGGAGAGTGCGCTGATCGAGCACCCGGCGGTGGCGGAGGCCGCGGTCGTGCCGGCGCCGGATCCGATCCGGATGGCGGTGCCGAAGGCGTATATCACGCTGACGGCCAACAGTGTGCCGGACAAGACGACGGCGCTTTCCATCTTCAAGCATCTGCGCGATGCGCTTGCACCGTTCAAGCGCGTGCGCCGGATTGAGTTCACCGATCTGCCGAAGACGATATCGGGCAAGATCCGCCGCGTGGAGTTGCGCCAGCAGGAGGAAGTGCGGGCGAAGCAGGGCGGACGCGCGGAGGGCGAATTCCGCGAGGAGGATTTTCCGGAGCTAAGGGCGGGGTAACTCCTCGCAATGACAACCTATGATGGTGGCTCGAACGGCGTCGGATCAACGAACCTTCGCAGCACGTTCGAGGTGAGTTTCGCGATCGGGTTGTCGAAATCGCGATGGCCGAATGAGCCCGCATAGGCGATCGATCCGGTGGAGAACACAGCGCCCCCCGATTGCGTCTCGAAGAACACCATGTCGGCATGGATCTGCTGGTTGATCACGCCATCGGTCAGCCCGTGCGCAACCCGCACCTCCTCATTCACCAGCTCATAGGTATTGGAGTGATTCTCGGATCGCGCCACCACCAGAGCATGCGGTGGGGTTCCCAGCATGGGATCGACGCAGTCGATCTCCAACCCGGCCGCGCCGCCTTGCAGGATGCCGAAGTCGCCCAGGATCTCTTCCGAGACACCCTCGAAGATGAACGCCGCGCGTGGATCGCGCGACGCCTCGGTGCGCCGGTAGTACGATGAATGGTCGAACCCCTGGCTGATGAAGCCGACGCCGCACAGCGCCTGCGGCGCGCGGTTGTTGCGCCGCCATAGTCCGCCATACTCGCCGGTGAAGCTATGATAGTACTCACCGACCTCAGCATCCCAGGCGCGCGTGCCGTCCTCGCTACGACGCACCTCAATCGTCCCAGGCCGCGTCGGATGGTACGCGATGCGCCAATAGAATCCGTTGCCGCCGAGATACATCAGCCGGCCGCCCTGGCGCATCCAACCGTCCAGCGCGTCCATCATCTGCAGTGACTCGTATTCGGGATGGCTGCCGGTCACCAGTACGCGATACGGCCGCAACAGATCGAGCCCTTCCGCATGCAGGTCATCATCCGTGATCACGTCATAGCGCAGACCCGACCGCTCCAGCCAATCCACGATGAACAGATCGACGCAATAGTTCCAGAAGCGGCCGGTAGGGCGGATATTGGTCGCCGGCCGCAGGCGTGACGAATAGCAGATGCCGCTGCCGTCGCGGTGCCGATCGTAGGTGGAATAGCCAAGCTCCGGGTGCTCCAGCAGCAGGATGTCGACCGCATCGATGACGGTAAGCCGGCCCTGGATCGCCTCGGTCATCACCGAACGCATTCGCCCGACGTTGTTGCAGTACACCGTGTAGGTCGCGCTCGAGGCGAGATACACGATGTCCGCCGTCGGCTGTCCCTTGGGCGGACGTACGAAGAACGCCACCTGGAACTGCGCGCCACCCGCTTCCAGCATCGCGGCATAGCAGCCGCTGCGTTGCTCCGCCGGCACGGTAAAGCTGAAATCCGTCTCCCAGCGCGCATCGATCATGTCGTCGTCATGGAAGTGGATGGCGCCGTACTGGTGCGGCACGTGGCGCCAGTTCATCTCCGTGCCATCCCAGTTCTGTCCGGTCATGGCCCGCGCCGGCAGGTTCACTGTGATGCCGTCCAGCCTGTTCGGCGACGTGTCGCGGATGATCTCCGTCTCGATGTCACGCGAAAAGTCCCAGCTTCCCACGATCGTCTCGGTCACATCGGCTGGCACCGTTCCGCTCATCAGCGCCAGCAGTGCGCCGCGATCCAGCGCGCGATTCGTCAGACGTGGCCGCTCTATCTTGCCGTTGAAACAACCTCCGACCAGCGGCAGGTTCCCCGGCAAACCGTCGCTGTCCGCAACATGCCAGGCAGCGAACAGCAGTGGGGCTTTGCGCAACGCGACATCGCTGACCGTCGCCTCGCGCGAGATGCTCGATGCCACGGTCATCGTCTTGTCAGCCAGCAGGTCCTGATGCAGTGCGACGGCCCCAGTCGCGGCATCATAGCTTGCAGCGATGAAGTACCATTTGCGCGGCAGCAACTCCTGTCCACTGCTCAATCGTGCCGAACCCAGCCGCACCTCGGTTTCACCGGCCTCGTTCAGCATCAGGCCGAAACCCGTGCCGGTGCTTTCACTCCATGTTCCGGCAACCGCCTGACGCCCTTCGCCGGGAAGCGTCGGCCAGATCAGCGCCGCGATGGAGAAGCTGCGCAGCCCGCCGATGAGCTCGTGTGCCGGCACCATGGCCCACGAGCCCGCGCGGAGCGGCTGCGTTCGCGCGGGATAGCTGCCGTTCGCCGGCGTATCCACGGGTTCGGTGCGGAATGGCGGCGCCTGAGGACCTGCCTCGGGACTCAGCAGGCGGACGATGCGAGCATTGTAGTTGGCGGCGCCATCGCAGCTCACCTTGAAGCCGATGGTATCGCCGGGGCGGACGCTGATCGCATCCGCATAGGCCATGAGCGTCGTCATTCTATCGGCAGAGGCGCGCCCGCCATCTCCTCCCAACGCAGCTTGAACACGGCCCATTCCGCCGCTTCCAGGCTGTCGAACGTCTGATTGGTCAGCCTTGGCGGTCCCTGGTTGTTATCGGTCAGCCGTGCCAGCGTCCATTGCGCGTGTGGCCGGGTCATCACCAGTACGTAGCGGCCGTCGGTCTCGCGTGTGCGCATGAGGTTGAGCAGGTATTGCAGATCGGGGCTGTGCTCGCCGAACGGCCTGGCCTTGTATTCGCGCGCCAGGTCGAGGCGCTTCGCGTCGAAGCGGTACACGTGCACGTCTCCTTGGGTCAGGCTATGACAGGACCACGCGCAGCCTAACGCGCGGCCGAAGGAGGGGGAAAGCCATGCCCAGGACCATCACGCGCCGAACGGCGGTTGCAGGCATTGCCGCGGCGGCGTCGCTGCCGTTGCGCGGCGCGCATGCGGACCTCGCAGCACTCGAAGACGCGGCTCGGAAGGAGGGCACGCTCACCTGGTACACCGCGCAGATGAGCGGCGAGGCGGCCGAGGACATGGGACGTATCTTCAGCCGCAAGTATCCCGGGATTTCGGTGACGGTCATCCGTACCACGGGGCAGGTCGCTTATCAGCGCGTGCTGCAGGAACTGAAGAACAACTCGCCGCAATGCGACGTGCTCTGCACCACCGATGTTTCGCATTATCCGGCGCTGAAGACGCGCAATGCGCTGGCGAAGTACCGGCCGCAGAATGCCGGCGCACTGGCGCAGCCCTTCGTCGGCTTCGGCGACCCCGACTATTACATTCCGGCGACCGCCTCGCTGCAGATCATGGTGTACCACACGAAGAATGTGCGGACGGAGGACGCGCCGAAGAACTGGACGGACCTGATCGATCCGAAATGGAAGAACCGCGTCGCCATCGCGCATCCGGCATTCAGCGGCTATTTCGGCACGTGGGTTGTGGCGATGCGGAAGCTCTACGGCTGGGACTTCTTCGAGAAGCTGGCGAAGAACAATCCACGTATCGGCCGCTCCGGCAATGATCCGATCGCGATGCTGAATGCCGGCGAATCGCTCATCGGCACCGGACCGGTCAGCACCAGCGTGCAGAATATCCAGAAGGGCAATCCCATTGGCTTCATCTATCCAACCGATGGTACGCTGCTGACCTTCGGTCCTGCCGCAGTCATGGCTGCGGCACCGCATCCGAATGCCGCTCGGCTGTTCCTGGAATGGCTGCTGAGCGAGGACTATGCGCAGGCCTGCGTCAAATGGTTCCTCGAGCCGGTGCGTGCGGACGCCCCGCAGATGGAGGGGACAAAGCCGTTGTCGGAACTCAAGCTGC
Organism: uncultured Acetobacteraceae bacterium; assembly: GCA_964427005.1. Lineage (GTDB taxonomy): Bacteria > Pseudomonadota > Alphaproteobacteria > Acetobacterales > Acetobacteraceae > JAMXLO01. Next base: position 6,157 of record CAYRTL010000146.1, read on the forward strand.
TGCGCCTGACCCCGGAGGAAATTGCCAAGGGCATTCCCGAGGTGATCGAGCAATGGCGCGACACGTTCGGCAGTTGAAGTGATGACGTACTGTTGAACAAGATCGCCGCATCATTGCCCTTTTGTCGTGCCATGGACCGAACCATGGCCGAACACAGTGTTTCCAATGCTTTCTCCCGCGCCGCGCAATGGACCGCGCTGCAATGCGGCCGTGCATCGACCTTTGTCATTGCATGTGCGGTCATTCTTGTGTGGGCGGTGACCGGGCCGATCTTCGACTACTCGGACACATGGCAACTGATCATCAACACGGGCACAACCATCGTCACGTTCCTGATGGTGTTCCTGATGCAGAACACGCAGAACCGTGACACTGCGGCGATCCAGTTGAAGCTCGATGAGCTCATCCGCGCGAACGAGAACGCGCGCAACGCGATGCTGAACCTGGAAGATCTCACCGAAGAGCAGTTGCGCCAGCTGAAGGACACATTTGCGGGTATAGCCGAGGTGCCGGAGGCCTTGGAAGAAGCGCGCGGCGATCTGGCGGAAGCTGGCGAGAAGGTCGAGAAGGCGCACGCGAAGCTGGAACGCGCCGACGCGGCGCACTGATTTTCCGAGGAACTCTGGTCATTCCCCTCGTCCCGGCGTAAGTCCTGCGCGGACGATGTCGGAGGGGGAATGTCCGGGAGGATTACGCGGCGGCACATGACCGCTGGCCTGGCCGCGCTTGGCGGCTCCGTCCTGCTGCCGCGGCAAGGGCACGCGGACGAATCAGCACTGCTGGAAGGGGCGCGCAAGGAAGGCACGCTGACCTGGTATGTCGCCCAGGTGGACGGCGAGACCGCGGAACTGATGGGCCGTGCGTTCACCAAGCAGTATCCTGGCGTCAAAGTGTCGGTGATCCGCACCACGGGCCAGGTCGCCTATGAGCGGCTGGTCCAGGACCTGAAGAACAACGCGCCGCAATGCGACGTGTTCAGCACCACCGACATTGCGCACATGCCCGCGCTGCGCAAGCGCAACGAGATCGCGCAATTCGTGCCGGACAATGCATCGGCGATGGCGCCGGCGTTCCAGGGGCTCGGGGAAGATGGCTACTTTTACCCGAC
>CAYRTL010000146.1:7364-10764 GCA_964427005.1 uncultured Acetobacteraceae bacterium
TGGCGAAGAACAACCCGCGTATCGGCCGGTCGGGCAATGATCCGATAACGCTGCTAAATGCCGGCGAGTGCGTCGCCGGGCTCGGGCCTCTCGCGACCACTCTGCTGTCGGCGGAGAAGGGTAATCCGATCGCGGTGCAATATCCGACCGATGGTTCGCTGCTGTGCATTGGTCCTTCCTGTGTGCTGGCGCGTGCGCCGCATCCGAATGCCGCGCGACTGTTCCAGAACTGGCTGCTGTCGAAGGAATTCGCGCAGGTCTGCGCCGATGCCTACGTGACGCCGGTGCGGGAAGACGTGACGTTCAAGCCGGGCGCGAAGCCGCTGTCCCAGGTGAAGATTCTGCGCCAGACGACAGCCGAGATTGCCAAGGGCGTGCCGGAGGTGATCGAGCAATGGCGCGACACGTTCAGCTGACCTGCGTCGTCATGGCGGGGTTTGGCCTCCCCATCCAGGTCTTTACTCGCAACACCGAAGACGTGGATGCCGGGCCTTCGCCCGGCATGACGAAATACAACCGGTCTCCTCTCTATCTCCATGACGACGAGGCGCGGGCGTGACGGGTGGGATGCTTGCCGCGCCATCGCGGCGCCGCGCGTTCGATCCGTCGCTGATTCTATGGATCGTGCTGGCGGCAGCGCTGATCTTCCTGGTGGTGAATCCGCTGTTCCGGCTGGTTCAGCTCAGCCTGCAGGATGTCGATACCGGCGAATTCACCCTGCTGAACTACCTCGCAGCTTACAGCCGTCCGCGCTACCTGATTGCTACATGGAACTCGCTGGCACTCGGGTTCTGGGTCACCGTGCTTTGCCTGATCTTCGCGGTTCCCGTCGCGTGGGCGGTGTCGCGAACCGACATGCCCGGCAAGGGCGTGATTCGTCTGCTTGTGCTAGGTGCGTTCGTTACACCGCCCTATCTCGGTTCCATCGGCTGGATCCTGCTGGCCGGCCCCAATTCCGGTTGGCTGAACCGGGTATGGATGTCGCTGACGGGCGCACAGGAAGGTCTGTTCAACATCTATTCGTTCGAAGGCCTCGTATTCAACATCGCGATCTACTCATTCCCTTATCTGTTCATCTTCACCTCCGCCGCACTCGATGTCGTGTCATCCGAAATGGAAGATGCCGCCAACATCCTTGGTGCCGGCACGCTGCGCACCACACTGCGCATCACCCTGCCACTTGTGTTGCCGGCGATCCTGGCTGGCGCCATCGTCACTTTCCTGGAAGCGATCGCGTTGTTCGGCACGCCCGCGCTGATTGCCATTCCAGCCCGCTTCAACGTCGTCACCACCCAGCTTCTGCAATTCTTCAGTCAGCCGATACGGGCCGAGGTCGCAGCGGCCTACGCGGTGCCGCTGCTGCTGATCACGGTCGCGCTGTTCGGGGTGCAGCGTTGGCTGGTGCGGCGGCGCGGTTTCGTATCGCTCACCGGCAAGGGCGGCGAACGCCGCCAGATGGCGCTCGGGCCATGGCGGTGGGTGATGCTCGGCTACGCGGCACTGTTGCTGTCGCTGTCGGTGCTGCTGCCATACGCCGCATTGGCGCAGGCGGCATTGGCGAAGGCCTGGGGCCGCGGCCTGAGTTGGGACAACCTGACACTGCACAATTTCTACTATCTGCTGTTCCAGCACGAGACGGCCGCGCAATCGGTGATCAACAGCTTCACCTACGCCGCGGCGGCGGCCTGCATCGCCATCGGCTTGGCCCTTGCCATTGCGTATATCGTCAGCCGCCGCCTGCTGCCGGCGGCCGGCGTGCTGAGCTTCATTGCCATGGCCCCCTTCGTCGTGCCTGGCATCGTTCTGGCGATCGCGTTCTACGCCGCCTATGCACCACCGCCACTGGCGTTGTACGGCACCGCGCTAATTCTGATCCTGGCATTCGCGACGCGCTTCCTGCCTATCGGCTATGCCAACGCCGATGCGGCGATACGCAGCATCAATCCGGAAATGGAGGAGGCCGTACGCATACTTGGCGGCGGCCGGCTGATGGCGATCCGCCGCGTGCTCGCGCCGCTGATGCAGCGCAGCCTGATCGGTGCCTGGCTGTTGGTGTTCATCCCGGCAACGCGGGAACTGTCCACCGCGATGTTCCTCTATGGGCCGAAGACCCGCACGATGTCGGTGATGCTGATGGACATGAGCGAGGAAGGGAACTTCGAAAACCTCGCCGCACTAGGGTTTCTTCTGCTGGCCTCCACCCTGATCATTGTCGGTCTCGCGTCCGGCCTGCTGGGTCGTGACTTCATGCTGCGGCGGGAGCGCGGATGAGCAAGCTTGTGCTGAGCGGTCTGGGCAAGACCTTCGGTGCGGTGCCTGCCGTGCAGGATGTCAGCCTGACTTTGCAGGAGGGCGAGTTCGTCTCGTTGCTCGGGCCATCGGGGTGCGGCAAGACCACGACGCTGCGCATGATCGCGGGGTTCATCACGCCCACGACGGGAACGATCGCCATGAATGGCGTGGTGTTGTCCGCGCCCAGTCGCGTGGTCGCGCCGGAAAAGCGCGGCATGTCGATGATCTTCCAGAGCTACGCGATCTGGCCGAACATGACGGTCGCACAGAACGTGGCGTTCGGACTGAAGCTGCGCAAGTTCCCTTCCGCGGAACTGCGTGCGCGGCTCGATCGCATCCTGGACGTGGTGCAGCTCGGGCATTTGCGGGATCGCTATCCCGCGGAGTTGTCGGGCGGGCAACAACAGCGTGTGGCTCTGGCACGGGCGATCGTGATCGAACCGGAAGTGCTGTTGTTGGATGAGCCACTGTCGAACCTTGATGCCAATCTGCGCGAGGAAATGCGTTCCGAAATCCGCCGGCTGCACGACGCCTTCCGCATCACCACCGTGTACGTGACGCATGATCAGTCGGAGGCGATGGTGACTTCCGACCGCATCGTGGTGATGAATCACGGACGGATCGAGCAGGTGGACGATCCGATATCGCTGTATAACCAGCCGAAGACGCGCTTCGTCGCGGGATTCATTGGTCGTACGAATTTTCTCGATGGAACCGCGAGTGGCGGGACGATTGGGTTTCCTGGCTTCGAGGCGCGCGCTGACTTGCTGCGCGACAACGCGGCGCTGACGGGGAAGGTCAGCTTTTCGGTCCGGCCCCAGAACATCGTCTTGCATCACGCGCCGCCGCCCGATCCGAACGGCGCGTGGTGGGTGGAAGGTCGCATTGCCGAACGCGCTTATCTGGGTGAGTACTGGGAGTACGTGGTGAGGCCGGCGGAATCGGACCTGCGCCTGCGCGTCAGTGCGCCGCCGCACACGGTGTACGAAGCCGGCGATGCCGTGTGGCTCGAGATCGATCCAAAGCGGATAGCGCGGATTCCGAGCACGGAAGCTTAGATCTCGGGCTGCGCCCGGCAACCCAAAATTAACCCATTCCGCTTACCCGC
>CAYRTL010000147.1:0-3602 GCA_964427005.1 uncultured Acetobacteraceae bacterium
GCGAGGCCAAGGCGCTTGGCGTGAAGGCGATCGCCGTCGTCGCCGATGTCGCGCGTAAGGATCAGGTCGAGGCGATGGCGGCGCGCGCGCTGTCGGAGTTCGGCCGCGTGGATATCCTGATCAACAACGCGGCGATCCGGCCGCACAAGCCGTTCACCGAACTGACGCAGCAGGATTGGGAGGCGGTGCGCAGCGTGGTGCTCGACGGCGCGGTGTACCTCACGCGCGCGGTGATCGAGTCGATGGTGCAGAACAGATACGGCCGCATCCTGTTCTTCACCGGCGAAGGCGCGTTCATCGGCGGCAGCGGGCGCGCGCACGTGTCGGCGGCGAAGATGGGGCTGGTGGGCTTCGCGCGAGGGCTGGCGTCCGAGTTCGCGCCGCACAACATCCGGGTCAACGTGGTCTCGCCAGGCAGCATCGATACGCGGCGCGACAATCCCGAATGGTACCAGGGCCGGGTGCCGAGTGCCGCCGGCATTCCGCTGGGGCGGCAAGGCCACGTGGACGAGATCGCCGCCACCTGTCTGTTCCTGGTCAGTGACGATGGCGGCTTCATCACCGGCCAGACCATCCACGTGAACGGCGGCAGCGCGTATTACTGAGGCGGTGGGGCGGCGCGGGACTTGCCTTCGCGCGCCCGCTGCGCGACGGTTAACCCCTATTCTTTCGGTCAAAAACAATCAGGCGAGGGTGCAGTGAACGACACAGTCGTGACCGACTCGGTAAAGCGCTTCAAGTGGGTTGGAACGAGGCCGATACGGCCGGACGGCGTGCCCAAGGTGACGGGCAAGGCGCTGTATGGTGGCGACTACCGGCTCGCCGGCATGCTGTATGGCAAAATCCTGCGCTCGCCTCACGCGCACGCGCGCATCCGCTCCATCGACGCTTCGGCGGCCGAGAAGCTGCCTGGCGTCAAGGCGGTGGTGACGTCGAAGGACCTGCCGGAGCAGAAATTCGACTACATCGGCCCCGAGCGCGTCGCGGTGAATTTCTGGCACGTCACGCGCAACATCATGGCGCGCGAGAAGGCGCTGTACGAGGGCCATGCGGTTGCCGCGGTCGCCGCGATCAGCGCCTCGATCGCCGAAGAAGCCGCGTCGCTGATCAAGGTGGATTACGAGGTGCTGCCGCACGTCATCGACGTGGATGACGCGATGAAGGATGGCGCGCCACTGCTGTTCGAGAACATGATCACGCGCGGCATCGAGCCGGCGCCGACCAAGCCATCCAACATCTCGAAGCGGCTGGAGTTCAAGATCGGCGACGTCGATGCCGGCTTCAAACAGGCCGATGTGGTGATCGAGAAGGAGTTCAAGACCGCCGCGGTGCACCAGGCCTATATCGAGCCGCACGCCTGCGTCGCGCGCTGCGATGCCGATGGCCAGACCGAGATCTGGTCCTCGTCGCAGGGCCACTTCCAGATGCGCGCGCTGACCGCGCAGATCCTGCAAAAGCCTGTCGGCGACATCCGCGTCTATCCGGCGGAAATCGGCGGTGGCTTCGGCGGCAAGACCGTGACCTATCTGGAGCCGGTCGCCACGCTGCTGTCGATGAAGTCGGGCAGCCCGGTGCGGCTGATGATGAGCCGCGAGGACGTGTTCCGCGCGACCGGCCCGACCTCGGGTTCGTCGATGTGGGTGAAGATCGGCGTCACCAAGGACGGCAAGATCGTCGCTGCGGACGGCATCTTCAAGTTCCAGTCCGGCGCATTCCCCGGCTCGCCGGTGATGAACGGGTGCCTGTGCGCCTTCGCGCCGTACGACATCCCGAACCAGCGTTCTGTTGGTTATGATGTGGTGAGCAACCGGCCGAAGGCGGCGGCGTATCGCGCGCCCGGCTCGCCGATCTCCGCCTTCGCGGTGGAGAGCGTGCTGGACATGTGCGCGAAGGCGATCGGCATGGACCCGCTGGAGCTGCGCCACAAGAACGCCGCGCGCATCGGCACGCCGACGATTTCCGGGCCGAAGCATGCGCATGACGGCTACATCCAGACCGTCGAAGCGCTGCTGAACCATCCGGCCTACAAGACCAAGCTGGGACCGAACCAGGGGCGCGGCGTGGCGTCGGGCTACTGGTTCAACGGCGGCGGGGAGTCGAGCGCCACCATCCAGGTGAACGCGGACGGCACCGTGCTGGTGGCGACCGGCTCGCCCGATATCGGTGGCTCGCGCGCGTCGATGGCGATCATGGCGGCGGAGACACTTGGCGTGGACTACAGCCAGGTGCGCGCCATCGTCGCTGACACCGGCTCGGTGGGCTACACGCACGTGACCGGCGGTTCGCGTGTGACGTTCGCGTCGGGCATGGCGGTGGTGAACGCCACCAAGACGGTGATCAAGGACCTGTGCAAGCGCGCCGCGGTCATCTGGGACGTCGACCCGGAGGGCGTGATCTGGGAGGACGGGTTCGCCAAGCCGGCCGGCTCCAACGTCGGCGAGTTCGAGCCGCTGTCACTGAAGGCGCTGGCAGCGAAGGCGGCGGCGACCGGCGGGCCGATCACCGCGGCGGCATCGGTGAACGCGGGCGGCCAGGCGCCGGGCTTCTCCACCCAGTTCTGCGACGTGGAAGTGGACCCGGAGACCGGCAAGGTCACCATCCTGCGCTTCGTCGCCGCCCAGGACGTGGGGCGGGCGATCCACCCTAGCTACGTCGAGGGCCAGATCCAGGGTGGCGTGGTGCAGGGCATCGGCTGGGCGCTGAACGAGGAGTACATCTACAACGCGAAGGGCCAGCTCGATAATCCGGGCTTCCTTGACTACCGCTGCCCGGTCGCCTCCGACCTGCCGATGATCGAGGCGGTGCTGGTGGAGGTGCCAAACCCGGCTCATCCCTACGGCGCGAAGGGCGTGGGCGAGGTGAACATCTGCCCGCCGATGGCTGCCATCGCCAACGCGATCGAAAACGCGATGGGCGTGCGGATGACCGAGCTGCCGATGTCGCCGCCGAAGGTGCTGGAGGCGATCGACGCGAAACGGGCGTAGAACCGATATGGTGCACCTCGCCCACGAAGTGGGAGAGGTCGGCGCTAAGCGCCGGGAGAGGGATGCCTCGTGCAAGATCCTCTCCCGCTGCGCGGGCGAGGTGTACTTCCGGCCATGAGTGACGCTCCCGCCCGCGTGGTGTTCACCACTGGTTTCTCACGCCGCTACACCGGCGGCGTGACGGAATTCGCTGTGATGGCCAAGACCCTGCGCGGCGTCATCCGCGAGATGGACAAGAAGTTTCCCGGCCTGGCGGAAACGCTGGAGGAGGAAACAACGGTCGCGATCGATGGCGAGCTGTACGAGATCGACTTTCTGCGCCCGATCAAGCCAGGCGCGGAGGTGTTCTTCATTCCGAAGATCGAGGGGGGATAAGAGCGGGCCTGAAATCACACGTCTGGTTTCGACACAAGGCCTCGAAGCAGAAGCAAAAGAGCAGGCACGTCTTTGGTCGCCGTCTGCCAAAGAACGTCGTGGTCAATGTCGAAATAAGCGTGAACCAGGCGATTGCGCATGGCCACGATATCGGCCCAGGGCACAGCTTCGTTGGCTGAACGAAGCTCCGGTGAAACTCTCGACGCGGCTTCACCGATGATCTCAATGGCTCGGGTCAGCGCG
>CAYRTL010000147.1:3702-10742 GCA_964427005.1 uncultured Acetobacteraceae bacterium
GTCGATTGGCGAGGAAGGCGGAGACGGCCTCCGCAGCCTCCACCATGTGAAGCAGGCGAACCCGATCGTCAGGCCGCATATTGCACTTCAGCCGTGCTGACGACCTCCGCACGGAAATGCCGGCTAAGGTCCTGCGCGGTCCTCAGATCGACGTGTTTCCCCCCGAGCAACCCCGACAGTTCTGACTCAATCCGGGCGATGCCGAGCAGGCCGGGTGCTTTCCCGGGCTCAAATTCCACCAGCAAGTCGATGTCACTGTCTGGTCGCGCGGTCCCCTTCAGCACGGAGCCATATAACGAGAGCCGGCGAATATGATGTCGCCGGCACAGTTCAGCGAGAGCCGCGCGATCGGGAAATAGTCCAGCCGGCATGATTCCTCCAACACATCGCCCGGTGCCGCGGATCGCCGGCGAGGATAATGTGGATAGCTCGGCTGGTAAAAGTCCGAGCAGAAGGCACCCGTCATGACGAGGCCATAACACCGCGCTAGGCTTGGCGCCTGTGACCGGACATATCGACAATCCACTCCGGGGCATCGCGCTCAACCTCGGCGCCTCGATCATCTTCTGCGGCGCCGACACGATCGCCAAGCAACTGGCCGGCGAGCTGGCGATCGTACAGATCACCTGGACGCGCTATGTCGTCTTCGTCGCCATGGCCTTCCTGCTCACAACGCGCATCAGCGGCGCGTCGTTCTATGTGCAGGCACCGCTGCCGCAGCTTGCGCGGGGCCTGTGTCTCGTCTGTTCGTCGCTGCTGTTCGTGCTGGGCATTCGCGACGTGGGGCTGGCCGAGGCGGCCACGATCGGCTTCATTGGGCCGATCCTGGTGACGTTCCTGTCGATCCCACTGCTCGGCGAGAAAGTCGATGTACGGCGCTGGCTCGCACTCGCCGCCGGCATGTTCGGCGTGCTGGTGGTGTTGCGTCCGGGAACCGGCACCTTCCATCCAGAGGGCCTGTACCGCGTCGCCTCGGCGCTGTTCTGGGCGATGGGCGTGATCCTGACGCGGCGCATGACGGCCACCGAGCGCCCCGAGACGACGATGTTCTGGTCCGCCGTGTCAGGCCTGGTCGTGCTGAGCGCGATCATCCCGTTCCACTTCGTGGTGCCGACATCCAGGCAGCTGTGGCTGTCAGTGACACAAGGCGTGCTGTCCTCGCTCGGGCAATGGCTGGTCATCCTTTCGCTGCGCCTCGCACCGGCCTCAACGCTGGCGCCGCTGTCGTATACACAGTTGTTATGGATGACGATGGCCGGCTTCCTGGTGTTCGGCGCGTTCCCGGACGGATGGACCCTGCTCGGCGCGGCGATCATCGTCGCCAGTGGTCTACACACCGCGTGGCGGGAGCGCTCGCGCCCAAACTCGTTGACACCGTAGGGCCTGCGCTTTCACCATTCGGCATGTTCCAAGGATTGAGCAGCGAAACCAAACAGATCGGCGATCGAGCCGCGGAGCAATCCTCCGCGCGAGGCCGCGAATCTTGTAGCTGCTCGATCTCGGGCCTGGCCGGGCGCGGCGGGGGAAATCAGGCCGCCCTGCGTCGGCTGCAACAACGTACTCCCGCCATTGTCCAAAACGTGCTGAGCCAACAAGGCGAACCGCTGCACGGCGCGCTCCGTAGCTTCTTCGAGCCCCGCTTCGGACGCGATCTCAGCCACGTAAGGGTGCATGCGGGTGCTCAACCGGCGGAGTCCGCCCAGGCTGTAGCTGCACACGCCTATACCGTCGGTCACGCCATCGTCCTGGGAGCAGATCACTACCCGCCCAGAACCCCATTCGGGATGAAGCTGCTCGCGCATGAGCTCGTCCATACGCTCCAGCAGGGGCATGGCACCGAGCCGATACCCACGGACCTGACGATGTCGGAAGACCACGCGGAGCAGCAGGCGGAGACCGCAAGCGTCGCCGTCATGCGGCAGCACGCGCTGCCATACATCACCGCCCATCCCGTCGCACTCTCGCGATGGAAGATCACCGGCACGACGGCCACAGTCGATAGCGAGCAGGACCGGCTCGGCCTGTTGCCGGACAAGTTCAAGTCGGGAACCGGGAACTGGGTCTGCATCCAGCCGCTCGCCATGCGCACCGCCAGCATGTCGCCGTTGCCCGCCGACTTTCAGACCCACTACGAGCGCTATCTGCAGATTGGCGACATCTTCGATGTATCTAACCTGACCGCTGCCGGCGGCAATAATTCCCTGCGGCTCAATCTGCTGCTGGACCCGGAAGTTAACTCGATTCTATCGAGCAAGGAGTTCTATCCGGGCATGCGGCCGGTTGCGAAGGACCCGGCGACCGACATTGCCACACAGTCCGGCGAAGGCAGGATGCCTTTGAGCGAACTGATCGTGTTTGGCCACTCGGGCGGACACAGTTTGTATGGAGAGTTAGGCAGGATCACTCCGAAAGACCTGCAATCCGATCTTCCGGCGCCGACATTCGATCGAGCTCACGCGGGCCAGTTGCCACACCGGTGCTGGTTCACCACCGATGCACAGGTCCGCGCCATCGGCTGTCACTCGGATACGTTCGCCGATGAGTTCGCCATGACGTTCCTGCGCGGTGGAGGACGCACGGCGATCTTTTCGACGCTACGCTCCGTGACGCTGCCCTACGTCCCGGGTCGGCAGGAAAACGAGAAGACGTCGCCGAAATACATGAAGGCTCTTGTGTTCGATCCCGAACCTGACGATCCGCGCGACCCGGCTCACATTGGCCCCTTCGGCGACGCCGCGAGTTTTCACGCGTCGAAGTATTGGCAGAAGACTCGCGGCGGCCTTTAGGCGGCGTCCAGCCGCTTCAATGCCGCAGTCCGGTCAGCATGATCTCCATGGCGATCAGCAGGACGATGACCGCCTCCATCAATGCTGCCCGGGCAGCCGATGCCTCATGGTAGAGAGCGGTATAGCTTTCGCGAAGGATCGCGAGCTTGCGGTCCACCGCAGTGCCAACTGTCGGCACCCGGAACAGCTCGAGCGCAGCAGCATAGACACGTGCGAGATAAACGTCTTCCGTCACCTGTAATGCGTTGTCCACCTTTTCGGTCAACTCCGTCACCTCGGCGACCAGTGTGGTGGCGGCGTCAGGTCACTCGGAAATTCTTGAACTGCCATGGGTCGGCCGGGTCGACGTCCTCAGCGAAGAGCTTTGCGCGATCCATCAGCGGCGTCCAATCGCCATAGACACCGACCAGCTCGCCCAGATAAGGACCGGCGACTTCCAGCACGCGCTCATGGTCGATCGCGTCGGCCTCGACAAGGCCAGCGCGTGGGTTCTCGATTGCCCACACCAGGCCCGCGAGCACGGCTGCTGTCACCTGCAGGCTGGTCGCATTGTTGTACGGTACGAGCTGCCGCGCCTGCTCGATCGTAAGGCGCGAGCCGTACCAATAGGCGCCCTTGGCATGGCCCATCAGCAGCACACCGAGTTCGTCCACGCCGTGAACAATTTCGTCCATCATCAGCCGCTGTTCCGTCTGCAGCTGCCAGTTCTTGCCGGCAAATTCATGCAAGGACAGCACGGCGTCATCGCAGGGATGATAGGCGTAGTGCACGGTGGGCCGGTAGCGTACCGCGCCGTTCTCCTGCAGCGTCAGGTAATCGGCGATGGAGATCGACTCATTGTGCGTGACCGGGAAGCCATGAAATGGCCCTTCCAGCGGCGTCCAGGTGCGCACCCGCGTCGCGGCCCCCGGACGCTGCAGGTAGATCGCCGCGTCGCAGCCGAATTCGTGGCGGCTCGCTTCTGCCGGCCACCAGCGCTCATGCGTGCCCCAACCGAGTTCGGCCGGCTGGCAGCCCTCACCGGTGAAGCCATCAATCGACCAGGTGTTGACGAATTCATCCGGCCGCTTGGCGACATTGGCCACCTGTGTGTCGCGCTCGGCGATGTGGATCACCTTCACGCCAAGGGTTGCCGCCAACATAGCCCAGTCGGCCCGGGATGCTGGCACCACCTGATCGACGCCGGTATCGCGCGCGATGTCGAGCAGCGCCTGCTTGACGAAATGCGACACCAGGCCCGGGTTGGCGCCGTGTGTCAGTACCGCGGTCGGGCCGCCACCGATCTGCCGAGAGAGCGCCAGCGCGCTCTCGCGCAACGCGTAATTGGAGCGCTGCGACGGGGTCAGTGACGGATCGGTGTAGCCGCCCGCCCAGGGCTCGATGCAGGTGTCGAGATAGAAGGCGCCCACCTTTTGGCAGAGTTCGATCAGAGCGACCGACGACACATCGACCGACAGGTTCAGCAGGAAGTCACCGCCGCCCAGCAGCGGCACCAGCAGGTCACGATAATTGTTGCGCGTGACAGGCGCGATGGTCACCGCCACGCCGCACGCGGCGGCGACGTCGCTGCCCCGTGCATCCGCTGTGAGGATGTGGATGCGCTCCCGCGGCATATCGATGTGGCGTAGGATCAGCGGCAGCACGCCTTGGCCGATGCTGCCGCAGCCAAGCATCACCAAACGGCCGGCGAACTTCAAGTGCTTCATCGGACGGACTCCTTTCACGCAGCCTGGCGCAGCGCGCCGGACACGGCCGATGGGGTGACAAGCAGGGGCTCATCGCGCACTTCGACCAGGCGTGCGCGATCAAAGCCGTTGAACGCGGTACGCAGGCAGGCGCCGTACGAGCCAAGCTGGCCGATCTCGATCCAGTCGCCTTCCGCGGCATCGGCTGGCAGCAGGAAAGGCCCCCGCATCCAATCGGCGCTGTCGCAGGTCGGCCCGAAGAGCGAGAATTCCGCGAGCTGATCAGTTGACGCCGCGCCGTCCGGTCGGATCAGCCGCACCGGATAGCGGAAACCGAGAGCGCCCGCGTCGGCAAGGCTGCCGTATATACCATCGTTGATATACAGCGCGTTCCCGCGGCGCTGCTGCACCTGCACCACGACCGAGGCACCACCCGCCACCAGCGCACGGCCAGGCTCTGCCCACAGACGCACATCGGGCAGGCCGAGGCGCTCCACGCCGGCTTCGATCGCGGCGATGAACGCGCCAAGTGGTGGCGGGTCAACCTCGGGATACGCCACCGGGAAGCCGCCGCCCACGTCGATCACGTCGATCGCCACGCTCGCGGCACGGATCACCTCGCCGGTCAGCACCAATGCGCTGCGCCAGGCCAGCGGATCGAGGCATTGCGAGCCGACATGGAACGACACGCCCAGCCGAGCGGCGTGAGGCCGCGCGGCACGCAGCAGCGCCGCGGCGTCGTCTGGCGCCGCGCCAAACTTGCCCGAGAGATCGAGGACGGCGCCGCCCTTCGGGAGCGCCAGGCGAACGATCAGCCCAAGCTCGCCGGTCACGCGGGTCGCCGCAGTTTCCTCGCGAATCTTCGCCAACTCGTCTGGCGTATCCAGGACGAAGTCCCGCACACCGTGCTGCTCGCATGCCTCGCGAATCGCGCTGCGCGCCTTCACCGGATGCATGAAGTGGATCGTCGCATCAGCGAACATGTGCCGTACCAGCCGCACCTCGCCGATCGAAGCGCAGTCGAAATGCGCGACACCGCCCGCGCGCACCGCGCGCAGGATGACCGGCTCGGGATTGCACTTCACTGCGTACATCACGTCACCAGGGAACGCTTCGACGAAGCCAACGGTCGCCGCAGCGACCGCAGCAGGGCGCAGGCAGTGCATCGGCTCCTCGGGCCGCTCGACTGCGACCAGATCATCGATGCGGGGAAGCACGGCTGTGTCAGTGGCGAAGCGGCCATACAGCGGTGAGACGGCCGAACGCGCGCGCAGTCGGTTCATATGGAGTCCTCGCGAGCACAGGCGGACGCACGAACGGGCGTCCGACGGTCAAGACCAACGGGAAAAGGATGCCGACAGCGAACTTGGCGCTGCGAGCAGGCTCAGCCGATGCTGCGAGTACTTCGCATCGCTGTAGACCGTTCAGCCGACATAGGCGGCTCCCTAACGACCACCGGCCCACTGGCGACCGGCTCGACCGAAAAGGACGCGTTACGTCGTTGCTGTGCCCCCTATTGCGGCGGGAGCTCTCGGCACGTGCGATGCGTCAGACGCACCACCCGCGGGCGGTGCGAGGGACGCGATATAGGGATCATGCCCGGCGGTACGTTATGCGTTTTCAGCGCCTCAGCCCAACACTCCCGACATGGAGCCGACGAGAGCGAGGTATTCCCAGGCAATTGTTGCCGCGGCGAGCGCGGTGATCTCCGCCACGTCGTACGCTGGCGCTACCTCCACCACGTCCATGCCGACAAAGCGGACTCCGCGGAGCCGGCGCAGGATCGCCTGCGCCTGCCAGGATGTGAGGCCGCCGATCTCTGGCGTGCCGGTACCCGGTGCAAAGGCAGGATCGAGTGCATCGATGTCGAAGCTGAGATAGACCGGCATATCGCCGACAGCGTCGCAAATCGTCTCCGCGGTCTGTTCGACGCCGGTCGCGTGCACGACGGCTGCAGTCAGCACCTCGACGCCGTGGCCCAACGTCCAGTCCCACACCTCGCGCTGCAGCGGTGAGCGGATGCCGATCTGCACCATGTGATGCGGATCAACCAGGCCTTCCTCGATCGCATGGTAGAACACCGAACCATGCGCATACCGCTGGCCGAAATTGTCCGGCCAGGTGTCGACATGCGCGTCGAAGTGCACCAGCGCGAGCTTGCCACCGAGCCGGCGAGACAGCGCGCGCAGCAGCGGCAGGGTCATGCCATGTTCGCCGCCCAGCGCGATCAGATGGCGGAGGTCCGCTGCCTGCTGTTCGATCAATCGCAGACTTTCCGGAATGTCGCCCAGCGCAAGGTGGAAGTCGCCAATATCGGCAAGGTCGAGCGTGGCTGGATCGATCCAGAACTCCGGATGCGCGCCATCCACCAGCATGCGGCTGGCCCGGCGGATCGCCTGCGGCCCTTCGCGCGCGCCGGCCCGGTTGGTGGTGCCGATGTCGTGCGGGATGCCGGCAACAACAAAGGCCGCGTCGCGATTATGGCGGGCGACGCCCAGGAAACCGGGCGGTATGGCAAATGTCGGCGGACCCGCCATGGGCAAGCTCCAGCGCTTTGCGATCCTTATAA
>CAYRTL010000148.1:0-8915 GCA_964427005.1 uncultured Acetobacteraceae bacterium
CGATGCCCCGGTCGCCCCACGCGATGCCGCACCGCCCGACGGCCGTCTCGAACAGTGCGAAGGCGACCTGCAAGCGGCCCTACAACGCCTCGGGGTCGCTCAGTTCATCGGGCACCGCCAACGCCCTCAGCTTGGGAATGTCGTGCAGGATCACCCGGGAGCCGTGCGTCTCCACCCCATACGGCCGCAGCGCCGCAAAGGCGCGGGACAGGTTCTCCTGCCGGCATCCGAGCCGGGCGGCGAGCAGCCCCTTGTCGAAGGGCAGCCGGAAATCCGCGGTCACCGCTTTGCCGTCCTTCACACGCGCCAGCAGGTAACAGCCCAGCCGCTGCGCCGCCGTGCGCAGCTTCAGGTCTCGCACCTGCCGCACCATCGTGCGGAAGTCGCGTGAAACGGACCGGAGCAGCACGTTCGCCAGCGCCGCTTCCGATTCCACAAGCTCCAGCAGGCTTGCGGCACTGATCGCCAGCAGGCGCGACCGGATCACGGTGCGGGCGGTCATCAGATAGGGCAGCCTGGTCAGCACCGAAGCGAGGACGAAATGGTCCACCGGGTGCAGCACCTCGACCAGCGCCGTGGTGCCATCGGCCGCCGTGCTCGACAGCGCCACCTGCCCTTCTAACAGGACGTACAGGTGTTCCGGCATGGCCCCCTGTTGCGAGAGCACCCGGCCAGCCTCGACCGTCATCACCTCGCTGATGTCTTCAATGCGCTTTTGCAACGTGCGTTCGAGTTGCTCGAACAGCGGCACTGTGCCGACAAGATCGATGACCGTTTCCATGGGCCCTCCCGGAGGCCGGCGTTTACATCATCTTGCGGGTTTGCACCATCCGGGGATGCACGGGCGCCGACGGCCTGATAGGCTCACCTGGCGCGGGCGTGATGGAATTGGCAGACATAAGGCACTTAAAATGCCTTGGCCTTTGGCCGTGCGGGTTCGAGTCCCGCCGCCCGCAGGGCTGCCACCTCAAGTTGATCCACGTCAATGCATCGCACCCGCGAACCCCGCATTCTGCCGGGCGTCGGCAGCAAGCCGACTTCGCAGACAGGATCAGCGGCCATGCGCTTTGCAGCGACTGACGAACCAATCGCCTCTGCCCCACCAGAGCCCGCCGCTCCGCTTGGCGACGTCCGTTGCATGACCCGCGCGCAGTTGCGTCAGCTCGGCACGCCAAGCCTGGTCTATTTACGAACCGGAATGATGGATGGTACGACGGCTTACGCGATCTATGCAGCCGACGGGACGGTCATGTCGGTCGTCGATGACATCGAAGTCGCAGTCGAGCTGGTCGCCGAACACGGCATGACATTCGTGGCGGTGCACTGATGGCGCTGATTGCAACCTCGGTCGAGCGGGGCGGCGTCGCACGCATGTTCTTTGACATGCTGCCAAGCGATCCCGTTCCCGCGGATGAAAAGCGCATAGCCCGGACGATTGCAGAGGCATCCGCGTCAATCGGGCGGGACCTGCGCGCCGACCAGCAGCCTCCGCCGAACTGAGGCGTTTCAGCCGAGTGCCATCAACAGCCGATCGCATACATGCGCAATGTCGCTGTCGCTGAGATATGGATGTATCGGCAGGGCCAGGATGCGCTCCGACAGATCCTCGGAAACGGGAAGCCGCGTTCCGTCATGATGCCCGCGATAGGCCGGCTGCAGATGCAGCGGGCGCGGATAGTAGATCGCGGTAGGTATGCCATCTTCCCGCAGTGATGCCTGTACGTGCTGGCGCACCGCGCCGTCGCGCAGCAGGATCGCATAGATCGCCCAGGCGCTGGTGCTGTCCGGCACACGCGCAGGCGTGACGACCGCGTTGCCCAGGCGGGAATCGTAATAACGGGCGACGCGTTCGCGGCCGGCGAGTTCGTCCTCGAACACCGTCAGCTTAGCCAGCAGCACCGCTGCCTGCAGCGAGTCCAGCCTGCCGTTCATTCCGGTGCGCACCACGTCATAGCGCGTCGTTCCTTCACCATGCGTGCGCAGGCTGCGGTACAGCGCGGCCCTTTCGTCGCTTTCGGTGAACAGTGCCCCGCCGTCGCCATAGCCGCCGAGGGGTTTGGACGGAAAGAAGCTGGTGGTGGTGGCATCCGCCGCCGAGCCCAGCGCCCGGCCGTTCAGGCGGCAGCCAAAGCTTTGCGCGAGGTCGTCAACCGTGAACAGCCCCTCACGTTCCGCGATGGCCGCCAGCGCCGGCCAATCCGCCGGTTGCCCGAACAGATCGACGCCAATGAGGGCGCGTGGGCGCAGTCTGCCCTCGCGCCGCACTGCGGCGATGCGGCGCCCCAGATGCGCGGGATCGATCTGGAAGGTGCGCGGATCGACATCGACGAACACCGGCGTCGCGCCCAGCACCAGCGGCACTTCGGCCGTCGCCGTATAGGTGAACGCCGGCAAAAACACCGCGTCCCCGGGGCCGATGTTCTCCGCCATGAATGCGATCTGCAGCGCGTCGGTGCCGGAGCTGACAGCGACGCAATGTCTTGCGCCACAGAACTTGGCCAACTCGGTTTCGAGTTCGGCCACCTCCGGACCCAGGATGAACTGGCAGTGCGCCAGTACGCCATCGAGGCGACGCCGCAGCTCCGGCGCGATGCGCGCCTGCTGCGCCTTCAGGTCCAGAAATGGTATCGGCTTGTGCTCGGTCATGGCTGGCTCGCCACGGGCATCAGTCCTTCGCTGTTGTGTTCGAATTCCGGCACCTTGCGGCCTAGCAGAGTGAGCGCGAGCCGCGCCTGACCCCCGCGGCAAGCAGTGGCGATCTCATCGATCGCACGGCCCACGATGGCCGGGTCCGCGGTGCGCGGTGTCGCCATCAGCAGACCGGCATAGCCGGTGGGCACCGGCGGTTCCTTGCCGTGGAACAGCTCCTCATACAGCTTCTCGCCCGGACGCAAGCCGGTGAATCGGATCTCCACGTCGCGGTCCGGAACCAAGCCGGCGAGGCGAATCATCTGGCGTGCCAGATCGACGATTTTCACTGGCGGCCCCATGTCGAGCACGAAGATGCCGCCCTCCTCGGACGACGGCAGCGGGCCATCGCCGACGCCGACAACGCTTGCCTGCAGTACGAGACCCACCGCCTCGCGCACCGTCATGAAGTAGCGCTGCATGTCTGGATGCGTGACGGTCAGCGGGCCGCCATTCTCCAACTGGCGCTGGAACAGGGGCACGACCGATCCGGTGCTGCCCAGCACGTTACCGAAGCGAACGGTAATGCAGCGCATGCCGTTCCCGGAGGCGCGCGCCGCGATGTCCAACGCCTGGCAGTACATCTCCGCCAGCCGCTTCGAGGCGCCCATGACCGAGGTGGGGTTGACCGCCTTATCGGTGGAGATCAGCACCATGGCGCGTGCGCCCGCCGCACGTGCGGCGTCCGCCACGTGGCGGGTGCCAGCCACGTTGGTCAGCAGCCCTTCGAGCGGATTGGCCTCCACCATCGGCACGTGTTTCAGCGCAGCCGCATGGAACACCAGTTCCGGTCGCCACTGCTCAAACACGTCGCGGATCCGCCCTTCGTCGCGGATGTCGGCCAGCAGCGATTCGCGCGGAATGTGCGGGTGGCGTTCGGCGAGCTCCAGGTCGATCTGCCACAGCGCGTATTCGCCGTTGTCCAACAGGATCAGCCGTTCCGGCCCCAGTGCGGCAACCTGCCGGGCCAGCTCGCTGCCGATGGTGCCGCCGGCGCCGGTGACGATGACTCGCCGGCCCTGGATGAGGCGAGCCATGCCTTCGCGGTCGAGCGGCACCTGCGGCCGATTGAGCAGGTCCTCGATGGCCATTGGCCGCAGATCGAGGCCTTGGGGCCGGCGCGCCAGGGCTGTGCTGTCGAGTGCCGTCGGACGCGGCGCACGGCGGATACGCAGACCGTAGCGTTCGGCCTGATCCATCAGCACTGCCAGCGCTTCACCTGGCAGGTCTGGCGTCGCGACGACAAGTGTGTCCGGCAGCCGTCCCTCGCCCTCGAGACGCTCCAGCGCTGCGGCCGCATCCTCGATTGTGCCCAGGATATCGTAGCCATGAATGCGGCGACCGATCTGGCGCGAACCCACCGACAGCAGTGCTTCGACCCGCAATTCCCGCCGCCGCTCCGAAGACAGCGCGCGAAGAAATAGGTCCAGGTCCTCCACCCGGCCGACCACCAGAGCCGAGGTCAGGCCCGGCGCATAGGCCGGGGACGGAGTGTCGTTCCGTCGCTGGCGCAGCAGGCGGTAGACAACGCGGGGCGTGCCGAGCAGCACCAGCAAGGTCAGGGCATGCACCGCCGGGAACGCAACGTTGCCGAATGCAACACCGGCCAAATGCGAGAGGCCGGCAAACAGGCCTGCCCCGAGTACGCTGGACCCGGCGACGGCGACCAGGTCGTTGATGCCGGCGAAACGCCAGTATTGGCGGGACAGGCTAAATGGCAGTCCGGCCAGTAGCAGCGTTGCCGCACCGGCCGCTGGGAGCCAGAGCGGGTGCAGCCATTCGCCGGTGGGATCAGCGATCATCCGCGCGAGCGGCACGGCCGCTGCCGCGAGCACCCCGTCCAGGGCGACGTTCAGGCCGATTCGCACAGGCGGACCCGCTGTCATGCGGCCCCTATAACCTAGCGGGCCTAGCCGTCATATCCCGCGGCCTGATTGGCTATCGCGTTCGGGACCGTTTCGCCCGATACTTGGCCCCGCGTGGGACTCACCGCGCGCGGCCGACGGCCGCCATAATCGAGATCAACGAACGGACAGGAAGGCCTATCCGTAAAGGGAACGTACGCCATGCCATCGAACAAACGCGTATCTCGTCGTACCGCGCTCAAAATGGGTGCGGCCGCCACGGCGCTGCCGCTGGTGCATATCCGTACTGCGGGCGCGGCCGGAAAGCTCAGCCTCGCGCTGTGGGACCACTGGGTCCCGACCGGCAACGCCGCAATGAAGAAGCTGGTGGATGCCTGGGCTGAGAAGAACAAGGTCGACGTGCAGCTCGATTTCCTCACCGCCATCGGCAACAAGATCAACATCACCATGGCGGCGGAGGCGGCCGCCAAGACCGGTCACGACGTGTACGCGTTCGACTCATGGACGGTGCAGCAGTACGGCGACAGCCTGACGCCGATGGATGACGTGATGAAGTCGCTCATCGCGAAATACGGCAAGCTGGGGCATGCGTATGAGTACCTCGGCGTTTCCCAGGGGCACTGGCTGGCGGTGCCCGTGGGTTGGGGCTCCGCGCCACTGACGCCGTGCGCACGCATCAGCCTGCTCAAGAAATTCGCGAATGTTGACGTGCAGGCCTGGTATCCGGCGCACGAGTCATCACCAGACGCCGCGAAGGACTGGACGTACGACACGCAGCTCAAGATCGCCGAGGCGAGCTTCAAGGCCGGCTATCCGATGGGCTTCGGCTGCGGCTCCGGCAGCACGGACGCCAACCAGACCTGGGGCGCCACCTTCGGCGCGTTCGGCGCCGACCTGGTCGATGGCAAGGGCAACATCGTCATCGAGTCGGACAACGTCATGGCGGCGATGGAATACTGCGCCAAGATGGTGAAGTTCATGTCGTCTGACGCGGTGAGCTGGGATGATGCATCGAACAACCGCGCGCTGATTTCCGGCAAGGCGACGTTCATCTGGAACCCGCCCTCGGCCTGGGCCGTGGCCAAGCGCGACGCGCCGGACGTGGCGGCGGACTGCTGGACGTTCCCGAACCCGCTGGGGCCGAAGGGGCGCCTGGTGCCGCATCGGCCGTATTTCTGGGGCGTGTGGTCGTTCGCCCAGAACAAGAGCGCGGCGAAGGAAATCATCGAATACCTGTCGCAGCGCGAGCAGGTTGAGTCACTGGCGAGCGCCGTTGCGGGTTACGATATCCCGCCGTTCGAATCCATGTCCGATCTGAAGATCTGGAGCGAGGTCGAGCCGCCGAAGGGCACGATCTACAACTACCCGGTGCGGCCTTGGCACAAGGCGGAGTACTACGTGCCTGGCTCTTCGGCTCCGCCGGAAATCGCGACGCAGATCTGGAACCGCTATCTCTATCCGGGGATGGTCGCTCGGCTGATGTCGGGGCAAACGATCAAGCAGTCGATCGCCTGGGCGAAGGAAGAGCTGGAAGGCTTCATCCGTTAATTGCCCTTAGGGTGGGGGCCGCTGATTGCGGCCCCCACCGCTTGACTGCTGGCACCGCCGGTTCCAGTCACACGGCGCCCCAGACAGAATTGTCATACAGGGTCACTCCGTTGCGGGCATGAGACGCTGGCGCCCGGCCACCTTTCTGGCGTGC
Source organism: uncultured Acetobacteraceae bacterium (assembly GCA_964427005.1). GTDB lineage: Bacteria > Pseudomonadota > Alphaproteobacteria > Acetobacterales > Acetobacteraceae > JAMXLO01. The sequence goes on from CAYRTL010000148.1 coordinate 6,256, forward strand.
GCGACCGATGCCACTCCGCCGGCAGTTTTCGTAAGCAGGTCGAGACTATCCTCCTCGTCGTCCGCGACGGGAGCCAACGCCTGATCCATGTAAGCATGGGCGTCAGAATCGCGCTCGACAGCACGACGCCAACGCGCAATGCGCACATACATCGCAATAATGTGCGCATATTTCACCGTCGAGCCGACGAGGAAACGCAACCAGAATTGCCAAACGGGCGGGCGCGCCAGCCCAGGCCGCAGCTCTGATGGATGCTTCAGGCGCAGGATGCCACCCTGCAACGGATGCACGTGCTCGAGTTGCATCGTGGTGGCGAACAGGAACAGGAGCATCGCCAGGCTGCCGATCGGCACATGCGTTGCCGCGGCGCGCTTGAGCAACGTCTTCATGTGATCAGGCGTGTAGTAGAGTGTCCAGGCCTCCTGGTATATACGCTGCCATTCCTGCTGGCTCATGCGCGGGTGGTCAGCGCAGACATGCTCCAGGTCGTAGCGGTTGAGGTCGGCATCCATTGCGATGCCCTTCGTCCACAGCTTCTGATGGTCCTCTGACCCTGGCAATGGTGTAAGACAGAAGAATTCCAGCATGTCCACCGCAAGCTCACGCTTGATGATCTCAATGTCGCGGCGGATCGTTTCCGGCGTGTCGGCGGGGAATCCCAGAATGTAGCCGGCGAGCGTGATGATACCCTGTGCCTTCCAGGCCAGCAGCATCTTGCGGTACTCAGTGATCTTGTTCTGTCGCTTCTTCGCCGCCATCAAATTGTCTGGGTTGACGTTCTCCAGCCCGATAAACACGCGTGTGACCCCGGCGCGTTTTGCCTTTTCCACGAAGTTGGGGATCTTATGGCATAACGTATCAACCTGGATCAGCAGCCCGAGCGGGATACCGTGTTGTTCCTTAAGCTCGATCAGCCGGTCGAAGATCGCTTCCCAATCTTTATTGCGGGCGAAATTATCGTCAGTGATGAAGAACTTGTGGATACCTTGCGCCCAGTTTGCGCGCACCAGCCGCTCCACATCGTCGGGCGATCGCGAGCGCGACTTGCGTCCCTGCACGTTGATGATGGTGCAGAACGAACATTGGTAGGGACAGCCACGTCCGGCGTCGAAACTGGTGGCGCGGCCCAGTGTGCGCTGCACATAGCGCACCGGCAGGATTGGCTCGGGCGTCGCCTGCAACCCCGGCAAATCTGACAGGAAGTCGTATATTGGCTGGAGTTGCCCCGCTGCTGCGTCGCGCAGCACCTCGTCGAAACGGCCCTCGGCCTCGCCCGCGAACATCGCGATGCCCATATCACGGCAAACATCAAGCTCGACGGCAGAGCCATCCAGCATCGATATGCAGCCCGACACATGGAAGCCGCCCATGACGACCTGGATACCAGCCTCGCGGAATGGTCGCGCGATGTCCAGCGCGCGGGGGTACTGGTTAGACTGCACACCAACCAGGGCGACCATACCGAACCCTTCGTGTGCGCGCATCCGTGCGATCAGGCTGGAGATGTCGATGCGCGTGTTCATCTCATCGATTGCTTCGATGTCGATTGAAACGCTTGGTCCGAGCACTTGTCGCTCAGCACAGTCGGCAGCGATGCCGTAGATCGCGGCGAGCGAATTGGAGGGGATCATCGCACGCCACCAGCGAATCACGTAGCCTTCGTCGTCATAGTGCGAGGGCTTGAGCAGAATCAGCTGAAACCGGCGGGCACCGGCCGGGTGCTGCATTATCACGGACGCACTGCCTTATTGTCGACGAGCCGTTCGACCGGTTTGGCATCTGTTGGAATTGACATGTATCCCGACCCAGGTGGGGACCCGTTTTGACACTAAGAGTCGGCTTAATCAATCTGACCCCTCCACAGCCGGTCTGCCCCGTCATATGCGAGGCATCGCCGGCAGCGTTGAAGACAGCAAAACCCTTTGGCGCTAACCTAAGCGCAGGACCGCGTGTATCGTCATAGCGGCCCTTGGGGCAGCCATCCACGTCTTCAGCTCAGGAAAGACGGGTACAGGTCTTCCCGTTCCAGATGCATGGGCGGCGCAAGGCCGGCCATTACGATACGCGGCACTCTGCCATCACAATTGTCAAGCGTGCGCGAATAGAGGGGCAGACGCCTAGCTGATATTATGGCCCAGGCTTATCACCACGTGGTCATTCTGCTTCACGGCACCACCGTCAAAGGGCACCGCGAAGTTCTCGATTGTCAGCTTCTCCTCTGTGACAGTGATCTCAAGGAATCCAGGATTTGTCGTGTCGTAACTCTCCAGTGTGAGGTCCAGGCCTGGATCGAGCGACGCCTCGGCCTTGGCTCCTTCCTTGGGTAGCCGCCCCTCGGGATCAGCCTGAAGCTGATGCACCAGCCGCAGCTCGTTCGCGTAGCCCCCATGGCCAGCAACGACATAGGGAATTTGGAGCCCCTTGATGCGACGGGTGAAGCGCTGCCGACTGTGAACGTGCCCCGACAGCACGGCGTGCGGATAGCGCTTCGTGACTGAGAAGGCCCGGTCCAGCGCGGCTACCACGTCCGGCGAACCACCGTGCGCTTTGTCCAGCGAGTACGGCGGATGGTGGACCGCGACCACAAGAAACTTGTCCGGAGGGGCACTGACCAGTTGCTGCTCCAACCAACGTTGCTGCTCGAAGCCACCTCGCGCATC
>CAYRTL010000148.1:9015-10527 GCA_964427005.1 uncultured Acetobacteraceae bacterium
GATCAGTGACCGCAGCTTCCCTCTCGCAGACCGGCTGAATCTGTCGGATACTGAGCGCGCCGTGCCAAACCACGGTGCAAGCAGACGGCCGAACAGAATGCGGCCGCGAAGGGAGAGCTACACAATGTCCAATACGCGCCGTCAGACGACGCGCCGCAATGCCTTGAAGTTGGCTGCGGCTGCGACCACGCTGCCGCTGGTGCATATCCGCACCGCGGGCGCCGCAGGCAAGCTGAGTCTTGCTTTGTGGGATCACTGGGTCCCCACCGGCGATGCCGCGATGAAGAAACTGATCGACGACTGGGCAGAGAAGAACAAGGTTGCTGTCAGCGTGGACTTCATCCCGAGCGTCGGCAGCAAGATCAATATTACGATGGCCGCGGAGGCGCAGGCCAAGACCGGCCACGACGTGTACGCGTTCGATCAGTGGACCGTGCATCAGTATTCCGACAGCCTCGATCCGGTCGATGACGTCATGCAGCGGCTGATCGCGAAATACGGCAAGCTAGGCCGCGCTTACGAGTATCTGGCCTTCATCGACAACCACTGGATGGCAATCCCGGTGGGCTGGGGTTCGGCGCCGTTGCCACCAGTCGCGCGGATCAGCCTGCTCAAGAAATACGCCGGGATCGATGTACAGAAATGGTTCCCGCCAGGACCTTCGACGCCCGAGGCCAGCAAGGAGTGGACCTACGACAAGCAGCTCGAGATGGCTGAGGCGATGTTCAAAGCCGGCTATCCCATCGGCTTCGGCTGCCGTGCCGGCGACAGTACTGACGCCAACCAAACCTGGGGTGCCACGTTCGGCGCCTTCGGTGCCGACCTGGTGAACGCCAAGGGCGAGATCATCATCGAGTCCGACAAGGTCATGGCGTGCATGGAGTACATCCAGAAGCTCATCAAGTTCATGCCGCCGGACGCACCGCAGTGGGACGACGCCTCGAACAATCGGGCGCTGATCTCAGGGAAGGCTGCGTTCATCTGGAATCCACCCTCCGCCTGGGCGGTGGCCAAGCGCGATGCACCTGACGTGGCAGCCGACTGCTGGCATTTCCCGCAGCCGCGAGGGCCTGTAGGCCGCCTGGTGCCGCACCGGCCGTATTTCTGGGGCCTCTGGAAGTTCGGCCAGAACAAGAGTGCAGCGAAGGAACTGATCGAACACCTGTCGCAGCGCGAACAGGTGGAGTACTGCGCCGCTCCGGTCGCTGGTTATGACATCCCTCCCTTCCCGTCGATGTACGACATGAAGATCTGGGAAGAGGTCGAGCCGCCCAAGGGCACCGTTTACAATTATCCGGTTCGGGCATGGCACGATGCGGACTACTACATCGCCGGTTCCTCGGCCCCGCCGGATATCGCCGTGCAGATGTGGAACCGCGGCATACCGCCGGCCATGGTGACGCGGCTGATGGCGGGTCAGACAATCAAGCAAACGATTGCCTGGGCGAAGGACGAGCTCCAGGGCTTCATTCGCTAAGGCCGTCTCCTCTTCGTCATGGCCGCCCTTGCGCC
>CAYRTL010000149.1:0-10482 GCA_964427005.1 uncultured Acetobacteraceae bacterium
TTCGACGTTTCCAAGTCCCGACCGGGATATTGGCCTGGAAGAGGCAGGTGCTTAGTCTCACGCCGTTCCGACTGGTTCAACCCCGGAGCCGGGCTTGGTAAGGTGGCCAACGGCTTCGGTGACGTTCGCCATCGTTTGCACATCGGACTCGCTCCCGGAAGCGGTGCTTGGCATCATGGCCGCATGAAACGCCCCGCACAGCTCGTCCAGGCGCCACCCCGACGGCAGGCGCAGCCGCCCGGACCTTGCGCTATGGTGATCTTTGGCGCCAGCGGCGACCTGACGCGGCGCCTGCTGGTCCCCGCGCTCTATAACTTGGCACGCACTGGATTGATCCCCGAGCACTTTGCCATCGTTGGCGTCGATATCGCCGAACGCACCGCAGATGACTGGAGAGACAGCCTGCACGCGATGCTGCAGAGCTTCGTCGGTAATCCGAATAGCGAGAACCGCATCGAGGCAGTTGACGAGGCAGTCTGGCAGCGTCTCACCGGCGCTGTGTCCTATGTGCGGGGTGACTTCAGCGACCGCGAGTTGTTCGAGAAGTTGCGGCTGCACCTGCACGAAGTCGCTCGCGAATGGCAGACTGGAGGAAACTGCCTCTTCTACCTCGCCGTGGCCGACCGGTTCTTTGGCCCGATCGTTGAGCAACTCGGCCATGCTGGCCTGGTGGACGAGGAGCCGCGCAATGGCCAGCCACAGCACTGGCGGCGCATAGTAATCGAGAAGCCGTTCGGCCATAGCCTCGAATCGGCGCGCGAACTGAACACGCGCATTCGCCGCGTGCTGCGCGAGGAGCAGATCTTCCGCATCGACCACTTCCTCGGGAAGGAGACGGTGCAGAACATCATGGCCTTCCGCTTCGCCAATGGCCTGTTCGAACCGATCTGGAACCGCGACCGCATCGACCACGTGCAGATCACAGTTGCCGAGACAGTGGGCGTGGAGCATCGCGGCAAATTCTACGAACTCACTGGTGCGCTACGCGACATGGTGCCGAACCATGTCTTCCAGTTGCTGGCAATGGTGGCTATGGAGCCTCCCGCTGGTTTCGACGCGCGCTCGGTGCGTAACCGGAAGGCCGACGTATTTACGGCCCTGTGCACGTTGCAGGAAGAAGATGCGGTGCGGGGACAGTACGGACCGGGCGTCGTCCTCGGCGCCAAGGTTCCTGGTTATCGCCAGGAACCCGATGTTTCGCCGAATTCCAATACCGAAACCTTCGTCGCCATGAAATTGATCATCGACAACTGGCGCTGGGCCGGCGTGCCGTTCTACCTGCGCACCGGGAAGCGCATGTCGCGTCGCTATTCTGAGGTCGCCATCCGCTTCAAGCAGGCACCCTATGCGCCGTTCGAGGATACACATGTCGATGAACTGCCGCCCAACTGGCTTGTCATTCGGATCCAGCCGGACGAGGGAATTTCACTGCAGTTCGAGGTGAAGCGGCCGGGACCCGTCGTGGACCTTGCGGCAGTGCAGATGGACTTCAATTATCGCGACTGGTTCCCGCGCGAGCCGAATGTTGGCTATGAGACCCTGATCTATGACTGCATGATCGGCGATCAGACACTGTTCCAACGTGCGGACATGGTGGAAGAGACCTGGCGTGTCGTCCAGCCGGTGCTTGATACGTGGGCGGCCGAACCGCCGGCGCATTTTCCGAACTACGCCGCTGGGACTGATGGCCCTCACGCCGCGGACAGGCTGCTGCACCGGGATGGTCGCGCATGGCGGCCGGTTGGCGGTCAGAGACCGCCTCAGGCAAATTGATCTCGCAAAACGGCCTCGCCATACTGCGACGAAATTGGAGCGGGGAAGCCGATTATGCCTAATGCAATCTCGCGTCGCAGACTGCTTCAGGCCTCGACCGGAGCACTGGCGGCGCCGTATGTCATACCGGCGCTGGCAGCGGACACGCTGGTGGTGAACGGCTACGGCGCGGAATTCCAGGAGATCATCACCCGCACGACGATTGAGCCGTTCGAGAAGAAGTTCGGAGTCAAGATCACGTACGACAACACCGGGACCGCGGCACAGAACTATGCGAAGATCCGTGCCTCGCGAGGGGCACCCGGTTTCGACGTCGCCGCGGAACTGACACCTCCAGAGGTGATCCTCGGCCAGAAGGAGAAGCTGCTCGAAGCGATCAGCGAGGCCGAGGTGCCAAACCTCAAGCATATTTGGCAGAAGAGCCACACGATCATTCCGCCGACGGGCGTGGTGCACAGCTATCAGTATTTGGCCCTACTGTGGAACAAGACGCACCTGGAGAAGCCTATATCCTGGGCGAACTACTGGGATCCGGGTCCGGCATATGGCGATAAGGTCAAGGGTCACCTGATCGCCTTCGAGCCGGCCAATCTGCTTTCTGTCTATGCCCTGATCATGGCGGCAAAGTTGAAGGGCGGGGGTGTCGATAACATGCAGCCCGCCTGGGAGTTGTTGCAGGCACAGAAGCCCTGGGTCGGCGTCAGCCTCATGGCATCCGACGCCGCCGCGCCGTATTTCGAGAACGATCAGGTCTGGCTTGCTCCGTTCTGGAGTGCCCGCTCCGGATATTATGTCTCACGCAACTATCCCGTCGATTTCACCATCCCGAAGGAAGGAACAATTGGCTTAGCGAACTGCGCTTGCGTGCCGGTCGGTGCGGCGAATAAGAAACTTGCCTTCGAGTTCATCAATTTTCGGCTTGAACCCGACATCCAGCGTGCTTTTCATCTGGCATATCACACCAGCCCTGGTCGTCCAGATATCACCGATTGGCCCGCCGACTACGCAGCGACGCAAATCGTCACCGAGCAGAAAATGGCAAGTGTGGATTTCCCGGACAGCGCGGTGATTGGCAGCAAGCGCAGTGAATGGACGCGCAAATGGCAGGAGATCATGAGCTGAGAGTGCCTGGCGGAAGGGGAACATTTCGCAAAACTGTCCCCTACGTCCTGATTGCCCTCCCAGCCGCATTCCTGCTGGTGTTCTTTGTGGTCCCGTCGGCAGTGCTGTTGTCGATGAGCGTGGTGCAGTCGGAGGACACCATTCCGACCGGCAATCTGACGCTCGACAACTATTCCACCTTGCTTTCTACCCGGCTTTATCTCAGCGCGATCCTGCGTAGCTTCGTCGTTGGCGTCGCGTCGGGCGCCATTGTCGTCGCCTTGGCCTATCCGCTGGCCTATTTCCTCGTGCGCACCACCAGCCGATGGAAGAACCTGCTCATCGCGCTTTCGCTGGCGCCACTGCTCGCTAGCGTTATCGTGCGCACCTATGGCTGGTGGGTGGTGCTGAATCGCGAGGGCGCGCTGAATGTCGTGCTGCGATCGCTTGGTGTGACCGAACAGCCCCTGATCATGCTGCCTTCAACGGCTGCCATCATCCTCGGACTTGCACATGCGCTGCTGCCCTACGGCGTGCTGACCATCATGGCGTCGCTGAATGGTTTGAATCCGAGCCTTGAACGCGCTGCCCTCAGCCTTGGGGCCAATCGGTTGCGCACGTTCTTCGCTGTTACTTTGCCGCTCAGCGCGCCGGGCATTGCCGGGGGCTTCCTGCTGACCTTCGCCATCGCGATGAGCGCCTACGCAACGCCAGCGATCCTTGGCGGACCAACAACGGAAGTGATGGCGACGATGATCCGCCGCTTCATGCTGGAGCTGCTGGACTGGTCGCTCGGATCAGCGATGGGCGCGATCCTGCTGGTCAGCGCGATGGCTCTGCTGCTGCTCACGAACGTCATCGGCAAGCGGGAGTCGGCGCAGTGACGAGACATGCCCCCTGGTCCGCCCTGAAGGTTGCCGTTGCCGGCATCTATGTGTTCGTGCTTGGGCCGATCCTGATCACGGCGTCCGTCGCATTCAACCGGGAGAATCGTTCGTATTTCCCGCCACGTGGCTTCTCATTGCAGTGGTGGGGCGAGGCGTTCGGTCCCCAATGGTCGCAGCCGCTGCTGTTCAGTCTGGAACTGGCGACTTTGGTAGCCTTGATTTCCGCGGTTTTCGGCATCCCGCTGGCGTTCGCCTTCCAGCGCTATGAGTTCCCAGGCAAGTCGCTGGTCCACGCAATCACGCTGGGGCCGCTGATCCTGCCTAGTTTGGTCACTGGCATCGCACTCTTGCAATTCCTGTCGCTTATCGGCCTGGGGAGCTGGATGGGATTCTGGGCACTGCTGATCGGTCACGTCGTGATCTGCCTGCCATTCTCCGTCCGCACCGTCGCAATCAGTCTCGCGGCAATGCCGGGCAGCGTAGAGGCAGCCGCTGCCAGCCTTGGCGCGACGCCGTTCGCCGTGTTGCGTCACGTCACACTGCCGCTTGCGGCACCCGGTGTGGTGGCCGGCATGATCTTCGCGTTCGTTCACAGCTTCGACGATGTGAACCTGTCGCTGTTCGTCGCGCGGCCTGGCGAACGGCCGCTGACTGTGGCGATCCTAGCATTCCTAGATTTCGGGTTCGCTCCGACGCTGGCTGCGGTCTCCATCCTTTCCATGCTGATTCCGCTTGCACTGGTGGCGCTGTTCGGTCGCTACGTGGGTATTGGCGATTTCCTCTACCAGGAGACTGGGCATGGCTGAACCGGCCTTGCAGATTGCCGCCCTGACTAAGCGCTTTGGTTCAATGGCAGCAGTGGATGCAATCGATCTTACAGTGATGCCTGGCGAATTCGTAACGCTGCTTGGTCCGAGTGGGTGCGGCAAGACTACGACGCTGAACATGATTGCCGGGTTTATCATACCGGATTCAGGCAGCATCAGGCTGCAAGGCCAATCAGTGGAGGCGCTGCCGCCATTCCGTCGCGATCTCGGGCTGGTGTTCCAGGACTACGCACTGTTTCCGCATATGTCAGTCGGGGAGAATGTCGGCTTCGGCCTGCGCATGCGTCGAGTCCCGCGCGCCGAGATTGGTCGACGCGTTGCCGACGCGCTCGATCTCGTGCAGCTGACCGGGCTTGGCGAACGGCGGCCGTCGCAGCTTTCCGGCGGCCAGCGACAGCGCGTCGCCCTGGCACGAGCGCTGGTGGTCCACCCAGCGATGCTGTTGCTCGATGAACCACTGTCCAACCTGGACCTCAAGCTGCGCGAGGAAATGCGAATGGAGATTTCCAGCTTGCAGCGACGGCTGGGGATAGCGACCGTATTCGTCACGCACGACCAGGGTGAGGCGCTCACCATGTCGGATCGCATCGCGGTCATGCGCGAAGGGCGCATCGAGCAGATCGGCACACCTGGCGATATCTACGAACGGCCTGCCACGCGCTTCGTCGCGCAATTCATCGGTGCTGCTAATCTGGTCGAAGGTCGCGAAGGTACTGTTGTCATACGGCCCGAGCGTCTGAAGCTGGGTCATGCTGGAGATGCTCCGTCCGATGTTCGCTCCTGGCCGGCGCACGTCGAACGCAAAGTATACCTGGGGGCGCGACTCGAACTGCGTCTGCGCCTTCCGGACGGTACGCAATTGCTCGCGGAAGCAGTCAATGACGGAAGCGCCGCCTGGTGTGAAGGCGAAGGGGTAGCGGTGTGGTTTCGTCCCGCGGATGCCTGGATTATACCGAACGCATGACCAGTGTTCGCACAGCAGTGACCGAATGTCCCCGCCGCATTCGCGTGCATGAATTTCCGCCACCGGAGCCCGAACCAGGCGCGGTGGTCTATGTTCTCGGCACGAATGTCACCTGCGGGACGCTATGAAGATCGTGCTGGCCCCCAACGAATGACGCAGCGGCTCAAGGTTGGCGTCATCGGCTGCGGGCTGATCGCTCAGGTGATGCACCTGCACTATCTGCGGGAACTTGCCGAGCAGTTTGAAATCGCGGTGCTGTGCGACATATCGGCGACGATGCGCGACGCGTGCGCGCGCGACTACGGCGTGCGGCGGGTTTGCGGCAAATGGTCGGAGGTACTTGTAACGGATGTCGATGCGGTACTGATTCTGACCTCTGGCAGTCACGCGCCTATGGCCATCGCCGCGGCAGAAGCAGGCAAGCACGTGTTGGTTGAGAAGCCGATGTGCTTCTCCGTCGTTGAGGGCCGCGCGATGATCGATGCGGCCAAACGCGCCGGCACTACGCTTATGGTCGCCTACAACAAGCGCTACGATCCCGCATACCAGCACTTGCTGGATGAATCGAAGACCCTGCGCGACTTGCGGCTCGTACGTGTGACAACACTTGAGTCGCCGTTTCAACCTTATGTCACGCATTATCGCCTGCACACGGCAGCCGCAATGTCGGCGGAGGTGGCGGCGCGTTTCGCGGCCGACAATGCCGCACGCATCACCGCGGCTATCGGCGAGGCCGACCCGCTGTCCCGCCGGGCCTATCATTTGGTGCTGCTTGACTCAATGGTGCACGAGTTCAATGCGATCCGTGGGGTGCTGGGCGAACCCGAGAGGCTTGAGTTCGCGGATATCCGCGAGCATGGCCTGACCGTCATCCTGTGCTTTGGCGATACGCAGTGCATCGTGAGCTGGGTCGATCTGCCAGGAATGGCGCGTTACCAGATGGAGTTTGCGTTCTACGCGCTCGACCGAAGGCTGACGCTGTCATTTCCTTCACCCTTCTTGCGCAGTATGCCGACAATTCTCACCACCGAAGCGGGCGAGGCGGATACGGCGCGTGGATGGCGCACCGAGGAGGTTGCCTCCTATGACGAGAGCTTCAAGCGAGAGCTGCTGCATTTCCACGAGTGCGTCACCACTGGACGCGCACCCGTGACATCGGCGGAAGATGCCCTGCGCGACATAGCGTTGTGTCAGGCGATTGTGGCGGCCCATCGTGATCGTCTGCCACGCAATCGGCCAACATCGGTGTGAGCCGGGCGCATGACAAGGAGACGTTTGGAGTAAGAGCATGGCGGTCGAGATAGGCATCAATCCGATCACCTGGACCAATGACGACATGCCGGAACTCGGCGGCGACATTCCTCTGGAGACGTGCCTGGCCGAAACGCGTGAAGCTGGTTACAGCGGCACCGAGCTTGGCGGCAAGTTCCCCCGCATATCCAGTCAGCTTGGGCCCATCCTGGCGCGGCACCATCTGAAGCTGGTGTCCGGCTGGTATGACGGCCGCATCTTCGAGCGTAGCGTGGCCGAGGAATTCGACGCCATGGGCCCGCATCTGACGCTGCTGCGTGATCTAGGCTGCAAAGTCGTCGTCTATGCTGATACGTCGGGCCGCCGAGGCTTCCCACCGATCTCGCAGCGTCCCAAGCTTGCTGATGACGACTGGGCTGCCTACGGCCGCAAAGTGACCGAGCTGGCGGAGCGGATGGCGGCGTTCGGGGTGCGGATGGCGTTTCACCACCACATGGGCACCATCGTCGAAAGCGAATCAGACATCGATCGGCTGATGGGATCGACCGGCGAGCCCGCGGGATTGTTGTTCGACAGCGGGCACTGCCCGTTCGCCGGCGGCGATCCTGCCGCGATGTTGGGGCGTCACATCGCGCGCGTGGTTCACGTGCATTGCAAGGACGTGCGGCGCACCGTGCTTGATCGAGCGCTGTCCACGGATATGAGTTTCATGGACGCGGTGCTGGAAGGCGTGTTCACCGTTCCCGGCGACGGCTGCATCGCGTTCATGCCGCTGCTGCGGTTACTACGGGATGCTGGGTATGCGGGATGGCTGGTGGTCGAAGCCGAGCAGGATCCGCGCAAAGCCCATCCGCTCACTTATGCGCGGATGGGCTATCGCAATCTGCGGGCCATGGCAGAGGAAGCCGGCTTCCATATCCTGCCGCGGTAAGCGAGCGTGAATCAGCGGCCGAACGCCGGGTACTCCGCACGATCCTCCAGCGCCGCTTCGCCTTCAATCGGCAGTGCCACATAGTGGTTCAGTGCGGAGTTGATGTCGCCTTCCCACGTCTCTCGCGGTAACTCGTACAGCAATTCGACGCTGTAGCCATTCGGATCGCGGATATAGACGCTGTGTGTCATCCCATGCTCGACCCGCCGCTCGAATGCCACGCCTCGGCTTTGCAGGAACGCGAGCTGTCGCAGCCATGACTCGCGGTCCGGTAATGCGATGGCGACATGGCCGATCGGGTTAGGTCCGTCCGGCAACACCATGTTCGGCGTATCAACCAGTGCGACGTCATGATGATGCATCTTGCCGTCGCGGACGCCGCTGTAGAAGCGCATGGCGCCGCGCTGTACGCCGCCAAGACGCGGCGGGACCTCGCCGACATGGCGGAAGCCTAGCATCTCCGTCCAGAACCGGTGCGATGCCTCGATGTCCCGGACGTTCAGCACGACGTGATTGAGGCCGGCCGGTGTGACGGCGACGGATGGATTGGACTGAACGCTGTCGCTCATGTGGACGCCTCCTGTCGCGAATTGCGATCAGACAAATATACGCCGGTCATGCGTCTCGCCGCTACCCGCACTTCTCACCATCCCAGCTTCGCACGCACCTCAGCCATTGCATTGAGATGCCGCTCGTGTTCCCCCGCGAAGCGCAGGACAAGATCGGTCGCCCCGGCACGGACGTAGCCATCGAGCCACTCGGCGACGCCTGAGACAGCGCCTGAGTAAACCGCCTGCCGCCGCCGCAGAGCTGCGGCTGGCGCGCCATAATATCCCTCGAGAAAGGCGTCCATTTTCTTGGCGGCTCGATCGGCGTCGTCATCGACAGTGAGCGTGAGATACATCGCCGCCGCCAAACGGGTGGGATCGCGATTAGCTTCGCGGGCAATCGTCTGGACCTTGCTCCACTGCTCGGCAAATTCCGCTGCCGTGGGTGCGTTGGGGAACCAGCCGTCGAACCATTTGCCGACGCGCTCCAGGCTCGCGGGCGTATTACCGCCGACCCATATGGGTGGACCACCGGGGCGATGCGGCACCGGCGCCAGCATGCCGCCGCTGATCGGCCAGCGCCCATCCCAGTCCACCTTCTCACCACTCCATAGCGCGCGGCATAGTCGCAATCCTTCCATCATGCGTCCGACGCGCTTCTCGAAAGGCACGCCGCAGGCGGAGAATTCGGCACGAATGTTCGGGACATCACGCGCAATGCCGACGCCCAGGATGAACCGGCCTTCCGACACCTGATCCAGCGTCGCGACCTGATGCGCCAGCAGGACGGGATTGCGCAGCGCCGGCAGCAACACCGCGGTGCCGAGAGCCACGCGTGGCACGCGTCCGGCCACACCCGCGAGCAAAGTCAGCGGATCATGCCGCGGCCGCGCCAGCACCGAATCCCCGACCCATATCGAATCATAGCCAAGCGCTTCCGCGCGCGATGCGAGCTTCAGCAGTGAAGCGGTATCCGATCGCCCTTCCATGATCTGCTCGCGCGTCGGCAGCAGATATCCGACCTTTGGCGGCATCACTCGGCTCCTGGCTTTGTCAGGAAACTCTCCATCGCTGCCAGTTCGGCGTCCAGGCCACGCCGGAATGCCGGGTCCTTTGGCGGTCTCTCGACATAGCCGAGCCTGGCATCGAGGCGACTGCCGCGCATGCTGACATTCGCCCAACCGATGATGTCATAGCCCCACAGCACTGGCATCGCGTAATAGCCGAACCGGCGCTGCTCGGGTTTGGTGTAGGCCTCGAAGCGGTAGTTCCAGCCCCAGAGATGCTCGAAGCGCCGCCGCTCCCACACGATCGGATCGAATGGCGCCAGCAGCCGCACGGCATCAGCAATGCCGCGCCGTCCGCGGGCATTAGCAGGCCAGAAGTAGCGCTCGCCATCGACCTCGCCGCTCTCGAGTTCGCCTGACGCGAGCAGCGCCGCAAGAGGCTGCCGCCAGCCGCCCAGCCCGGGCGCGCCACGGCCAAGTAGCGCCAACGTCGAGGTCAGTCCCGCTTCCGCTATCGGCGCCAGTAGGCTGACTACCCGCAACATGATCTGCCGGCTGCGCTCCTCGGGTGACAATGTTTCGGGATACGCCGGCGCTGCCTCGTAGATACGAATGCCGTCGCGCCGATACGCAACGCGCAACAGGCCATGATAATGCAGGCTCTGCAGCGCGCGGGTTGTCGCCTTGGAGAAGCTGCCCCAGCCGTTGATCGCCCGCTCGCGTCCGAACCGCTGTTCCAGATCGGCCGGATGCGTCGGGCCCTGCTCACGCACGAAGGCCAGCACATCAGCCGCGAGATCACTCGGCACCTGCCAATAACCGGAACGCGCCGCGTCTGGACGCGGATGCAGCAGCCGGTGCGTCTCTTTCGGCATGAAGCCGTAAGCGTAGAGGAAATCCTCCTCCAGACCGAGGCGGGCGAAGCGCCGTTCCAGATCACCCACCCGATAGTTCGCCACCCTATGCCGTAGCATCAGGTCCTGCGCACGTGCCGGCGCACGGATGGGATCCGCCTGCACGAATCCAGCCGCGGCAATGGCGCGTGCCAATGTCGTTTGAGGCAGCAGAGAATGGACAACAGCGTGGCGGCGCAGCGCCGCAATGGTCAGCTTGCCGGGCATTGGACTCGCTGCATTGCTGGAGCGGGTGAAGGGAATCGAACCCTCGTATGCAGCTTGGGAAGCTGCCGTTCT
>CAYRTL010000150.1:0-10373 GCA_964427005.1 uncultured Acetobacteraceae bacterium
TCTCAGATGACGTGGAACAGATAGAGCAGGATAATAATCGGGATCGGAATCCCGAGCGCCCAGAGCAATATTCCGCGCATGGCCAACCTCGATTTCCCGTCAACAATCCACACTACAATGGTGAAGCGGCGTGGCGGATTGATGGCGTACACATCACGAGTCGGTGCTTACAACCTCACACGAACGCCAGCAAAGAACGAAGGGCCCGGCGTCTGATAGCCATTCACCGGCTCGAACTTCGAGTAGAAGAGGTTCCGGCCGTTCGCAAATAACTGCACGCGTGGCGCGACATCATAGGTGATGGTCAGATTGGCGATCATTCCATGTGGCGAAGACGCAATGATGCTCGTGGGATTGCCACCGTTGTCCACGAGGAAATCCTGGAACGTTCCGGTGATCAGCAGTTCTGGTGCGATGACCAGACCGGGTAGCGGGGTAATCGTCGCATCCAGCGCCGCGGTGTTCTGCGGCCTTCGCAACAGGCGGCTGCCGGTGTCAGCGTTCTGCGCGTCAGTGAAGGTGTAGCTGGCCTGCAGCGCCAACCAGGCAGCAGGCCGCAAGGTCAGCTCCGTCTCCACGCCTTGCAGATGCGCTGAGCCGACGTTCACAGCAGTGTTAACCGGCACGAACTGCGCGACGATGAGGTTCTGCACCTGCTCGTTGAAATATGTTGCACCGAAGTTGAGAAGGCCAGGACGCGCAAAGGCGTCAAATGTAGTGGTGAAGCCGACCTCCCAGCCATTGGCGCGTTCCGGCTTCAGATTGGGATTGCCGACATAGCCGAACGAGTCCACGCCAAAGCGGTCGAACAGCGACGGTGCACGGAACGCTGTACCATACGCCGCCTTGATGCGGGTCGCGACCTCCGGCACGTCCAGCACCGCACCAAGGCGCCAGGTGAACGGCGCGTTGCCGGCGACCCAATCCTGCCGGATCTGCCCTGTGAGCGTCAGCCGCTGCAACAGCGTGGTCTGCAGTCCGGCATACAAAGCGTCGTCGGTCATCGACGCTTTGGCGGATTGCTGGAACGGCGAACCTGCGAAGGACTGGCTCACCTTTGTGTTTATGTTGTCCGCTGTGTGCTCGTAGCCGAACGTCAGGTCGGTTGCTGTCAGCGCCCGGACGTCCATCAGATCCGAAAGATGGACAGTGTTGTTCCACTGCACATCGGTGCGATACGAGTGGTAGCGCGAATCGTTGCTTTGCAGGTTTGGATCGAGCGGATTGAGCGACTCGGTGTAATGCCTGTCGCTCTGCAAGCGCCCGACGAACGCGTTAGTCTCATAGGTGCCGTTGAACAGCTTCGAGCTGATGCCGATGCGACCCAGCAGCGAATCGTCCGACCCTGTCGAGTTGCTGTTGTCGAAGGTGGGGCTCCCGAGAGCATTGAAGCCGAACTCCGCACCGCGCGCGCGCAGAAACAATGAGAGGCGGGTACCATCGATTGGTGTGTACCCAAGATTGACTGTGCCGACCACCGCATGGAAGCCCTGGGGCACGCCGGTGTAGATCGACATGCGCTGCGGCGTGGTGTCGTAGCCGCGCAGGGACTGCCCCTCAATCGTTGCCGAGTAGTCCAAGGGGCCTTCGACACCCGACGCATTCATGTTGCCTTCGATCTGCTTCGGATAGCCGCCGGCCAGTTCGCCCGTGACATGGAGGCCGGATTCGTGGCCCCGCCGCGAAATCAGATTGATCACCCCACCGATCGCGCCAGAGCCGTAGAGCGCTGCCATCGGGCCACGGATCACCTCAATGCGCTCAACATCCGCCAGCGTATCGACACCGAAGTTGAATGCACCGGAGGAATCGGAAGCGTCGTTCAGCGGCATCCCGTCACGCAGCACAAGCACCTGGTTGGAATTGGTGCCGCGAACGAACACGCTGGCATTGCCTCCAGGCCCGCCCGACTGGCTCACACGAATGCCTGGAACAGCAGAGAGCGCGTCGGTCAACGTCGTGTATCCACGCTGCTCGATGGTCTGCCGGTCGATGACCGTGACGCCGGCGGGAATGTCGAGCACCGGTGTTGGAATACGCGTCGCAGTCACCACGATTTCGCGACTCAGCTCCTGTGCGAGAGCCGCACTTATCGTCATCGCGACGAAAGCAAGAGCGCCCATGACGCACTGGCGTGCTTTCAACGTCATGGCGGGGCTTGGCCACTCCATCCACGTCTTTACTTCGGGCACGAAAGACGTGGATGCCCGGGCCAAGCCCCGGCATGACGCGGTATCCAGCGCTTCTATGAACCTGCGCATGGCGGGTCCTCCATCGTTTGAGAAACGACAGCCCGCCTACGGGTTCACCCCCGCCGCACCGGTACACCCCGCCCGAGGCACGCGTGCAGTCTCGACGCCGGCCGGTCTCCTGGCTCGCGGGTCTTCACCGGTCTCCGCCTTCTCGCCGTGCGGCAATGGCACGCTGGAGACCAGTTCGCCGCGCACAGTTGCGGGGGCAGCAGCCTTGCCCTCGGCTTGAACCGAGGATCGTAGCTTTCCCGTTTCAGCCCTTCGCCCTCGGACTTGCTCCGGGGGTTGCGGGCCACCTGCGTCTGGAACCAGAGTAGCGCATCCTGAAGGGCACGCAATGATCCGGCACATCGACTTCGAACCGAACGCTCCTGCACCGCTCGATGGTGTGCGCGTCATCGACATGTCGCGCCTGGTGGCGGGCAACATGCTGAGTCTGCAGCTTGCCGATCAGGGCGCCGAAGTGATCAAGATCGAGGATCCGCGGACCGGCGATCCACTACGCGCATGGCGCGTGAAAGGACTGTCGCTGTACTGGAAGGTCTACGCACGAAATAAGAAGAGCCTGGCGCTGAATTTGCGGCCGCAGGCCGGCCGCGATGTATTGCTCGATGTCGCTGCGCGCAGCCATGTGCTGATCGAGAACTATCGGCCTGGCACACTGGAGGAGATGGGCATCGGTCCTGATGT
Source organism: uncultured Acetobacteraceae bacterium (assembly GCA_964427005.1). GTDB lineage: Bacteria > Pseudomonadota > Alphaproteobacteria > Acetobacterales > Acetobacteraceae > JAMXLO01. Next base: position 2,943 of record CAYRTL010000150.1, read on the forward strand.
TCTGCATGCGCGCAACCCGGGGCTGATCATCGTGCGCATCACTGGCTTCGGCCAGGACGGTCCATATCGCGATCGGCCGGGCTTCGGCACGCTGGTGGAAGCAATGTCCGGCTTCGCCGCCAAGAACGGCTTCGGCGATCGTCCGCCGGTGCTGCCGCCGCTGGCGCTCGCCGACATGGTAGCGGGTTTGTACGGCGCCTATGCCGTGATGATCGCGCTGCGTGTCGTCGAACGCGGCGGCAAAGGCCAGATCATCGATCTGCCGCTGTTGGATCCGATCATCTCCATCCTCGGCCCCGACGCAGCGATCCATCGCGTCTCAGGCGAGAAGCCGCAACGTACCGGCAGCCGATCCCTGACCACCTCGCCGCGGAATGTCTATGCGACGAAGGATGGCCGCTTCATCGCGATCTCCGCATCGATCCAGGCAATGGCGGAACGCGTATTTCGAGCGATCGGCCGGCCCGAGATGATCGACGATCCACGGTTCCGCACGAACACGGATCGCGTACGGAACATCGAAGAATGCGATGGCGCAGTCGCCGCATTCATCGCCGAGCGCACGCTGGACGAGAACATGGCGGTGTTCCAGGCGGCCGAGGTGACCGCCAACCCGGTCTATGAGATCGATCAGCTCGTGGCGGATGAGCACATCCAGGAACGCGGCGTCATCGTCGAAGCGCCGGACACAGAGGCAGGGTCGGTGCTGATGCACAATGTGATCCCGCGCCTGTCGTCAACGCCAGGGAAGCTGCGCCATCCGGCGCCAAGTCTTGGCCAGCACACACGCCAGGTGCTGAACGAAGTCGGCTATTCCGCGGACCGGATCGCTGCACTGGCAGCGGATGGCATCGTCAAGGAAGCATGACCGGCGGATTGTGAAAGAATTGTATGGTTCTCGCAAAGTTCAGAACGCCCACAGGAGCTGACAAACCTGGTGGGGAACAGGTAATAGCTGCTATCCGCGAGAGTGGCTTATCGTTCTCGCTGAGAACTGGCGAGAGATAGTTTTATATGCGTGGCATCAAACCTTTCATCAGAGACGCTTGGCGGCTGGCCAGACCCTATTACCGCTCCGAGGAGAAATGGTCTGCCTGGGGGCTTTTGGTCTCGATCCTGACGCTGCGCCTGCTGTTGGTAGGCATGACGGTCATTCTCAGCTTCTGGAACCGCGAGTTCTTCAATTCGCTACAGGACAAGGATTTCGGCGCCTTCTTCGAGCTGCTGTTCGTTTACCGGCGAACGCCGAGTGGCTTCATGCCTGGGTTCTGCGAAATCGCCGCAGTGTACATCCTGGTGGCGGTCTATTTCACCTATCTCTCGCAGTGGCTGCAGATCCGCTGGCGCCGGTGGCTCACCGTGCGCTTCCTCGATGAATGGCTGGCCGATCGCGCCTATTACCGCATCAGCCTGACCACCGACCGCGCCGCGGTCGGCACCGACAACCCCGATCAGCGCATTGCTGAAGACATCCGTGATTACGTCGATAACACGCTTACACTCGGCATCAGCCTGCTCGCCAACATCGTCACGCTGGTCAGCTTCCTTGGCATTTTGTGGTCGCTGTCCGGCACGATCACGCTGTTTGGAATCGCGATCCCCGGCTACATGGTCTGGGTCGCGCTGGCGTACGCCATCGTCGGCACCTGGCTTACTCACCTGGTAGGCCGCCCGCTTGCCTCCTTGCGTTTCCGCCAACAGCGCGTCGAGGCCGATTTCCGCTACAGCCTGGTACGCGTTCGGGAGAACACCGAAGGCATCGCGCTCTATTCCGGCGAGGGCGAGGAGAAGGAGACGCTGCGCCATCGCTTTGGCAGCGTGATCGGCAACTGGTGGGCGATCATGCAGCGGACCAAGATGCTGAACGCGCTGACTGCGGGTTACGAGCAGGTGGCGGTGGTGTTCCCGTTCCTGGTGGCGGCCCCGCGTTATTTTTCCGGGCAGATTCCCTTGGGTGGACTGACCCAAACGGCCGGCGCTTTCGGACGAGTGCAGGACGCGTTGTCGTGGTTCATCAGCCGGTACCCGGACCTGGCGCAATGGCACGCCATTGTCGAACGACTGACCACGTTCCACCGCGCGGTGGTCGCGGCGCGCGCTGCCTTCGGCACGGGAATCACACTGGCCGACGCGCCCGGCAGTTCTGTGCAATTGCGGGATGCCAGCATCGAGCTGCCGAATGGGGCAAAGCTGCTGGCCGACGCCGATATGGTGCTCGAGCGCGGGCATTCCGTGGTGATCACCGGTCGCTCGGGCTCCGGCAAGTCCACGCTGTTTCGGGCTCTCGCTGGCATCTGGCCGTTCGGCCAGGGGCGCGTAGTGCGTCCCGTGGAGCGCTGCCTGTTCCTGCCGCAGCGACCCTACATTCCACTCGGGTCGCTGCGTCACGTGGTGACCTATCCCGATCCGCCGAGTGCCCACACGCGCGAGGAAATCGCGCAGGCACTGTCCGATGCGGGCCTGGCGCACCTGATCCCTCGCCTTGATCACGACGAACCATGGGCACAGCAACTTTCCGGCGGTGAACAGCAGCGCGTCGCCCTGGCGCGTGCGCTGCTCGTCAAGCCGGACTGGCTGTTCCTGGACGAGGCCACCGCCAGCCTGGATCCGGAAGCCGAGGCGGAGCTGTATCGCACGCTCAAGGAGCGGCTGCCGAACACGACGATGGTGTCCATCGCGCATCGGCCGTCGGTCGCGGCCTTCCACGACCGCCATATCCTGATGTCGCGCCAGGAGGGCAAGCCAGGCGAACTGGTGCAGACCGAACTGGCCGCCGTCGGGGGGAATGGATAGCCAATACACCTCGCCCGCCGCGCGGGCCCGTTGCGCGCGGGAGGTGTACGGAGCGGCTCCGCACGATGAAAATTGGCGGATTGTCACCGACTACATCCCCCAGATCTTCAGCAGGCTGCTTTGTGCTATAGCGACATGACCGAGGAGGCCGTCATGCGCGTCAACGCCGTCTTCGCTGCCCTGGCCTTGCTGGCAGGCCAAGTTCTCCTGCCGGCGACAGGTTCGGCCCAGAGCAGCCCCAGCCCCGAGCAGATCATCAAGTCGCTGACGCCCACGAGTGCCTCCGGCGCAACGCGCGGCATCCGCATCGCACCTGGTGCGACGCATGCAAGCCAAACGCCTGCTTCGGCGCCATCCGTCAGCCTCACCGTCAATTTCCCGACCGGTTCGTCGGAACTGACCCCGGATGCGCGGCGCGCCCTCGACAATCTTGGCCGGGCACTGAGCGATCAGACGCTGGCTTCCTACCGCTTCCGCATCGAGGGACACACCGATACTGTCGGCACACGCGAATACAACAAGGAGCTGTCGGAACGCCGCGCCGCAGCCGTCGTGGATTATCTCGCGACGAATTTTCGCGTCGATCCCAATCGGGTGCAGGCAGTCGGAATGGGCGAAAATGGCCTGTTGATCCCGACACCTGATCAGACCCCAGAACCGCGGAACCGCCGCGTACAGGTTGTCAATATCGGCAGTTGATCGGAACGGAGTCTCGCCATGCAGTTGCCTTTCCTTCGTTCGACAATGGCGTTGGTTGCCGTGCTCGGAGCCTTGGGCACCACACCCGCCTGGGCACAGAACAATCCGAGCGTGGAAGAAATGGTACGTTCGCTCAGCCCCACCCCTGGCGGACCCGCCACGCGCGGCATCCGCGTCGGGCAGCAGCCAGCTTCGGCGCCCGCCGTCAGCCTGAACGTGCTGTTCGCCACCAACTCGGCTGACCTCACGCCGGCCGCGGTGCAGACGCTGGACGATCTGGGCCGCGCGCTGACCGATCCGACGCTCGCGCCGTACCGGTTCCGCGTCGAGGGACACACCGACACGGTCGGTTCGCGCGACCGCAACAAGGCGCTGTCGGACCGGCGCGCGATCGCTGTCGCTGAATACCTGACGCAGCGGTTCCATGTGGACCGCGCGCGACTGGAACCGGTGGGAATGGGTGAGGAGGGACTGGCCGTGCCGACGCCGGACCAGACCCCCGAAGCGCGCAACCGCCGCGTTCTGGTGGTCAATATCGGGAGCTAGGAGCGGACTACCCTCGTCCGCTCACTGCATCCCACCACGGGCAGACGCCGGTCATGCGGTGATAGTTGCCTTCCATCACCTGCACCGGCGCGTGCTGTCCCATCAGCGATGGCATCGGCGGTCCACCACCGATCGCATCGAACAGCCCGTGGTGACCCCAATAGCTCGCGACTGTCATCATCTCCGATGGTTGCCAGGTCGCATCGTCCACCTCGACGCCGCCCCAGCCATACTCAACCAGGATGTCCGACGGCGTGCGCACGTAGAACGAGGTAACGAGGTCATTCGGATGCCGACCGAGCGTCGCCACGATGCGCTCCTTGTCACCCAGTGCGATGTCGTAGCCCTGTCCGACATCATCGAACGAATACAGCTCCACCATCAGGTGGTGCATGCCGCTATGCGGACCTTCGAACAGCGCCAGGCTGTGATGCCGCGGGTTGACGTGCAGGAAATACGCGGTCAGCGGCTTGCGGATGAAGTCGCTGATGCGGAAGCCGAGCAGATCGCGATAGAACGCCAGCGCGGTATCGGCACTCGGCACCATCAACACCGCATGGCCCATGCCGAGAGGCCCGGTGCGGAAGCCTGAAATGGAGCGCCCGGGAGTGAACGGCTTGTCGGCAACCTGGGCGCCATGGAATGCCTCCAGCCGGTTGCCGAACGGATCAGTGAACGAGATCAGCCCGGTGACAAAACGTTGGTCGGCCAACGCTGCCGGTTCGCGCTTGACCGCGACACCGGCACCTTCCAGCCGCCCCGCCAACGCATCGAGCGCAGCGGCGTCTGCCATTTCCCAGCCAAAGTAGCGTTGCCCTTCCGGCAGGGCGCGGTCGATCACCAGCCGCTGCTTCCTGTCGTCCATGCGGAAGGCGCGGACACCGGCGCCGCGATCCACCGGCTGCATGCCCAGCCAGTTGGTCGCGAAGTCCGTCCAGTCGTCCAGCTTTTCCGTGCCGATGCCGAGATAGCCGAGTGCCTGAATGGTCATGATGTGCCCCCCGTGTTTGGGCCGGAGACTATCACGCCACGGCGCGTGCCGCATCCTCTCCGCTGATCCAGGCTCCGGCGACGGTGCTGGCGAGACCGTCGTGGCAGGCCTCGCCGGCGAACAGCAGATGGCCGTCGGCCAACGGGCGCGCGAGTGCGGCGCGCGCATCGGCGCCGCCGGGCCGCACGAAGGTGTACGCGCCGCGGACGAATGGGTCCTGGTCCCAACGCGTCACCAGATGCGTGCCGCCGGCGAACAGCTTGTCCACGCGGCTGCCGAACAGAGCGCGCAACTGGCCGAGGGCGAAGTCCAGCGCCGCTGCGTTGCCGGCGCGCGCCAGATCCCACGCGATGGGACCGCCGATCCAGCCTTGCACGTAATCACGCTTATAGGGCCAGCATTGGAAGCCCATCGCGGGTTCGCCGCTGTACCTCACCTGCCGGTCGATCGAGCAATGCAGCGGCAGGTCGAGCCGATCGGGGCCGGTGGCACGCAGCGCGACCTTGATCGCCAGTCCCAACGGCAGGGCATGGATCGCCGCCTGCGTTTCGGCCGGAAGAGGTGGATCGAACGCGATGCCGCCCCCCGCCAATACTCCCGTGGATACAGTAATGATAGCGGATCGCGCCGACAGCACGCCACACGGTGTTTCAACCGCAACACCCCGGCCATTCCAGACGATGCGGGTGACAGGCGTGTTCAGCCTTATGTCGAGGCCCGCGCCGAACCGCCGCTCAACGAAGGCACCGATGCCGCCGTCCGGCACAAGATTGCCGCCGGACAGCAGATTGCGCTTCCAGTCGCGCAGGCTGAACTCATCCGCGCCGGCGCAGCAGATGATGGGACCTTCCCAGGTCTCCACCGTCACCGCCCATGGGTCATCCGGCATGGCCTGCGCCACGACGGCGAGCGGCGTATCATTGACCGTGCGGAGGATCTCCGCCGCCTTCGCCTCATACCGGTCCCACGCGCCGGCATAGTCGGCGTATTCCTCCGGCGTGGCCTCGCGTGTGCCGACGAACGTGCGCTCCACGCGCAACTCGTCGGACCGCAGCAGCTTGTCGCCTGCCGCTCGCGCGATCGACACCAGCGGATTGATCTCGGCGCTGTGCAGCCAGACCGCGCCCATGTCAAACCACACGCCGCCCAGTTCGGCTGGATACGTCGTCCAGGCGCGGCCGCCGATGCGGCCCTGAGCTTCCAGGACCACCGCGCTGCGCCCCGCATCACGCAGTGCTGTTGCGGCGCCCAGCCCCGCGAGGCCGGCGCCGATCACGATAACATCGACATCGGCCACGGGCCGAACCTATCGTGGCCGCCTGAAGGAGGCCAGCCATGCCCGATCACACCCCCGTCGAAACCGACACAATCGTCATCGACATGGTGCGGCGGTTCGCCACCGAGCGATTGGCACCCGGCGCGGCAGCACGCGAGAAGGCCGGTTGCATCGAGCCGGAGATCATCCGCGAGCTGGGCGAACTGGGCGTGTTCGGCGCGACCACGCCAGCGCAGTGGGATGGGTCGGAAATCGACCCGGTGACCTACGCGCTGCTGCTGGAGGAGATCGCCGCCGGCGACGGCTCGGTTTCCACGATGGTCAGCGTGCACAATTCTCCCACGTGCATCATCTTCGACCAGTACGGCACGGACGCGCAGAAGGATCGGTGGCTACGCAAGCTGGCTACTGGGGAGGCGGTAGGCTCGTTCGCCCTGACCGAACCGCAGGCAGGCTCCGATGCGTCCAACCTGAAGACGCGGGCGGTGAAGAAGGGCGACCGCTACATCATCAACGGCACCAAGCAGTTCATCTCGTCCGCGAGCGTGCCGGGCAGCACGGTGCTGTTCGCGGTGACCGATCCGAGCGCGGGACGCAAGGGCATCTCATGCTTCGTGGTGGACAAGGCGACGCCGGGATACGTGGTGGTGCGGAAGGAGGAGAAGCTCGGGCAGAAGGCGTCCGAGACCTGCGCGCTGGCGTTCCAGGACATGGAAGTGCCCGAGGACCAGCGTATCGGCGCCGAGGGCGAAGGCTACAAGATCGCGCTGTCCACGCTGGAGAGCGGACGCATCGGCATCGCCGCGCAGAGCGTGGGGATGGCGCGCGCGGCGCTGGACTACGCGGTTGGTTACGCGAAGGAGCGCCACGCGTTCGGCGGCCGCATCATGGATCTGCAGGCGGTGGGGTTCCGGCTGGCTGACGCCAAGACGAAGCTGGAGGCTGCGCGGCAGTTGACGCTGCATGCGGCGCGACTGAAGGCGGAGGGCCGGCCGGCGCTGGAGGCGGCGTGCATGGCAAAGCTGTTCGCGAGTGAGGTGGCGGAGGCGGTGTGCACGGCCGCGATTCAGACGCTGGGCGGGTATGGGTATCTGGCGGACTTTCCGGTGGAGCGGATCTATCGCGA
>CAYRTL010000151.1:0-10111 GCA_964427005.1 uncultured Acetobacteraceae bacterium
CTCGTATCGGGGACACCGAGCCCTTTCATTTGGTCCTGCATCGCTCCGTCGATTGCCAAGCCCTGCACCTTCAGCTTGGCGAAATACGGTCCGGTGTCAGCCTTGCCCTGGCTGGCCTGTTCGATGCGGTCGAAGTCCAGGTCCTCGACGAGGATGCGCTTGATTGTGGCTTTGCTGGGCTTGCTGTCCGGCTTGTCCTTGTCTGCCGGCACATCGATCGTGACGTCATCCAGCGCGAAACCGGAACTGCCGATGGCAGTGCCGCGAGCGTAGCGGAAGCCGGTACCGCCGTCCTTCTTCAACTCGGCCTGTAAAGCGGGCAGCAGCTTCTCGAACCGCTGCAGCCCGTCGGGATCCGAGGCCCGTGTGACTGCCGGAAACGCCAGCAAACTGGCTACGCTTGCACTTAGCAGCAATCGACCCATGACCCCTCTCCGACGTTTCGGGGTCATATAAATCAGGGCGGCAATCAGGTCACGAAAAAGCGCTCCAGGCGAGCCAGTCCGCCGCGGCCTCATCAAAGCCCCAGCGAGGAGCGTAGCCGGTGTCGCGGCCGATGTTTCGTTCAGTGCGACGAAACCGGCGGCATGTAGCCGGCGCCAGCACCGAGGAGAGGTAGAATATTGTGGTTGCGATACAGCTTGGCGTCCAGCTAGTTTCCCCGGCAACCCGTCTTCCGAACAATGCGGGCTGGGGGCTGCATGAATTCCTACGTCTTACTGGTCTTCGACAGCTGTCGATTCGACTCGATGGCTGCGGCTTGGCCGACACTGAAGAACATCCCGAAACTAGGCGGGCTACAGCAGGCATATTCGCTTTCCACTTGGACATTCACCTCCCACATCCTGTTCACATTGGGACGGCTGCCGTGGATCGAGCGCCGCCCAGATTCAAGCCAGCAGAAGACAGAGCTGGCCGATCTCGGACTTTGGAAGACGCGGCTCGGGCTGACGGATGACCATCCGTTTAAGCAGGATCGCGATCTACGAACGGGACTGCATCGCTTGGGTTATGAGCTGAACGCGATCACGTCCGCCAATCCTCTGACGGAGGACTCTCGGTTCAGGTTCTTCGTGGATAATTTGACGTCAGTGGGGCAGTTTGAGAACTGTCTCGAACGAGTCCTGCCGAAGCTCGACTTCAGCAAGCCGCAATACCTCATCATCAATGTCTGCGAAACGCATTATCCGTACTATGATGGCGCGTATGATGAGAGGTTCTCGCCATATTATCTGCATGGCTTTGCCGCGCAGATGCGCGCCGCGGCGGAAGGCAAGGTGGTAACCGTCCCAACTTACGATGAGGTGCTGCTGTCCACGATGCGCCTGCGTCAGATTGAGTCGATCCGTTATCTCGACTCAGTCATGCCGAGGCTGTTTGAGCTGCTGCCGCGCGACACCTACATGACCATCACGGCAGATCATGGAGACTGCTTCGGCGAGGATGGTTTCGTCGGGCACGGAGAGGTCTGGAACAAGATGGTGCTCGAGGTACCCTTCCTCGAAGGGCGCGTTCCGTCCTAGCCTTGTGGCAACCTGGCCGCAGTCGCTGGCTCGCGCGAATACCAGTCGTACCAGTCCCAGGCCATGTTGTTGACGAAGAATACGACGGTATTGCTCGCAATCGCTGCCGTCCCAAACACGCCAGCGACCGCGGCGGACCCGGTATAGACGTACAGCGAGAGCAGCTTCACTGAACCGATTACAGGTTTGAACGTCAGGTACTTCTTGGTATTCCGCCATGCATCTGCGCTCGCATCGAACTCCTGAGCGCCTGATTGCTTCTCGGGTGGTGGATCGTAAGTATCCCAGAGATAGTCATTGGCCGTGTACCAAAGCCAGGAACTCGCCAGCATAAAGCCCGACAGCACCACGCCTCCTGTAACGCCGCCGGTCGCATAGGACAGTATTGCGAGATTGACCGCCGTGCTGCCTGCCTTGAACGTGGTCGCCTTCATTGCCGAATGCGTCAGCGAGGCGCCGTCGGCTGGCGCTTGTGTGGGCGCCTCAGCGGCGACCGCGCCGGTCAGAGGGCTCGGCGTCGACTGCGCCAGCGCAGGCGATCCCATAACGACAATAAGTGCGGCGGCCAGGGCGGGGCGCATCGCCTGCTCATAACGTGTTCGCGACGGCAGCGGAAGCGGTAAATGCGGAGGAGTTGCGCAGATGTTCTTCCAGTGGCACTAGGGCCGCCGCAAAAGAACTGCAACGAGACGACTGCACATGGATGAACTCGAACGCCGCACAATTTCCAAGCTCTGGAAGCGCCTCGTCCCATTCCTGATCATCTGCTATTTCGCCGCATACCTTGATCGGGTGAACGTGAGCTTCGCGGCGCTCACGATGAACAAGGACCTTGGCCTTTCCGCCACCGCGTACGGGCTCGGCGCGGGTATCTTTTTCTTCAGTTATTTCGTTTTCGAAGTCCCGTCCAACCTTGCGCTGGAACGTTTCGGCGCGCGCAAGTGGATCGCCCGGATCATGTTTTCCTGGGGCCTGGTTTCCGGCGCGATGGCGTTCGTGCAGGGCGAAACGAGCTTTTATATCGTCCGCGTGCTGCTCGGCGCCGCGGAGGCAGGCTTCTTCCCCGGCATCATCTTCTATCTGACACTGTGGTTCCCCGGCGTGTATCGCGCACGGATCATTGGCTGGTTCATGGTGGCCATCCCGCTCTCGACTGTCTTCGGTGCGCCCGTATCCGGTGCCTTGTTGCAGATGCACGGCTTCGGTGGGCTGCGCGGCTGGCAGTGGCTGTTCATCATGGAGGCAGTTCCTGCCCTGATCCTCTCGGTCATCACCTGGTTCTACCTGACGGATCGTCCGTCGCAGGCGACATGGCTGCGACAGGATGAGCGTGACTGGCTCACGCGGAGGCTGGCCGAGGAGCAGCGTCAGCGCGAGGCCGCACATGGCATCAGCGTCTGGCAGGCATTGGTCGATCCGAAGGTGCTCGCGCTGTCAGTCGTCTATTTCGGCGCGGTCGCAGCGAACTACGGCACCGCGTATTTCCTGCCGCAGATCGTCAAGGCATTCGGGCTGACCGACCTGCAGACCGGCTTCGTCAGCGCGATCCCGTACGTCATCGGTTCGATCGGCATGGTGTGGTACGGCTATCGCTCTGACCGCCGTCTGGAACGCAAAGGCCATGCAGCCGTTGCCTTGGCTCTGGCCGCCATCGGCATCGGTGTCTCGCCGCTGTTCGATGATCCGGTGATGAAGATGCTGTTTCTGTCCATCGGCGCTTTCGGCGTGTTCGCCGTACTGCCGGTGTTCTGGACACTTCCTACCGCTTTCCTCTCCGGTGCATCGGCGGCGGCAGGAATCGCCGTCATCAACTCCATTGGCAATCTTGCCGGCTTCTTCGGACCGTTCGTTATGGGCGCACTGAAGGATGCTACGGGCAACTATGCCGCGGGGCTATGGGTGATCTCGGCGTGCGTCGTCGTGGCGATGCTGATCGTGCTTGTGCTGCGGCACGAAACGCGGCTGGAACAGGCGCCCTCAGGCGTGAACCAGAACCCCATGTCGCCCCTCACTCGGCAGGCATAGCGCGGCGAGCTTCGGCGCCACGTCCGCGGGTTTCGGCAGCGTGGCCGGATCTTCGCCTGGCATCGCGTTGGCACGCAGCCGTGTCGCCGTGGGGCCAGGGTCGAACAGGTTCACGCGCAAAGGCGTTATTCGCACCTCGTCGGCCCAGGTCAGCACGAGGTGCTCCATGCCCGCCTTCGTCGCGCCATAGCTGCCCCAGTAGGCTTTCGGCGCCCGCGCGCGTTCGTCAGTGACGAACACGGCGCGGCCCGCTTCCGCCTTGCGCAGCAGAGGATCGCAGGTGCGGATCAGGCGCCAAGCCGCTGTGAGGTTGGCCGCAAGCGCCGCATGCCAGTCATTAGGCAGGATGTGTGAGACGGGGGTCAGCCGGCCAAGTGCGCCTGCCGCATGTACCAGCACATCAAGCCGGCCGAAGCGCTGGAAGATGCTTGGCCCGATCGCGTCGATCTGCTCCCCATCGGCCAGATCCAGCGGTAGCAGCGTTGCGCTGCCACCCACAGCGCGGACGGCATCGTCAGTCTCTTCCAGGCCGCCCTGGGTACGCGCGGTGATAACGACGTGCGCACCAAGCCTTGCAAGCTCCACCGCAGTCGCGGCGCCAATGCCGCGACTTGCACCAGTCACCAACGCCACTGCGCCGGTCAGTTTGGTCAACGCGAGGAACTCTGCGCGGAGGATGGCAAGGCGTTCAATTGCTCTCAGCCAGCAGGCTTAACTGCCTCTCGGCGTTGTCGCCCTGATCGGGCAGAGTGACCGGATAATCTCCGGTGAAACACGCGTCACAGTAGTGCGGTCGGGCCGGGTCGCGATGCTTCTTGCCCAGCGCTCGATACAGACCGTCGATCGAGATGAACGCCAGGCTGTCGACACCGATCTGCTCAGCCATTTCCTCAACCGAGTGCCGTGCCGCCAGCAATTCACCGCGTTCCGGCGTGTCGATGCCGTAGAAGCAGGAATGCGTCGTTGGCGGCGAGGAAATCCGCATGTGCACTTCGCGTGCCCCGGCCTGACGAACCATCTCGACGATCTTGCGGCTCGTGGTGCCGCGCACGATGGAATCGTCCACCAGGATGACCCGCTTTCCCGCCAGCACGGGCCGGTTCGCTGAATGCTTCAGCTTCACGCCGAGATGGCGGATGTGGTCAGTCGGCTCGATGAAGGTGCGGCCGACATAGTGGTTGCGGATGATACCAAGCTCAAACGGGATGCCACTCTCCGCGGCGTAACCCATGGCTGCGGGAACACCGGAGTCCGGGACTGGCACCACCACATCGGCCGGTACGCCGCTTTCCCGCGCCAACTCGGCGCCGATGGCCTTGCGCGCGTCGTAGACCGGCGTGCCCTCCATGACGGAGTCCGGCCGTGCGAAATAGATGTACTCGAAGACGCAGAACCGTTCGCGAGCGCGGCTGAACGGCTTGATGCTGCGCACGCCTTGGTCGTTGATGACCACCACCTCGCCAGGCTCCACGTCGCGCACGAAATCGGCGCCGACGATATCGAGCGCGCAGGTCTCGCTCGCCAGTACCCAACCGCCGGTGCCCTCGTTGCCGATGCGGCCCAGGATAAGCGGGCGAACGCCGAGAGGATCGCGGACTCCCATCAGCGCCTCGGTTGACAGCGCCACCAAGGAATACGCGCCGATCACCTGCTTCAGCGCATCGATCAGCCGATCGACCACGGTAGAATACAGGCTGATCGCGATCAGATGGACGAACACTTCGGAATCGGTGGTGGACTGAAACAGGCAGCCACGCCGCACCAGCGTGCGCCGCAGCACGTGCGAGTTGGTCAGATTGCCATTATGCGCCACGGCGAAGCCGCCGAACTCGAAGTCGGCATACAGCGGCTGCACGTTGCGCAGGATCGTCGCGCCGGTCGTGGCGTAGCGGTTGTGGCCGATGGCGGTCGTGCCGGGCAACGAAGCGATGACACGTGCATCGCCGAAATTGTCGCCGACGAGACCGAGGCCGCGATGGGAATGGAAGTGCTTACCGTCGAACGAGACAATGCCGGCCGATTCCTGGCCGCGGTGCTGCAGGGCATGGAGGCCTAGCGCCGTAACCGCGGCGGCGTCCGGAACGTTCCATACGCCGAACACGCCGCACTCTTCGTGGAACTTGTCGTCATGCGGCGAAGCCAGGGTCATGCCCGAACTCTCCTATCCGAAACCCTATCGGCCGACGGCGCGGCCCTGAGGGTTCGCTTGCAGCAACGAATCAGCGGTCGCTCCGCGACCCGGCGGTGGGTAAACTTCAGGCCGGAAGTCGGCCGGCAATTTTTGCGCGACCCAAACGGCGCCTTGATACGCCAACGGAAGGGTGCGTGCCTCCCGCACCGGTTCCGGCCATCGATCGATGTGAACCACCCATTGACCTATGATATAGGCAAGAATCACCAGCGCAGCACCCCGGATCAGGCCGAATACCAGACCCAACGTGCGATCAAGGCCGCTTATCGGCGAAGCGCGCACCAGGGCGCTGATCCAGCGCGAGACCAGCATCAGCAGGATTAGCGCGATCACGAAGACCACACCGAACGCTGCCGGATCGACCCAGGGCGAGGCGCCGAACCATGCCTGGAATCGTGGCCTGACCTGCGGCAGGGCCCAGACCCCGGCGAAGATTGCGCCGACCCATGCCGCCAGCCCGAGCACCTCGCGCACCAGTCCGCGCATGAAGGCGAGCAAAGCCGACACCGCCAGCAGGGCGAGCACAACAAGGTCTACCCAGGTCATCGAACCGCCACGGAACGGAAAGCTGGCGCGGGTTATCGACTGCCTCAGCCGTCGCGCCAAGCGCGGATCATGCCGGGACGGCCGAATCCTTCGTGAAGCGCGCAACGAGGTCGGAAATGTGGCCAATTTCCGTCAGTTCCAGCCCATCTGGCGGTGCGGCCTGGCGGTTCCCGCGGGCGACTCGGCGCGGCAGCGTAGCCTGTTCGAAGCCCAGCTTCGCCGCTTCCTTCAGGCGCGAATCGGCCTGGGCCACCTGACGGACCTCGCCCGAAAGGCCGATTTCGCCGAAATACACCATCCCAGCGTTGGTGGGCTGATCCGTTGCCGCCGAAATGAGCGCGGCCGCTACAGCCAGATCGGCGGCTGGTTCGCTCACTCGCAGGCCGCCCGCGATGTTGAGGTACACGTCGGTGGCGCTCAGCCGCAGCCCTCCGCGCGATTCCAGCACGGCAAGCAGCATCGGCAGTCGGCCGCCGTCCCAGCCGATGGTGGTGCGCCGTGGCGTGCCAGCGGGGTTGGGTGACAGCAGCGCCTGCACCTCCACCAATACCGGTCGTGTGCCCTCCAGGCCCGCGAACACCGCGCTGCCGGCAACGTTGCCGCGCCTTTCCGCCAGGAACAGAGCCGACGGATTGGTGACTTCGGCCAGTCCGCGGTCGGTCATTTCGAATACGCCGATTTCGTCCGTGGCGCCGAAGCGGTTCTTCACCGCGCGCAGGATGCGGAACTGGTGACCGCGATCCCCTTCGAAATACAGCACCGCATCGACCATGTGCTCCAGCACGCGCGGCCCGGCGATCGCGCCGTCCTTGGTGACATGGCCGACAAGTACCAGGGCGAAGCGCCCGGCCTTTGCAAGCTGGATCAGTTCGAAGCTGGAGGCACGGACCTGAGCGACGGTCCCAGGGGCGCTGTCGATCGAGTCGAGCCACATCGTCTGGATCGAATCGATCACCACCAGGGCAGCGTCGCCGGCAGCTTCCAGGCTGGCGGCGATGTCCCGCAGATTGATGGCCGCGGCGAGTTCGAGCGGCGCGTCGTGAACGCCCAGCCGGCGCGCACGCAGCCGCGTCTGTTCGATCGACTCTTCGCCGGAAATGTAGAACACGCGTCGCCCGGCCTTCGCCAGACTGGCAGCTGTCTGCAGCAGCAGCGTGGACTTGCCGATGCCTGGATCGCCGCCGACCAGAATGGCTGAGGCGGGCACAAGGCCGCCGCCGAGTACGCGGTCCAGTTCAGCAATGCCGGTGACACAGCGCGGCGGCGGTTCGGCGGTGCCCGATAGACCAACGAATTCCAGGCGCTTGCCGGCGGGGGATTTCGCGGCTGGGCCCGCGCGAGGCGTGATTGCCTCTTCGACCACGGTGTTCCATTCGCCGCAGGACTCGCAGCGGCCAGCCCATTTGGGGCTGACCGCGCCGCAGCTCTGGCACACGAAGCGGGAGGTCGATTTCGCCAAGACGCCTCAATCAGGTGTGGCGGTCAGCATCGCTCGCCCACCTTGCTGATCTCTTACCGTGCCAGCGACGATTCGCCATTTGCGGCCGGCCAGAAACGCAGCGTAATCGCGCTGACGGAGTTGCGGCTCCTGCGCATCAGGCGCGTCGCTGCGGAGCGTCAGCGCGATGCCTGTGCGCCGCATGTTGTCTTCCAGTGCGGCGACGAGAGCTGGACCGCTGGCTTTGTCAGCGACCGAGGAGCAGCCGCCGCCATCGTCGGAGATCAGCACGAACTTCCCGATGGGGTTGGAGGCATCAAACACCACCCCGGGCACACCGTGGAGGAATTGGTCGCCCAGCTTCGCGGGGAGCTCCAGCAGGTTGTTCTTCCTGGCCCAGGCACGCAGCGCATTCCTGTCACCGGCGAACTGGACGCAGCTCTGCATGAACAACCCCGCAAGCTGGTTCGCGGCAGCATCGGCGACATCGTCAGTCCGGACGCGCTGCTGCAGGAGCAGCGTCAGGGCGATCGTCCATACTATCAGACGAAGGCTCGTCACCTTCGCCGAATCGCCTCGGCCATGCGGCCCACGATCTCACGCAGGATCGGTGCCGGTGTCGCGAAGTTCAGGCGCGCGAAATTGGCGTAGCGCTCGCCGAAGGTTTCGCCGAAGTTCAGCCCGACCCGCGCACGGTCCAGGAAGAACTGGCCCGCTCGGCATGGCAGTTCCAGCGCCGAACAGTCGAGCCAGGCCAGATACGTCGCCTCCGGCAGCCGCATCGTCACGCCGGGCAATTCTGCACCGATGGTCTGAGCCAACCAATCGCGGTTGGCTTTCAGTTGGCCCATGATCTCGTCGAGCCATGGCTGGCCATCGTCCCAGGCAGCGATTGTGGCATCGACGCCGGTGACACCGGGTGAGCCGAGCAGGCGCGCGGGAATACGTGCGAAGAAGCGCTCCTTCAGTGCAGGCGCGCCGAAATGCATCACCGCGCAGCGCAGCGCCGGGATGTTGAAGCTCTTGGTTGCCGAGGTGATGGTGATGGTGCGTGCGGCGATCTCAGGTGAAAGCGAGGCCAGCGGGATGTGCGTGTTGCCGGGATACACGATATCGGCGTGGATTTCGTCGGACACGACGATCAGATCATGCCGGATGGCGAACGCCGCCACTTCTTCGAGTTCGGTTCGGCTGTACGCGCAACCAGTTGGGTTCTGCGGATGGCAGAAGATCAGCACACGCGTGCGGGGATCGCGCTGCGCTTCGTACGCGGCCAGGTCGAGCACCCAGCGCGTGCCGTTGTCGCGCATGTGGTTGGCGATGAGACGCCGTCCCGTGTCGTTGATCGCGGCCATGAATGGCGGATAGGACGGCAGTTGCAGCAGCACCGCGTCACCCGGATCGCTGAACGCCATGACGGACGAGAAGCTTGCCTGCACGAGGTCGCCGATGGGATGCACATCGGCTGGATCAGTCTGCCAGCCGAAGCGGCGTCGCATGCGGCGACAGAATGCCTCCGCCAGCGCGCCTTCACGCGCCGCGTAGCCGTATTCCTGGTTGCGCGCGAGGCGCGCCAGCGCCTCGGCAATCGGTGGCGCGACGCCGAAGTCCATGTCGGCGACCCAGGCGGGCAGCACGTCATCCGGAAACTTGTGCCACTTGTTGGTACGGCGCGCGCGAAGGAATGGGATGTCGAAATCGGTCGCTGCCGTGGCCATACGATTGCTACTCCTGTTGCGCGCCCGAGGCCCTTAGCGCGCACTGGTAGCGGCTGACAACCGGAGGCACTGCGCGTAGGCTGCGCATCTCCTGCATGGATGGCACGCATGGCACAGGATGCGCTGGTGGAGTTGGCCGAGTTGCTGGAAGGAAAGGGCGCGCGCCGCTACGGGCTGAGCGCCGTCAACCAACTGCAGCACGCACTACAGGCCGCCTTGCTGGCGGAACAGTCGGGAGCCAATGCCGCATTGATCACCGCCGCCCTGCTGCACGACATCGGGCACATGGTACACGGGCTGGGCGAGAATCCGGCGGAAGAGGGGATCGACGACAGGCACGAGGAACTCGGCCGCGCCTATCTCGCGCCGCTGTTCGGTCCGGAGATTACCGAGCCAGTGCGCCTGCACGTTCCCGCGAAGCGGTACCTATGCGCGACCGAGCCGGATTATTTCGCCAAGCTGTCGCCGGACAGCGTACGCAGCCTCCAGCTGCAAGGCGGCCCGATGTCGGCCGAGGAGGTGACTAAGTTTCGCGCATCGCCGCATGCGGAGGCGGCGGTACGGCTGCGACGGTTCGATGAAGGAGCGAAGGTGGCGGATCTGCCGACGCCCCCGGTTGCGCACTTCCTGCCGTATGTGCGGGCGTGTCTGAGGGCGTGACCTCATAACT
>CAYRTL010000152.1:0-10071 GCA_964427005.1 uncultured Acetobacteraceae bacterium
TTCGTGCCGACCTGAACCTCCACCTCGGGATTGGCGAGGAGGTTGCGATACCAGCCAGGATGCTCAGGCGCCCCACCCTTCGAGGCGACCACGATGTAGCTGTTGCCGTCCTGCCCGTAGAACAGCGGAAAGATGAACTTCTCACCCGACTTCCGCCCGGTCGTCGTCAGCAGCAGCGACGGCACCGTCATGTCCGGCCGTCCGGGCTGCGTCATCTTGTACATGTGCCCGTCAGTGCCGCCGCTGGACAGGTAGTGGTTGGCATGTTCCACCATCCATCCCGGAAGGTTGGGAGCGAGCTTTGCCTCAGGCATGTCTGATCTCCTTGTCAGCGCCGGTCAGGTTAGTCGCCCTTCTTCGCCGGCTCCACATTCTCCTTGCCGGCCCGCGTGCCGCCGAACCGGTCAGCGCCCTCCTCATCCGGCGCACCAGGCTTCTTGTGCGTGCCGGTGTTCTGCATGTCGTCCGTGTGACGCACTGTCTCTTCCGTGTGGGGCTGCTTCATCGTCATGCTCCATTTGCTGCACCGACCGAAACGCAGAGCATCGCCTGGCGTTGAAATAGGGCGTCATGTCCAGGACCGCCGGAGCCACCCTGGCCGAACTCCTTCAGCTCAGCTGGAGCGAGTTTCAGCCGATCGCGGCGCTCTACTGCCTGCCCGCCATCCTCGGTTGCATCGTATTAGGCCTCGTGCTGGGTCAGCCCCTGCCCGGACTGGTGGCCAGCACAGGCGCCCTGGCGGCCGGATTTGCCTTCTTCCAGCCGGCCTTTCGTGACCCGCGCATTCCGATCCTGGCCGTGGCCATTGGAGCCAGTCTTTCGGCGGCCATCGGCACGCTCGCAAATGCCTGGCTGCCGGCCGATATCGTATGCGCAGGCCTCTGGGGCACCGGGCTCGGGTTGATGAACATGGTCGACCCCGGCTTCGGCTGGCTGGCTTTGCAAGGCGGCATCGCCCTGATCATAGCCGCCTCGTTCCCTGCCACACCCGAATATGCCGCGCTGCGCCTGGTTCTGGTGTTCGCCGGCGCCGTGGTGCAGGGCGCCATCGTGCTGTCGCTGCACCGGCTGATGCCGGGACACTTCCACTCTGTCACGCACCAGCAGGGCCGTACGGTTCGAGGCGTGCTGCAGGAGACGGCCGACATCCTGGCCGGCCATCTGCCCGGCCGCAATTACGCGTTTGCCCTTGGAGCGGGCGTCGCTCTGGGGGACCTGTTGGTGCGTCTGATCGATCTCCCAAACGGATATTGGGTGCCGCTCACCGTCATGCTGGTCATGCGGCCGGCGGCACGCGAAACATCGAGCCGAGCGGTCGCTCGCCTCGTCGGCACCATCGCGGGCGCCGCCCTGGTCACGCTGCTCATGGCCGTGCTTCGCCCTTCACCACCTTGGATCATCGTGCTGATCGGCGCCGCGACCTGGGGCTGCTTCGCACTGCAGCGCGTGAACTTTGCAGCACTCAGCTTCTGCATCACCGCTTATGTCGTGCTCCTGTTCGCGCTGATGGGCTTGCCGGAGCCGATGGTTGCGCTGGATCGGACGATTGCGACAGCGCTGGGCGGTGCCATAGCCGTGCTGGCCCATTGGGCGTGCCGCTGGCTCTCCCGACCCAGAGTCAGATCGGCGTCGGCATAGGCTCGGGCGGCCGTGGATCGGGACGCGGCGGAATTTCGATTGGCGGAGGCGGCGCCGGATTGGGGTCCGGCTGCGGTCCAGGCGGTGTTTGCGGCGGTCGCTGTGGGCGCATCAGGTCTTTCGCTCCGTTGCTTTTGCCGAAACGAACGGCGTGCGGCTTTGGTTGCCGAACCTGCATTACCAACGATTAACGCGAAACCAAGATTCCGCCGCGATGCCGCCGTCAACCCGACGCGCCCCTCCGCCATTCTCCCACTTGCGTCAACACAATCGGGAGGATTGGACCGTGCGCAAGACTTTGATCGCTCTGGCGGCCACGGCAGGTTTCATCGGCCTCGGCACATTCGGCGCTTCCGCCGCGCCACTGACACCGCTGCATGCGCCGGCTCAGGCCTCGAACATTCAGCAGGCCGACTGGTATTGCGGCCCACGCTGTGAGTATTGGCGTCACCGGCGCTGGGAAGAGCGGCGCGAGCATTGGTGGCGTGAGCGCCACGACCCGTATTACAGCTACAACCGCGGCTATTACGGCTACCCGTACTATCGCTGATTTGAGCCGGGGCATGGCGCCTCTTCGCCCGTGAGCGCTCGCGGAGTAGCTTGCGGCGCATCACCGACGAGGAAGCGCTATGCCCTCCCTTCTCTCGCCTGCGCAACTCGCGCAGTTCCATGCGGACGGCTTCATCATAGTCCGCGCCATGTTCGACGCGACGGAGACCGATCTGCTCCGCGGCGCCATGGAACAGGATCCCGAAGTCTCCAGCCATCTGCTCGATCGCCTGGACGCACACGGCGCGGCAACGCGAATCGCGCTGTGGAACCGCGCGGGTGATTCCGTCTATGGCATGGCTGCCCGCTGTGCCCGGATGGTCGATACGATCGAGGCGCTTCTCGGCGGTCCCGTCTATCACTTCCAGTCGAAGCTCACCGCGAAGGAACCGTTCGTCGGCGGTGCGTGGGAATGGCACCAGGACTACGGCTACTGGTATCACAACGGCTGCATCTTCCCGCATCTTGCGAGCTGCCAGGTCGCGCTCGACCGCTCCACAACGGCGAATGGTTGCTTGCAGATGGTGCAGGGTTCGCACCTGCTTGGCCGCATTGACCACGTGCCAGTGCCAGGTGAAGGGCAGAATGTCGCCGACCCCGCACGCATGAAGCACATCCTGGAGCGCCTGCCGATCGTGCCGTGTGAACTGCAGCCGGGTGATGCGGTGTTCTTTCACTCGAACACGCTGCATCGGTCCGACCAGAACCGCTCGCGACATCGCCGCTGGACGCTGATCTGCTGCTACAATCGTATAGACAACGACACCGTCGTGCGCGAACACGACCGCTATTACGTGCCGCTGGAAAAAGTACCCGACAGCGCGGTCAAGGAGGCCGGCCTTCGTTTCGCCAGCGGCGGTGAACACTTTACCAGCCGGCCATTCGTGCCCAAGGTGGCGTAATAATCAGGAGAACGACACCGTGGCCACGATACCGAAGACCCTGCAGCCGCATATCAACACCGCTTTCCCCGAGCACGTGTGCCTGGTCGGCACGGTGCAGCCGGACGGCTACGCTCAGATCAGTCCTCGCGGCAGCACGATGGTCTTCGACGATGAGCACATCGCACTGTGGGAGCGCGGTAAAGGATCGACCAACGCGGCGATGCACGACGGCACGAAGGTCACGGTCTACTTCCGCAAGCCACAGTTGCGCGCCGATGGCGTGTTGCCGAAGGGCGGCATCGCTCGCTTCTATGGCACGGCGAAGATCGTGAAATCAGGGCCGCAGTACGAAGAGGTCTGGCGGCGGCTGGTGCAGCCGGAGAAGGACCGCGACCCGGACAAGAAGGGCTTCGCGGTGCTGATCAAGGTGGAGCGCGCCGAGGACCTCGATGGAGTGCCGCTCACCCTCGGCTGACGCGGAATCCGGTCGCCACCACGTATAGCTCGCTCGATTGCTTCCGGCTCGCCGGCGGCTTCGCGTGCCGCACCAGCGCGAAGTGCTGTTTGAGCCGGTCGAGCATCGCCTTCTCCGCGCCGCCCTGAAATACCTTGGCGACGAACGCGCCGCCCTCGTTCAGCACCTCCAGCGCGAACTCCAGCGCCTCCTCAGCCAATGCCATGATCCGCAGATGGTCGGTGGCCGCATGTCCGGTGGTGTTCGGCGCCATGTCCGAGAGCACCAGATCGGCTTTGCCCCCCAGCTCCGCCACCAGTCGCTCTTGCATCGCCGGGTCAGTGAAGTCGCCTTGCAGCATCACGGCTCCCGCCACCGGATCAACAGGCAGCAGATCAACGCCGACCACCCGTCCAGCGCCCCGTTTTACCGCCACCTGTGTCCAGCCGCCTGGCGCGGCTCCCAGGTCCACCACCCGCGAGCCACGGTGGATCAGACGAAACCTGTCATCCAGCTCGATCAGCTTGAATGCAGCACGAGATCGCCAGCCCTGCTGCTTCGCCGCAGCGACATAGGGGTCGTTCAATTGCCGCGACAGCCAGCGTTGTGAGGCAGTGCTTCGGCCTTTGGCGGTCTGCACCGGCACGGTCAATCCGCGCGGCGGTGCCGTCTTCCGGCCCTTCAAGAGCGGCCGCGCCTCCGGTCCGCGCGGATCATCCGCAGCAACATGCCTTCGCGCAGGCCGCGGTCCGCCACGATCACGCGCGGCGCAGGCCACAACCGGATCAGCGCCGCGAACACTGCGCAGCCGGGCAGCACGAACTCCACGCGTTCTGGCCCGACGCAAGGATGCGCCTCCAGGCCCTCGCGACCCAAGGCGCGCAGATTGGCTAACGCTGCATCGGCCGTTTCGGCGCTCAGCACCGTCCCGTCCACCAGCGGGCGGCGATATCGCGCCAAGCCCAAGGCCACGCCGGCCAGGGTAGTCACGGTCCCACTGGTCCCCAGCAACTGCACCCCGCCCTCATGGATCTCGCGAGCAATGCAATGCACCGCCTCGAAACTTGCCAGCCTTGCGGCAACGTCTTCCACCATCGCCTCAAAGCCGTCCGGATCGAAGCCGGCAGGACCGAAGCGCTCCGCCAGGGTCACCACGCCAACGGGCAGCGACTCATATCCGATGAGCTGGGGTCGCCCGCTCGGATCGATCCGCACCCACGCAAGCTCGGTCGAGCCGCCGCCGATATCGAACAGCAGCGCCCGGCGTCCCCAGCCGGCCAGCAACGGCGCGCAGCTCTCCAGCGCCAATTCGGCCTCCTCGCGGGGGGAAATGACGCCGATATCCAGCCCTGTCTCGCGTTTCACCTCGGCCAGGAACGCCCGGCCATTGGCCGCGCGCCGGCACGCTTCGGTGGCAACGGCGCGAAGCTTGCGAACCGGCCGGCGTTCCAGCCTGGCCGCGCAGGCCCGCAGCGCACACAAGGCGCGCTCCATCGCGGCCGGGCTGAGCTGGCCCGTGCGATGGAGCCCCTCCCCGAGCCTCACGATGCGGCTGAAACTGTCGAGCACGCGAAAGCCCTCGCCTGACGGCGCGGCGACCAGCATGCGGCAGTTATTGGTGCCCAGATCCAGCGCGGCAAACGCCGGGCCTCCGAACCGACGAGGCTCACTCGCCCGCGCCCCAGCTTCGACCGAGGAAGGAAAGTCCTGCCGCAGCATGGCGGCATCTTGGTCCTTCGGGCCTCACGCGGGCAAGCGTCGTTGCAAAATCTTGACGGGATTTCATCTCATCTGGGGATTCGCCGGCGACCAGCGCCACTCGCTCACCTCCGGCATGTCCTGGCCGTGCTTGCGGATGTACTGCTGGTGCTCGATCAGCTTGTCCCGCAGCGCCTGCTTGGCATAAGCCGTGCGGTAGCCAAGCTGCGGCAGCCTATCGATGACGTCGATCGCGAGATGGAACCGGTCGAGGTCATTGCGCACCACCATGTCGAACGGCGTGGTTGTCGTGCCCTCTTCCTTGTAGCCGCGCACATGGATGTTCCGGTGGTTGGTGCGGCGGTAGGTCAGGCGGTGGATCAGCCACGGATAGCCATGAAAGGCGAAGATCACCGGTTTGTCCATGGTGAACAGCGCATCGAAGTCGCGGTCACTCAGGCCATGCGGATGCTCCTCGTGCGGCTGCAAAGTCATCAGATCGACGACGTTCACCACACGGACCCGCAACCCATGGATGTGCTTGCGGACTAAATCAACGGCGGCGAGCGTTTCCAGCGTCGGCACGTCGCCGGCACAGGCCATGACCACATCGGGTTCGCTGTCGCGATCGTTGCTCGCCCATTCCCAGATGCCGATGCCGGCCGTGCAGTGCTTGATCGCATCCTCCATGCCCAGCCATTGCGGCGCTGGCTGCTTGCCCGCCACGATAACGTTGACGCGATCCCAGCTCCGCAAACAGTGGTCGGTCACGAACAGGAGGGAGTTCGCATCCGGCGGCAGATACACGCGGACGATGTCCGATTTCTTGTTGGAGACGAGGTCGATGAAGCCCGGGTCCTGGTGGCTGAACCCGTTGTGGTCCTGCCGCCAGACATGCGACGTGAGCAGATAGTTGAGCGACGCAATCGGCCGTCGCCATGGAATCTCCCGGGTCGTCTTCAGCCACTTGGCGTGCTGGTTGAACATCGAGTCGACGATGTGGATGAATGCCTCATAACAGTTGAACAGGCCGTGCCGGCCGGTCAGCAGATAGCCTTCCAGCCAGCCCTGGCAGGTGTGCTCCGACAGGATCTCCATCACGCGGCCGGTCGGAGACAGATGTTCATCGTACGGCAGTGTGATCGCATCCCAGGCGCGATCGGTCGCTTCGAACACGCGTGAGAGCCGGTTCGACGCTGTCTCGTCTGGTCCGAACAGCCGGAAGTTCCGCATGGCCTCGCTGTTGCGCATGACATCGCGCAGCCACGCGGCCATGACAGCCGTGGCCTCGGCATCTTCCTTTCCCGGCTGCGCAACCTTCACCGCGTAGTCGGCGATATCGGGCAGCTCGAGATCATGCTTGAGCACGCCACCGTTGGTGTGCGGATTGGCGCTCATGCGCCGATCGCCAGACGGAGCAAGCGCCGCAATCTCCGGCCTCAGCGCACCTTCTTCGGTGAACAGCTCCTCGGGTCGATAGCTGCGCATCCATTGTTCGAGCAACTGCAAATGCGCAGGGTTGGTTGTCACGTCCGCGATCGGAACCTGGTGCGAGCGCCAGAAGCCTTCGGTCTTCAGACCGTCCACTTCCTTCGGGCCTGTCCAACCCTTCGGTGTCTTCAGGATGATCATCGGCCACATAGGCTGTCCGTTCGATTCTCCACGCCGCGCCTGTAGCTGGATCGTGCGGATTTCATCGAAGACCTGATCGAGTGTGGCGGCCATGCGCTGATGCATGTCCGCGGGATCATCACCCTCAAGCAGCCAGGGTTTGTAGCCATAGCCGATGAACAGGCTCTGCAACTGATCAGCGGGGATACGCGCGAGAATCGTCGGGTTGGCGATCTTGTACCCATTCAGATGCAATATCGGCAGCACCGCGCCGTCAGTCACCGGATTGAGGAACTTGTTCGAATGCCACGACGTGGCAAGCGGTCCCGTTTCGGCCTCGCCGTCACCCACAACGGTCGCAGCAATCAGATCAGGATTGTCGAACACCGCGCCATAGGCGTGCGACAGCGAATAGCCGAGTTCACCGCCTTCATGAATGGAACCAGGCGTCTCGGGCGCAGCGTGGCTGGGAATGCCGCCAGGGAAACTGAACTGGCGGAACAGCCGCTGCATGCCAGTCGCACTCTGCGAAACGTGCGGATAGATCTCGCTGTAGGTTCCTTCAAGCCAGGTGTTCGCCACGACGCCAGGGCCGCCATGGCCTGGGCCTGCAATGAAGATCATGTTGAGATCACGCGCGCGGATGATGCGATTGAGATGCACATAGATGAAGTTCAGTCCAGGCGTCGTTCCCCAATGTCCCAGCAAACGCGGCTTGATGTGCTCTCGCGCGAGGGGGTGTCGCAGCAGAGGATTGTCCAGCAGATAGATCTGGCCGACCGAGAGGTAGTTGGCCGCGCGCCACCATGCATCGATCAGACCCAGCTCCTGTTGCGATAGTGTCGTCGGAGCCGCGACATCGTCAGCCATGAGAGCCTCCTGGTCGCCAGTCAGGCGGGGTGTCGTGGTCGGGATGTTGATAGTTCACGATCCGCGTCAGGTCCTCGGGTGCGTTCCCTTCAATCGTAGGCCGGGAGGGCACTGCGGCGAGCACCGCACTATCGAAGTTTGGCAACCGGCTTTCGGTCCCATCTATCTGGCTCAGCCGTACGCTCGCTGGTGTATCGAGGCTGCCGACTGTCACGCTGATCGATCCGGGCCGCTTGAGGTAGGCGAACGAAAGGGGCGTGCCGCAACGCGAGCAGAAGCCGCGGTCGGACGCCGACGAGCTGCGGAATATCGCGGGCGTGCCCCGGGTCCAGGCGAAATTCTCCAACCCAATATGCGCCCAGGCAAAGAATGCACCGCCCACCGCCTTCTGGCACATTCGACAATGGCAGATTCCGGCGCGCTCGGGTTCGGCATAGAATGCGTAACGGATCGCGCCACATTGGCAGCCGCCGGTGAGAACCGGCTTGCGCTGGTCGCTCATTGCTTCACCTTTATGTCGCAACGTTCGAGGAGGCGAGACCATGCGCGCCGTCTGGTACGACCGGCAAGGACCGGCACGTGAAGTTCTCGTGTGTGGCGAGCTGCCGACGCCTGAACCCGGCAATTATGAAGTTCGAGTGAAACTCGAGGCCGCGGGGGTGAACCCCTCGGACACCTATCGACGCCGGGGACCGGCACCGGCGATGGAGTATCCGCGTGTCATCACCTGCAGCGATGGTGCGGGCGTCGTGGATCGCGTAGGGCCGATGGTGCCACAAAGCTGGCTGGGCAAACGGGTGTGGCTTTACAACGGCCAGCGCAATGGCCGCTGGATGGGCACGGCAGCGGAATATATCGCGCTGAATGTCGACCTGGTGATGCCACTGCCAGATCATGTGTCATTCGCGGAAGGGGCCACACTCGGCATACCCGGAATGACGGCGCATTATTGCATCTTCGTTGCTGGCTCGGTGCAGGGACGCACATTGCTGGTGACCGGTGCCGCAGGAGCGGTCGGCCATTACGCGGCGCAGCTCGCCAAGTGGGCGGGAGCGACAGTCATCGCCACAGTGAGTTCGCAAGACAAGGCGGAGCGAGCCCGGGCCGGTGGCGCGGATCATGTGATCAACTACCGGACCGAAGACGTCGCTGCACGCGTGCGGGATATCACCGGCGGCGACGGCGTCGATCACGTCGTCGACGTGGATTTCGGCGGGAATCTGGCGGCGGTCCTTCCCTGTGTACGCGCAAACGGCAGCATCGCGATCTACGCGTCGAATGGCGACCGCACCCCGCGTCTGCCAGTGGGCGAGCTGATGCAGCGGAATATCGCGTTGTATCCAATGTCGCTGCCTGGCACGCCGCCAGCCGCCCGCAAGCGAGCGCAGAGTGACATGGCCCGTTGGATTGCCACCGGCGCTCGCATCCTGTCCGTCGCTGCACGGTTCCCGTTGTATGAAGCCGCCGCGGCGCATGAAGCGGTCGAGCGAGGCGGCAAGATCGGCACCGTGGTAATCGACTGCGCGCACTGACGAAGCCGTGAAGGCGGCAGGCATTCTCATTCCTCCGCTACCCTTGATCCGAAGCGCCGAGCCACAAGGTTCCGTCCGCCATCGGAAAATGATGGGGAACCGGCCGCATCGATCTCGCTGCTGGACCGGACGTGCGAAAGGAGCAATCCATGGCGAAAAGGAATTCCAACGCGTCACGTGGCGACGCCACTCTGCACAATGATGAGGTATCGGACGAGACCGTGACACAGGTCGGCAAGGCAGTCGCACACATCCTGCAATTGCGCGAAACTTTCGAACAGAGCTTTGCCGCGGCGCAGACTGACGAAGAGCGGCAAGGTTTGGCCAGCCAGGTGGAATCCGCGGCACTTCGTGTAATCAGCGATCAGGGTCTCACGGTGACCGAATACAACGAGGTCCTTGCCGCGGCTCAATCGGATCAGGATTTGGAAGAACGCGTACTGAGCGCCTGTCGCGCTGCCTGATCCAGCTTCAAAGGGTTATCGTCATGTTCACACTTCGAACGGCTGCCTCGGCAGCCGCACTGGTGCTCGCCACCACCGTCGTCCCGGCCGTTGCGCAGCAGAATGGGCCAGCGACACAGAGTCCTGGCACAACCACGCAGCAAACTCCGCTATCGGATGCGATGGTTCACAAGGTTGGCACGGCGTTGCGGCATATCGCATCAATTCGCCAGCAATACGCGCAGCGCGCCCAGTCGGTGGCTACGCCACAACAGCGGCAGGATCTTGATCAGCAGGCACAGCAGGAAATGGTGAAGGCCATCAATGCTGAGGGCCTGTCGTTGCAGCAATACGATCAGGCGATGCAGATGGCGCAGGCCGATCCAACACTA
>CAYRTL010000153.1:0-9921 GCA_964427005.1 uncultured Acetobacteraceae bacterium
AACAGGAGATCGGCGAGAGCCTCTCTCGGATTCCGTCACGCGCTGCTGCCGCGAAAAGCGGCCGGAAGCGGGCCGCCGCCTGACGGGCGAGATGAGCAATCGCTGAATTCACCCTTGCCCTAGGTGCTGCCTTCATCAGTGAAGAACTACGCAATCGGATAAGGGCAGCCTCAATTTCACTCACGTTTTTTATCAGGTGAAGCCTGCGCGTCTGGATCAAGATCGCGAATTTTCGTGACGATTACGTTTACTCTCCCCAACGGAGTCTCAAGCAGAATCGGTGCTCCCCCCGCCAAATCGTGAGGTAGACGGATTTGCATCGGAATATCGGTCGGACTCGCAAGGGAGATGCCGGTTTGAACGAGCGTACTACCTGCTGGGGCCCTCATCGTAAGCTGAAGGTTCACATAACTCCCAGATGCTTCCTCGCTGTAAGTGCCATCATAAATGACGCCGCCGATGTCAGCACCGGCAACGACCCCGCGGGACAGAACGAGTAAGCCAAGACCGCTGCCATGGGCACCAGTGAAGGCGACCCTATAAAATCCGTCAGTCACAGGCGCTCCCGACCATGCGCGTCAGTTTGAGGCCACGGGATAATGGCGATGCTGGCGTTGGCGCTGCCGGACTCACAACCAACGGCCGCCTGCCCGAGAAAACTTCCAGAACTACTTGGCGTACTTGTTGCTGTTCGGCTTCGATATCAGCAAAACCTTGTGGCCAATAGTCTCCTTCGAGCACGTCAAGCTGCTGAATATTATACCCGAGTTCTTTCGCCATCGCCGAGAGCAACTTCGTGGTCAAACTGCGCTGGCGTTCGTGCCAATTCGCAGGCAACGGTCTCGAAGCATTGATGTTTGTCATTAACTCGCGGAATGCGTCTTCCACGCCATGAATACCATGAAACTCGATTTCCACCATGTTCAAGGCTCTCACATAATCTGGTGAGAGCGGTGCCCTACGGGTGGACATGAGCAACCGGAATACATCGAGTTGACGCGCTCTACGCTGACGTGTCGCATCGATTTCGCGTGTCACATAGACGGCCAGAACTGGGCCGAGAAGCGTTGCGAGGACTACCGCGATGCCAAGATAGAGATCCATGTCAGCAGCCCGTTCACGGCTAGGTATCGCCCACCCGGTCTACTGACACGCCAAACATTCCTCGTAATCCGTCGCATTCCCCGCAGCAGCAGCCACCAAAGGCAACGGCACTTGCCCGTCATTCGCCGGCACCGTCGCGGCAGCAACGCCAGTGAACTCCGCCGGCCGTACCGCGGCCTCGCTCACATTGTCCGCGCGCTGAATCGACAAACTCCGGCAGTAGTAAAGCGACTTGACGCCACGCTTCCACGCCATGAAATGAATCTGGTGCAGATCGCGCTTATGCACGTTCGCCGGCAGGAACACGTTGACCGACTGGCTTTGGCAAATGAACGGCGCACGGTCCGCCGCGTGTTCGATGATCCAGCGCTGATCCAGCTCGAACGCGGTCTTGTAAACCGACTTCTCCTGCTCGGTCAGGAAGTCCAGATGCTGCACGCTGCCCGCCCGCAGCGTGATCGATGACCACACTTCGTCCGTGTCCTGCCCCTTCTCCGCCAGCAGCATTTGCAGATGCCGGTTGCGCACCGTGAAGCTGCCCGACAGCGTCTTTTGCAGGAACACGTTCGCCGCAATCGGCTCGATCCCAGGCGACGAATTGCCGGCAATGATGGAAATCGATGCCGTCGGTGCGATGGACATCTTGTGCGAGAAGCGCTCCATGATGCCGTATTCCGCAGCGTCCGGGCATGGGCCGCGCTCTTCCGCCAGCACCCGCGACGCCAGATCCGCCTGCTCGCGGATGTGCTTGAACATCCGCTTGTTCCATACCTTCGCGATCACGCTTTCCCACGGCACGTTCTGTGACTGCAGGAATGAATGGAAGCCCATCACGCCGAGGCCCACGCTGCGCTCGCGCATCGCGGAATACTTCGCCTTCTCCATGCCCGAAGGCGCGCGGTTGATGAAGTCCTGCAGCACGTTGTCGAGGAAACGCATCACGTCCTCGATGAACGTCGGATGATCCTTCCAGTCGAACCAGTTCTCCAGATTCAGCGACGACAGGCAGCACACCGCCGTGCGTTCCATGCCGTGCTGGTCGCGTCCCGTCGGCAAGGTGATCTCGGAACATAGATTGGAGGTCTTCACCTCCAGCCCGGCCAGCTTGTGATGCTCGGGGCGCGCGCTGTTCACGTGATCGGAGAAGATCAGGTACGGCTCGCCGGTCTCGATGCGCGCGGTCAGGATACGAATCCACAGCGCCCGCGCCGAGATGCTGCGCACCACCGATTCGTCCTTCGGCGACAGCAGCGGCCACGGCTCATCGGCTTCCACCGCGCGCATGAACGCATCGGACACCAGGATGCCATGGTGCAGGTTCAGCGCCTTGCGATTTGGATCGCCGCCGGTCGGGCGGCGGATCTCAATGAACTCCTCGATCTCCGGATGGCTCACCGGCAGATACACGGCCGCCGAACCACGCCGCAGCGAGCCCTGCGAGATGGCGAGCGTCAGCGAATCCATCACCCGGATGAACGGGATCACGCCGGAGGTCTTGCCGACGGCGCCAACCTTCTCGCCGATCGAACGCAGGTTGCCCCAGTACGAGCCGATGCCGCCGCCCTTTGAGGCCAGCCAGACATTCTCGTTCCACAGCCCCACGATGCCTTCCAGGCTGTCGGAGGCCTCGTTGAGGAAGCAGGAAATCGGCAGACCGCGCGCGGTTCCGCCGTTCGACAGCACAGGCGTGGCGGGCATGAACCACAGCTTCGACATATAATCGTAGATGCGCTGCGCATGCCCCGCATCGTCGCCGTAGTACGAGGCGACGCGGGCGAACAGGTCCTGGAACTCCTCGCCCGGCATCAGATAGCGGTCGGACAGAGTGGCCCGCCCGAAGTCGGTCAGCAGTGCATCACGTGAACGGTCGATATGGACCTGATGGCGGCCTGGCATCTGCACTGCATCGAGCACGTCGGATTCCCCCTGACGGATTTGCGCCAAGTCTCTGCCCCTCGCGTCCGTCTCGTCAATCAACATGTGGGAGGCCATACGCCGACCTGCCACAACATGCATGAATCCTGTTGCGACCAGGCAACACTGTGCCGGACGGACAACCGGCTACACATACTAGCGCTTCGGGCCGGACGACCCAAGCACCACAAACGTGTTCTCCCCACGTTCCACAGATTGTGGGTGCCGGTCAGGAATCCAAACGCAATCGGCTGGCCAGCAGTTCGCCCTGGCCTTCCAGCACCGGATATGCCGCCGCGGCGACCAGGTGGCCGTTCACCCGCTTCAATTCCCGCACCAGGTCGAGGTCAACCGTCGGCCCGTTGCTGCCCCGCAGGCCGGCGAAATGCGTGCGCGTCGCGGTCGCCTCCAGATCGCGGAACGCCTCCTTTTCGGCGGCAAGCTGACGCGCGGCCCGGGCGTCCTCCGTCATGAACACCGCTGCCGCGGCCCGGACTGTTGCCGTTAAACGGTCGAGCAGCCGCTTCGCCTCAGAACGCTCAGCCTCCGCCAGCGGGATCCCTCGCTTCAGCCGCTTCGCGAGCAGCCCCATGATGTCGCGGTCCACCACGTCACCAGCCGCTTCGAGGTTGGTCGCGAACACCAGGACCTGCGAGAGGCGGCGGTGGTCCTCGTCCGACAAATCCTCCGGGTCCAGACCGGCCAGATAGTCCTTGATCGCGGTGTTCAGCCGATCGAGCACGTCGTCCAGTCGGCGAACCTCAGCAATCCGCCGGCGGTCGGTGCTCCCCATCGCATCGCCTGCGCGAGCCAGCATCGCCTCCAACGAGTCAGCCATTCGCAGCGCCTCCCGCGCCGCTGCGCCCAGCGCGATCGGCGGTGATTCCAGCGCCGCCCGGTCCAGGTAGCGGGGGCGCGACGGTTCGTCCGGATCGACCCGCGCCGGCAGGAGCTTGCGCAGCACCCAGCCGTAAGGACTCAGCGCGGGGAGGAACAGCGCCGCGAGAATGAGGTTGAAGCCGGTGTGGAAGTCAGCCACGGCGCGCGCCGGATCAGGATCGAGCTGCACGATCGGCGGGCCGATATGGGGCAGCAAGGCCGTCCCCACCAGGCAGCCCAGCACACGGTTCAGCAGATTGCCCAGCGGCAGCCGGCGCGCCACCGGGTCGTCGCCAGAGGCGCCTTCCAGCACTGGATTGATCGCTGTGCCCAAATTGGCGCCCAACACCAGGGCGAACGCTGCGTGGGGAGGAACAACCCCCTTCGCCGCCAGCGACATGACCAGCAACACAATCGCCACCGACGAATGGGTCGCCCAGGTCAGTCCGGCGGCGAGCAGCACATCCAGCACCGGTTCCGTGGCGATGGCTCCAAGTACCATGCGCAGATTCGGCAGGTCTTCGTAAGGCGCGATCACCGACACCAGGCGATGCAGCGCCATCAGCATCAGGCCCAGTCCGATTGCGACGCGCCCCAGATCACGCATTCGCGCGGCTGTTCCCCGACGGAACAGGATGACACCCAACAGGATCAGTGCCGGTGCGACTTCGGCCACATCGAATGACAGGACCTGCACGATCAGCGTCGTGCCGACATTGGCGCCCAGCATCACGGCGAGCGCCGGCTCCAGCGCCACTGCTCCACTTGCCGCGAAGCCTGCGACCATCAGTCCTGTCGCCGTGCTGCTTTGCAGAACTGCTGTGACACCGAGGCCGGCAGCGAAGGCCGCGAGCCGATTGCCCAGCGCAGTGCCAAGCCAGCGCCGCAGATCAGGGCCAAAGCCGCGCTGAATGCCGGTCTGCACCATGTGCAGTCCCCACAACAGCAGCGCTACCGAACCCGCGAGGTCCAGGAGGGTCCACATGAGCGGTCAGTTCCTCGGGTCTAGCCCACGGACATGGGCAATCATCAGAGGTCGGTCGTCAACAACCCACCCGGTCGTGATCGGTTGGACAAGAACCTGCCACAAAAGCGGCATGGACCGGCCACGGAACGGGACGAACTACAGTCGCGTCCTTTTTCGCAACTGAAGGATACGTCCTATGCGCATTTCCTTCCTGCTGCCTTTGGTCTTTCTGGGTTTCGCCGGCTGCGTCGATGTGCATGAGCATCCCAATCCGACGCCCACCGCCACTGTCGTGACACCGGCACCAGCGCCGACTGCCACCTACGTCGCGCCAGCTCCGCCGACAACCACGACGATCGTGCGCACGCCCTGAGCTGCAGCGCATTTACAAATGTTTGGCTTGGGG
Organism: uncultured Acetobacteraceae bacterium; assembly: GCA_964427005.1. Classification (GTDB taxonomy): domain Bacteria; phylum Pseudomonadota; class Alphaproteobacteria; order Acetobacterales; family Acetobacteraceae; genus JAMXLO01. The sequence goes on from CAYRTL010000153.1 coordinate 5,271, forward strand.
CCGGGCAACAACCCGGCCCTTTCCATTTAAGCGGCGTTCAGCCGCACGATGGCAGTGACTGCTCCGACGCCTGCAGTGATCGGTGTAACCCGCTCGCCCTTTCCGCCCGCGGCGCCCTGGTGTAGACGCCCCCGCTACCCAACCCGGCAGGGATGCCGCCTCATGACTGCTCCGTTCTCCAGCTCCGCATTGGCTCCTGGGCTCGACCCGGGGGCCGATGTCACGGCACCGCTCGTCATGGCGCTGCCCAAGGGGCGGATTCTGGCGGAATGCGGCCAGCTCCTGGCCCGCGCGGGTATCACCCCGGCGCCTGATTACACTGACGAAGAGAGCCGGCGGCTCCGCTTTCCAACCGACGACCCGACGCTGGACGTGGTGCGGGTGCGGCCGTTCGACGTGGCTACATTCGTCGCCTTCGGAGCCGCACAACTCGGCATTTGCGGCGCCGACGTGTTGATGGAATTCGATTATCCGGAAATCTATGCGCCGCTGGATCTCGGCATCGGGGTTTGCCGCGTCTCCGTCGCCGAACCGGCTGTGACAGCCGGGACTGATGATCCGTCGCGCTGGTCGCGGGTTCGCGTCGCGACCAAATACCCCAATATCGCCCGACGCCACTTCGCATCCCGTGGCGTGCACGCCGATGTGGTGCATCTGAACGGCGCGATGGAGCTGGCGCCTGGGCTAGGCCTGTCGCGGCTCATTGTTGATCTGGTGCAGACGGGCTCGACCCTGCGGGCAAACGGCTTGGTGGAAACCGAAGTAATCGCCTCGATCACTTCGCGCCTCATCGTCAACCGCACTGCCTTGAAGACCCAACCGGAGACGATAGGCGCCTGGATTGCCCGTTTCCGCGCCGCGCTTGGGCAATGATCCGCCTCGCCACCTCTGACCCGGGCTTCGAAGCCGCATTCGTGGAGCTGCTGAACCAGACGCGCGAAACCACGGAGAGAGTGGACCAGGCAGTGGCAGAAATCATTGCCGCTGTGCGCAGTGAGGGTGATGCGGCACTGTTGCGGTTCACCGCGCGGTTCGATCGCGTGACGCTGACGGCAGCGCGGTTTCGCGTTGGCACCGATGAAATCGATGCTGCCATTGCCGGTGTGCCCACCGATCTGATGGCCGCATTGGATCTCGCCGCGACGCGGATCGAGACGTTCCACCGGCTCCAGGTGCCAACCGATCTGCAGACCACGGACGCGGCAGGTGTTCGCCTTGGCATGCGATGGACGCCGCTCGATGCGGTGGGCCTGTACGTCCCCGGGGGCAAGGCCGCCTATCCTTCATCCGTGCTGATGAACGCGATCCCGGCGCAGGTCGCCGGAGTCCCGCGGCTGGCGATGTGCGTGCCTAGCCCCGGCGGCGTGCTGAACCCGCTGGTGCTCGCCGCAGCGCGGCGCGCCGGTGTAACGGAGGTCTATCGGATTGGCGGGGCTCAGGCGATCGCGGCGCTCGCCTACGGGACCGCAACAGTCGCACCGGTGGACCGGATCGTGGGACCCGGCAACGCCTATGTGGCCGAGGCCAAACGCCAGGTGTTCGGGCGGGTCGGGATCGACGCCATTGCTGGCCCTTCGGAAGTTGTCGTGCTCGCCGATGCCGCGAACGAGCCCCGTCACGTCGCCATGGATCTGCTGGCCCAGGCGGAGCACGACGAGGCGGCGCAGGCGATCCTGATCACCGACGATGCGCGGTTTGCCGATAGGGTGGCGGCGGCAGTGGAGGAAGCGCTGATCGATCTGCCGCGCGCCGCTATCGCCGGCGCGAGCTGGCGGATGCACGGCGCCATCATTCTGGTCCGCGCCTGGGAGGAGGCCATCGGCCTGGTAAATCGCTTGGCGCCGGAACACCTGCAATTGATGCTGGGCGATCCGGCTCCGCTGTTCGCCGGCATTCGCCACGCAGGGGCGATCTTTCTCGGCGCCTTCTGCCCTGAGGCATTTGGAGATTACGTCGCCGGACCGAACCACGTGCTGCCTACCGGCCGTACTGCGCGGTTTGCCTCCGGTCTGTCCGTGTTCGACTTCCTCAAGCGGACCACGTGGGTTGCCGCCGATACCGCATCGCTGGCGAAGGTCGGACCTGCTGCGATAGCTCTGGCGCGGGCGGAAGGGCTCGAGGCCCACGCAAGCAGTATAGCGCTGCGCCTCCAATCGGGCGTCAAGCCGAATGCTTGACCTTACCCTGCCCCGCGCTCATGTTCCGGCGCGAAATCAACCATTGCATGAGGCCGGATGTCGAAAGAGGACATGATCGAATTCAGCGGCACCGTCATGGAGCTGCTTCCTAACGCGATGTTTCGCGTCAAGCTCGACAATGAGCATACGATCCTTGCCCACACCTCTGGAAAGATGCGGAAGAATCGCATCCGCGTCCTGGCGGGCGATCGGGTGAATGTCGAGATGACACCTTATGATTTGAGCAAGGGCCGGATCACCTTCCGCTTCAAGTGACCCCGCCCACACTGGTTCTGGCCTCCGCCAGTCCAAGGCGACTCGCACTGCTGGCGCAAATCGGCGTCGTGCCGGATCGCGTCATTTCCACCAATATTGATGAAACGGCTTTGCGCGATGAACTGCCGCGCCAGCACGCCCAGAGGCTGGCACGCGCGAAAGCGGATTCGGTGAGCGCGCCAGGATGTTATGTGCTCGCTGCCGACACGGTGGTGGCCGCCGGCCGGCGCATTTTGCCGAAGGCCGAAACCGAGGCAGAGGCTCGGCGCTGTCTGGCACTGCTCTCCGGGCGGCGTCACGGGGTGATGACGGCTGTGGTGCTGCATAGCCCGGAAGGCGGCCGCGGCGAACGCCTCGTCCAAAGCGTTGTCCGATTTGCCCGCCTGACCGAGCAGCAAATTGACGCCTACATGGCCAGCGGCGAATGGCATGGCAAGGCAGGCGGCTATGCCATCCAGGGTCGCGCCGCAGCGTTCATCCCGTTCGTCTCTGGAAGCTATTCCAACGTGGTGGGCCTGCCGTTGTTTGAAACTGCGCAACTGCTACGTGGCCTGGGCTGGCCATTGCGATGAGCTTGCGCATCTTGGCTGCGTGCAGCCCGGGCGAAGTGCGCGTCGCGCTGCAGAGCGGAGATACGTTGCTGGATTATGCGATCTGGCGTCCCGGCAAACCCGACGGTGTCGGCGATCTGCTTCGCGGGAGGGTTACTGCCCGGGCGCCGGCCATGGCCGGAAGTTTCGTTGCGCTCGACGGAACCGAAGGTTTTCTGCCCGACAGCGAGGGCGGCGCAGAGCTGCGCGAGGGCGACTTCGTCTCAGTCCGCGTGACCCGCGCGGCGCAGGGCGGCAAGGGCCCTCGTTTGACCGCCCGGCTGAGGCCCGAGCAGTGTCCCCCGGCACGCGGGCCTGGCGCTTTGCTGGAATTGGCGGAGCGCCATCCAGATGCGCCGGTGTTGCTCGATGACGCTGGATTGGCGGCACGGCTGCGTGCTGCACTGGGCAATCGCCTGAACGTCGTGGCCAGGGCGTTCGACGAGGAAGTCGAGGAACGCGTGGAGACACTGGCTCAGCCCACGGTGGAGCTATGCAATGGAGTGCGGCTCCACATTCATGCGACGCCGGCACTGGTCGCGATCGACATCGACACTGGTGCCGCGGCAGCGGCCCGGCAGGGAAAAGCCGCCGCACACCTTGCAGCCAACCGCACCGCCTTGCCGGTGCTGGCCGAGCAGATTCGGTTACGAAACCTCTCCGGTGCCATTCTGGTGGACTTTGCCGGTTTGCCGCCGCGCCGGCGTGCGTCATTCGGCCCTGCCCTGCATGCGGTCTTGGCAGACGACCCGCTGCGTCCGCGCCTGCTGGGCTTCACCGCGCTCGGTCTGGCAGAAATCGTCAGGCCCCGCGTGCACCCGCCGTTGCACGAACTGCTGGCCGGTCCGCACGCCGCGGGACTGGCAGCGTTGCGGCGGATCGCGGCTGAGGTGACGGCCCGTCCCCATGTGGCGCCAGTACTGCGGGCATCGCCGAGCGTTGTTTCAGCCTTGCAGGAGGACACCGAGGCACTTCCAGACCTTGCGCGCCGAACCGGGCGTTCCTTGATTCTGCGCTCGGACCCCAACCTGGCCGAGACGGCATGGACGATTGAGACAGGCGATGGCTGAACACCGGCAGTCCCAGGCGAAGTGTCCGATCTGTGGCAAGCCCGCAGTGGAGGAATTGCGCCCGTTCTGCAGCCGGCGCTGCGCCGATGTCGATCTGGGGCGCTGGCTGACGGGCCAGTATCGCGTGCCCGCGGCTGCGGCTGAAGCGGACGAAGGCGACGGGTCGGAGCCAACTTGATTGGCTGGAAGGCATGGGCTATGGGCAGCGGCTTGGCGCCCAGGTAGCTCAGTTGGTAGAGCATGCGACTGAAAATCGCAGTGTCGGTGGTTCGATTCCGCCCCTGGGCACCATGATTTCAATGGGTTACAAGGCGATTTGGTTCCGGTATCAGGACTAAATTCCCTGCTGGCCCACTTTCGGTCTGGCGGCGGGGAGGGTCATCCCGTACGAACCCGGTTTTGGACCGCCGTATTGTCCCTTTCTGTTCTGGTCCGTCGGCTGCGATAGGGTGGCCGAATCCCGACCGGCTCCGGCTTTGCTGTCCCCCGACCCGGGCAGTAGCGTCGCATCGTCCCCCGGTTCGGTGGACTGATCGGA
>CAYRTL010000154.1:0-9776 GCA_964427005.1 uncultured Acetobacteraceae bacterium
CGAGCGGATCGTCTTGGTCGCAACACGCGCATAGAGCGCAGTCGTATCCAGCTTGCTGTGTCCCAGCAGGACCTGGATCACGCGGATATCGACATCCTGTTCCAGCAGATGGGTGGCGAAGCTGTGGCGCAGCGTATGGGGCGACACCCGCTTCCTGATCTCGGCTGCTTCCGCTGCCTCATGGGTCGCGCGGTTGATCTGGCGGGTTGAGACCGGATCGGTGGCACTGCGTCCGGGGAACAGCCAGCCGTGCGGCAGCATAACAGAACGCCGCTTGCCTTCCTTCCACCATAGCCGCAACAGCGCGAGCAACTGGGGTGACAGCATGGCGTTGCGGTCTTTGCGTCCCTTACCCTGTTCGATCCGGATCAGCATGCGCGTGCTGTCGATATCGTCGACCTTGAGGTTGGCCACTTCCGACACGCGCAGGCCAGCGCCATAGGCGGTGCCGAGTATGGCCTTGTATTTGATGCCCGGTGCCGCTTCGAGCAGCCGGCGAACTTCTTCGACACTCAGCACCGCTGGCAACTTGCGCGGAAAGCGCGCCAGGACCAGGCGTCGCGACAGATCCGGCCGGTCGAGCGTTACGGTGAACAAGAAGCGCAGCGCCGAGACCGAGCCGTTAATCGTGGGCGGTTGTACCCCGCTCTCGCGCTGGTGCACCTGAAACCGACGAATATCCTCGGCCTGCGCCGTATCGGGCGACCGTCCGAGGAACGCTGCAAAGCTGCGCACAAAGCGAATGTAATCGTGCTGCGTATGTGATCGCAGGCCGCGCATCGCCATGTCTTCGAGCATGCGCTGCCGCAGCGCACTGACGGGACGTTCAACAGATGAAACCGGCATCGGATGTTCCTCTCATGGTGAAGGGAACTCCATGCTCGAGAGGCAACTACATCCCGCTCAAGACTTCATCCAAAACGCACCGACCTCTCCCGCAGCACCAATCCCGCGAAGCGGGTTCGTGCACGGGCGCGAAGCTGACGGGGCCAGTTGGCCGGTGTCTGTCATTCATATTCTTGACGTTGCAGATATAGCCTTCCGCATCTGGGGAATTGCGGACCGTCTATCCGCGACCACCATGCTCGCAGACAAGCCACACCGCCTCAACAGACGAACTAGCGCGCAGCGAGTTTATGTTTTGACGATCTTGCCTCCGGTTGCCGCACTCTCGGTTGGGCTACCCGCGCAGCGGGTTATCGCGCAGCGATTTAGTGCGTTGGCCTGAGGCTGCCGTTCGGCAGTGAGAGTGAATGTCGGCTATCGGAGGAACAACAGACCGTTGCCGGGCGATGCTCCCACGGCAGAGGTTGACCGAAACCGACATGTTGCCTTCAAATCGGAGCGGCTTCGATAACGCTGAATCCACTTGCTCCCGGCAGCAACAGAGTGCGTCTTAACTCGAAATGCGCCGCTGCCAAAACCGACCGAAACTCCTCCTCAGTCCGCTCACGGCCGCCGAGCATAACGAGCATGTGCATGTCGAGCATGGTCCATCGTTGGTGGCCGGCTGAGGCATCGATCCGAGCCGGCATCACACGCTCAATCAGTAGGAGCCTACCATCTGCCGATATCGCCTCCCGGCAGTTCTTCAAGATCGTTATACTGCATTCGTCGTCCCAATCATGAATGACGCTCTTGAGAATGTAAGCGTCGGCACCTCTCGGCACGGAGACGAAGAAGTCTCCCTGAATCACCTCACAGCGCTCCGCGAGGCGGTTGGCCTCAAGTTGGCGGGATGCCTCGGCACATCCACTAGGCAAATCGAAAATGATGCCGCGGAGGTTCGGTGCGGCGTTCACAATGCCGGCAATGAGCGTTCCATTGCCCCCGCCGACATCGACGATGGTTGAGAACGACGTGAAGTCGTAGGCCGCGACCACCGCCTTGGCCACTTGGCGTGTGATCTCGGCCATGGCTTCGTTGAACACCGTTGCCTCTTGGGGGTGTTCCGCCAGATACTCGAAGCCGTCCATTCCGAAGACATGTCGCATCGCCGGTGCGCCGGTCAGGATGCTGTGGCGCAGCTCGCCCCATGATCGCCATGCGCGCTCGCTACCGAACGTGAGCGCTAGATTTCGTAGCGAGTCAGGCGCGCCAATGCGCAGTTGTTCACCCAGCGCGTTGAGTGCAAAACGGCCAGGCTCAAGCTCGTCGATTACACCGAGACTCGCCAAAGCACGCAACAGCTGATGAAGGGCGCGAATGTTGGCTCCGGTCTCGCTCGCGAGAGCCTCCGTCGACTTGGCGCCCGCCGCCAGTAGGTCGGCTATGCCAAGCTCGGCGGCGACGTGTACGACCCGCGCAGCCATGAAGCCGCTAATCAGCGGCATGAGCGTTGCGTTGAACCCGCCGCGTCCACTGCTCGTCGTGGTTTCAGTCATGCCGTTCACACCAGCCATTAGCCATTGGGTGATGTCGAAGACGAGAGCGAGTTTACAAGAGCGCCGACTGAGAGCAAGGGCGGAGGTACTCCAAAGCGCGGCAATAAGGTCGATTAACCCGCAGATTGCTGCGCTGCATGAATCCGAAAATGTGCAGGTTTTTGGACGCCGGCATGACGATGCTATCCACGCGCTGCGGCGGCCGGCGTCCGAAAAGCGCCAAGGCACGAAATCGCGGGAAGTGGGGCACCGGCGGTGCCGCGGGCGCTATGGAGATAGCCGCGGTACGTGATTTGAGCGTGTGCTGGCCTCGAAGGCACGCACAACTTCGGCGTTATGGCACGAGTATTGCTCACTGGGGAAATTAGGTTTCTCTCCCCATCTTGTTCCAAAGAGTTAGGCGTTGCAAAACGGTCCGTTTGACAACTTCTGAGCGATCAGCCTTGCAACAGCCTTGGAGCATCATAGGGCGAACCAATTTTTGAAGGCCGCAACAACCTCAATTTTGTTAGCGAAACCGTCTCAGCTACTCGTCAAGATGATCACTGCTTCTCCGATTGTACGAAGCCGGACGGTCGAGGCTCGCCCCAGACTTGCGATAGTCTTCCGAGGAAAGAACGCGCAGTCACACCAGAGCTACCGTGGGTATGCCTACCGCCCCAGCATGTCCGCGCCCTGATACCATGCCTGCACAACCGGCAGAAACCATGGTTTGCCGAAGTAGAACGGCGAGGTCGGATGAGCGATATTCGCGAACGCACTTCTCCCCTCTGGCTGTCCCAGCAAGCGTAGCGCGGCCTTGCGTCCGAGCCAGGTGGACATCACCACACCTGACCCGCAGTAGCCCATGGCATAGTGCATGCCATCACGCTCACCGACGTGCGGCAGCCGATCAAACGTATACGCAATATACCCGAACCACGAATGCGATAGTTCCACATCGCGCAGTTCGGGAAAAATTCGCGTCATGTAGCGCGCCAGGCGCCCGGCCGCGCGCTGCGGTCCGATATCTGTGTAAGCGGGACGGCCGCCGAACAGCACGCGCGTGTTATCAGGCGATGGGCGAAAATAGCAGAGCAGCCGGTTGCTATCACTCAGCATACGGCCTTTCGGCATTAGCGTCGCCATCAGGTTCGACGACAGCGGCGCCGTCGCGATCATGTAGCTGGTAACCGGGATGACCCGCCGACGCAGCGCTTGCGTGACCGGACCGGTGTAACCGTTCGTCGCGACCACTACATTGCGGGCGTTTAGCGTCCCGCGCGGTGTGGTCAGGGTAAAGCCTCTGCCGTTCCCTTCGACTCTGGTGACCGGGCAGTTACCAACCACCGGCGCGCCGGCCTGACGTACGCGCTCGATCAAACCAGCGTGGTATCGGGCAGGATGCAGCCCGGCGCGGCGCGGTGTTACCCTACCACCGCAGTAGATATCAGTGCCAATCTCGTCGCGCACTTCGGACTTCGGCACCATATGCGCCTCAAGACCGACGCTGCGGGAAAGCTGTTCTGTCTCCCGTGCCAGTGCCTCATACTGCGCCGGCTTGACGATGCCAGTAAATGCGCCGGTCTCGGCATAATCGCATTCGATCTTTTCGCTAGAGATGAACTGGCTAAGGAAATCGTAGGCCTCCCGCGCTTCGATCAGCAACTCCCTCGCGAGCTTCCCACCGTAACGTTTCGTCAGCTTGTCCAAAGAAGGTTTCAGCGCGTATCCAAGCATACCGCCGTTCCGCGAGCTGGCGCCAACGCCCGGTACACCAGCCTCACATACAAGGACCGAGCGGCCGGCGCGAGCAAGTGTCAGTGCCGCGGACAAACCCGTGTAGCCGGAACCAATCACCGCAACGTCCACACCTGTCGGAAAGGCCGGCGTCTCAGTGGCGGTCGGTGGCGCGTGTTCCCACCAGTACGGATCTTCCTTCATCATCGGCTCCAACCCTGCGGGAAGGTTGCGGCGTTCAACACAGCTTGGCAAGATTGCTCGGCAAACGGGAGGGAGCACGCTCATTGAAAGACCCACGGGGCAGATGAAGAACAGCGAGCCGCTCGTGCAGTTCATCGGCGTGGAGAAGAGCTATGACGGCCGTACGGTCGCCGTGCGCGACCTGACACTAGATGTCGGGAAAGGGGAGTTCCTCACGCTGCTCGGCCCGTCGGGATCCGGTAAGACCACCACGTTGAATATGCTAGCGGGCTTCGAGCGGCCCACCAGCGGCAAAATTTTGCTCGCTGGCCGTCCGGTCGATCGGCTGCCGCCGTACGAGCGCAACATTGGGATGGTGTTCCAGAATTACGCGCTATTTCCCCACATGACGGTTGGCGAGAACGTTGCTTTTCCGCTCAGCGTGCGCCACATGCGGCGTACAGAAATCACTGACCGGGTGCAGCGCGCATTGATGATGGTGCAGCTCGAAACACTCGCCGACCGCCGCCCCTCGCAGCTCTCCGGCGGTCAGCAACAACGGATCGCATTGGCGCGCGCGCTGGTTTTTGAGCCAAGCCTGGTGCTGATGGATGAACCTCTCGGTGCACTCGACAAGAAGCTGCGCGAGCAGATGCAGATCGAGATCAAGCTGCTGCATGAGCGGCTGGGGCTCACGGTCGTCTATGTGACCCATGATCAGAGCGAGGCGCTGACCATGTCCGACCGCATTGCCGTTTTTCAGAATGGCCAGGTAATACAGCAGGGAACACCGGACGTACTCTATCGCCACCCGCGCGACGCCTTCGTGGCCGGGTTCATTGGCGAGAATAACATGCTATCGGGCATCGTGGCCGCGAACGACCATGGCCAGGTTTGTGTCGCACTTGCTGGCGGCCCTCAAGTCACGGCGACTGCTGTCGGTGATCTGGACAATGGTGCAGAGGTCGTGGTCGCCGTGCGACCAGAGGCAGTGCGCGTGTCGGTTCATCCGGAATCCGGCGACAACAGGTGTCGCGCGCTCATAAACAGCCGCATCTATTTCGGCGACCATCAGCGACTGCTGGCTGAAATCGGCGAGGGGCACCGCGTCCTAGTGAAAGTTCCTGCCAGTTTTGATGTGACTGCCGGCGCATCGATTTTCCTTTGCTGGGACGCCGCCGATTGCCGTGCCTTTCCCGCTTCTGCCAGTGCTGCAGACGCGATGGAGCAACAAACCTGAACAGGGAGTGGAGAAACTCATGAGAGCAATTGGCAACCTTACAGCCATCACTCTCGCCGTGCCGCTCATGCTGGCATCTTCCGCTGACGCGCAGGAACAGCAACTGACAATAGCGTCCGCTGGCGGCGCTTGGCAGCAGGCGCAGCGTAGCGCCTGGTACACACCCTTTGCGCAGAAGATGGGCATCAAGTTCAACGAAGAAGAGACTTCGGCTGGAATGGCCCGTGTGCAGGCAATGGTGCAGGCGCATAATGTTACTGACGATGTGGTCACTGTGGATACAGCGCAGGTTTTGGCTGCCTGTGACACGGGTGTTCTCGTCAAGCTCGACTGGAGCAAGATTGCGTCGCGTGACAGCTTCCTGCCTGGAGCGGCACGCGACTGCGGTATGGGGCTCGACGTTTATGGAGACGTCCTCGCTTACAATACCGATGTAGTAAAGAGCGATCCGCCAACATCGGTACTCGCGCTGTTCGATACGAGGCGCTGGCCTGGCAAGCGCGGTATGCAGAAGATCGCGCCCAACAATCTGGAATGGGCGCTCGAGGCAGACGGAGTGCCGCCCGATCAGGTATACAAGGTGCTGGCGACACCCGAAGGGGTGAACCGCGCTTTTGCCAAACTCGATACCATCAAGAAAGACATCGTCTGGTGGCAGGCCGGCGCGCAGCCGCCGCAACTCCTCGCCTCACATGAAGTGGTGATGACCACTGCCTGGAATGGCCGTATCCAGAACCCGATCGATCACGAGCATGCACCTTTTAAGATCGTATGGGACAACCTGATGATCGAGTACGACATGATCTCGATTCCCAAGGGGTCTCCGCACCTCGATCTCGCCTACAAATATCTTGCCTATGTGGCGGAACCCGAGAATAACGCGCGTCTCGGGCAATTCATCCCGTACGGTCCAGTGGTGAAGGACGCAGTAAAGTTCGTGCCGCCGGACACGCTGCCCAAGCTGCCGACGGCGCCCGATCACATGAAAAATGCACTTCCAATCGACATGGAATTCTGGGCTGACTACGGCGAGGACCTGAGGAAACGCTTCAACGACTGGCTCGCAAAGTAAGGCTTTTGAGCACCAGCCTGAGACTAACTGAGCCTCACCCAACGCTTGCAGCCGCAGTTCGGCGCTCGACGCGTGGCCAGCGTGTGCGCGCAATGATGCTAACCGCGCCGCTGTTGGTGTTGCTTCTGATAAGTTTCTGCTTGCCGATCGCAATGTTGCTGGCACGCGCCGTGTATGACCCAACGATGCACGACGCGCTGCCACACACCTCCGCGGCGCTGGCTGCATGGACGGGCGAAGGCGTGCCCGGGGACGACGTGTTCCTTGCTTTTGGTGATGATCTGCTGGCATCAAAGCAGAACGATTCTCTCTATGGTCTCGCCAAGGATCTGAACAACCTGCTACCTGCGGCGCGCAGCCACGTGCTGCGAACCGCTCGGGCGGTCTCTTCAGACAAACGGATGACGCGGGCCGAGTTCATAGCAGTGGATCCGTTCTGGGGTGAGACTGCAACCTGGTTCGCCATCAGGAACGGCGTGCGTTCCTTCACAACCGACTATTTGCTCGCCGCCGTTGATCTCCGCTGGACACCGAGGGGAGACATAGCCTCCGTGTCGGCGAACCAGGCGATCTACCGCACGATATTCGCTCGCACCTTCGCCATCGCCGCTGCTGTAACCTTGATTACGCTGGTGCTTGGCTTCCCACTCGCCTGGTTGCTGGCCAACCTCCCCGGACCATTAGCGGCTCGGCTGATAGTTCTGGTGCTGTTGCCATTCTGGACTTCCATTCTCGTGCGCACAGCAGCTTGGACGGTGCTGCTGCAGAAGTTCGGCATTTTGAACGAGCTCCTACTCGCCATGCATATTACAAATCAACCCGCCGACCTGATGTACACGCGAACCGGCCTGATTATCGCCATGACGCACATTCAGCTTCCGTTCACGCTGCTACCCATATACAGTATCATGCGGACGATCTCGCCGTCGCAAATGCGAGCAGCCCATTCACTTGGTGCGCGACCATTCGTCGCATTCCGGCGCGTCTATCTGCCGCAGGTCATGCCAGGAGTTCTGGCTGGATGTCTGCTAACATTCATCCTCTGCCTTGGCTATTTTATCACCCCGGCCTTGGTAGGTGGACCTGCTGACCAACTTATCGCCAACTTTATTTCCAACTACATCAACTTCGATTTGAACTGGCAGATGGCTGCGGCGCTGAGCTGTGTTTTGCTGGCCTTGACGCTCGGACTTTTCGCGGTGTTTGCCCGTATGTTCGGGATAGACCGCTTGAAGCTGGTCTGACCCATGCTGTTGTCACCTTATGCGACTATAGGAGAGCGTTTGCGCACTGGAGTGCTGCTTGCGTGGTGCGCACTGGTGCTGGCTTTTCTGTTTCTGCCGATTCTCGTCCCCGTGCCGCTGTCAGTCAATTCGGAATCGTTTTTCACATATCCGCTGAAAGGATTCTCCTGGCGGTGGTACCGTGAGGTACTGGGAAGCAGCCAATGGCGCGACGCGATTTGGCACAGCATTATGATCGCCCTCGGCGTCACGGTGCTTGCGACCGGGTTGGGCACGCTCGCAGCGGTGGGTCTTTCTAGCGCGCGCATGCCGGCGCGGCGGAGTGTCATGGCCGTACTGATTTCGCCGCTTGTCGTGCCGGTCATCATAACTGCCGTGGGCGCTTACCTTTTCTACGCTCCAATGGGGCTCGCTAACTCATTCCTTGGTATAATCATCGCACAGACGGCGGTTGCCTCACCTTTCGTTGTGGTTACCGTTGGCGCCAGTCTAGCCAATTTCGACCGCACGCTGATGCTAGCTGCAGCGATTTTTGGTGCACGGCCCCATGTCGCATTTCAGCGAGTAATGCTGCCGTTGATCCTGCCGGGCGTGCTGTCGGGTGCGGCCTTTGCCTTCGTTGCTTCGTTTGATGAGTTGGTGATTGCGCTGTTCCTTGCAGGACCACAGCAGCGAACCCTGCCCATGCAGATGTTCGTGGGCCTGCGCGAGCATCTCGATCCAACGATCACCGCGGCGGCCACATTAATGATGTCGGTCTCGATCTTGTTGCTCGTACTTGCGGATTGGCTGCGTCGGCGTCGCTGATTGGGACGTGATGGTCGTCGCAAGCGCGAGCGACCTGCGGTCTTCGATCAAACGGGAGCGCCAAGCCCGATGACAGTTGCTTACCAGGTCATGCCTTAACGCGTCGTGTGCCGGGCTGAACAGGCGCTGCGAGCGCGGCATGGGTGCTCGTCACCACCAGCCGGGAATGCCACACGCGAGTGTCACGCTGACCTGATCGCCGCGGCATTCAGATGGCGCAATGCGAAGGCGAGCTCGCGCAAATCATCGAGCGCGCGTTGCGTGAACCGCCAGAGCGACGCCGAGCGCGTCGATAGCATCGGATTGACGGACGGCCGCTGCCCATGTCGATCGAGGCTGCGATCTAAGCCGACGACATGCACCGCGCAGAGGACCCTTGCGCCGGGGGACTCACGTTCTCCCTCCACCGACGACCGGGCGAGGGTCTATCACAGTTGCGCACCGTTGCCCGTCAGCCCTACGTTGTGATGCGCAGCGTGCCGTTCACGACATCTTCTGGAAGCCGGAAGGTGGCCCATTCCGACCCCCGGCCTTTCGCGAGAGTGAGCACTGGCGATAACGACAAACGCGCGAGTTCCCCCCGATTCTCCTTCTCGGATTGGGATCGGGCCAGATCCTCTCCATTGATCATTTACAGGATCGTCAGCGGCGGCTGCCCATCCGGCGATAGGGCCAACAGCTAGTGGAAGAAATCCGACGCTTTGTACCCGCGCGGCCGCAACTGTCTCCCGACTTGGACCGAACCTCTCAGCTTGCCGATGCGGGCCCAATGAGGGCTTGATCAGATGCCCTTGCTCTCTGCCGCCCGGTCCATTGCTGCCAGGATCGCATCGAACCGCTCAGTCAACTCCACTCGCCACTCCACGCCGGTGTGCGTGAAGACATACAGTTCGTCCTCATGGATTGCGCTCAGCACGCGGGCGGCGACCTGCATGGGGTCGAGCCCCAACCGCCCCAGTGCGGCTTGCCTTGTCGCCAGCTTGCCCGCGGCGCTCGCCCAGTCCGGCGCGGGCGCCGGGCCATAGCGCTTGGGCCTGTTGCGCCGGCTCTCGGCGATGCGGGTCCGTACGAAGCTGGCCGAGTAGGGGCTGAGTCCCAGCCCACTGCTCAGCCCCGCCATGGAGGCG
>CAYRTL010000155.1:0-4395 GCA_964427005.1 uncultured Acetobacteraceae bacterium
GAACCGGTTGCGCCGCGAGGCACAGGCGAAGTGCTGCTCTGCTGCTCCGTACCCCAACGAGGCACGGAAGTGGTGCTCGATCTTTAACGGTCACCCAGACCAAGTCGGTGTGGGTCAACCTCGCATAAGCGCCGCGCCGTACACCTCTCCCTTTGGGAGAGGGCCGCTCAGCTACTCCGCCGCCAGACGCGGCGGCTCCGCCATCTCCGTCGCCCGTTGCAGATCGACTGACAGCAGCCGTGACACGCCGCGTTCCTGCATCGTCACGCCATACAGCCGATCCATGCGCGCCATCGTCAGCGGATGGTGCGTCACCACCAGGAAACGCGTGTCCGTCTCGCGAACCATGTCTTCCAGCAGCGTGCAGAACCGATCGACATTCGCGTCATCCAGCGGTGCATCCACCTCATCCAGCACGCAGACCGGCGCCGGATTGCACTTGAACACGGCAAAGATCAGCGACAGCGCGGTCAATGCCTGCTCGCCGCCTGAGAGCAGCGACAGCGTGGCCAGCTTCTTGCCCGGCGGCTGCGCGTAGATCTCCAGCCCCGCTTCCAACGGATCATCCGATCCGACCAGCGCCAGATGCGCCTTGCCGCCGCCGAACATGCGGGTGAACAGCGCCTGGAAGTTGTTGTCGATCTGCTCAAACACCGAAGCCAGCCGCTCGCGTCCTTCGCGGTTCAGATGCCCGATCGAGCCGCGCAGCTTGGCAATGGCGGTGGTCAGTTCCTCGCGTTCGGCGGTGATGCCGGCGATCTGCTTCTCGACCGCCTCCGCCTCCACATCGGCGCGGAGGTTTACCGGCCCCATCTCCTCGCGCTCCTTCAACAGGCGTTCGAGGCGGCGTCGCGCCTTCTCCTCGATCTCCGGAGTGATCTCTGCCGGTGGGTCGGGCATGGCGGGGTTGGGGCCGAGGCGCTCGGCGATGCGTTCCTCCATCGCTTTCCAACCCTGCTCGGCCTGCGCCGCCACGCCCTCGGCTCGCACCGCCGCTTCGCGTGCATGGCCAAGCGAGGCCTCCGCAGCGCGCGCCGCCCTGTCTGCTTCGTTGGATCGGGCAATGGCCGCCGCCAGCTCATCCGAGGCGGCGCGATGTCTCGTCTCCGCTGCCTCGAGAGCATCGAGAGCCGCGGCACGTCGCGCCGCGATCTGCGCCGGCGCTGCCTCGAGTGCGCCGTGCTCCGACTGCGCCTCCTCCTGACGGGAAACCAGTTCGGCGACCCGAGCGTCCGCGTCTTCGGCGCGTTGCTTCCAGCCCGCGCGCTCCGTCGCGATCGCCTCTCGCCGGGCCGTCCGGACCGCGTGTTCTCGCTCGAGCATCTGGCGTTCCGCGCGTGCGGCGGCGTCAGCCGAACGGGCTGCCGAGAGCGCCTCGCGCGCAGTCTCGACTGCACTGCGCAGCGCATTCAGATCGGGCAATGCATTCTGGGCGTCACGGGCATGGGCGAGGGCATTGTCCGCTTCCTCGCGCTCCACCGACAGGCGCTCGATCTGGGCAGCGGTCGCGGCAAGCCGTGCCGTGACCTCTGCGGCCCTGGCGCGCAACTGCTGGTGTGCGGCGCGCGCGTGCTCGAGGCCCTGTTCCGCCTCCGCTCGCGTTGCACGCGCCTGCCGCTCCGCGGCGATCGCCGCCTGATTGGCTTCGCTCGCCGTCCGGCCTGCTGCACGCGCGGCCTCAGCCTCGTCGCGTGCCATAGCGAGGTCCCGCTGCAAGGCGGTAAGCCGGTTCCGCTGCTGCAGGCGCACGGCGGCGGCAGTCGGCGTACCGGCGCGGATGGTGTAGCCGTCCCAACGCCAGACGGCGCCCTCACGCGACACCAGGACCTGTCCGGGAGCGAGCAGCGCCTGGGATGCTTCGCCAGTGGGCTCATCGACCAGACCCACCTGGGACAGGACGCGCGCAAGCGCCGATGGCCCCTGTACCTGGCCGGCGAGCGGTAGGGCTCCTTCGGGCAGCGCCGGTGGCGGATCGAAGGCTGGCAATTCGCGCCAGTGCCGGGCTGCGTCCCTGTCGGCCGCGGAGGTCAGCTCTTCGCCCAATGCGGCGCCGAGTGCGGTTTCCAGACCTTCCGGCACGGTGAGCGCATCCACCATCGGCGGCCAGCGCTCGCCATCATTCACCGCCAGTACTTCGGCTAGTGCATGCGCCTCCGCAGCCAGCTTGGTGTGCCGCGATTCGGCGGCTGTGAGGCGTTCCTGCGCAGCAGCAAGCGCCTGGGCCGTTGTGGAACGCGACTGCTCCGCGAGGGACAGACCGTCCCGCGCACCAACCAGAGCCGCCTCGGCGCGCGACTGCTCCTCAGCGCTGGCTTCCAGCGCGGCAGGATCGACTGCCTGCAAGCTGATCCGATCGTGTTCGGTGCTGACCTGGCGGAACTGCTCGTCCAGCCGGCGCCAACGCTGCTCGGCTTCGGCGACCTGTCGGGCAACGGTCTGGGCCCGGGCGTTGGCTTCGGCCGCCGCCTCGGTTGCCCGGTTGGCCTCCATCTCCGCGATCCGGACCCGCTCGGATGCTTCGGCAACAGCGGCAGCAGCGGCTTCAGCGCGGTTGGCATAGCCCGCCTCGGCTTCGGCCAGCGTGGCGTCCTCCGACGCAAGCCGCGCTTCGGCTGCCTGCGAGTCGCTGCGGAGCTGTTCGGCGTGCGCCAGGTCCTGGCCGATCTGGGCCAGCCGCCGGGTCGCTTCGGCGAGCGCCGAGCGGGCACGTTCCTCTTCTGCGGCGATCTGCTCCTGTGCGACACGATGCCGCTCCAGGGCGGTACGGGCCTCCGACTCGGACTCGCGCAAAGGCGTCAGTCCGGCGGCCGCTTCGGTGGCCTGCGCGGACGCCTCAGTCGCGGCCTCCGTGGCAGCGGCCACTGCCATGCGCGCAGTATGCAGCGCGGCCTCGGCCTCCCTCCGGGTCGCCTCGGCGCTGGCGCGCTGGATCGCCAGCAGCTCTGCCTCAGCCTGACGGATGGCCCCGGATATGTTGCGATAGCGGCTGGCCTGGCGTGCCTGCCGCTTCAAGGCGGCGAGCTGCACCTCAAGCTGCCCACGCAGGTCCTCCGCCCGCGCCAGGTTGGTTTCCGCCGCCCGCAGCTTCAGCTCCGCCTCGTGCCGGCGGGCGTGCAGTCCGGTGATCCCGGCCGCTTCCTCCAGCACGGCACGCCGATCCTCCGGCTTAGCGGTGACCAGTATCCCGACACGTCCCTGGCTGACCATGCCGGACGCATGCGCGCCGGTGGCGAGATCGGCGAACAGCGTCTGGACGTCCCGCGCGCGGACCTCCTTGCCATTGACGCGGTACTGGCTGCCTGCGCCACGCTCGATGCGGCGGACGATCTCCAGCTCCGGTTGCTCATGGAATGGCGGCGGTACTGCGCCGACGGTGTCATCCAGCGTCAGCGTGACCTCGGCCAGGTTGCGCGACGGCCGTCCCGCCGTTCCGGCGAAGATCACATCGTCCATCTCGCCGGCACGCAGCGAGCGGGTACTCTGCTCGCCCATGCCCCAGCGAAGGGCCTCCACCACATTGGACTTGCCGCAGCCGTTCGGTCCCACGATGCCGGTCAGGCCGGGATGGATCTCGACGTTGACCGGTTCGGCGAAGCTCTTGAACCCGGCGATACGCATGCGGCGGAAATGCACTGACAACGCAGACTCCTTCGCTAACCGGCTAGAATCGCGCCGAATTCGCTTGCTGACATAGCGCCCGTGTGCAGCTTGCCGTCAATCGGGAAGCGCGCTGTCGGGTTCCGCTTGCGCAGGCCGCATCGCCTGGCACCGCCACGGCACCCGAAGCTGTGGCGGCAATCACTACAGATAGTGGTATTCGCCGAGTGACAGGCATGATGTGCCCTAAATCTAGTGCACCAACAGCCCCGGCGGCAAGGTCGAAACTATCGCGGCCGGCGGGAACCTGGCCCGCATATCGCCCTGCCAGTCACCAGGCCCGCACGTGCCTGGGCGTCGCACCAAACCTACGCTTGAACATGCGGTTGAAGCTCGACTGCTCGATAAACCCGGTGAGAAGGCGATGTCCGACACCGACAAGCCCTGATTGTCGTCTGACACCAGCATCTGCCGAGCGTTGTCGAGTCGCGTCGACCAGATGGCGAGGGCGTTCCCAATACCGTTCCGCTGCTGCGGACCAATGCGAGTCTGCGCTTGCCCTCGCCGCGGAACCTGCTGATCGCGTTGACCGCTGGATTCGATGAGCGGGCGCTGCCGGAAGGCCAGTTCATGCAAGCCATGCCGGGCTTTTCCGATCTGTTGGACGAACGCCAGATAGCAGAGCTCGCCAACCACCTGCGTGCGACGTGGCGTGGTGGCGCGGGCGAAGGCCTGCTATCCAGGTCTTCCCTTGCCACATGAAGGACATCGATGCCGGGACCAAGTCCCGGCATGACG
>CAYRTL010000155.1:4495-9770 GCA_964427005.1 uncultured Acetobacteraceae bacterium
GTCTTCCCTTGCCACATGAAGGACATCGATGCCGGGACCAAGTCCCGGCATGACGGCATAGCGCCAAACAGGACCTACACATCCGGAATCAATTTCCGGAACACGTCGTAGCTCATCTCGCCGGTATATTTCTGGCCGTTGATCACAAAGCTTGGTGTCGAGTCGATCTTCCAGCGGTCCTGGTCCGCTTGCTGCTCCTGGAGAATCCAGTTGCGCAGATCGGCGTCGGCAACTGCCTGATCGAATGTGGATCGGCTCATGCCGGCCAGAGCGGCGAGCTTCCAGATCTCCTCGGTGTTGTTGATGCCGCGAGCGAAGGCCCAGCGATCCTGCGTAGCAAACAAGGCGGTGATGAACGGGTAGTAGCGTTCCGGAGGCAGGTAGCGCGCCACCATCGCTGCCGTCAGCGCGAGCTGATCCAGTGGGAAGTCGCGATAGACGAAGCGGACCTTGCCCGGGCCGATCAGCTCCTTCTCGATGTCTGGCATCGTCTCGCGCGAAAACGCGGCGCAATGCGAGCAGGTCAGGGAGAAGAACTCCATGACTGTCACCTTGGCCGAGGGACTCCCGATGGACCGCTCTGCCTTACGCTGATCGCCTGCGGCCTGCGCATGTGCGCCCGGTGGCTGGAAACCTCGCCAACCTAGATAGCCGACGCCGCCTCCGGCGAGCGACAGGATTGAACGGCGTGTCAGCGACATGGGCACCTCGATCGGTTCTGGCCTAGCTCCTGGAGGAGATCAGCGCTCGGCCCAGGTCGGCCAGCGCGGCGCGTAAATCTCCATCCGGAATGTCTGCGACGAGTGCGTCCACCTGCGCAAGCCGGGCCGGGTCAGGAGCTGACGAAGGGCTTGGCAGAGGCGCGGGCTGGGTCACGGTCTGCACGAATCGGAGCCCGGTCACGGCCTGAGTGCCGAGGTGGGCGTTGATTCGTGCCATGACCTCGCCCGCCAGGTGTTGCAGCTCCAAAGCGATCGGCCCGGAGCAGGCGATCGTCAGCGTGCCGGCTGACAGGCGGCGCGGCGTGGTGACCGCGGCGATGGCCGGGCCGACTATCGCGGCCCAGTCAGCCAGCACCTGCGCGGTAGCCGGTGCACGACGACGGAACGCCGGGCGGGTCAGCCGTGGCACCAGCGCGCCAATCGGTCGCGGACCATAGACGTGGCGCTCGTCTGTCTTCATACCGCCGTCTGTGTTTTTCCCTGCCAAATCCCTGCTCGCCTGGTATGACCGGCATCGACGCTCGCTGCCCTGGCGTGCTCGGCCCGGCGAGACACCCGACCCATATCACGTCTGGCTCAGCGAAATCATGCTGCAGCAGACCACGGTTACGGCGACGATACCGTATTATGAAAGGTTCCTGAGCCGCTTTCCCACCGTCTCGGCCTTGGCTGCTGCGCCACTCGAAGACGTGCTGGCCGCCTGGGCGGGGCTTGGCTACTACGCCCGCGCCCGGAACCTTCACGCCTGCGCGCAGGCGGTGGTCGCGGCAGGCGGTTTTCCCCGCGACCCGGCGGGACTGCGCGCTCTGCCGGGCATCGGCGACTACACCGCCGCCGCTGTCAGCGCGATCGCGTTCGGCGTGCCGGGGGTGCCCGTCGATGGCAACGTGGAGCGCGTCGCGGCGCGGCTGTTCGCGGTCACCGAAGCGTTGCCGAAAGCCAAGCGGATGTTGCGCGACCTGGCTGCACAACTCGGCGATGATCAGGCCGCGCGGGACCGGCCATCGGATTTCGCCCAGGCGTTGTTCGATCTGGGCGCCACCGTCTGCACGCCCGCGACGCCCACCTGCGCCCTGTGCCCCTGGATGGCGGATTGCGCCGGCCGTCGCGCGGGAATCGCGAACGAACTGCCGCGCAAGGGGGACAAGCGCATTCGCCCCCTCCGCCATGGCGTGCATTTCTGGCTCGTTGATTCGGACGGGAATGTACTGCTGCGCCGGCGCCCACCCGAGGGGCTGCTGGGCGGCATGACAGAGCTGCCTGGCACCGGCTGGCGCGACGAGCCCTGGACCAAGACAGAGGCGCTGGCGCTGGCGCCAATGCCGGCTGATTGGCGCGCGGCAGGCCAAGTGCGCCACGGCTTCACGCATTTCGAGCTGACAATCGGGCTGTTCGCCGCGCGCGTGCCAAAGATCGACGCATCCGGGTTTGCGCGGCCAATTGATGCGCTGGCGCATGAAGCGCTGCCCTCAGTGATGCGCAAATGCGTTCGCATGGCGGGCAGCGCCGCGCTTTAGCGAATTCTTCAGCCTCAGCGTCGATGTTGGCAAATCGCGCCGGCGGAGTCCTCCGCGGCGCCGTCATGCCCGAGGATGCTCATGCCACGTGTTGCACGGTGGTTCTCCGCCCTCTCCATCAAGACCAAGGCGATGGCTGGCTTTGGTTGCGTGTTGGTCATTCTGCTTGGTGTCGCCGGCATCGGTTATCTGCGTTTCCTCGCCGTCGCAGCGTCCTTTGAGGATTACACGCAACGCGTTGCGGTCGTGGCGATCAGTCGCAGCATAGACCGCGATTTCTCCGAGCTGCGCCGTCATGTGCGTGAGTACGCATTTGTCGGCAACGCGGAGGATGCGAAAGCAGCCAGCACGCTGGTGGATGGGGTGAAGAAAGAAATTGACCAAGGCGTGGCGGCGATCAGGAACCCTGAGCGTCAGAAACGCATCCAGGACGTTGCCACAATGTTTGCCGAGTACCGCAAAGGCATCGATGCGGTCTTTTCGCTGAAGCGCGAGCAGGACAAGACCGTGCAGCAGACGATGGATCCATCGGGGGCCGCGGCGCAACGCGACTTCGACGCTCTGATCGCAAGTTCCGCGAAGCGCGAAGCTGCCGATGTAACCCGGCTTGCATACCAAGCGCGGCAGGCGTTGATGTTGCTGCAGCTCGATGCGAACAAGGTAATCGATCGCCAGCATGATGAGGTGGACGCGAAGAGTGCGGCGCAGGCGGAAACCGAGCTGACGCGTGTGATGGAGCAGTTGGATGCGGCAACCGCCGGTTCAGCTGACCGCGCCGCGTTCGATGGCCTGCGGCAGCATATAGCCAGCTTTGCACTGGCGTATCGCCAGGGAGTTCGGCTGAATGCCGAGCTGGTTGACGTTCTTAATGGCAACATGAAGCGTGACGCCGAGACGTTGGCTGTGGCCGCGGCAGCGGTCAGGGATTCCGGCATTGCCGACGAGCAGGCCATTGAAGCCGTGACACTGTCGGCAATAGGGGCGACCGAGACGCTGCTGCTGGTCCTGACAGCAGGCGGCCTGATGCTGGGACTCGGCGCGGCCTGGCTCATCGGCTCCGGCATTTCGCGCCCGGTGTTGCGCATGACGGCTGCCATGCATCGCCTGGCTTCGGGCGAACTCGATGCCGAAATTCCCGCGCTGGAGCGCGGCGACGAAGTCGGTCAGATGGCCCAGGCCATGCTGATCTTCCGGCAGAATGCGCAGGAGGCACATAGGCTGGATGGCGAAGCCGAGCGCGTGCGCGTGGCGAAGGATCGTCGTCAGTCTGCGATGGACCAGTGCACGCAGGATTTCGGTACCTCCGCATCGGGCGTGATGGGCACTCTCGTGAGTTCAGCGGATGCGATGCGCAAGACGGCGGACGACATGACCAAAGCGGCGCACCGCACCCGCGACGCGGCGGCGCAGACGGCGGAGAATTCCGCAATTTCGGCGCAGAACCTCGGTTCGGTCGCGGCGGCGGCTGAGGAAATGTCCGCCTCGATCCATGAGATCAGCGAGCAGGTCGCGCGAGCCACACAAGCTGCGCATGAAGCGGTGGAACGTGCTTCGGTAACCGATGCCAAGGTCGCCGGCATGGCGGCAGCCGCCGAACGCGTTGGCGACGTGGTGCGGTTGATTTCCGACATCGCGGGACAGACCAATCTGCTCGCGCTCAACGCGACGATTGAAGCGGCGCGTGCGGGAGAGGCGGGGAAGGGATTTGCCGTCGTCGCCGGCGAAGTGAAGGCGCTGGCCGCACAGACGGCCAAGGCGACGGAGGAGATCTCGGCTCAGATCGGTGCGATTCGTGGCGCGACCGGTGAGGCGGTCAATGCCGTGCGGGAAGTGAGCAGCGCGATCGGTCAGGTGAGTGAGGTCGCGGCGGCGATTGCGGCAGCGGTGGAAGAACAGACGGCGACGACGCGTGAGATCGCTGCGAGCGTGCAGACCGTAACCGCCACGACGCAGGAGGCGACGCGCGCGATGCAAGAGGTCTCTTCCATATCCGAGAACGCCGAGGTGGCGAGCCAGAGCGTGTTGCAGAATGCTGATGAAGTCGGCCGTACCGCGGATGTGCTGCGCTCCGAGCTGACACTGTTCCTGCAGGCGATGGCGAAGACCGAGGATGCCGACAGGCGGAAATACGAACGCATCGATGGGAATGACACGACCGCTGTGCTGCAACTGGCTGGTGGCGAGGCGAAGCGGGTGACGGTCGTGAACCTTTCGCGTGGCGGTGTGGCGTTGCGCACGGATTGGTGGACCGCGGCTGGCACCGAAGTGCAGGTGGTGCTGCCCGGCGTCGGCGCATCGGTGGCTGCGCGGACCGTTCGCAGTGAAGGTGGATTGCTGGCACTCGCGTTCCGGCAGGAGGAAGCAATGCTGCAACGCGTTGATGCAGCTTTGGAACATATTGCTGCGAAAGGGGAGAGCAGACAGGCCGCCTAAGGGAGTATCGGATTTGCACGGCTGATGACTTGATCCGCGGCAGTACTCCTCGCACGATCCGGGCGAGTTCGTAGCCCGGGAGAGACATTATGCAGGTGCGTGCTGCCGTTGCGCGCAAGGCTGGCGAGAAGCTGAGCCTGGAAACCGTCGAGTTGGATGGCCCGCGCGAGGGCGAGGTCCTGGTGGAAATCAAGGCCACCGGCATCTGTCACACCGATGAGTACACGCTGTCAGGCTCCGATCCCGAGGGGATTTTCCCTGCCATCCTGGGCCACGAAGGCGCCGGCGTGGTGGTCGATGTCGGCAAAGGCGTGACCAGCCTCAAGAAGGGCGATCACGTCATCCCGCTGTACACGCCGGAATGCCGGCAATGCGAATACTGCCTGAGCCGCAAATCCAACCTGTGCGTGGCGATCCGCGCCACACAAGGCCGCGGCGTGATGCCGGATGGAACCAGCCGCTTCAGGTCCGGCAGCGAGACGGTGTTCCACTACATGGGCACATCGACCTTCGCCAATTTCACCGTGCTGCCAGAGATCGCGCTGGCCAAGATCCGCGAGGACGCGCCGTTCGACAAGGTCTGCTACATCGGTTGCGGCGTCA
>CAYRTL010000156.1:0-9720 GCA_964427005.1 uncultured Acetobacteraceae bacterium
GCTGTTCCGCAATGTCTACGGCCAGGATGTACGCGACCACGCGATAACCACCTTCGACGTCGACGGGAAGCCGGGTCCGGTTCATCGCGTCAGTGTCGATGATTACCACATCAACGGCCGCCCCCATCATGGCCCAAGCCTGTCGATCTCGGCCGCTGGGACCTATCACGCCGCCTGGTTCACCAATGGCACGGTGCGGAAGGGCCTGTTCTATGCCCGCTCGGTCGATGGCGGGCAGACCTTCTCCTCGCCCATGCTTCTGGGCGGCCCCGAAACGCATGCCGCGCGGCCTTTCGTCCTGGCAGCCGGGGATACGAGCTGCCTGTTCAACGGACCGTGACTTGCTGCACGCGCCGGTTTTCACCCGAGCCGCCAGCGCTGTCCAGCCATGTCAGAGGACCGTTCCCTGAGGGGAAGCAAAGTGGCCAGCCGGCCGGCCATTTGCCTACGTGGATTGACACTTTCGTGACCCGAAGCTACCCCGCCGCGCCACGCCTACAGGGGAGCACTCATCTATGGCGGTTCACGCCTTCATCTTCCCGGGCCAGGGCAGTCAGGCCGTCGGCATGGGACGCGACCTCGCCGCCGCCTTCCCCGCCGCCCGCGAGGTGTTCGAGGAAGTCGACGAGACCCTGAAGCAGAACCTCTCCCGCCTGATGTTCGAAGGTCCCGGCGAGGAACTGGTGCTGACCGAGAACACCCAGCCCGCCCTGATGGCCCACTCGCTCGCGGTGCTCCGCGTGCTGGAGAAGGAGGGCGGCTTCACGCTGCGCCAGAAAGCGGTCGTGGTCGCAGGCCACTCCCTTGGCGAGTACTCGGCGCTCGCCGCGGCCGGCAGCTTCTCGATCGCGGATGCGGCGCGTCTGCTGAAGCTGCGCGGCCAGACGATGCAGAAGGCGGTGCCGGCGGGCGATGGCGCGATGGCCGCACTTCTCGGCGCCGAGATGGCACAGGCCGAGGAGATCTGCGCCGAGGCAGCGCCGGTCCCCGACAGTGAGCCGCCCGAGCGAGAAGTCATCCAACCCGCCAACGACAATGGCGCTGGCCAAATCGTGGTCTCCGGCCATCGCGGCGCGGTCGAGCGCGCCGTGGCTCTTGCGGCGTCCAAAGGGGTGAGACGGGCGATGCTGCTGCCGGTCTCCGCACCGTTCCACTGCGCGCTGATGGCTCCTGCGGCGGATGCGATGGCCGAGGCATTCGAGAAGACGCCGCCGCGCGCGCCGATTGTGCCGCTGGTGGCGAACGTTTCGGCGGCCAAGGCAACCGACCCGGCCGAGATTCGCGATCTTCTGGTGCGCCAGGTGACGGCCATGGTGCGCTGGCGCGAGTGTGTTAACGCGATGGTGGAACTCGGGGTCGACAGCTTCGTCGAACTCGGGGCGGGCAAGGTGCTCTCGGGCCTGGTTCGCCGCATTGCGCCCGACGCCGCCACTGCCTCGGCGGCGACGCCGGCGGAAGTGGAAGCCCTGTTGAAGGTGCTGTGAACATGTTCCGGCTGGACGGAAAGGCGGCGCTGGTTACCGGCGCCTCTGGCGGCATCGGTGCCGCGATCGCCCGGGCGCTGCATGCGCAAGGAGCGGCGGTGGCCCTCTCCGGCACCCGCGCCGATGCGCTCGATGCGCTTGCCACGGAGCTAGGCGGACGAGCCTTTGTGTGTCCTGCCGATTTGCGCGACGCGGCGGCTGCCGAGTCGCTGGTAGAGCAAGCCGAAAAGGCGGCTGGGCCGCTCGCCATCCTGGTCAACAACGCCGGCATGACCCGCGACACGCTGGCGCTGCGCATGAGCGACGCAGACTGGCAGCTGGTGCTCGATGTCGATCTGTCCGCACCGTTCCGGCTCGCGCGCACGGTGCTGCGAGGCATGCTGCGACGCCGGGCAGGGCGGATCATCAACATCACGTCTATCGTCGGAGCGACCGGGAACGCCGGGCAGGCCAATTATGCCGCCGCCAAGGCCGGCCTCGTCGGTATGACGAAGGCGCTCGCGCAGGAGGTCGCGCCGCGCGGCATCACGGTGAACGCGGTCGCACCCGGTTTCGTGACCACGGCCATGACCGACAAGTTGTCCGAGCAGCAGCGTTCCAAGCTGACCGACGCGATCCCCTTGGGGCGCATCGGCAAGCCGGAGGATATCGCAGCCGCCGTGGTCTATCTGGCGTCAGACGAGGCGGGTTGGGTCACTGGCGCAACACTCCATGTGAATGGCGGGATGGCCATGATTTGACGCGGTCGGGCTGGTTGGCGTGCCCGCGAAAAGCGTGCTAAGCGCCCGAAAACGCTTCGTCCGGTGCGGGTACCCGCGTTAGAGGCCCCCGGGCGCCCTTCAGGAAGGAGTTTCAGAGCCCATGAGCGAGATCGCCGATAAGGTTAAAAAAATTGTGGTCGAGCACCTGGGGGTCGAGGAAGCGAAAGTCACCCCGGAAGCCTCGTTCATTGACGATTTGGGCGCCGACAGCCTGGATACGGTCGAACTGGTGATGGCCTTCGAAGAGGCGTTCGGTGTGGAGATTCCCGAAGACGCCGCTGAGAAGATCAGCACCGTAAAAGACGCGATCGAATACATCGAGAAGCAGAAGGCCGCCTGATCGGCCCATCGGGAGGACGCAAAGCGATGCGGCGTGTGGTGGTGACGGGCATGGGTATTGCCTGTCCCCTCGGGCTCGGGGTCGAGCACGTGTGGCGGCGGTTGATCAACAGCGAATCGGGTATCGGCGCGATCCAGGCTTTCGATACCAAGGACCTGCCTTGCAAGGTGGCGGGCCAGGTACCGGCGGGCGTAAAGGCCGAGCACGGTTTGGATCTGGCCGAGTGGATTCCCGTGAAGGACGTGAAGAAGATGGATCGCTTCATCCATCTGGCTCTCGTCGCCGCAACGGAGGCAGTCGAAGATTCGGGCTGGCAGCCTGAAGGCGAAGACGATCGGTGCGCCACGGGCGTCATGATCGGCTCCGGGATTGGCGGGCTGCAGACTATTTTCGATGCGTCGATCCAGGTGCATCAGGGCAAGGCGCGTCGGCTCTCGCCGTTCTTCATCCCGTCGGCACTGATCAATCTCGCGTCCGGTCACGTCTCGATCAAGTACGGCTTCAAGGGGCCCAACCATTCGGCGGTCACCGCCTGTGCCACCGGCGTGCATGCTCTCGGGGACGCGGCGCGGCTGATCATGTGGGGCGATGCCGATGTGATGGTGGCGGGTGGCGCTGAGGCGGCGGTTTGCGAACTTGGTATTGCCGGCTTCTGTGCGTCCCGCGCGCTGTCCACGGGCTTCAACGATCAGCCCGCCAAGGCGTCCCGTCCGTGGGACAAGGATCGCGATGGCTTCGTCATGGGCGAGGGCGCTGGCGTCCTGGTGCTCGAGGAATACGAGCACGCGAAGAAGCGCGGCGCGAAGATCTACGCCGAGGTGGCGGGCTACGGCATGTCTGGTGACGCCTATCACATCACGGCTCCGGCGGAAGGCCATGACGGCGCGGTGCGATCGATGCGTGCTGCACTGCGCAACGGGCGGATGACGCCAGAACAGATCCAGTACGTGAACGCGCACGGCACCTCCACGCCACTCGGCGACGATCTGGAGCTGGAAGCGGTCGAGAACGTTTTCCGTGACGCAGCAAAGGGCCTGGCGATGTCATCGACCAAGTCGGCGATCGGGCATCTGCTCGGCGCGGCGGGAGCGGTCGAGGCGGTGTTCTCGATCCTGGCGGTGCGCGATGGCGTGGCTCCCCCGACTTTGAACCTGGACGAGCCGAGTAGGGAGAGCGTGGTTGATCGCGTGGCCAATACCGCGCAGGAGCGGAAGATCGACTGCGCGCTGTCGAACAGCTTCGGGTTCGGTGGGACGAACGCCTCGATCATCTTCAAGGCAGCAGCCTAGGGAAGACAAATTTCACACGGAGAACACAGAGTTCGCACGGACCGCCACGGAGTCTGAAAGTCTTCCCTGATCTCTCGGGTTGCGTCATTCTATGGTCATGCAGGCAGCCCTTGACGCCATTCTAAGGCGTTTCATCACCCTTGGCCGTCTGACGGTGCGCTGGCCCGACGGACGGAGCACAACCTACGCAGGCCCGCCGGATTCCGGTCCGGAAGCGACGCTCTCGCTGCGGGACGCAGCGACGATACGCCGTCTGGTGAGCAATCCGGCGTTGAGCGTCGGCGAAGCGTATATGGACGGCGGGCTTGTTGCCGACCAACGCGGCATCTACCACACGCTCGACCTGCTGGTGCTGAACCTGATGGCGAACGGCAAGGGCCATCCGATAGGGCGCCTGCGCGCAGTATTGGGTCTGCTCAAGCGGCGCATCGACCAGTACAATCCTACCGGACGCGCCCAGCGCAACGTTGCGCACCACTATGATCTGAACGGCCGGCTATACAGCCTGTTCCTGGATCGCGATCGCCAGTACTCCTGCGCTTACTTTCCGCGTGGCGATGAGACTCTGGAGGAGGCGCAGATTGCCAAGAAGCGGCACATCGCTGCCAAGCTTTGCCTCGATCGGCCCGATCTGACGGTGCTGGACATTGGCTCCGGCTGGGGCGGTATGGCGTTGACGCTGGCGCGCGACTACGGCGCACGGGTGATGGGTGTGACGCTGTCAACCGAACAGTTGAATGAATCGCGTGCGCGTGCTGCGAACGAAGGACTGACAGACCGTGTCTCGTTCGAACTGCTCGACTATCGGGCGGTCGATCGGACGTTCGATCGCATCGTATCAGTGGGCATGTTCGAGCACGTCGGCGTTGGCCATTATCGCGAGTTCTTCCAGACCGTCGCGCGGTGCCTTAATCCGGACGGTGTGGCGTTGCTGCATGCCATCGGCCGCAGCGACGGGCCGGGCTTCACCAATCCCTGGATTGCCAAATACATTTTCCCGGGCGGCTACTGCCCAGCGCTGTCCGAAGTTCTGCCGCCGCTGGAAAAGAGCGGGCTGATTGCGACTGACATCGAGGTGCTGCGGCTGCATTACGCCGAAACGCTGCGCCACTGGCGGCGCCGCTTCACCGCCAACCGCGATACCATCGCCTCGCTGTATGACGAGCGCTTCTGTCGCATGTTCGAGTTCTATCTGTGCGGCGCCGAGATCGCCTTCCGTCGCGAAGGACACATGGTGTTCCAGATCCAGCTCACCCATCGCCAGACCGCAGTTCCGCTGACGCGGGACTACATCACTGAATCGGAGCGCGCCTGTGCCCCTCGTCAGACCGAGGGTGCGGATCGGTAGAGGAAAGAAAGGTCCGCACGGAGAAGGATGAGGGCAGGGGAGGGCCACTGAGAAGAGCGGAATGCCGCGCTTCGCCGTAGCGCATTTTACTTCCTCTCTGTGGCCCTCCGCCTACCTCGCTCTTCTTCGTGTGGACCCTTTTCCTTCCCCGCTATCCACAGTCATCCACAGCGAGTGATAGCTGACGCGGCGCGGCGACTGGGACTATGCTCTGCCGATAGTGAACACCATCGAGCCGCCTCTGCTGGGCCTCTCCCAGCGTTTGCCTCCTTCCAACGTCCAGGCGGAGCAGGCGCTGCTTGGGGCCTTGCTCGCCAATAACCGGGCCTATGAGCGTGTCTCCGAATTCCTGGCGCCGGAGCATTTCGCCGACCCGATCCATGGGCGTATCTACCAGGCCATCGTCCGGCGCATTGAAGCTGGCCAGCTTGCCGACGCGGTGACGCTAAAGGCGGAATTCGAGCATTCCGGCACACTCGAGGAAGTCGGCGGCACCGCCTATCTCGGGCAGCTTCTCACCGCGATGGTCGGCATCATCAACGCCGGCGAGTACGGCCGTGCCATCCATGATGCCTGGTTGCGCCGCCAGCTCATCGACATCGGCGAAACGGTCGTGAACAACGCGTTTGGCGCCGATGCCGACCTTGATGGCGGGCAGCAGATCGAGGCAGCCGAACACGCGCTGTTCCAGCTTGCGACGGATGGCGCGGTTGCCGGCGGCTTCATGAACTTCGAGCGTGCGCTGACCGAGGCGATTCATGGCGCGGAGCGTGCCTTCAAGCGCACGGGTCATGTGTCGGGCCTGACCACAGGGTTGCGTGACCTGGACGCGAAAATGGGTGGGCTGCACGGGTCGGATCTCGTGGTGC
Organism: uncultured Acetobacteraceae bacterium; assembly: GCA_964427005.1. GTDB lineage: Bacteria > Pseudomonadota > Alphaproteobacteria > Acetobacterales > Acetobacteraceae > JAMXLO01. Next base: position 6,092 of record CAYRTL010000156.1, read on the forward strand.
TGGCTGGTCGGCCAGGTATGGGGAAGACCTCGCTTGCTACGGCAATTGCCTTCGGCGCCGCCAAGTCGCTTCTGGCGGAGGCCAGGACAACCGATCCGAATGCGATGCCCAAGCGCTGTGTTGGCATCTTCTCCTTGGAAATGAGTGCCGAGCAGTTGGCCACGCGCCTGCTTAGCGAGGAAGCGCGGGTCTCCAGCGATCGTATCCGCCGCGGTGACATCAGTCAGCGCGATTTCGACAAGTTCGTGCAGGTGTCGCGCGAGATTGCCTCTTTGCCGATAGAGATCGACGACACACCGGCGATCACGCTGTCGGCTTTGCGCACGCGGGCGCGGCGCCTGAAGAGGACCAAGGGTCTCGCGCTGATTGTGGTCGATTACCTGCAGCTCATGCGCCCCGCAGCCGGTACGCGACCGGAAAGCCGCGTGCTGGAAATTGGTCAGCTCACACAAGGGCTGAAGGCGATCGCCAAGGAGCTGAATGTTCCTGTGCTGGCTTTGTCGCAGCTTTCGCGCGCCGTGGAGAGTCGCGAGGACAAACGCCCGCAGCTTGCCGACTTGCGCGAGTCGGGCACGATTGAGCAGGACGCTGACGTGGTCATGTTCATCTACCGCGACGAGTACTATCTCGAGCAGCGCATGCCAAAGCTGGCGGCGTTCGAGAACCAAGAGAAATTCCAGGCAGCGCACGACGAGTGGCTTCGCCAAATGGATAGGGTGCATAACCAGGCTGATCTGATTATCGCCAAGCAGCGTCACGGGCCCACGGGCACGATCCAGTTGTTCTTCGAGGCTGAGTTCACGCGTTTCGCGGATCTGGACCGCGCGCATTCGGGTCATGTCGAAGGCTGACCGCGCCGGAGCGGTCCTCGAGGTCGATCTCGCTGCCATCATCGCCAACTGGCGGCTGCTGTGCACGTTGCATCCGTCCGGACCGGTCGCGGGCGTGGTGAAGGCTGACGGTTACGGACTGGGAGCCATCCACGTTGCGTCCGCGTTGTATGCGGCAGGCTGCCGTCATTTCTTTGTCGCCCTGCTGGATGAAGCATTGGCAATTCATCAGCTTGTGCCAGATGCGATGGTCGCCGTGCTAGGCGGTCTAATTCCCGGTAGCGAAGCGGATTACGTCGCGCACAACGTCGTCCCCGTGCTCGGCTCACTGGCCGAGGTGGATGCATGGACGAAACTGGCTCGGTCCTGCGGACGCAGATTGCCTGCGCTTCTACATATCGACACCGGAATGTCCCGGCTCGGATTGGATGAACGTGAACTCGCGCTGCTCCAGCAAGATCATGCGCGGCTTGACGGTATCGAACTGAGCTACGTCATGACGCACCTGGTTTCGTCCGAAGCGGCCAATGATCCGCTAAACCATCATCAGCGCGAACGTTTTGCCGCGGCTTGCGCGGGTCTGCCGTTGGCGCCTCGCAGTTTCGCAAACTCCTCAGGTATCTTTCTCGGCGCCGGCTGGGGTTCCGACCTGGCGCGGCCCGGCGCCGCGCTCTACGGCATCAGTCCGACGCCTGATGCGCCGAATCCCATGCGCCTTGCCGTGCAATTGCGCGCGCGCGTGCTGGCCGTGCGGGAGGTACCGTCGGGCAGCGGTGTTGGCTACAACGCGACTTGGCACGCGGAACGGCCGAGCCGAATCGCGACCGCCGGGATTGGCTACGCCGACGGTCTGCACCGCACCCTGTCCAATCGGGGCCAGGCGTTCTTTGACGGCAAGCCGGTCCCGCTGGTAGGCCGTGTCTCCATGGACCTGACCACGTTCGACGTGACCGAGGTTCCGGGCGTGGTTCCCGGCACCTGGCTGGAGATCATCGGCCCCGCTCAAACCCCGGACGACATCGCCGTGGCGATGGGGACCAACGGGTACGAGGTGTTGACCTCACTCGGTTGCCGCTTCCACCGCATTTACAAGCCAGCGTGAACCTAATCCTCGACAGTCTCGCAGCCATTGGGCGCGGCGTCATCGGCGCGTGCCGCCTTACCGGCTCGGTCGCACTGTTCGCTGCCATTGGCCTTTCGCATCTGGTGCGGCCGCCGTTCTACGGACGGCTGTTCGCCCGCGCGATGCTGGAGATTGGCTACTTCAGCCTACCGGTTGTGGCGCTGACAGCGATCTTCACCGGCATGGTGCTGGCGTTGCAGTCCTACACCGGATTCGCCCGCTTCTCGGCCGAGAGCGCGATCGCCAACGTGGTCGTTCTGTCCATCACGCGAGAGCTCGGTCCGGTACTGGCGGGACTGATGGTTGCCGGGCGGATTGGCGCAGCCATGGCGGCCGAGATTGGCACTATGCGCGTGACCGATCAGATCGATGCGCTGTCCACTCTGTCCACCAATCCGATGAAGTATCTGGTGGCTCCGCGACTGCTTGCCGGAATTGTGGCGCTGCCTTTGCTGGTGGTGGTGGCAGATATCCTTGGCGTGCTTGGTGGGTTCATCGTCTCGACGCTGAAGCTTGGGTTCAACGTCGGGACCTATCTGCGCAACACGCTGGATTTCATGCAGGCGATGGACGTCACGTCGGGCTTGGCAAAAGCGGCTGTGTTCGGATTTCTGATCGCGCTGATGGGGTGTTATCAGGGGTATAACAGCCGTGGCGGGGCCGAGGGGGTCGGTGCGGCGACGACGGCAGCGGTGGTAAGTGCGTCGATCCTGATACTCGCGTTCGACTATGTGCTGACCGAGATGTTCTTCGCGCGATGAAAAGAACTTGAAACCGCAGATGAACGCAGATGAACGCAGATGGCGCGTACCAGCTCCGTTGGAGCGAATTTGCTCGAACTATCTGTGTTCATCTGCGTTCATCTGCGGCTTCAATTCTCGGCTTGGTTCCTGTCGATGAACCTGCTCCCGAAAATCCGCCTCCGCAACGTCCGCAAATCCTTCGGCGAGAAGCTCGTGCTCGACGGCATCGACCTCGACATCATGCCTGAGACCTCAATGGTGGTGATCGGTGGCTCCGGCAGCGGCAAGTCTGTTCTGCTGAAATGCATCCTCGGCCTCATCGAGCCGGACGCCGGAACCGTTGAGATCGATGGCACCGATATCCTTCAGCTACCGCGTCATGAGCAGGAGGCGATCCGTTCCCGCATCGGCATGTTGTTCCAGAACGGCGCGCTGTTCGACAGCCTGCCCGTCTGGGAGAACGTGGTGTTCGGCCTGCTTGCCCAGCGTCGAATCAGCCGCACAGAGGGCCCCGCCCGCGCGGCAGAGTTCCTCGCGCAGGTCGGGCTTGCGGCAAGCGTAGGCGATCTATATCCGTCGGAACTCTCTGGCGGGATGCAGAAGCGCGTCGCGCTTGCGCGCGCCATTGCTGCCAGTCCGGACATCATGTTCTTCGATGAGCCCACCACCGGACTCGATCCGATCATGGGCGCGGTCATCGACGATCTGGTGGTGAATTGCGTCAAGCAACTTGGTAGCACGGCGGTCGCGATCACTCATGACATCGCGAGTGCGCGCCGTATCGGCGATGCCGCGGCAATGATCCATCAGGGACGGATCGTGTGGAGCGGCCCCGCGGCGAACCTGCTGGAAAGCGGCAATCCATTGGTCGATCAATTCACCCACGGCCGCCGCGAGGGGCCGATCCAGATGGAACTGCGGCGATAGCCTAGT
>CAYRTL010000157.1:0-2336 GCA_964427005.1 uncultured Acetobacteraceae bacterium
CACGGACTGCGCTACGAGGGCAAGCGGTTCGACTGCGGCGATAAGATCGGCTTCCTGGAAGCGCAGATTGCGTATGCATTGAAACGGCCGGAGATGGCCGATGCGGTGCGCAGCTTCTTGCGGAACTACGCTGATCAACCTGACTTCATGGTGAACGCCGTCTCGCGCGAGACGGTGAAGCCATGACATTCTCCCATCAGTTCGATCCGACTACACTGCGGGAGTATGACATCCGCGGCATCGTAGGCCGTACTCTCTCCAAGGCTGACGCCTTCGCCATTGGCCGCTGCTTTGGCACGATTATCGCGCGCAATGGCGGGCACACCGTCGCGGTTGGTTACGACGGCCGCCTGTCCAGTCCAGAACTTGAGGAAGCGCTGACCTATGGGTTCATAGCCAGCGGCATGGAGGTGATCCGTGTCGGCCGCGGTCCCACGCCGATGCTGTACTATGCGCAGACGGCGCTAAAGACTGATGGCGCGGTCATGGTCACCGGCAGCCACAATCCGCCTGACTACAACGGCTTCAAGATGATGCTCGGCGGCAAGCCGTTCTTTGGTACGCAGATTCGCGACCTTGGCGCGATGGCTGCTGCCGGTGACGTGGTACCGGAAGCGAAGGGAAGCGAGCGGCATATCGACATCGCCTCGGATTATGTCGGGCGATTGCTGACCGACTGGGACGGCGGCGACCGCATGCTGAAAGTGGTCTGGGACAACGGCAACGGTTCCGCCGGTGAGGTGCTGGCCAAGCTGGTTGCTGGATTGCCCGGCGAGCACATCGTGCTGAATGGCGAGATTGACGGCAGGTTTCCGGCCCATCATCCCGACCCAACAGTACCGAAGAACCTCGAGCAGCTTATCGCCGAGGTGACCGCGCGCCGGGCGGACATCGGCATCGCATTCGACGGAGATGCCGATCGTATCGGCTTGGTCGATGACAAGGGACGCATCCTGTTCGGCGATCAGCTTATGGTGGTGCTGGCGCGCGATGTGCTGCGCGAGCACCCGGGCGCGACGATTATCGCCGACGTGAAGGCGAGCCAGGTATTGTTCGACGAGATCGCGCGTGCGGGCGGCAATCCGCTGATGTGGCGCACGGGGCACAGTTTGATCAAGGCGAAGATGGCGGAGACCGGTTCACCGTTGGCGGGCGAAATGTCGGGACATATCTTCTTTGCCGATCGTTGGTATGGGTTTGATGATGCGCTGTACGCTGCGGTTCGTACTCTCGGCGTGCTGGCGCGATTGGACATGAAGCTGTCGGATGTGCGCGACGCATTGCCGCAGGTGATCAACACGCCGGAGTTGCGGTTCGACTGCGACGACACACGGAAGTTCAAGGTCATCGAAGAGGTTGCCGCTCGGCTGCGCGCCGAAGGGGCTAAGGTGTCCGAGACCGACGGCGTGCGGGTGCTGACCGAGGATGGCTGGTGGCTGTTGCGTGCGTCCAATACGCAGGCCGTGCTGGTAGCGCGCGCGGAGGCGACTACAGAGGCGGGGCTGGAGCGGCTGAAGCAGGCATTGGTGAAGCAGCTGGAATTATGCGGCCTGCCGCCTCCGGATTTCTCCGGCAGCCACGCGGGACACTGAGCTGACTACCTGACGAGGCGTATGAGCTCGGGACGCGGAACCGGCCCGATGTCATCCATGGTCGCCGGCCGGAGCTGCCAGGGGTCCTCCTTCATCATGAATCTACCGGACACTTCGTTTTGCGCCGAAGCAATGGGCGCTGATTTGCGATGATAGATCGCGTACGTCCTCTGCGTGTTCAACAGGAGGACGACATGCAGACTCAACAGTTCAACGGCGGCCTCGCGGTCACAGCGCTGTGGGAAGCACGCGATGGCGAAGCGGATAACGTGGCCGACATCCTCACCCGCTTCGCGCCACAGGCTCGGCAGGAACCTGGTGTGAAGCTCTTCCTCGTGCATCGCAGTATGACCAATCCGGCGCAATTCCTGTTCTATGAACTGTTTGATGATGATGCGGCGTTCCAGGCGCATCAGGAGACGGCGCACTTCAAGGCACTGATTCTGGGCGACGGCGTGCCGCGTCTGAACCGGCGTGAACGTACGCAGTATACGATGCTGTGATGCCGATTGTCATTGCGAGCGCAGCGGATCAGTCCCCATTATGCTAGGGATTGCTTCGCTACGCTCGCAATGACACGCTGAGCTATGGACATCTCTTACGTGACTGCCGCCGAACTGGCACGGCTGATCCGCAATCGCGATGTTTCGCCTGTCGAGGTTGTGCAAGCGGCTCTCGATCGTATCGAACGCAGCCAGCCGGTGCTGAATGCGTTCATCACCATTTCTGCCGACTCCGCGATGG
>CAYRTL010000157.1:2436-9699 GCA_964427005.1 uncultured Acetobacteraceae bacterium
ATCACGCCGATGACGCGCACTGTGCTGGATACCGCATTGATGCTGGATGCGATGGCCGGTCCTGACCTGCGTGATCCACTTACCACCGGGCGCCCAAAAGCGGACTTCGTCTCGGCGATGCGCGACAGCGACCTGAAGGGACTGCGCGTCGCGTGGCGCGCGCGGCTGGGAAACAGCGCGGTCGCATCTGACGTCATATCGACCTGCGAGGCCGCCTTCGCAGCGTTCACCGAATTGGGCGCGCAGGTCAGCGAACTCACAGCGCCTTTCGAGAATCCCGAAGCCGTCTGGTTCGTCAACAACGGCGCGTATCGCATGGCGCAGTTCGGTCACCATCTGAAGCAGCATCGCGATATCATGTGCCCGACCTTCGTGCGACAGATGGACCGTGTGGCCAACTACTCTGCGGCCGAGTTGTATGACGCGATCTTCCAGCGCACGCGGCTCTATCGGCAGGTGCAGACTTGGTTCGATACCTGCGATATCGTGGCAATGCCGACGCTGTCTCGCAGTGCCGTGCCGATCGATCAGGACTTCTTCGGCCCGATCGAGATCGACAACCAGTTGGTCGAGAACATTCGCGCTTCCTGGTATCCCTACACCATGCCCTTCAATCTGACGGGCAATCCGGCCGTCAGCCTGCCTTGCGGCTTCGATCGGGACGGCATGCCGCTGGCGATTCAGTTGGTCGCGCGCCCTGGCGCCGATGCTGAGCTCCTGCGTGTAGCGGCGGCGTTCGAACGCGCGCGGCCATGGGCCGAGCGGCGACCGGTCGCGTAACCACCCGTCATTCCGACGAGGCGCAGCCGACGGATCTTACGTCTTGTCCGCGCCCCAGAACACCGGCGCGGAGCCCTTCAACAGCCCCGCCACATTCGACCGCCAGGCGGCCTGTGGCAGATACTGCCCAAGCGGAATCGACGGCACGTAGTCGAAGCAGGCTGTCTGAAACTCTGCCTCGTGCTTGCGCCTCTCGGCGTCATTCGGTGCGTCGATCCATGCCTCGTATGCCGCCTCGATCTTCGGCGCGTCAGGCCAGCCAAACCACGCCTTCGCACCTGGACTGCGCAACGTGTTCGCGAGCATCGGATCGACGTATTCCGGTCCTGGCGCACCAGCGGGGAAAATTGACCAGCCGCCCTTGTCCAATGGCTCCTTGCTGGTCCGGCGCTGCACGACCGTGCCCCAGTCCACCATCTGCTCGTCGATGTTGAGGCCGACCTTCCGGAAGGAATCAGCAACCACCGTGATGAAAGCGTTGTAGATAAGCTGATCGGTCGGATGCAGCAGCACGATGCGCTCACCACCGTAGCCAGCTTTGTCGAGCATCGCCTTCACGTCATCGGTGCTCCAGCGCTTGCGGCGGAACTCCATGCCGGCTTCATTCGCTGCCGGTGCACCGGGCAGGAAATAGCCCATCGGCGCGCGCCAGCCAGATTCGTCCTCTCCCATCGCGGCAATCATCGCCTCGCGCGGATCCACCGCCGCCATCATCGCCTTGCGCAGACCCACATTGCTGGTTGGCGCAATTAGACTGTTCGGCCGTAGAATCGCGACGGTACCGTAGATGTCGAGCAAGCCTGTCGTCACACCTTGGGCGCGCTTCAGCATCGGGATCAGGTCGGGCGACGGCAGCTCCAGCCAATCGACTTCACCTGCACTCAGCGCGTTCGCCGCGGTGGCCGGGTCGGGAATTATACGCCACTCCACACGGTCGAGCAGCACCTTGTGTCCACCCGCGGTATAGGACGCCGGTTCCTGCCGCGGCATGTATTTGTCGAATCGCGTGAACGCGGCGTGGCTGCCTGATACGAACTCGTCTGGCAGGAAACGGAACGGCCCACAGCCGACGATTTCGGTGAGCTGCTTGAAGGGGTCAGTTGCGGCCAGCCGCGCCGGCACGATCACCGGCTGCGGCTGCACCTTGGAGAGGAAATGCGCCAATAGCGGGAACGGCTTCTTCAACCGCCAGACCAGCGTCTTGTCGTCCGGCGCTTCGATGGCATCAATGCGCGCATTGATCGTCTCGCTGACCGCGTCGCGCTTCAACCAGCGCTGCAGCGATGCGATGCAGTCGCGCGCCAGAACCGGCGTGCCGTCATGGAACCACAACCCTTCGCGCAGTTTCATCGTCCAACGCTTGCCATCATCATCAATGGTGTGGCCTTGCACCATCAGTGGCTGCGGATTGAACGACTGGTCGCGGCCGTACAGCGTCTCGTACACCATCAGTGAGAAGTTGCGCGTGACGGTAGCTGTCGTCCAAACGGGATCCAGGCTGGTGAGGTTGGCCTGCGGCACGAAGATCAGCGTCTTTGCATTGGCGCCGATAGCCGGGCGGGCGAGCGGCAGTACGGCGGCCGCCGCGGCGGCCGTCATGAAGGCACGTCTTTTCATTCTGGTTTCCTCTCCTGGATACCTGCCGCTACTCGGCGGCTTCAGCCACTCCCGTCACGCGCGTACGCGTGCGCAAGGTCACGAACTCCTCTGCTGCCGTGGGATGGATGCCGATGGTACGATCGAAGTCTGCCTTCGTCGCGCCCATCACTATGCCGATAGCCAAGCCCTGCATGATTTCGGGCGCATCCTCACCAAGCATGTGCGCACCAACGACTTTCTGACTCGCCTGATCGATCACAAGTTTCAGCATGCTCTTGCGCGCGCGACCAGACAGCGTGTGCCGCATCGGGGTGAACTTGCTGACAAACACCTCGACCGACCCATGTTGCGCTGCCTGCTCTTCGGTCAAACCGCAGGTAGCAATCGGGGGTGTCGAGAACACCGCCGTCGGCACATTGCGCAGCGAGATGCCGCGTGGATTCTTGCCAAACAGCGTGTCGGCCAATGCATGACCTTCCGCGATCGCGACCGGAGTCAGATTCAGCCGATCGGTGACGTCGCCCATGGCGTAGATATTCGGCTGACTGGTCCGCAGATTCTGATCCACAATAACGGCGCCGGCGTCGTTGACGTTCACGCCGACTTCCTCGAGTCCGAGCCTCTTGGTTGCCGGTGCGCGGCCCGTCGCGAAGAACACCATGTCCGTGCGCAGCGTGTGCCCCTCGCCGAAGGTCAGCACGCGTTCATCGCCATGCGCTTCGATCTTTAGCGGCCGGCTGCCCGGATGCAGTGCAACGCCTTGCGCGCCGAGTGCCTCGACCAATGCCTCGCGCAGGTCCATGTCGAAGCCGCGCAACGGCAGCGGCTGCCGATACACCAGATCGACCTGCGCGCCGAGGCTCGCAAAGATGCCGGCGAACTCCACGGCGATGTAACCTGAGCCAATGATCGCGACGCGGCGCGGCATGCGCGGGAGATAAAACGCATCGTCGGAGATGATGCTGAGCTCCGCACCAGGAATTGCCAGCCGCACCGGATGCCCGCCTGTGGCGATGACAATCTTGTCGGCGGTTACCCGCTTGCCGCCGACATCGAGCGTGTGCGGATCAATGAACGTGGCGCGCGCTTCGAAGATGTTGGCGCCCGCGTTGTCCAGCAGGCGCTTGTAGATGCCGTTGAGCCGGCCGATCTCCTTGTCCTTGGCGGCGATCAGTTTCGCCCAGTCATGCGGGCCCTTCTTGATCTGCCAGCCGAAGCCGGCGGCGTCCTCAGCCCAGGCACCATATTCGCCTGCCTGGACCAGCAGCTTCTTCGGCACGCAGCCCACATTGACACATGTGCCGCCCCAGAAGCGTTCCTCGGCTACGCCGACGCGCGCGCCGTGCCCCGCGGCGATCCGCGCACAACGTACGCCGGCCGAGCCGCCGCCGATGACGAACAGGTCGAAATCCATGACAAGCCTCTGCTTCAGCTTTCAGCGAGCAGAGTAGGGCGCTGGGTCGCGGCCTGACAACTCGCCCTGCCTATAGCAGCGGGTACAGCTATCGACGCGTGGCGGAGTCCCGCCCGATCTCGGGAAAGCCTGCCGGCAACAGGGAAGCCGGTGCTTTGCCAATTCCGGAACGTGCCCAGGCAATCTCGTTCAGGTAAGCAATTGTCGGGTAGATCATCGAATTGAGCGTCGCGTACCCCACGCTTTGCTGCACATTGCCCAGCACCAGCCAGGATACCGTCACGGCGTCGACGTATGAAGCGATGCGATAGGTGCCGACTTTGTACAGCGAACGCTCCCACAACGACCATCGCTGGTGCTCGCGCTCGGTCAACGCGCGGTTCGCCTGTGCCAGTTGATTCAGCAGCTCCGTTCCGCCGAGTACGCCGGCACCGGCCAGCTCATCCATCTCGCCACGCACCTGCCACAGCAATGCATCCTTCACTGCATTTGTCTGCCAAGGCCATGGCAATTCGGGATTCCCCAAAGGCCGGCGGCCACGTAGACCGGCTTCCAGCGGCTCCTGCAGAAGATCCGCCCACGTCATCAGCGCCTCGACCGGGTCTGGGGTCAAACCTGTGTCTTCACGGTCACGGTGCATCATGGCTGGGTCAGGAAGGAAATAGTACCGCGCATCGACGAAGTTCTCGCGCGTGCGGGCCCGCGCTCCAACCATCATGAATGCATCTGGAAGCGACACGCCCATGGATGTCAGCCGAACGAGCGCCGTCTGCCAGAGACCGTTTCCGCTCGGGTTTCGGTCGGGGACAACCAGCTTCCCATACGTGCAATAGCCGTCCTCGGGTGTGTCATAACGCACGACGGCAAAATCGATATCACTGCGGCCGCACTGGTCGCTGCTGCCGAAGATCGCGGTGGCCTTTGCCGGGTTGGCATGCATGATGACAAGCCCGGTCAACGAATGGGATTCGACGCGGCCAAGCACGACACCTGTAGCGCGGCTGTCCTTCTCGCGCGCCAAAATTGTCCAGGTTCCGACAGGCAATGGCACGAGCTTCCCGTCGATGGCGAACACTCCGAGAGCAGATGTGTCGCTTGCGTTTGCGGCCTCACTACCGCGATGAGGTAATGCGACGTTGGAATTGGCTGCCAGCAAGGTGCGCGAGGCAGCGGGAAGGGGAGCGGCTTCGGCCATCGGCCGGTTGCCGGGTACGCCGATGAATCGCATCTCCGGCGCGGATCGCGGCCATTCCCACGCAAGCTCGTTGCCGAAATACACGGCGCTATGGCTGAACCCCTGCCAGAACGACAGCCACGCTCCGGTGTACAAGCTGCCCGTCAGCAGAGTGCCCATCGTTATGCTGACGGTCGTGGCCGGGATGCGGTACGTTGCGAGCTTGTAAAGCGCCAGGCGGAGTGCGGATATCTCAGGAGCCTGCGGTTTGATTGCAGGATTTCCGTCGATCGGCAGCGCCGGCAAGGGAGTCACCTGATCGGCGGGATCGCGCAGCGCTGCCAAGGCGGTCTCGCGCGCCTGCAGCGTCCAGTTGCCGAGTTGCTGGATCAGGCGGCGATGCAAACCATCCATCGCATCCTTGCCGACGAACCAGCCTTCGGGCCGCACCTGTTTGGGCATCGAACCGTAGCGGATGTCCAGGACATCGCGTCGGTCGCTCACGCGCAGTCCGGCGACCAACGCCCAATCAGGCAGTTGCGCCGCGGCATCCTTTTCATCCGCTACCGCGGGCAGCCCTGAGCGGAGAATTGAGCTGGCGCGACTGGCGATGACAAAGGAACAGGCCTGGTGAAGGTTGCGCGCTTCGCTGCTGTTTTGGAACAAGGCGTCGGGGGAGCCGCATTCACCAGGAGCGCCCCAACCTTCGCGGACCGGCAGAACGTTGGTGTGGATGAGCAGGAACTCGCTTGAGCTCTCGTCGACGTCCCGCGTGAGTAGAACGCCGCCAATGGCGCCATAGGGGCCGGGCTGTTCTGGGACGACCTGGCCAAATCCAGCCGCGGCCACGCGCCATTGTCCTGGCGGTAGAGGAATATGCTTGCCGAGAAGCTCGAGCGCGCCGTTGGCCTGTTGGCCCGGTTCGGGCAGCGTCGCGCTGACACCCGCTTGCGGCCATCCCAGACACAGCGCAAAGCCTGCCAATAGGGCGAGGGTTGCGGACCTATGCCTCATGCGGCGCCGATTTCCGCGCCTGCGTCGGAATAATTGTTCCATGTCAATCGGCTGATCCGTGAACCCGCAGTTAATAGTCGTCGGGTTAACAATCGAGCAAGCGTGAACTGCCGCAGTACTGGCGGGATCGACGATTTTGCATTCTGCTATTTGATCTACTTGAATAACCGCATGCCAAAGTTGCCAGCGAGCCAGACCGCTCCTGTGCTGCCCTCACCCGAGCAGGCAGCGGTTGCGCTGCGCCAGATCCGCAAGGACTGGGGACTGGATTGGTCGGACCTGGGCGTCATCCTTGGCGTCGCCGCCGATGGCGTGACGGACATTGCCTGGCGCGACGAACTGCTGTTGCGGGTCGCCTATCTGATGGAGCTGGACAAGGCCCTGCTGGACTTGCAGCCGCGCGCTGGGATCGCGTCGTGGCTGGCACGACCGAATCCCGGTCCGTTCTTTGGCGGCGATTCACCGTTGCAGCGGATCAGCGGCAGCACGCAAGGATTGGTGGAGTTGCTTGAGCAGGTGCGTCGCTGGAATCGCGAGCGGCACTGACGCCCAGAGGCGATGCCGTGCGGAGCGAGCCGGAGCGGATGCACGCTGAGTGAAAACGGCAGTTCCCCGTACACCTCGCCCGCTACGCGGGAGAGGTCGGCGCAAAGCGCCGGGAGAGGGTGCGGCACAATGCAATGCCCTCTCCCGCGTCGCTACGCTCCGCGACCTCTCCCGCGTAGCGGGCGAGGTGTACGGGGACGGCCGGGCGCATCCTCGGGTCAAACCCGGGGACACGGACCAGCCATGACACGATAAATCGGGCGCACTGATCGGGGCGCGTCAGGGAGGCCCGGTGGCGGCCGTTGGCGCGGCGACGGGCGGGGGCGTGCCGGTCAGGAAGTGCGTGAGTGCGGCGAGGGTGGTGATGCCGGGATAGCTCGGCAGCGGGCTTTGCATGACCCGCTCGTGCAGCTCCTCGGCCTGGGCGGCGAGACTGCCGCCCTCGAGGATGATCGCCGCGTTGATCTCCCGCCATAGCGGATGCTGGGGGGTGATGCCGAGATCGCGGCAGATCTCGATGAGGACCGCACCGATACGCCGATGGCGCAGCGCGAAAGCAAGCTCCGCGGTCGATGGCAGGGGGACGAGGCGCGGATCGGGCACCCCGGTGTCGAGGCGCGGCGGCGTTTCGTCCGATGGCGGCGCTGGCAGGCGCGGCGTGCGCCTGGGCGATGGGAGCCGGGGTTTGGGGGCGGCGTCAGGCCGGTGGAGCAACGCGATCCGGAGATTGAGGCCG
>CAYRTL010000158.1:0-9649 GCA_964427005.1 uncultured Acetobacteraceae bacterium
TCAACGTGAACGACAGCGTGACCAAGTCGAAGTTCGACAACCTGTACGGCTGCCGCGAGTCGCTGGTGGACGGCATCCGCCGCGGGACGGATGTGATGATGGCGGGCAAGGTCGCGGTGGTGAACGGCTTCGGCGATGTCGGCAAGGGTTCGGCCGCGTCACTGCGCAACGCCGGCTGCCGCGTGATGGTGACCGAGGTCGATCCGATCTGTGCCTTGCAGGCGGCGATGGAGGGCTATCAGGTCACCACCATGGACGATGCCGCCCCGATCGGCGACATCTTCGTCACCGCCACTGGCAACGTCGATGTCATCACGCTCGACCACATGCGGCGGATGAAGCACCGGGCCATCGTCTGCAACATCGGTCACTTCGATTCCGAGATCCAGATCGAGGCTCTGCGCAACTACAAATGGGAAAATGTCAAACCGCAGGTCGATGAGGTGGTGTTCCCCGACGGCAAGCGGCTGATCGTGCTGAGCGAAGGGCGGCTGGTGAACCTGGGCAACGCAACAGGCCACCCGAGCTTCGTCATGAGCGCCAGCTTCACCAACCAGGTGCTGGCGCAGATCGAACTGTTCAATGCGCCAGCGGGGAAATACCAGCGGCAGGTCTACACGCTGCCGAAGGCGCTGGACGAGAAGGTAGCCGCGCTGCACCTCGCCAAAGTCGGTGCCAAGCTGACAAGGCTGACGCCGCAGCAGGCGGAGTATATCGGGGTCTCGCCATCCGGGCCGTTCAAGCACGACCTGTACAGATACTGAGCCGGTTCCAGTAGCCAAAGAAATCCACTAGTATCCCGCCGAGGGCGTCTGGGAGAAGGCGAAACACAATGAATGAACGGGACCTGCGCGGCCTGATTGAGGACGTGCGTACGGGTAAGCTGTCGCGGCGCTCCTTCACCCGGAGCATGATCGCACTGGGTCTCACCGCGCCTATGGCGACACAGATGCTGATGTCGTCTGGCGTGGCGGTCGCCGCGGAGAAGCCGGCATACAAGCCCACCAAGCGGGGCGGTGGTGGGCCATTGAAGGTGTTGTGGTGGCAGGGCCCGACGCTGTTGAACCCGCACTTCGCCGTGGGTACCAAGGATCAGGACGGCTCCAGAGTATTCTATGAGCCGCTCGCCGGATGGGACGCCGATGGGAATCTCGAACCGGTACTGGCGGCGGAAATCCCGACACTCGCCAATGGCGGTCTGGCCGAGGATGGCAAGTCGGTCACGTGGAAGCTTAAGCAGGGCGTGAAATGGCACGACGGTAAGCCATTCACGGCGGATGACTGCGTCTTCAACTGGGAATACTCATCCGATCCGGCGACCGCGGCGGTTACTATCGGCAGCTACAAGGACGTGAAAGTCGTCAAGGTGGACGACTACACGATCCGGATCGATTTCCCGAAGCCGACGCCGTTCTGGGCGGACGCCTTCGTCGGCACGCGCGGCATGATCATCCCCAAGCATCTGTTCGAGCCATACAAGGGGGCCAAGTCACGCGAGGCGCCGACCAATCTGACACCGGTCGGCACTGGCCCGTATCTGTTCGTGGACTTCAAGCCGGGCGATCTGGTGCAAGGCAAGATCAACCCGAACTATCACATCGAGAATCGGCCTTATTTCGACACTTTCGAGATGAAGGGTGGCGGCGATGCCGTCTCGGCTGCCCGCGCTGTGCTGCAGACCGGCGAATACGACTTCGCCTGGAACCTGCAGGTCGAAGACGAGATCCTGAAGCGCCTGGAGGCCACCGGTAAGGGTCACGCCGTGATCCTGGAAGGTGGCAATATCGAGCATATCCAGCTCAACAACACCGATCCTTGGACCGAAGTGGACGGCGAGCGATCGAGCATCAAGACGAAGCACCCGTTCCTCACTGATCCTGCCGTGCGCAACGCACTGAACCTGCTGGTGGATCGTGGTTCGGTGCAGCAATACATCTATGGCCGCACCGGCATCGCCACGGCGAACTTCATCAATGCACCGAAGAAGTTCGTCTCCGCCAACACGCATTATGAGTTCAACGTCGACAAGGCGATCAAGCTGCTCGACGAGGCCGGCTGGAAGCCGGGCGCCGACGGGATTCGCGAAAAGAATGGCGTGAAGCTGAAGGTGGTCTACCAGACCTCGATCAATGCGCCGCGCCAGAAGACCCAGGCCATTGTCAAGCAGGCCTGCCAGAAGGCGGGTATCGACGTGGAGATCAAGTCGGTTACTGCTTCAGTGTTCTTCTCCTCGGATGTCGCGAACCTGGATACGTATCCGCACTTCACCTGCGATCTTCAGATGTATACCACCACCATGACGCAGCCTGATCCAGGCGACTTCATGCGGCAGTTCCTGTCGAACGAGGTTGCCAGCAAGGCCAACAAGTACCAGGGCCGCAACATCACGCGCTGGCAGAGTGCGGAGTTTGACAAGCTCTATGCGGCGAGTGACACCGAGATCGATCCGGTCAAGCGGGCGGCGCTGTTCATCCAGATGAATGACCTGCTGATCAAGAACGTGGTGGTAATCCCTGTCGTGGCCCGGCCAGGTGTAACAGCCGCGCAGAACAACCTGCACGCGCCACTGAGTGGCTGGGATAACAATACCTACGCCATCCAGGACTGGTATCGCGACGCTTGATGGCGGGCAGGCCTCTCTACCCAACGTCATGGCCGACATCGGGGCGGCTATCCATGTCTTTCTGGGCCGCGTCAGAAGCCGTGGGTGGCTGGGTCAAGCCCGGCCATGACAGTGTGCAGTATGTTCGTCCGTGAGCCGCTATCTGGTCCGCCGTCTGCTGATCGCCATCCCGAGTCTGCTTGGCATCAGCATCGTGCTGTTCACAGTGCTGGCGCTTGCCCCGGGCGACCCGTTCAGTGAGCTGACGACGAACCCGGCCATTCCACCAGAGGTGGCTGCGTCGCTGCGGACGAAGTTCGGCCTGGATGACCCAATCCCCGTGCGTTACCTGCATTGGCTCGTTGCCATGCTCCACGGCGACTGGGGGTTTTCGTTCGTCAGCCGCATCAACGTCGATACGCTGATTCTTCAGCGGCTGCCGACGACGCTTGCGGTCATTGGCGCCTCGCAGGTACTGGCGTTGATGATTGCGCTGCCGGTTGGCATCTACGCGGCGACGCGGCCCTATTCGTTCTTCGACCAGATCGCCAGCACATTCGCGTTCATCGGATTCTCGCTGCCCACCTTCTTCACCGGCATCGTGTTCATTCTGGTGTTCAGCGTGAGTCTGAACTGGCTGCCCTTCGTGTTCCGCTCGGATTTGCACGAAACAGGGCTCGCCTGGTTCTGGGCGGAGATAAAGCAGTCGATCATGCCGATCGCGGTACTCGGCCTTTTCCAGGGGGCGTCCTGGACGCGTTTCGTGCGCTCCGCCGTGCTCGACGTCGTACGTCTGGACTACGTCACCACCGCGCGGTCCAAGGGGCTGCCGGAACGCATCGTCATCATCAAGCACATCGTCCGCAATGCGATGGTGCCGGTGGTGACGCTGGTCGCGCTGCAGATGCCCATCGTGTTCAGCGGCGCCATCGTTACTGAACAGATCTTCCGCGTGCCAGGGATCGGCTCGCTGCTGATCAGCGCCATCCTCGCCAACGATACGCCCGTGATCATGGCGGTGACATTCGTCTTCGCCGGCCTGGTCATTCTGTTCAATCTGATCGCGGATCTCATCTATGGCTGGCTCGACCCCCGCATCTCCTACCATTGAGGCGCTCCCTCCAGCGTCGCGAGCTGCGTCGCAGACGCGGCGTGTCACGCCATGGACGGACGCGTGGCGGCGCTTCCGTCGTCATCGAATGGCGCTGGCGAGCTCGGTGATCTTGCTGCTGATGCTGCTGGCGGTTGCCTTCGGCCCGTTCGTCTGGCGCGTGCAGATCAATGACATTGATTTCGCGGCCATGTTGCAAGGTCCGAGCTGGGCGCATCCACTGGGCACAGACGATCTGGGTCAGGATCTGCTGGCGCGCATGCTGTACGGTGGACGCATCTCGCTCGCCGTGGGGCTGGCTGCCATGTCAGTCGCAGTCATCGTCGGTGTGGTGGTGGGCGCCATTGCGGGCATTTCGCGTGGCAGCATCGATGCCGCACTGATGTGGGTCACCGACCTCTTCCTGTCCTTGCCGCAGTTGCCTGTGCTGCTGCTGATCATCTACCTGTTCCGTGACACGCTGAAGAAACTGGCGGGACCGCAGGTTGGCGTGTTCATCCTGATCGTCGTGGTGATTGGCGGCTTCCGCTGGATGTCAGTGGCGCGGCTGGTGCGGGCGCAGTTCTTTTCCCTGCGCGAGAAGGAGTTTGTCGAGGCAGCACGCGCACTCGGCGCTTCCACCTTTCGCCGCGTGCTTCGCCACATCCTGCCGAATGCCCTCGGTCCGGTGATTGTGGCCGGCACGATCGATGTGGCGAACGCGATCATCGCCGAATCGACGCTCTCCTTTCTCGGCCTGGGATTTCCACCAGACATTCCGACCTGGGGGCGCATACTTTTTGACGCCAAGGACCAACTGGATGTCGCCCCGCACTGGGCGTTGTTCGCCGGAGGCGCGATCTTCCTCGCTGTGCTCACCATCAACTTCATCGGCGACGGATTGCGCGATGCGCTCGATCCGCGGCGCGTCATGTGATGCATGGCTGAGCGACTGCTCGAGATCCAGGGCCTGAAGACGCATTTCAGGACTGATGATGGGATGGTGCGCGCGGTCGATGGCGTGGACCTGACCATTGACCGCGGTGAAACCCTTGGCGTTGTGGGTGAGTCGGGCTGCGGCAAGACGGTCACCGCGATGACGGTGCTGAAGCTGATCCAGATGCCGCCTGGCCGTATCGTCGATGGGCGCATTCTCTGGCGCGGACGAGATCTTGTGCCGCTGAGCGCGGACGAAATGCGCCAGATCCGCGCCAAGGAGATCGCGATCATCTTTCAGGAGCCGATGACGTCGCTGAATCCCGCCTATACGGTCGGAGAGCAGATCGCGGAGGTACTGCGGCTGCACGAAGGGCTGAACCGGCGCGACGCGCTGGACAAGACGATAGAGATGCTGCGCCTGGTGCACATCCCGACACCCGAGCGGCGCGTCCGCGATTATCCACACCAGTTCTCCGGCGGCATGCGTCAGCGCGTGATGATCGCGATGGCACTGTCATGCAATCCCAAGCTGCTGATAGCGGATGAACCGACCACGGCGCTGGACGTGACCATTCAGGCGCAGATTCTCGACTTGCTGGCAGAGATGAAATCACGCTTCGGCATGGCGATCATGCTGATCACCCATGCTATGGGTGTCGTCGCCGAAACGACGCAGCGTGTCGTGGTGATGTATGCCGGCCGCGTGGTGGAGGAGGCGACGGTGGAGCGGCTGTTTGCCAGTCCGCTGCATCCTTATACGCAGGGGCTGATCCGCTCCATTCCCCGTATCGACAAGGATGCCGGCAAGCGCACTCGGCTCGAGGCCATCGCAGGCGTTGTGCCGAGCCTGATCAATCCACCGCCAGGCTGCCGTTTCGCGCCGCGCTGCAGGGCGGCAACGGCCGCATGCACCGAGGCGGAGCCTCAACTGCGCACGGTGGAAGCGGGGCATAAGGTCGCTTGCATTCTGTATTCTGGAAGCTCGCGATGACCGAGCCGCTGCTGCGAGTCAAGGAACTGGTGAAGAACTTCGCGGTCAAGGGCGGCGTGCTGCGCCGCACCGTCGATGAGGTGCACGCAGTCGATCATGTCAGCTTCGAAATTGCCGCCGGAGAGACACTCGGCCTGGTCGGTGAATCGGGCTGCGGCAAATCGACGACTGGCCGTTGCATCTTGCGGCTGATTGAACCGACCGAAGGCGAGATCTGGTTCGAGGGACGCAACGTGATCGAGTTCGATCATCGCGAGCTGAACGCGCTGCGCCGCGACATGCAAATCATTTTTCAGGACCCGTATGCATCGCTGAATCCGCGCATGACGATTGGCGCGATCATTGGCGAGGCGCTGACCATTCACGGCCTTGCAAAAAACCGGCGGGCATATGAGGACCGCGTAGCAGAGTTGCTGCACACTGTTGGCTTGAATGCCGATCACATGCGGCGCTATCCTCACGAGTTTTCCGGCGGTCAGCGGCAGCGCATCGGAATTGCCCGGGCGTTGGCGGTATCGCCGAAACTGATCATATGTGATGAGCCGGTCTCGGCGCTGGATGTCTCGATTCAGGCGCAGGTGATCAACCTGCTGGAGGATCTGCAGGAGCAGTTCAGCCTGACCTATCTGTTCATTGCCCATGACTTGTCCGTCGTGGAGCACATCAGCACGCGCGTTGCGGTGATGTATCTCGGGCGTATCGTCGAAATCGCGACGGCGCGGGAATTGTATGACAGGCCGCTGCACCCGTACACGGAAGCCCTATTGTCGGCCGTGCCGATTCCCGATCCGACCGTGAAGCGTCAGCGCATTCGTCTGCAGGGGGACGTGCCGAACCCTATCCGCCCGCCGGCCGGCTGCCACTTCCACACGCGCTGTCCGATCCGGGAACTGCCGTTGTGCAGCACGGAAAAACCGCAACTGCGACAGACCGCAAGCGGACACTGGGTCGCCTGCCATCTCCGCAGTTGAACCCACAAGTTTATCAAAGTTTCATGGCAGCAGACATGCTGGCAGCTTCATATCGCGGCGAAGTTATCTACACACTTTTAATTAACCAAAGTGCCATCCTACTGCCCTGGCGAAGCGAGCCGCGGAAGACTAACTGCCGATGCGCTACGCCAGGAGGGGGACGGCCGATGCAAGCCAATGCTGCGCAACAGAATGGTCCGCGCACTCAGGCCCTGCGCCGAGTACTGGAACGGGTGCGGGACGAAGCAGTCGCCGCCGACTTGCTGTTTCTCGAGGACTGGCAATCCCAGCGGCGTCCCCAGATAGCCGACAGCCTGCGGGCAAGTCAGATACGGCGGGCCAATCCCGGGCTCGCGGCGGAAATCCATGCCGAGTTGAACGGCCGGTAATTCAGCGGCCACCCTCACGCCGGCTCCCCTTGCTCAACGTGCTCCCGCGATGGCACGGTGGGCTCGCAGGAGGATGGGGGCGTAATGGCGGTCAACAAGGTCTACCCTGATGCGCGCGCCGCGCTGACCGGGCTGCTACGCGATGGCATGACAATCATGTCGGGCGGCTTCGGCCTGTGCGGCATTCCGGCCTTGCTGATCGATGCTATTCGCGCCAGTGGCGTGAAGGGGCTGACCATCATTTCCAATAATGCGGGCATTGATGACGTCGGGCTCGGCGTGCTGTTGCAGACGCGGCAAGTGCGGAAAATGATCAGCTCGTATGTCGGTGAAAACGCGACGTTCGCGCAGCAGTATCTGGCCGGCGAACTGGAGATCGAATTCAACCCGCAGGGGACGCTGGCTGAACGCATCCGAGCGGGGGGAGCCGGCATCCCCGGCTTCTATACCGCAACGGGCGCCGGCACGCAGATCGCTGAGGGCAAGGAGACAAAAGTCTTCGATGGCCGTACGTACGTGCTCGAGCGCGGCCTGCGCGCGGATCTCGCGGTGATCCATGCGTGGAAGGCGGACCACGAGGGTAACCTGATCTACCGAAAGACCGCGCGGAACTTCAATCCGATCATGGCGACCGCGGCCGAGACGGTGGTAGCTGAAGTAGAGGACCTGGTGCCCAACGGGCAAATCGATCCCGACCACATCATCACCGCGGGCATCTTTGTCGATCGCATCGTGAAGCTGGAGACTGTGGACAAGCGGATCGAACAGCGCACGGTGCGCAAGCGGTATTGAGGAGGCACTGATGGCCTGGACGCGCGATCAGATGGCGGCACGCGCAGCGAAAGAGCTGCGTGACGGGTTCTATGTCAATCTGGGCATCGGCATTCCGACGCTGGTGGCGAACCACATCCCAGACGGCATGTCGATCCAGTTGCACTCCGAGAACGGCATGCTCGGGATGGGACCGTTTCCCTTCGAGGGCGAGGAAGACCCCGACCTCATCAATGCCGGCAAGCAGACGGTGACCGAGCTGCCGACAACCAGCTTCTTCGACAGTGCGGCGAGCTTTGCCATGGTACGCGGCGGGCACATCGACATCTCGATCCTGGGCGCCTTGCAGGTGGCAGAGAACGGCGACCTCGCCAACTGGATGATCCCCGGCAAGATGGTGAAGGGGATGGGCGGTGCGATGGACCTGGTGGCGGGCGTGAAGCGGGTGGTGGTGCTGATGGAGCATACCGCTGGCGGCAAGCCGAAGCTGCTGAAGCGCTGCACGCTGCCGCTGACGGGGGCCGGCGTGGTGGACTTGGTGATCACCGATCTCGGCGTGTTCGAGGTGGGCGAAGGCGGGCTGAGGCTGGTCGATATCGCGCTGGACGTGACCATCGAGGAGATCCGGTCCAAGACCGAGGCGGAGTTTACCGTGGCGCCGGAGCTGAAGCAGGCGGCGTAAGAAAGGCGGGCGTGGCTGGGGGCTGCGCCAGCACGGGCTCCAAGGGATTACCCCAGAAGGTGTCGCCGGTGCGCGCAAGCAGCATCAGATCGGATTTGACCCAGGTGTAGATGCGGCGCCGGCCCTCGGGCGAGAGCGGGCCGCCGGTGGCGATAATCGTGCGCAGGCTGCTGAGGTCTGGCCGGGCGCGGGCACGCTGGAACGCGGCCTCGGCCAGGCTTCGGGCAGGCGCAACCAGCACGCTGGCCCGTTCGGTTGCAGCGGCTTGCAGCAGATCGATTGCGGCGGCGAGGATGACGGTGGTCCCCTCAAGCAGGGCGGCGAGCCAGGGCCAGGGGGGGCCCGTGACAAGCAGCCTGTCGTCGGGACGCAGGTCCGCGTGCAGCAGGAGTTCGGCGAGCGGTCGGAGGAGGGCATCTGGGCGCCACTGCCGTTGCAGCGGCGCGGCAATCTCGGGCGGTAGGGAGGCGGTGCGGCTCGGAGCGGCGGCCAGGTCGTCTCGGCTGAATGCGACGCGCGCCCCGCCGCGCCTGCTCAGAACGAGCGCCTCCCGCAAGCCGGCATGCCGCGCGAGCCGCATCGGCCTATCCGGCAGGCGCGCGAATGCCGCGATGGCATTGCGGAACGTGGTCTGGTCGGTGCCGGACCACTGCTGCAAGGCCGACCAATCCGGCAGATCGATGCCTCGCGTCGTCCGCAGCCAATGCAGGAATGCCCAGGCATTCGTGGTGACGACCTGTTCCCGATTCGGCGCATACAAGATCTCGGACATGAGGCGCCCCTTGATCGGTCCGAACAGCGGGCGCTATATGCCGCGCTTCCCTCGGCCGGGGCCATAGCTCAGTTGGGAGAGCGCCTGAATGGCATTCAGGAGGTCAGGGGTTCGACTCCCCTTGGCTCCACCAACCCAGCAGGTAAGCCACTGATTGAAAACTGGTTTCCTTGTTCCAGCTTACCAGCCCCCACCATAGCCCACACTGACATGCAGCACGCTGGGGCTCGCGAGTGGTTGGGGCGCGCAAGGACGATGCCACTACGCGACCGTGCCGATTTGACCCGCGTCGGAATCGAAACCAAGCGTGTGAGAGACAGTTGCCACTCGGCCGTATTTGGAGGGAGGAGTTTCTTGACCCCGTTCGGGAGCGTTCTTGCGGTAGGTCTTGCCGGGTCGTCTGCCCACTGATGCCAAACTCACCAAGTATAATCCGGCCCTA
>CAYRTL010000159.1:0-9510 GCA_964427005.1 uncultured Acetobacteraceae bacterium
TGGTCGGGGCGGCGGGATTCGAACCCACGACCTCCTGTACCCAAAACAGGCGCGCTGACCAGGCTGCGCCACGCCCCGCGAAGCAGGCAGGCGCTAGCATAGGGGGGCGGCCTCAGTAAACGCCCCGCTCCCCCTCAGGAGGCGTTCCCGAAGATCCGCTGCTCCACCTTGTCGCCGACCCGGATGTTCAACCGGGCCGTCGTTCCGGCCGCCAGTTCCAGCGTCGCGCGCACCGGGCCCCGGCTTTCGATGATCGCCAGGCTCTCCGGCACGGTGTTCTCCGCAATCGAGCGAATCGTCCCGTCGCCATTGATGAACACCATGTCCAGCGGCGCGATCGTGTTGCGCATCCACATCTGCGAATCCCGCGGAGTGCCCCAGTCAAACAACATGCCGCCGTCAGCAGGCACACTGGGACGGAACATCAGGCCGACAGTCTGCTGATCCGGCGTTTTCGCCACCTCCACGGAGAATTCATGCCGGGCATCATCGCGCGTCACAATGACGAGCTTCTCCTTGGGTAACTCAGGCTGCGGACCGGTTATGTTGGGCCCCTGGGCCCAGGCTGAGAACGGTACGAGTGACAGCAGCGTCACCAGGTTGCGGCGCTTCATTCTATGATCACTCACCGCTGCGGCATGCCTTGCGGAATCACGGTCTTCACAATGCTGGCGTCCAATGCCTCGTAGTCGTGATAGCCGATGGTTTCGTACAATTCGGCGCGGGTCTGCATGCGGTCCAGCATGGATTGCGTACCGCCATCGCGGCTGATTGCGGCATAAAGCTCTGCCTGCGCCTTGTTCGCGACGCGCAGGGAGCTGACTGGCCAGATCACCATCCGGTAACCCATGTTCTGGAATTCGGCGGCGCTAAAGAACGGCGTGCGGCCAAACTCGGTCATATTGGCAAGCAAAGGCGCGTCCACGCGCGAGGCAAAGCTCCGAAACATTTCGGCGCTGGTCAGCGCCTCGGGAAAGATCGCGTCCGCTCCTGCGTCCAGGTAAAGTTTGGCGCGTGCCACTGCGCCATCCATGCCTTCGCTTCCCGCGGCATCCGTGCGGGCGACAATGAACAGATGACGGCGAGCGCGTCGCGCGGCGGCGATCTTGGCTGCCATGTCATGTGCATCGGCCAACTTCTTGTCGTTCAGATGACCGCACTTCTTCGGCAGCAACTGGTCCTCGATGTGCACAGCGGCCGCGCCTGCATCCTCGAAGCTGCGCACCATGTGCATGACATTCAGTGCCTCGCCATAGCCTGTATCGCCATCGACCAGCAGCGGCAGCCCGGTAGCGCGCGTGATCTGGCGGATGAAGAAGCAGACCTCATCCACCGTGATCATCCCAAGGTCGGGAATTCCCATCGAAGCGGTCATCGCCGCACCGGAGAGGTAAAGCGCCTCGAATCCTGCACGCTTGGCCTGCACCGCAGCCATGCCGTTGTGCGCACCCGGTATCTGCAGAATTCCCGGTCTGTTGAGCAATGCCCGAAACCGTTCGCCGGCTGGCGCGGTTGGCAAATCGGCGGCAACAAGATACGTCATGACGCGAGCTCCGAACAGGGCAATCCGGCATAGCGGAAGCGCCGGACGAAGAACAGCCACATCCGCAGACGCTTAGGAGACGGCCCTGACGAAAGCACTCGCGGATGCCGCACCGCCCGATCTCACTTTGCACTGGGTCGGCCTCGTCTCGCTGGCGATCTTCGCCTTCGCCTATTTGCTGGTGATCGCCGAAGAGATCACGAACCTCCGCAAATCGACTCCCGTGGTCATTGCCGCAGGCGCGCTGTGGATAATGGCTGCAGCGGTGTTCTCCAGTCTTGGGCTGTCCTGGGCCGCCGAGACAGCGCTGCAGCGGGTCATGCTCGGTTACGCCGAGTTGCTGCTGTTCCTTCTCGTGGCAATGACGTACGTGAACGCGATCGAAGAGTGTCGCGTGTTCGAGGCATTGCGAGCGTGGCTGGTTCGCTCGGGGTTCAGCTACCGCGCGTTGTTCTGGCTGACAGGCGGCCTGGCGTTCATCATCTCGCCAGTAGCCGACAACCTGACGACGGCACTCGTCATGTGCGCGGTCGCAATCGCGGTCGGAACCGCAGCGCCTCGCTTCATCGTGCTGTCCAGCATCAACATCGTGGTGGCAGCCAATGCCGGCGGCGCTTTCAGCCCGTTTGGCGACATCACGACGCTGATGGTGTGGCAGCACGGCGTTGTGCCGTTCCATCAGTTCTTTGCACTGTTTGTGCCGGCCGTCGTCAACGCCCTGGTGCCCGCGGCCTTGATGCATCCTGCCGTGCCGCGCGGCGCGCCCCCCGCGGTCAAGGACTCCGTAAGGATGAAGGTCGGCGCCTGGGGTGTTGTGGCGCTGTTCGGCCTCACCATAGCGACGACGGTCTGCATCCACAGTTTCCTCGACCTGCCGGCGTCACTCGGGATGATGACGGGCCTCGGCTACCTGATGCTGTACGACTACCACCTGCAACGACGGGGCCGGCGCATGCCCGGTGACTACACGTTCCAGGTCTTCCAACGGATGGCGCGCGTCGAGTGGGACACGCTGCTGTTCTTCTATGGTGTCATCATGTGCGTCGGCGCCTTGAGCCTTCTCGGTTACCTCGACGTCTGGTCGCATCTGTTATACGGCGTGCTGGGCCCGACCGCTGCCAATGTTCTCATCGGCTTGGCATCCGCTATCCTCGACAACATTCCGCTGATGTTCGTCGTGCTCACGATGCACCCCGATATGTCACACGGGCAGTGGCTGCTGGTCACACTGACGACAGGCGTCGGTGGCAGCCTGCTCTCGATCGGTTCCGCTGCGGGTGTGGCAATCATGGGCCAGGCTCGCGGGCTCTATACCTTCGCCGCGCATCTGCGCTGGTTCCCGGCGATCGCGCTCGGATACGCGGCCAGCATCATCGTTCATATGCTGATCAACCGCAGCGCCTTCTGATGCGCTCGGTTGCACGACAAAGACCCTGCCAGTAACGTCCGGCGCGCATAACGGGATTCCGGTCCGATGGACATGACAGGCGAGCGGCGCATCAATGCGCCGCGCCAGACCGTGTGGCAGGCGTTGAACAATCCGGAGGTGCTCAAGGCCAGCATCCCTGGCTGCGAGAGCCTGGAAAAGCTTTCGGACACCGACATGAAAGCAACCGCGGCCGTCAAAATCGGCCCCATCTCGGCGCGGTTCAATGGCACCGTCCAGCTTTCCGACATTGATCCACCGAACGGTTACACGATCAGCGGTGAGGGCCAGGGCGGCGTTGCCGGTTTCGCCAAAGGCGGCGCGAAAGTTGGGCTGGAGGACGCCGGTGGCAGCACGCTGCTCCGCTATGAGGTGCACGCCCAGGTAGGCGGCAAGATCGCGCAACTCGGCGCGCGTCTGATCGATGCCACAGCAAAACAGATGGCGGACGCGTTCTTCGATCGATTCAGCAAGGAAGTCGCGCCCCCACCGCCGCCGCCTCCTGCGCCAACGCCGGCCGAGGCGCTTGAGCAAATGCGGCTCGCACCGGCGCCACATCGCTCGGCCGTGAACGCCTTTGCCTTGGTCCCGCGCGAGCCCCTCGGGCTACCCCTGGTCGCCTGGATCGGCGGCGCCATCTTTCTGTTCATGCTGATCCTGATCCTCGGAAGCATGCTGTAGTGGCCGATCTGCCTGCGACCGTCGCCGACACGGCGAACCTGCTCGCCGAGCAGGGCTATATTGCCGATCAGGAACTCGCCACCACAGTGCACCTGTCGCTCGCCATGCGCCGGCCGCTGTTCCTCGAAGGCGAGCCAGGCACGGGAAAGACCGAAATCGCCAAGGTGCTGGCCACTGGCCTGAACCGCCGGCTGGTGCGCCTGCAATGCTACGACGGAATGGACATCTCTGCCGCGGCTTACGAGTGGGACCACGCGCGGCAGCTCATGGCGATTCGCCTGGCCGAAGCCGCCGGACAGACCGACCCCGGCGAGCTGGCTAGCGATATCTATACCCGCCACTACCTGCTGGCGCGACCACTCCTGTCGGCGATCGATCCCGATCTGCCAGCGGCGGTATTGCTGATCGACGAGCTCGATCGCGCCGACGAACCATTCGAGGCGTTCCTGCTGGAGCTGCTGGCGGACTTCCAGATCACCGTGCCCGAGTTCGGCACCGTGCGCGCAAAGACACTGCCGGCGGTCGTGATCACCTCGAACCGGACGCGCGAAGTGCATGACGCGATCCGCCGGCGTTGCCTTTATCACTGGGTGGACTACCCCGACGCCGCGCGGGAACGAGCCATTCTCGCAGCCAAGGCGCCCGGTGTGCCGGCAGATCTCTCCGCCCAGGTGGTGGCATTCGTGCAGAAGTTGCGCAGCGAGGATCTGTTCAAGCTGCCAGGAGTGGCAGAGACGATCGATTGGGCGCAGGCGCTGACCTACCTGAACCAGAAGGAGCTTGCGCCGGCAGCGGTGGATGAAACTCTTGGAGTATTGCTGAAATATCAGGATGATATCGCAAAAATCCGAGGCGCCGAGGCCGCACGCTTGCTAGCCGAGACGCAACAAGCTGCGGAATGACGGCAGCCGACGCACCCACCGGTGTCTTGGCGGCCAACGTGATGCATTTCGCGCGGATGCTGCGCCGCGCCGGCCTCCCAGTGGGCCCTGCCGAGACACTTGCCGGACAGCAGGCGCTATCGCTGGTCAATCTTGGCGATCGGACTGAGGCGCGGACCGCGCTGCGTGCCGTCATGATTCATCGTCACGAGCATCAGGACGTTTTCGATCAGGCCTTCAACCTGTTCTGGCGCGATCCTACCGCTGCCGAACAGGCCGTCGCCATGGCGCTGCTGGAGGCGCAGAAGGAAAAGCGCCAGCAACGCCCTCCTCCCGGCAGTCGCCGTGTGGCCGAGGCGATGGCGAAGCCGCGTGAAACAAGGCCACGCGCCGAAGACGAGCCGCCCGTCACGGATGCCGTGTTGACCGTATCCGATCGGGAGCGTCTTCAGCGCATGGATTTCGAGGCGATGAGCGCCGAAGAGATCGCCGAGGCGAAGCGGGAGATCCGGCGACTCGTGCTGCCGCTCGATATGCGGCGCACGCGGCGGCTTCGCGCCGACCCCTCAGGGCCAGTCAGCGACCTCCGGCGCACAATCCGGCAAAGCCTGCGTCAGGGCGGCGAGATACTGACCATTGCGCGTAACCGACAGGTCACGCGCCCTCCTCCGCTGGTCGTGCTCTGCGACATCTCCGGATCGATGTCACGCTATGCGCAGATCCTGCTGCATTTCCTGCATGCAGTGACCAATGATCGCGATCGCGTCAGCGTATTCCTGTTCGGCACGCGGCTATCCAACGTCACGCGGCAACTGCGCCATCGCGACGCTGAAGTGGCGTTTCAGTTGGTGTCGCACATCGTGCCCGATTGGTCGGGCGGCACGCGAATCGGCGAAGCGCTCGAAACCTTCAATCGCTTCTGGGCGCGGCGTGTGCTCGCGCAAGGAGCCATCGTTCTGCTGATCACCGATGGATTGGACCGTGACGGTGCGCGTCATCTTGCGGAGAACATGGATCGGCTGCACCGCTCCTGCCGGCGGCTGATCTGGCTCAATCCGCTGTTGCGCTGGGCCGGGTTCGAACCAAAATCCCAGGGGATACGCGCAATGCTGCCGCACGTGGACGAGTTTCGGCCGGTGCACAATCTGGCCAGCCTGCGCGCACTGGTCGATCTTCTGTCCCGCCGTGCTCCACGACGTTCGCTCTTGGCGGCGGCGGGCGAGCCTGAAAGGATGGCATCATGAGCATCGCAGAAACTGAAGACGTCCTGAGCACCGCGGCTCTCTGGCGTGCATCCGGCGAGCAGGTAGCGGTCGCAACGGTGACGGAGACCTGGGGCAGTTCGCCTCGGCCCGCTGGCAGCCAGATGGCAGTGACCAAGTCCGGCAAGATGGCGGGCTCCGTGTCAGGCGGCTGTATCGAGGGCGCCGTGGCCGAAGCGGCGATGCAGACGATAGAGACCGGCACGCCACAGCTTCTCGACTTAGGCGTGACGAACGAGCGCGCGTGGGAAGTCGGCCTTGCTTGCGGCGGCAAGGTGAAGGTGTTCGTGGAGAAGCTGTTGTGACACCGGAAATCCTCGCCGCACTCAACCAGGCGAAGCGAGACAAGCGCCCGGTCGCGTTGGCGACGCGTCTGCCCGACGGCGAGCAGCGGCTGCTGCCTGACCCTTCGGCGCCGGCGGACCTGAATGCCGCCGCCGAACAGGCTCTGCGCGACGATGAAAGTGGAACGGTGAAAATCGCCGGGGCCGACTGGTTCCTGCATGCGCACAATCCGCCGCTGCGGTTAATCGTAGTTGGCGCGGTGCACATCGCGCAGGCGCTGGTGCCGTTCGCCTCGCAATGCGGTTTCGCCGTCATCGTGGTGGATCCCCGCCGCTCCTTCGCCACTGATGAGCGCTTCCCGAACGTGACAGTCTCGACCGCGTGGCCGGATGAGGCCATGGATGAGCTGCGGCCGGACGCACGCACCGCGGTGGTGACCCTGACGCATGATCCGAAGCTGGATGATCCGGCGCTCGATCGCGCGCTGAAGTCGCCGGCGTTTTATATCGGGTCACTCGGCTCGCGCCGGACACACGCCGCACGCCTGAAGCGCCTGCGCGAGCTTGGCCACAGCGAGCCGGCGCTGGCTCGGATCCAGGGGCCTGTTGGCTTGAACATTGAAGCTGTCACCGCGGCGGAGATCGCGCTGTCCATCATCGCGGAGATCGTGGCGGTGCGACGCGGTGCTCCGGTGCCACAGAAGCAGGCCGCATGAAGTTCGGCCCGGTTCCGCTGGACGAGGCGCGCGGCGCCATCATGGCGCACTCGCAGCGTGTCGGCGAACGGATGATCCGCAAAGGATCGCTGTTGGACGAAGGCGCCATCGTGGCGTTGCGCGAAGCTGGGCGGACCGAGGTCATTGTCGCGAGGCTCGAACCGGGCGACGTGCCCGAGGACATCGCAGCCGATCGTCTGGCACAGCCGCTGGTCTCGCCGCTGATTGCACGCACCCGCGCCGCCACCGGCCGGGTGAACCTGGCCGCGGAAGTGCCGGGGCTCCTGCGCATCAATGCGTCCATGGTCAATCGCCTGAACACGATCGACGAATCGTTGACCATTGGAACCTTGCCGGATTTTTCGGTGGTCGCCCCGAAGGATCTGGTGGCGACCGTCAAGGTCATTCCGTTCTCAGTGCCCGGCAATGTGCTGGCGGTCGCCGAGGCGCTGATCCGGCAGGCGGGGTCGCCGTTGACGCTGCACCCGTTCCACCACCTGAAGGTGGGCCTGGTGGTCACCCAGTTGCCGGGGCTCAAGGATACGACCACGGAAAAGACGATCGCCGCGACCGAGGAGCGGGTGACGCGGCTCACCGGCTCGCTGTTGCCTCCCATCCGGACCCCTCATGAGGAAGCACCGATCGCCAAGGCACTGGAATCGCTGATTTCCCAGGGCGCGGATCTGCTGCTGGTCGTTGGCGCCTCGGCGGTTGTGGACCGGCGGGACGTCGGCCCCTCGGGCATTGTCCAAGCGGGCGGCGAGATCCTGCATTTCGGTATGCCCGTCGATCCGGGGAACCTGATCTGCCTGGGCCGTATCGGCACCCGCCCCGCCTTGGTTCTGCCAGGCTGTGCCCGCAGCCCGAAGCTGAATGGCATCGACTTCGTGCTGACCCGACTGTTCGCCGACCAGCCAGTCGGACCTGCCGATATCATGAAGATGGGCGTAGGCGGTCTGTTGAAGGAGATCGACAGCCGACCACTGCCTCGCGCCGAAGCACCGGCAACCCAGCGCACGGGCGCCGCGCCACGCAGTGCGCCGACAATTGCCGCGGTCGTGCTGGCGGCCGGCCGGTCGCGCCGGATGGCGCCCCACAACAAGCTGCTGGTCGCGGACCGCACCGGGAAAACCATGATCGCCCGCGTGGTGGACAACGTGCTCTCGTCCAATGCGCGGCCAGTGCTGGTGGTCACCGGCCACCAGGCAGATCAGGTGCAGCATGCCCTGGGTGGCCGGCCAGTGCTGTACGTGCACGCCCCCGACTACGCGCAGGGCTTGTCCGCGAGCCTGAAGGCGGGCATTGCCGCCGTGCCGGACGACTGCGCCGCCGCACTCGTCTGCCTCGGCGACATGCCCCTCGTGACCGGCCGGATGATCGATCGGCTGCTGTCGGCCTACGACCCCGATGAGGGAAGGCTGATCGTGCTGCCGACGTTCCGCGGCAAACAGGGCAACCCGATGCTGTGGGATCGCCAGTTCTTCAAGGAAATCCTGCAAATCACTGGTGATTCCGGCGCGCGTTTCCTGTTGGGCAAGCATCTGGAGTTCGTGGCCGAAGTCGAGATGGCCGACGATGCGGTGCTGCGCGACTTCGACACGACCGATTCGCTGAACACGCTGCCACAGCGGCTGCGGCCGGAGACGATTGGCTGAATGCCGATCTGCGAAGTCGATCCGTGGCGATTTCAGTATTTCGATAAGGTTGATTGCCCTGAGGATATCCGCATCTCCACCGAGGATGCTGATTCTTGGGAGTGGTACCCGCAACACCGGTGGATCTACGACAAGCTGGCCGTGGCTCTCTCGCAAGGCTTGCAAGCCGCTCCGCATGGGGTGATGCCGCCATCCTTCCCGGTGTTCTCCAAGCCCATCATGAACCTGCGTGGCATGGGTACCGGCAGCCGTGTCATCGCCTCGTCGGAGGAATACCGAGCGGCGCTGACGCCAGGTCATTTCTGGTGCACCCTGCTGACCGGCCGGCACGTCAGCACAGACGTCGCGCTGGTTGATGGCGCGCCTCGCTGGTGGCGACATACCACGGGGGCTGCCGGGCCGGGCGGCACCTTCGATTATTGGCTGATCCACGCCGAATCGATGCCGGAGATCGAAAACTGGTGCGGCAACTGGGCGCGCCAGCACCTGCGCGGCTACACCGGCATGGCGAATTTTGAGACCATCGGCGGACGCATCATCGAGGCGCATCTGCGCTTTGCCGACCAATGGCCTGATCTTTATGGCCCGGGCTGGGTTGAGGCAGTCGTTCGCCTGTACGTCTCCGGTGACTGGAGTTACTCAGACTCCGATCGCGTGGATGGCTACAGCGTCGTGCTGTTTGAGCCGCATGGCCCACGCTACCATCACCCGCCGGCTGCTCTGGTGGACGAGGTGCGGAGCACGCCTGGTGTCTCCAGTGTGCAGATCACCTTCCATGAGGATAAGCCACCGGAGCAGCATGCGATGCCGCCCGGAGGTTTCCGCCTCGCCATTGTCAACGCAGTGATGCTGGATGCGGGCCGGGCCGGCCGCGAGTTATTGCGCCAGGCTTTCCGGTCCCAGGTGGCCTGATACAAAGCGCCATGCCGCAACCGATGGCCGGGACAAGCCCGGCCATGACGATGGAATGCGGTTCCGTCGCCTTATGTTAGCGCCTATAGGGCTTGGCCCCGGCATGACGGATTGCGGTCGCTTCGCGATACCGGTTCCCATAGCCAAGCC
>CAYRTL010000160.1:0-9451 GCA_964427005.1 uncultured Acetobacteraceae bacterium
GCACGAAATCGTCGCCGAGGACCTTGCACGACGGCCGGTGGATGAGGCGGTGCTGCTGCACATAGGCGACTATGTCGACCGAGGCGCGGACACCGCCGGCGTACTGTGGCGGCTCTTGGCGGGCGCGCCGATTGCGAGCGCGCGGGTGGTCAACCTGGTTGGCAATCACGATGAGACAATGCTGAATGCACTCTCCGGCGATCGTCCGGCCGCGACTGACTGGCTGTTCGCCGGTGGCCGGCCCGCGCTGGAGAGTTATGGCATCGATCCGGACTCGCCGAGAGAAAGCTGGCCGGAGCAGGTGCCGCCGGAGCACCTAGATTTCCTGCGCAATCTGACGCTGTGGCATCGCGAAGGCGGGTATTTCTTTGTTCATGGCGGCATCCGGCCCGGGGTGCCGTTGGAACAGCAGGTGCGCGAAGACCTGCTGCGCATGCGCCAGCCCTTTCTGTATTCCGAGATGGACTTTGGCGCAGTGGTGGTGCACGGCCACACGCCGGTAAAGGAGCCGGCCGTGCGGCATAACCGCATCGCGATCGATACCGGCGCGGTGTTCGGCGGCAAGATGACATGCCTGGTGCTGGAGGGTGAGACGATGGGCTTTCTCAGCGCCGACCCGGTGGGTGAGCCGGTTTCGGTCGCCCATAGGTAGGACAGAGCTTCTGTCCTGTTGACCTGGATCAAAGTCAGGATCGCGCCGACTCCCTAGCTGTTGCGGTTCAGGTACCGAAGCAGCGTGGGAGTCTCGGCATGGACATGCATGCGAACAGCGCGGTGGGTCGCGAAACGGCGCAACTCTATCATCGGTTGGAGGAGCGCATCATGGCGCGCGACCAGGTCGGTGCCAGTGAGGTGTTCTACGATCTTGTTCGCGCGGGCCGACCACTCAATGAGATCATTGCCGAGGGTGTGCGAATCCACGCCCCGTATACCCATGTGCCGTACCACGAGCGGATCGACGACGGCTATCCGAATTTCGTCAACAACGACCACTGCCTGCTGTCGGCGCGTGCTACGCTGCATCTGACCAAGCTGGTGCCGAGTGAGTTGGCAATGCTGCCGATGGCGCAGACGATCTGGTACATCCCGACCGGGCTCGACATCTGGAACCAGAAGATCAACAAGGCGCCTGGACACTATACGCGCGGTTTCACGGGCAA
Source organism: uncultured Acetobacteraceae bacterium (assembly GCA_964427005.1). GTDB lineage: Bacteria > Pseudomonadota > Alphaproteobacteria > Acetobacterales > Acetobacteraceae > JAMXLO01. The sequence continues at coordinate 1,161 of CAYRTL010000160.1, forward strand.
GATTGAGAATCCGCCTGCACCGGTGGTGTATTGGCCCGACCAGCAGCCACTGCGGTCCGATGCGCCATTGCAGGAGCGGCTGAGTGATTGGCTTACGATGGTGCAGCGCGGTGAGGTACTTCCGGCGTATCGCGCGTTCCTCGGCCTGATGGAGAACAACGCCGAACGGACGCAGGTGCTAGCCGAAATGGTGTTTGCCGGGCTGATCGACGTCCAGGACCGCATGTACCGCAATCGCTCCTACACGACCGGGCACAAGGCGTATCGCGCGCGCTCGACGGTGGAGCTGGGCGAGGCACTCGGTTGGGATAACGCGCACAACGTCTTATATGCCGGCGCGCTCGATCTCGCGGTGGGCCCGCGTTGGTACTCGCTGTACGAGATGGCGTGCAACACGGTAAAGGAGGAAATCGAAGGCGTTGCACTTCATGCGGTGCCATATGGCGGCGTTTCTGAGGCGGAGCTCGCCATGCTGCGCAACACCAGCCCGCTTACGGCCGAAGATGAGTTCGCGATTCTGCGAGCGCTGCTGCACGAGCATTCTCCGGCGAACCTCGACTGCATGACGGAGATGCTGAAGGCGGGCAGGGATCCTCGCCGGATTATAGATGTGATACAGCTCGCAGCGGCCGAGATCGTGCTCGGAACGCACGGGGTCAACAACTTCTCGATGCCTATGCACTGCTATGAGTACACCAATGCACTCGGCTGGTTCTACGACACGTTCGACCATCCGCGGCGGCTGCGGCTGCTGTATGTGGCGGCCGAGTTCGTCAACATGACCGCCTGGCACCAGAAGCTGACCAACGCATTTGCGCCCGCCGCGATTCATGCCCCAGCCTGCGCCCGCAACTTCAGTGCTGACGAGTTGCTGCAACGGATCGATGCTGCGATCTGTGGTCTGCACGGGCCGGAGAGCCTGGCCTGGGTGCAAGCGTATTGCGACACCGTGAGCGACCGCGCACCTCTCGTGCAAATGCTTGCACTTGCGGCATGCAAGCTGGGTAACGATCCGCACAATCAGGAGATCCCTCAGAACATGCTGGAGGATTTCGCCAAGAACCAAAGCCCACGCCGCGATCGTCTGCTTCTCGCGTGCGTCCAGCACTGTGCCGCACATCGCAAGTATGGCGATCCACTGGAGGCAGCGCGACGGTTCGGCAAGGCTATGGAGCTGGAACCGCGGATCTAGCCGCCTCCACTGTCATTGCGAGGAGCAAAGCGACGAAGCAATCTCCATCGGGCAGGGGATTGCTTCGTCGCTTTGCTCCTCGCAATGACTGGTACTTCTATCGATGTCGCCGGCGCAGCAGCCGTTCGGTAATGAACTGACACCGTGTAAGGTGTGACAGCACGGTCGTATCTGCTCGCGCGCCGCGAAGAACCAGCCATCGCAGCTGTGTCAGCGTTGCCAACGGCGAGAGATCAATGACAAGCGTATTGCTCAGGTCCAGATATTGCAGCGCGGTGAGTTTTGCCAGTGGCGCGATATCGCTGACCCGCGTCCCTGAGAGATCGAGGCTGCGCAAATTGTGCAGTCCAGCCAATGCTGTCCCATCGCTGATCTGCGTGTCAGCCAGATCGAGCCGCTCAAGCCGGACGAGCCTGGCCAGTGGCGCGACATCCTCCACCAGCGAGCCTGTGAGGAAACAGCCTTCCAACTCCGTCATTCCAGCGAGAGGCGTCACATCGCTGACTGCGGTGAACGACAGATGGAGCCGCTGAAGGCGCTTCAATGCCGCCAATGGTGCGATGTCGCTGATCCGCGAACGCGTAAGTATCAGCCGCTTCAGCGCGGTCAGCGCTGCGAGGGGGCGCAGATCCGTGATGTAGCTGCGCTCCAGCCGCAACTCGATAATGTGCGGAATCCACTCAGCCGGTGGCGCCTGACCCGCACTGATCAGGCGCGCAACCTCCGCTGGATCAATGTGCACGGTAGAACGGCTTGTCACCCTTCACCGTGACTCGATAGCCCGAACGCACCTGCGGGAAGTAGTCCCACATCGCGATGTGCTGGACGCAGCGATTGTCCCAGAACGCCACCGAGTCGGGCTGCCAGCGGAACCGAACCTGCCAGTGCGGGCGCCCGCAATGTTCGTAGAGGAACTCGAGGATCGCCTTGCTCTCCGCCTCCGGCACGTCCTTGATCGAATGCGTGAACACGGGATTGACGAAGATTGCCTGCCGTCCGGTGACCGGATGCGTGCGGATCACTGGATGCTCCGCGCGCGGGAACGTCTTCGGGCCGTCAACGCCGATCAGCCGGTTGGTGCGCGTGTAGTTCATCGAGCCGTCGTGGATCGCGGTGAAGCCCGAGAGGAACTTCTTCATCGGCTCCGACAGCGCATCATACGCGGCGTACATACTCGCAAAGATGGTATCCCCGCCAACCGGAGGCACGATCTTCAGGTTGAGGATCGAACCCATCGGCGGCTCCGGATCGCATGACACATCCGAGTGCCAACGCTCGCCGGAGATGCGCTTGGAATTGGCGTCCGCGTGGATCGGCAGAATCTCGGGGTGGCCTTCCGGACCCGGCGTGTTGGGATGGATGTGCAGTTCCCCGAACAGCCGGCCAAACGCCTTGTGCTCATCGAAGGACAGCTTCTGATCCCGGAAGAAGATCACCTGGTGCGCCATCAGCGCATCGTGCACTTCCTGGAACTGCTGATTGCCGAGCGGCTTGCGCAGATCAACGCGGGAGATTTCCGCGCCGATGGCGGCCGTGCAGGGCTTCACCTCGATGGTTTCGTAGGGCATGGGCGGACGCTCCTCGCGATTACGTCCACCGACTATTCAGCGAGGCGGCCAGGTTGTCCAGCTACACGTTGAACCGGAACAGCAGCACGTCGCCGTCCTTCACCACGTACTCCTTGCCTTCGACCCGCATCTTGCCAGCTTCCTTCGCGCCCACCTCGCCGTTGCACGCGACATAGTCGTCATAGGCGATGGTCTCGCAGGCGATGAAGCCGCGTTCGAAATCGCCATGGATCGCGCCGGCGGCCTGCGGTGCCTTGGTGCCGCGCACGATGGTCCAGGCATGTGCTTCCTTCGGCCCGACCGTGAAGAACGTGATCAGTCCCAGCAGATCGTAGCCGGCGCGTATCACGCGATCGAGACCGCTGTCATGCAGTCCAAGTCCCTCAAGGAACTCGGCGCGATCAGCTTCCGGCAACTGCGCGACCTCTGCCTCGATCGCCGCGGACACAACGACGACGCGCGCGCCCTCCGCACGTGCGCGTTCCTCGACACGCGCGGAAAACGCATTGCCGCTTGCAGCCGATGCCTCCTCGACATTGCACACGTACAGCACCGGCTTCGACGTCAGCAGTTGCAGCCGCTTCACTGCCTCTGCCTGATCCGGCTGCACGACAGACCGCACCGGCCGCCCCTCGCGCAATGCCGCAACCAGCGGCTCCATCAACGCCACCGACGCGATCGCCTCCTTGTCGGCACCGCGCGCGCGTTTCTGGGCGGCGAGCAGCCGCTTCTCGAGGCTTTCAAGGTCGGCGAGCATCAGTTCGGTTTCCACCACCTCCGCATCGCGGATGGGATCAATCGGGCCTTCGACATGCGCGATGTCCGGGTCCTCGAAGCAGCGCAACACGTGGATGATGGCGTCCACCTCGCGGATATTGGCGAGGAACTGGTTGCCCAACCCTTCGCCCTTGCTCGCCCCGCGGACCAGCCCGGCAATATCGACGAATTCCAGCGACGTCGGCACGATCTTCGCCGACTTTCCGATTTCGGCCAGCTTAGTCAGCCGCGCATCGGGCACCGCGACGCGGCCGACATTCGGTTCGATCGTGCAGAACGGATAGTTTGCAGCCTGTGCCGCCGCCGTCGCCGTCAGCGCATTGAACAGCGTGGACTTGCCGACATTCGGCAGCCCGACAATCCCACAGTTGAAACCCATCTACTTCGGTTCCCGCGCCAGCAGCGCAACCTTGGTCATGAAATCTTCGGGCTTGTCTTGGGCGAGCAGCGGTGCCGCCTCCGCCACCGCGTCGAGCAACGGCAGCAGCCACTCGCGGTCTTCCTTCACGAAGTCGCCCAGCACGTGGCCCATCACGCGCTCCTTCTGCCCGGGATGGCCGATGCCCAGGCGCACACGCCAGTAGTCCTGCGTGCCCAGGATACGGTCCATGCTGCGCAGCCCGTTGTGTCCCGCGGCACCACCACCAAGCTTCACCCGTACCTTGCCAGGCACCAGGTCCAACTCGTCGTGGAAGGCGGTGATCGCCTCGGGAGGCAGTTTGTAGAACGCGGCAGCCTGCTGCACGGATGCGCCCGACTCATTCATGTAGGTCTGCGGCTTCAGTGCCAGGATCTTCTCGCCGGCGATATTGCCTTCGCTCACCAGGCCCTTGAAACGCTGTCGCCAGGGCGAAAACCCGTACTTCATGGCGATCGTGTCGATCGCCATGAAGCCGATGTTGTGCCGGTTCCGGGCCATTCCCGGCTCCGGATTGCCGAGGCCGACCCAGAGCAGCATGACAGGCGGCGATCAGCCTCGCTTCGCGCCGGCCGAGGCAGCGGGGGCAGCCGCGGCAGCTGGCGCTGCAGCAGGTGCCGCAGCGGTTTCCGCTGCCTCAGTCATCTTGGTCGGCGGCGCAACCGTCGCCACGACAAAATTACGGGCGATCACCGGGCGCGTGTTCTCCGTGCCTTTCAGATCTTCCCAGCGCACCGCGTCGTTGAAGTCCAGGTCCGCCAAGTCGGCGATGAACTGCTCCGGGATGTGCTCCGGATCGGTGTAGACCTCGACGGTGTGGCGGATCACGTTCAGCACGCCGCCGCGCTTGAGACCCGGGCTCAGCCCTTCGTTTTCGAAATGGACGGGCACCGAGACGCGAACCCGCTCGCCTGCGACGAGGCGCTGGAAATCGACATGTTCCGGCGCGTCGCTGACGGGATGGAACTGCACGTCTCGGATCAACGCGCGCGTCGCATCGCCATTGATCTTGACCTCATAGACACGCGACTGCCAGCCCGGCCGGTGCAGCTCGCGGAGGACCGAGCGAGGGTCCAGCGCGATGAGGCTGGGAGCCTGCTTTGCTCCGTAGATTACTCCGGGCACCTTGCCCTCTCGCCGGGTCGCTCGCGCCGCCCCCTTACCGGCTCGCGCGCGTGCCTCGGCCTCGATAGTCACAACATTGGCCATGGTCCGCTCCTGCAAATGGCAACGCCGGCCTCCAGGGGTGCCGGCGTGGCGGGGGATTTAGCGGGGATGGCGGAGGGAGGCAATGCCCCTAAGGTTCCACACGGAGTTCACAGAGTGCCAAGCACGCAGTCCCATACAGATAGGATGAACGTGCTTCGCGCGGAGCGCCATTTTCCTTCTCAGTGGCTCTCCGTACTTTCTCTGTGAGCTCCGTGTGGAACCTTATTCAAGCGACTCGCCGGCTTGCCAGCGCACTCGGCAGTTGGGTGATGGCGTGGTCGATCAGCCGCGCGTCCGCCTCCGGCGACAGTCCTTCCGCGATCACCTGCCGCGCCGCCTGAGTGGCGACCTCCGCGGCGGTCAGCCGGACCTCGTCCACCGCGGCCTTTTCGGCCGCCGCGATGCGGTCCATCGCCATCTGCTCGCGCCGCCGCGCCGAAGCTTCGGCCTCCGCGGCGGCGGCGGCGGCAACACGGCCCGCTTCCGCCTTGGCGCCCTCGATCAGCGCCTGGGCATCACGGAGCGCCTCGGCCCGCCGGGTCTCCGCGTCGCGCAGCATGGCTTCGGCTTCCTGGCGCAGCCGCGCGGCCTCCTCCAGTTCGGCGCGTACTCTGGCGCCCCTATCGTCGAGCATCGCCGCCAGTGCCGACCACAACTTTCGGCCGAAGATCACGAAGAACAGGACGAACGCGATCAGAACCCAATTGCGGGGTTCGGCGAAAAAGCTCGGCTCTTCGTGCATGGCGCTCCCCCTAGCCGATACGGCGCGCAGCCAGCGCCGCGCCGATGGCGCCAGACAACCGCTGCGGGTCGGGCGGTGCTCCGGTCAGGCGCCCAATCACCGTTGCCGCTGTCTCCGTCGCCACTTCGCGCAGCGCGCGCATTGCCGCTGACCGCGCCGCATCGATCTGCCGTTCGGCTTCCCGGAGCTGCTTCTCCAGCCGCTCGTTCAGGTCAGCGATACGCACAGCAGCTTCCTGCTTTGCTACATCGAGCGCCGCATTGATCGCCGCCTGGGCTTCCGCCCGCGCCCGAGCCGTCGCCTCGGCTACTTCCTTCGCCGCGGCATCGGCGCGCGCCTTAGATGCCTGCGCCGTCTCCAGGTCGGAAGCAATGTGCCGGGCGCGCTGCTCGATCACCTCGCCGACTTTGGGCAGCGCCAGGCGCGACAGCAGCAAGTATAGCAGCGCGAAGATGATCGCGCCCCAGACGACCTGACTGGTAGTCAGCGGGTTGGCGAAGTCGAGCTGCGGCATGCCTTCCGCCCGAGCGGCGGTCGGCAGCAGCAGAACGGCCAGCAGCGCCAGGCGCAGCAACATCAGACGAACAGAATGATGAACGCGATCACCAGCGCGTACAGCGCCACGGCTTCCGTCAGGGCGAACCCGAGAATGGCGAGGCCGAACACGCGCTCGCGGGCCGCCGGGTTGCGTGCCACGCTGCTGACCAGCGCGGCGAAGATGTAGCCGATGCCGACGCCCACGCCCGAGAGCGCGATCACGGCGATGCCCGCGCCGATGGCCTTTGCGGAAGCGAGATCCATTGTTCTGTGTTCCCTTGGTTAGTGGAGGTGCACTGCGTCGTGCAGGTAGATGCAGGTGAGGACGGCAAACACATACGCCTGCAGCGTCGCCACCAGGAGCTCGAAGCCGATCAGCGCGACGTTCACGGCCAATGAGAAGGCGGCCGGAATGAGGAAGATGATGCCCGCGCCGCCGAGCATCACCACAAACGCGCCGAACACCTCCAGCATTACGTGGCCCGCCATCATGTTGGCGAACAGACGCACGGACAGCGAGATCAGGCGCGAGAGGTAGGAAAGCACCTCGATCGGCACCAGGAGCGGCAGCAGGAGCTTGGGCACGCCTTGCGGCACGAAGTAGCTGAAGAAGTGCCAGCCATGGATGCGGATCGCGACAACGGTCACCAGCCCGACAACGAACACCGTCAGTGCCAGCGTCACGGCGATATGGCTGGTGAAGGTGAAGAACAGCGGGAAGACGCCGAGCAGGTTGCCGAACAGAATGAAGAAGAACAGCGTAAATACGAACGGGAAGAACGCGCGGCCTTCCGGACCGATGGTCTCGGTACACATCCCGAGTACCGTCTCGTAGGCCATTTCCGCCGCTGATTGCAGCCGCCCCGGCACCATCGCGCGAGGACGCATGCCCAGCCACAACAGACCGAAGGTCAGCAGGCCGGCCACGACCATCATCACGTTGGCCTGGGTGAAGTTGAGTCCCAGTACCGGTTCCAGCTTGAACTGGCTCAGTGCGTCGATCGATCCGCCGGCCGCCACTATCGTCCCCTGTCCCGTGTCGGTCGTGGCGCGAACAGGCGCCAGACATTCAGTACCCCAGCCGCGCCACCCAGCAGGACGAACACCGCGGTCAGGATGGGTTTCGTGCCGAATGCGTAATCCAGCCCGTAGCCGATGGCGACCGCCACGACCAGGGCCGAGACCAGCTCGATCCCCACCCGCAGGCCAATGCCCCAGGGGCTCATGCCACCGATGTCTCCCGTTTCCCGGGCCGACAACGATGGCGGGGCATCGAGCCCCTGCCTGCTGCGGGCGGCTTTCAGCCTCTCCTCGAAGGAAGGAGAAGGAGGCTCGTCCTCGCCCGATTCTTCGCTCATGTCCGCTCCTGGCAGGCAGCCCTGCCGGAAGGCGGGGGCTTGCTACAAGGGGGTAACGGGAGTGTCAAGAATGAGGCCTCCCATGCCGTGATAAAACTCCATGACGGGGTGCGCAGAGCATCCTTGATTACAAGCACCCCATCATGTTCGCCGGCATTTCACCTTCGTCGCCTCTCGCGCTTGTCGTCCTGGTCTGCTGCTTCATTCTCGTCCTGGCCTTCGAGTTCTCGAACGGCTTTCACGACACCGCGAATGCAGTCGCCACAGTAATCTATACGCACACGCTGAAACCGGTGAAGGCGGTGGTGCTGTCAGCCACCATGAACTTCGCCGGCGTGCTGTTGGGCGGCATCGTCGTGGCGTTTACCCTGGTCGAACTGCTGCCACCCGAACGTGTTGACGCCCCCTGATGGCAATCCAGCGATCGCAATGCTGGTCGCAGTCTTCCTCGCAGGCCTGATTTGGAACCTGTCCACCTGGTACCTCGGGA
>CAYRTL010000161.1:0-5257 GCA_964427005.1 uncultured Acetobacteraceae bacterium
GACGGCGCACCTGGCGCTCGAGGTCCTGCAACGTGGGCATGAAGAATTCGGCAGCGTTCCAGGCCGCGACTCGGGATGGCCGCGGTGCCGGGTTGCGCGCCGGGCGCGGCGTGGCGGGCTGCCTGGCCTGGGCCTCGGCTGGTGCGGGCTGTGCCTGTGGCGTGTGGTTGCGGCGTTGGGCGAAGTCGATATCGCGGCCGGTTGCGGCGCGGGCAAGCAGCATGCGCTCCAGCGCGGCGGCGCGCAGGATGCCGCGATTGAGGTGGGCGAGGATGGTGGAGAGGTTGGCGGTGCCGAAGCAGGCCGCGATGGCGTTGAAGTTGGGCGCGGTCGCGCGGTGCGTGACGGTGTCGATGAGGTGGCGGCCGAAGCCGAGCAGGGTGCGGACGGCATGGAGGACGAAGGCGATGCGCTCGGGGATGGCGGCGGGCTCCATGGCGAGTCTCTCTAACGCAAACGTTAGAAACGAGGCAAGGAAAATCCGCCTGACTCGCCACTTGTGCCATGCTCGCTAACGGCGGCTCGCCTTCAACTGGTCGCGCAAGCTCGCCGTCTCCAGTTCGGCCGCATTCAGCTCCGCCAGCAGCGTTCCCGGGTCGCCATGATCTCCGCCATCACCTCCCAGGGCAGCGGGCCGGCTTCGCGTTGCAGCCGCCCATCACGGCGGCGCTGCGCGCTTGGGCGGAAAGGAAGCGGGCGTCGCCTACCGCCGCGGGATCGACAGCAGCATCGCCACCAGCAGCGCCGCACTGGTCGCCGCCTGGGCGATGGCAAATGCATGCGCATACGCATCGCGACCCGTCCCGTGACCGAGCACGGCGAAGAACAGACTTCCGATAGCGGCCACGCTGATCGCCGCCCCGATCTGCAGCGACGACGTCAGCACACCCGAGGCCACGCCCGCCTGATGCGGCGCCACACCGCCCAATGTCGTGTTGAACAGTCGCGGATAGGCGATCCCTTGGCCGAAGCCGGCCAGCAGCACCGTCAGTATCACCGGCCACTCGTCATAGCCGGCGGCGATCACCGCCGCGACGGAAGCATACCCCACAACCTGGATCGCCATCCCAATCGTCAGCAGCCACGGGCGCAGCCGGGCGAGCGGGGCAGTCACCAACGGGCCGACGAACAGGCCAACACCGTACGGCAGGATGGCGAGGCCGGTGAACAGCGGATCGGTGCCGTAGCCCTCCTGCTCATAGATCGCGAACAGCACGTAGAAGGTGGTGGTGAAGAAGAACAGCGTCCCCACCAGCACGCCGCGCCGGAAGCTTGGGATCGCCATCAGGTGCAGGTCGAGCAGCGGGCTGCCACCGCGCGCTGTCAGGCGCTTCTCGAAACCGACGAAGGCGGCCCCCAGCAGAGGAACGGCCGCCAGCATCGCAAAGGTCCAGGCCGGCCAGCCCTGTTGGCGCCCCTCGGACAGCGGCAGCACAAGGCAGGCCAGCGCGAGTGAGACCAGCACCGCCCCGCCGATATCGAGCCGCTGCCTGCGGCTCGCGCTGGTCTCCGGCACCACGACCCAGGCGACCAGCATGATGGCCAGCCCGATTGGCAGCTTGATGAGGAACGCGGTCCGCCAGCCGAGATCGAACGGGCTCCACTCGACCAGCGCGCCGCCGGAGAACTGCCCGATCGAGGCCGCCAGGCCCATCATCACGCCGTAGAAGCTCAGCGCCTTGGCGAGCTCGGAGTCGCTGGGGAACAGCGCCCGGATCGAGCCGAGCACCTGCGGCACCAGCATCGCCGCCGACAAACCTTGCAGGATGCGGCCGATCACAAGCTGTGCCGGCGTAACGGCCAGGCCGCACAACGTGTTGGTTGCGACGAACCCAGCCATGCCAATCAGGAACAACCGCCGTCTGCCGTAAAGATCGCCTAGGCGGCCGCCGGTGATCAGGAAGACGGCGTAGCTGGCGGCATAGCCGGAGACGACGAGTTGCAGTTCGGCCGGGCTCGCGCCAATCGAGCCGTGGATCGAAGGGAGCGTCACATTGACGATGAAGAAATCGACCGACGGCAGAAGGCCGCCTGTCAGCAACACCAGGAAGGCAACCCATCGTGCCCCGTGGGACAGGTTGGTGGCGGTCACGATGGCTGACACGGAGTTGTGCGTTTCCTCGGCGAAGTGGGCTGAGTAACGGGCGGCCTGGAACGCGACAAGGCCGGTGGGTGCGTGGCAGTGCTGCGTTGGGTGCCGTGCGCCGTATGATGTTGCCATGAACCTTGACCCGGCAGGGCTGTATGCGCGGCTGGAGGTTGATCCAGCGACGGCGCCGGACGAGATCGCGGCGGCCTTCAGGCGCAAGGCGCGCGTGCTGCACCCCGACGTCGTCGGGACCGGCGACGCCGAGGCGTTCATCCGGGTGAAGGAAGCCTACGACGTGCTGGGGGATCCCCTGCGCCGGGCGGCCTACGACCGTGCCGCCCGCGCTGCGGCAGAGGAAGCGGCTGCCCCCGCCCCGATCGTGACTGAACCGGTCGTGAGCCGAGGGCCGCGGTTCTCCGATCTGCCGGTATCCGTCTGGGCCGGCCTGGGTGGATTGTTCCTGGTGGCCGCCATCATGGCGGTGGTGGGAATCAGCCGTCCCGGGCCGCCAGCTCAGCCATCTGCGGTGCGGCCGTTCGCCCCATCGGTGCCCCCCGCCAAGGCGCCCGAGCCATCGCAGCCACCGACAGCACTCACCACCGGGCCTACCACCTTCTATGTGCGCCCAGGCGGTGAGGATGCTGTGGTCTGGCGGATGGATTCGGCGGGCGATCGCTTCGTTCCTGTCGGGCAGCTTGCCGCTTTCAGCCCCGTATTGGGACTGCGACTGATCCCCCAGCACGGAGTGATGGAAATCCGCCTGCCCGGCGGGACCATCGGATTCGTGGACGCCAACCGCCTCGAACCAGGCGACAGCGCGGCGGCCCATCGCGCCTACTGCGCCTACAATGCGGGCGCTCAACCGCAGAATGGCGAGGTGCTCCGCCGGCACGGCACTGGTGCCGCAGCGCTCGAGATCAGGAATCGCGGCAATGAACCGGTCGTGGTGAAGTTGCGGGATGCTGGCGGTGACTCGATTGCCAGTGTGTTCGTCGCGCCCGGAGCGGGAACGCGCTTGGCCGATTTGCCCGAGACGGGCTATCGGCTCGACTTCGCCGAAGGCGAATTGTGGAGCCGTGCGTGCAGCACCTTTGCCGCGGGGATGCGGGCGCAACGCCTTGCGGGATACGCGTCACCGTCCAGCCTGTCACCCTTGACCATACCGCCAGACCTTTCCGTCACTCCCGCGCCGGAGGATATTCCCGACGCCGTGTTCGAACGCGATTAGGGAAGCCACCGATGGCGATCAGGCTCCAGGAGTCACTGCGCGGACTGTTCTACGTCCCGTTCTATGTCGCGCTCGCGCGGCAGGCCTACGAGGCGGAGGGTGTCGAGGTGCGGTTCGTCAGTTCGCCAACGCCCGGCGATGCGGCACGCAACGTAATGGACGGTGTGGTTGATGTGTGCTGGGGCGGGCCGATGCGCATCATGCAAATGTATCAGCAGATACCTGGCTGCGACCTCGTGAGCTTCGCTGAGGTCGTGACGCGAGATCCATTCCTGTTGGTCGGACGCGAAGCGAGACCTGGTTTCGCTCTGCGTGATCTGTTGGGGTTGCGTGTGGCGACGGTAAGTGAGGTGCCGACGCCCTGGATGTGTCTTCAGGAAGATCTGCGTCGTGCGGGCATCGCCCCTTCGGAGTTGATGCGAATATCCGATCGGACGATGGCGGAAAACGTCGAAGCATTGCGGCGAGGCGAAGTGGATGTGGTGCAGGTGTTCGAACCATTCGCCGCAACGCTCGAAGCCGAACGCGCCGGCTCTGTGTGGTACGCGCAGGCGAGCAGGGGGCTCACCTCCTACACCACGTTCTATGCGCGGCGTGGTTTGCTGATCGAGCAGCGGGACGAGCTGCATCGCATGGTGCGTGCGATCTATCGGACGGAGAAGTGGGTGGCGGACGCGGATGCGGGCGCGATCGCCTCCGCAATTGCTCAGTATTTTCCGGATCTGCCTGCAGCGATCCTGATTGCTGCCTGTGCACGCTACAAGGAGCTGGAGATCTGGGCGCGCAATCCGCGTCTGCCGCGCGTCGGCTATGATCGGCTGCGTGCCAGTCTGGTGTCCGGCGGCTTCGTATCACCGGGCACGGATTACGAGGTCGCTGTCGATAACAGCCTGGCCGACGCAGTGGTGGCAGAGGATCCGCCGCCGCTGCAGTAGGCGCTATCAGGAAGGGGGAAGGCCATGCCGCATGCAACAACAGACGACGGAGTTCGCCTCTACTACGAAGAGACAGGCTCCGGCCGACCGGTGATCTTCGTGCATGAATATGCTGGCGATTATCGAAGCTGGGAGCCGCAGATGCGGCATTTTGGTCAGCGCTATCGTGCGATCACCTATAACGCGCGCGGCTATCCGCCATCCGACGTGCCCGAGGAGGTGGCGAAGTATTCCCAGGCGCGCGCGGCAGACGACATCAAGGCGGTGCTGGACCATCTGAAGATCGACAAGGCGCATGTTGTCGGTCTGTCGATGGGTGGCTTCGCGACGCTGCATTACGGCTTCCGCCACCCGACACGCGCGCTGTCATTGTGCGTTGCGGGCTGCGGCTATGGTGCGGAGAAGGGGCAGCGCGAACGGTTCCGCGCCGAAGCGGAAACGATTGCGGCCTTCATCCTCGAGCAGGGAATGGAGGTGTTCGCGGCGAAATACGCGTACGGTCCGACGCGCGTGCAGTTCGAAAACAAGGATCCGCGTGGCTTCGCCGAGTTCAAGCGCATGTTGGCGGAGCACTCGGCTTTGGGTGCGCGCAACACGCAACTCGGCGTCCAGCGCGAGCGGCCGTCGCTGTATGACCTGGTGGATCAGATGAAGGCGCTGACGCTGCCGACCCTGATCCTGACGGGCGATGAGGATTGGCCGTGCCTGGCACCTGGGCTGCTGATGAAGCAGACGATACCAAGCGCCGCGCTTTCCGTGATGCCGAACTGCGGGCATGCAATCAACATCGAGGACCCTGACGAGTTCAACCGCATTGTGGGCGCGTTCATTGCTCAGGTGGATGCGGGCCGATGGCCGATGCGAGATCCGCGGGCGGTGTCGGCGTCCATTACCGGGATGCGCTAGCGTCGTACCTTCTTCGTCATGGCCGGCCGCCGTGCCGGCCATCCGTAGCGGGGCGCCGTCTAGTGGCGACGCCTTTGCGTCCATAGTGCTTGTTCTTTT
>CAYRTL010000161.1:5357-9433 GCA_964427005.1 uncultured Acetobacteraceae bacterium
CATTGCCAACGCCGTCTATCACGCAACTGGCAAGCGAATTCGGGACCTGCCGATCACGATCGAGAAGATCCTGGCCGAGGGTTAGCCGCGCAAAATAGCCGTGTAGCTTGACGCTCCGCGGCCGCTTCGCCATAACCCGCCGCTTCCGATCGGATCGAGGTTTCCTGCGATGTCCCGCCGCTGCCAGATTACCGGCAAGGGCGTGCTGACCGGCAACAACGTCAGCCACGCCAATAACAAGACCCGCCGCCGTTTCCTGCCCAACCTGCAGGAAACGTCGCTCCTGTCCGATGTCCTGGGCGTCGCGGTCCGCATGCGGCTTTCGACCCGAGCGATTCGCACGGTCGAGCAGAATGGCGGTATCGACGCTTTTCTGCTGGGGACTCCCGATCGCCGCCTCACGCCAGATGCGAAGGCCCTGAAGCGGCGCCTGCTTCGGGCGCAGGCCAAGCGGACGGCCAGCCAGGCAGCCTGACGCAGACCGTCCAGCAGGCCCTGAACCGCGCCGCCGAGTGCCTGCGCGAGACAGGCATCGACAACCCGCGGCTCGAGGCTCGCCTGCTGCTGGCGCACGCTCTCGGGATCACGCCCGCCGCGCTAGTGGGCCGGAATGCCGCTCCGATCGACGCGGCGGCATTTGGCGCCCTGGTTGCCCGGCGGGCCGCACGCGAGCCCCTTGCCCTCATTCTCGGGCGGCGAGAGTTCTGGAGCCTTGATTTTGCCGTCTCGCCCGCGACGCTGATTCCGCGGCCGGATTCGGAAACCCTGATCGAGGCTGCTGTTGCGGCGTTCAGGGACCGCCCATCTCCGCACCGGCTGCTGGATCTCGGAACCGGCACCGGCTGCCTGCTGCTGGCTGCTTTGTCCGAATTTCCGGATGCCTTCGGGGTGGGCGTTGACCGATCCGCCGCCGCTGCGGCGCTGGCCGCGAGGAATGCGAGGGCATTGCACATGGCCGACCGCGCGGCGCTCGTCTGCGGCAATTGGGTCGACGCTTTGCAGACGCGCTTCGAACTCGTCTTGTGCAACCCGCCCTACATTCCCACCTCGGATCTGAGCGGCTTGATGCCCGAGGTGGCTCGCTACGAGCCTCGATCCGCCCTCGACGGTGGACCAGACGGTCTGGCAGCATACCGCACCTTGGTTCCCCACCTTCCGCGCCTGCTCGATTTGGATGGCGTGGCACTCGTGGAGCTTGGGGCGGGTCAGGCGGACGAAGTCGCCGCGCTCGCCCGTGAGGTAGGGCTCGCCCACGAACTCCGGCACGATTTGTCCGGGATTGCGCGGGTTTTGGTCCTGCGACGGGTTCTGCCATGAAAAAACCGTTTGGCAGAGCGCGAGTGGCAGTCTAGCTTGCGTTACGGCAGGGCCAGCCGCACAGCGGGTCGCCCGAGGCAGCTTGGCCGAATCGACCGCCGTTTGCTCCGGTGGTCAGCGGAGAGGCTGTTCGCCGGAACCAGGATGCCGATGATTGAGACCTGGCCGAGGGGCACGCCCCGCGACGCCTTACGGGGTGAGCCATGTCCGGTCTGTTTAGTGGGAAGGCACGATAGCAACAGAATGAACATGAAACGCATGCGTGGACGTGGCCATCGACCCGGTGGCGGCGGAGGTGGTGGCGGAGGCCTGCGGCATCACGGGGGAGGCGGCGGAGGCGGGATTCCGCTCAACCGCAACCATGTCTTTGACAGCAACGGGCCCGACGTGCGCATCCGCGGGACCGCGCAACAGCTGTTCGAGAAGTATCTCCAGCTCGGACGGGATGCGACCAGTGGCGGCGACCGGGTGATGGCCGAGGGCTATTTCCAGCACGCCGAACACTATTTCCGCATCCTGAATGCGATGAATCAGGCGGCGCAGCAGAACCAGCAAAACGGCCAGCAGCACGGTGGTCCTCGACGCCAGTACACTGGTGAAGAGGGCGCCCCGTCCGGCGAAGCGGAGGAGGGCGAGAACCGCGCGCCCGGTGTGGGCGAGCAGCCTGAAGCCCGCGAGATTCCGATCGCGGCAGCGCCTCCGGAGGCTTGACTCTTACCGTCATGGCTGGGGTTGGCCCGGCCACCCACGTCTTGCTGACGTTAATTCCTACTGATTCCACCCCCGGCCTCGGCTGATGGCGCCGGCTCCGAACCTTTGACGCAGCGCGTCTATCGCCGCCTGCACGGCAGCGCGGCGGGGCGTCTCGGTGTCGGCGAGGTCGCCCCGATCCGCCTCCGCCAACGGCAGCAATGGATTGGCGCCCACGCCGATGAGCCGGAAGGCGGCGCCGGTTGCCTCGCGTCGCAGCAATGCGCTGGCGGCATCGAATAGCCGGTCGGGCAGCACGGTCGGGCTCGCGAGGCGGCCGGCGCGCGTGCGGATGGCGAAGTCCGTCGTCTTCAGCTTCAGCACAACGCCACCGGCGGCGAGCTCGTGCTCTTTCAGCCGGCGGGCAAGCTTTTCGGACAGTCGCCAGAGATGGGCTTCCAAGTCGGCTGGGCGAGTCAGATCTGAATCGAATGTCGTCTCGGCGCTGATCGACTTGGTGCCGCGCGCCGGATCAACCAGCCTCGCATCCTCACCGCGGGCGCGCTGCACCAGCGCCGGCCCATCGTCGCCAAGCCGGCGCCTTGCCTCCTTCTCGCTCAATGCCTGCAGATGACCGAGAAGCGTGATGCCCTGCGACGCCAGTCGTCGTGCGAGTGCTGGACCGACGCCCGGCAACAGCCGGACCGGCTCCGGGGCAAGAACCGTCCGCGCCTCAGCAGCGCCAATGACCGCGAAGCCCCGGGGCTTGTCGCGGCCGGCGGCGATCTTCGCCAGCAGCCGGTTCGGAGCAAGGCCGATCGACACCGTGATGCCGATGCTCTGTTCAACCTCGCGCGCGAAACGCGCCAGGACCACCGCGGGCGGTGCGCCATGCAGTGCTTCCGTGCCAGCGAGGTCCAGCACAGCCTCGTCGATCGACAGCGGCTGCACGAGTGGCGTGAGCGTTGCCATCAGACTGCGGACCTGACGCCCGACCGCGACGTATTTGCTGAAATCGGGCCGGATCACCACCGCGTCGGGACATGCCTTCAACGCCTTGAACATCGGCATCGCGCTGCGCACGCCATACATCCGCGCGACGTAGCAGGCCGCGGTGACGACGCCGCGCACGCCGCCGCCAACTATCACTGGCTTGGCAGCCAGCTCCGGCTGATCGCGCTTCTCGACGCTGGCGTAGAACGCGTCGCAGTCGACGTGGGCAATGGTCAGATCGAACAGTTCGGGATGGCTGATAATGCGATGTCCGCCGCATGACTCACATGTGTTGCCATCAGCTTCGGTCAGACAGTCGCGGCAGATGGCCGGCACACTCAGCCGGCCGACCAGAGCCAGGCCGCGCCGCGCACGCCGGATGAATCGCCGCGCTTGTTGCGGACGATTGGCGTCTGCACGAAGTCACTGAACACGTAGCGTGTGACCAGCGGCGGGAGCGCCGCATACAGGTGGTCCATGTTGGAGAGGCCACCACCCAGGACGATCACATCCGGATCCAGCAGGTTGACCACCTGAGCCAGCCCGCGCGCGAGGCGGTGGGCATGGCGTTCTAGCGCTGCCTGCGCGCGCACCTCACCGGCGGCTGCCCGCGCGGGAATGCCGCTCGCGTCATGCGCACCCTCACCGTCGCAGTCGCGTGCCAGCGATGGGCCGGCAACCCACGTCTCCAGGCAACCCCAGTGGCCGCACCAGCACTGCCGCCCCGGCAATTCGTCGATGTTCGGCCAGGGCAGCGGGTTGTGACCCCATTCGCCGGTGACGTGGTTGCGGCCTCGGATGACTTTTCCGTCCACCACCACGCCGCCGCCGCAACCGGTGCCGATGATGACGCCGAACACAACGTGCTGGCCGGCACCAGCGCCATCGGTCGCTTCTGACAGGGCGAAGCAGTTGGCGTCGTTCTCCACCCGCACCTCGCGATTCAGCAGGCTGCTGATGTCGCGGTCGAATGCGTGGCCGTTCAGTGCAATCGAGTTGGCGTTCTTCACCAGACCCGTCGCGGGGCTGATCACGCCGGGAATACCGATCCCCACGGTCGCGGTGACGCCGAGTTG
>CAYRTL010000162.1:0-9412 GCA_964427005.1 uncultured Acetobacteraceae bacterium
CAGATGCGTGCCTGGATCCAGGATGCCTCCGTGGACGATGGCGTTGCGCGCATAGCCGGTAGTGAACAGCACCAGAAGATCCGGGCGTCGCTGCCGTGCCGCGTCGGCGAGCTGCCGCCCCGTCATGCCGCCGGGTAGACCAACATCCGTGAACAGCAGACGGATACCAGGATACCGCGCCAGAAGCTCAAGCCCCGCCGCACCAGTTGCGGCTGCAATCACGCGATAGCCGAGTTCGCGCAGCGTATCGGTGCTGTAGCCGCGCACAGCTTCGTCATCCTCCACGACCAGGATCAGTTCACCCGATCCGCCATCAACCATCGCTGCCGCATGCTCGATCTCGTCATCGACCTGGTTGTCAACGAGCAGACGCGGCAGATACAGCTTCACCGCCGTGCCGTAGCCCGGTTCGCTGTACATTTTGATGTGGCCGTTCGACTGCTTGATGAAGCCGTACACCTGGCTCAGACCAAGCCCGGTGCCCTGACCGACGTCCTTGGTGGTGAAGAACGGTTCGAACGCGCGTTCCATCGTTTCCTTCTTCATACCCACGCCGGTATCCGAGACGGCGATCATCACGTACTGGCCCGGCACGACCTCCTGGTTCAGCTGGGCATAGGTCTCATCGAGGTAGGAGTTTGCTGTCTCTATCGTAAGCTTGCCACCTTCTGGCATGGCATCACGCGCATTGACGGCGAGATTGAGCAGCGCGCTTTCCAACTGGTTCGGATCAGCCAGGGCACGCCATAGCCCACCTGCCAGTACGATCTCGATCGCGACCTTTTCGCCAAGGGTGCGCCGAAGCAACTCGGACATCCCTGAAACCATTTTGTTGGCATCGAGCGGGCGCGGGTCGAGCGCCTGACGTCGCGCGAAAGCCAGCAGGCGTTGTGTCAGCGTGGCAGCGCGTTCCGCCCCTTCTTCAACCATGCGCACGGCGCGCCGGATGCGATCCTCGTGCTGCCCGAGACTC
The DNA here is from genome assembly GCA_964427005.1 of uncultured Acetobacteraceae bacterium. Classification (GTDB taxonomy): domain Bacteria; phylum Pseudomonadota; class Alphaproteobacteria; order Acetobacterales; family Acetobacteraceae; genus JAMXLO01. The sequence continues at coordinate 974 of CAYRTL010000162.1, forward strand.
TCCGGCAGGAGACGGCGCAAAGTGTCTGCACCACCTGCGATCGCCGTCAGGAGATTGTTGAAATCGTGCGCTACGCCACCGGTAAGCTGGCCCACCACTTCCATTTTCTGCACGTGTCGCAGCGCCTCTTCAGCTTGCATGCGTTCAGCAATCTCTTCCGCCACGCGCTGTTCCAGCCGCTCGTTGAGTTGGCGCAGATTCTCTTCCGCCTCACGGCGTATTCGTGCCAGCTCCAGATTGGACCTCACCCGCGCCAGCAGTTCACGCGCCGCAAATGGCTTCACCAGGTAATCGTCCGCGCCGGCGTCCAATCCCTCCACGCTGGCTTCTTCTCCGGCACGAGCAGACAGAAGGATCACCGGCAAGTCACGAAGCTGCGTGTCGCCGCGCATTGCCGCAAGCAGCCCAAAGCCATCGAGACGCGGCATCATCACGTCGCTCAGCACCAGGTCCGGCCGGCGTTCGCGGATTGCCTGCAACGCAGCTTCACCATCTTCCGCAACCCGAACATCATAATGCGCTGCGAGCAGATGCTTGACGTAGTCGCGCATATCCGCATTGTCGTCGGCAAGCAGAACGCTGGGACGGGCATAGTCGTCGGGATTGCCAGCGGCTACGCCAACGAGCGGGACATTTGAATCCAATATGCCGGCGTCCAGATCGGGGACACTGCCAGCGTGCGGTAGCCAGCGCATGGCCTCTGCGACGAAAGACGCCGCAGCAATGCCTTCCGGCGCGGTGCGGCCGCGATCCTGAGATACCTGTTCGTCCGGCAGATGTGCATAGCCTAGCGGCAGTGCGACCCGCACCGTTGTGCCGACATCGCGTTGGCTCTGCACCTCGATAGTGCCGCCATGCAGACGCACCAGCTCGTTGACCAGCGCCAATCCGATGCCGGTGCCCTCTGTCGTACGCGCCGCCTGCCCACTGATCCTGTGGAAGCGATCGAAAATATGGGGCAGCTCGTTCTCTGGTATACCGACGCCGGTATCCTTGATGAGAAGTTCCGCGGTCTGATCGTCGGCCTGACGTACCGTTACCTCGATCCCGCCATTGAGGGTGTATTTGAACGCGTTGGAGACGAGGTTCAGGACGATGCGTTCCCACATGTCCGCATCGACGTAGACGGGTTCTGACAGGGGCGCGCAATCGACGCTCAGCGCCAATCCGGCGTGTTCGCACGCGGAGCGGAAATTACTGGCAAGTTCCGCGGTATAGGTTGCAAGTTCAGTCGGCTGAAATGTCGCCCGGACACGACCCGCTTCGATGCGCGAGAAGTCGAGCAGCGTGTTGACAAGGCGGAGCAAGCGCAGCCCATTGCGATGAACCATGCTCAGCCGCTCGAGTGCCGCGCCGCTGCACTGGCTGACCTCCTCTTCGAGCGGCCCCAGCATCAGCGTCAGCGGCGTGCGGAACTCGTGACTGACATTCGAGAAGAAGGCAGTCTTCGCCCGGTCGATTTCTGCGAGTGCCTCGGCGCGCTGCCGCTCCGCCTCGTAGGCGCGGGCGCTGGCGAGGCCCGAGGCGATCTGGGCGGCGACCAGATCGACAAACCCGCTATAGCTCTCAGTGAGAGGCCGGAACGGATTGAGACCCACCAGCAGCATTCCCGCCGGCGCCGTCTCACCCTGCTGAGCGATTGGCACGGCGAGAGCGAGATGTGGCGGCTGATCCCAGGCCCCCGAGGGCAGCGGCGCGAACTGTCGCAGATCCTCGATCGTGACCTGCCGCGCGCCGGCATAGATTCGTGCCGCTATATGCTTGGAGGGCAGGCTCGCGAGGTCGATCTCCGCCACAGCGAGAGGATGGTCGCGCGCAATTCCTGTGGTGCAGGCGAGCCGTGCATGTTTAGCGGCGGGATTGAACAGCCAGACGATGGCGAAGGGCACATCGTGCCGGTTGCTGGACAGGCCTTGTTCGATTGCCGTCAGCACCTCCGGTTCGGTGCGCACAGCCGCCAACAGGCTGGCAAGCTCGCGAAGCGTCGCGAGGCGCCGCTCGCCAATCACTCGCTCCGTGTCTTCGGTAACGACACACAGCATGCCGCCCACCGCGCCGAAGTCATCCGGCAACGGGCTGTATGAAAAGGTATGATAGGTTTCTTCTGGATAGCCACTGCGCTCCAGGAAGAGCAGCAGCCCCTCGTCCCATGTCGCCTTGCCGGTGCGCATGACGGTCTCGGTTCGCGGGCGCAGATCCTCCCAGATTTCAGCCCATACGTCCGAAGCTGGCCGCCCAAGCGCCCAAGGATGTTTCGCCCCCAGGGTCATCTCGGCATAGGCGTCGTTGTAGAAGAATGTCAGTTCCTGACCCCAGCCCAGCCACATGGCATAGCGTGAGGTGACCAGAATGCGCAGCGCCGTCTCCAGGCTTCGCGGCCAGGTTTGCTGCGGACCGAGCGGCGTGGTTGACCAGTCCTTGGCATCGATCAGCGTTGCCATTGCTCCGCCAGCGGAAATGAAGGCAGAGCCACTGGGGTCGGGGTCCTGATGGGAGAAATTCATCGGGTCAGCAGTATGCGGGGATCGGGGCTGTGCCGAAATTGCCGAACCGGATTAAGCTGTTTGCCTCACGGGCTATTGACCAATGTGCGCTGGGATTGCTTGCGTCGTACCAGGAACACCCAGTCGCCAAACAGGAACCCGATTCATGCGTCACTACCGCATCGCCTCCATCCCCGCCGACGGCATTGGACCGGAGGTGATCAGTGCCGGCCTCGAAGTGCTGGACGCCGTGGCAGCGCGCGACGGTGGCTTCAGTTTGGCGATTGACCACTACGATTGGGGATCCGACAGGTATCGCCGGCACGGCAGTTTCATGCCCGCCGATGCACTTGCCTGGCTGCGCACCGCAGACGCGATCTATTTCGGCGCCGTGGGAGATCCCAACATACCCGACCACGTCACGCTGTGGGGCCTGCGGTTGCCGATATGCCAAGGCCTCGATCAATACGCCAATGTGCGCCCGACACGTATTCTGCCCGGCATCATTTCTCCGCTGCGGGATGTTGGGCCAGGCGATCTCGATTGGGTCATCGTGCGCGAGAACAGCGAGGGCGAATACGCCGGTCATGGCGGCCGCGCGCACCGCGGCTTTCCGGAGGAAGTTGCGACTGAAACCGCGATCTTCACCCGCCGCGGTGTCGAACGGATCATGCGCTTCGCGTTCGACATCGCGCGCAGCCGCAAGCGCAAGAAACTCACTGTCGTCACCAAGTCGAACGCGCAGCGGCATGGGATGGTGTTCTGGGACGAGATCGCCGGACTCGTGTCGCATGATTATCCCGACGTGACGTGGGACAAGGAACTGGTCGATGCGATGACCATGCGCATGGTGCGTCGGCCACAGACGATCGATACTGTGGTCGCGACAAATCTGCACGCTGACATTCTCTCGGACCTTGCAGCGGCGCTCGCCGGATCACTGGGCATCGCGCCCACTGGCAACGTCGATCCGGAGCGGCGCAGCCCGTCGATGTTCGAGCCGATTCACGGTTCGGCGTTTGACATCACCGGCAAAGGCATCGCCAATCCGGTTGCAAGCTTCTGGACCGGCGCAATGATGCTGGAACATCTCGGCGAGAAACCTGCCGCGGACCTGCTGATGCGCGCAGTGGAACAGGTTTGCGCGGCAGGTATCATGACGCCCGATCTGGGCGGCAAGGCGACGACAGCGGAGGTGACACGCGCGGTCTGCGAAGCCGTGCGAGGCACGAACCGATAGCACCGATGGAGCTTGCGTTCTCCGACGAGGAAGCAGGCCTGATCGAGCTGGCACGATCGCTTGTCCCCGCGCTCGCCGAACGCGCCGCAGCGACCAATGCGGCACGCGATGTCGTGCCGGAGACGATTGCCGACTTCCATCGCATCGGCATTCTGCGGGTGATACAGCCGCGCCGCTTCGGCGGATTGCAGCTTCGCTTTTCGGCGTTCTCGCGCATCGTGGAAATCCTTGCCGAGGGCTGCGCCTCCTCTGGCTGGGTGTACGCTGTACTGGGCGAACATCAGTGGCTGCTCGCTTCATATCCGCTGCAGGCGCAGATCGACATATGGGGAGACGAATCGCTGGCGGTGGCTTCATCTTCGTTGGCTCCGCGCGCGACCGCGGAGCGCGTGGCGGGCGGCTGGCGCTTGAGTGGTCTCTACCCGTTCTCCAGCGGCAGTTCGCATGCGCGCTGGGCCATCATTGGTGTGTTTCTTGGCAAGCAAGGTGATCCGGCAAGCATCGCCTATCTGCTGGTGCCGTTCAGTGAGATCGAAATCGTCGATGACTGGCACGTGCTCGGTCTTGCTGGCACCGGGAGCCGCTCGCTTCGGCTGCGCGATGTATTCGTGCCAGAGCATCGCTGCGTGCTGCTCAGCGATCTGCTGGCGGGAACGGTACCAGGGGCTGAAGTGCATCCGGATTATCCGTTGGTCCGTGCGCCGCGTGGGCTGATGGTCAACTACTCATTGCCTCCGGTCGCGATTGCACTCGGCTGCAAGGCGCTGGCGATTGCGGTGCAGGCGCTGCGCGAGCGCGTCTCGCGCGGTGTCACTGCGATGGCGGCGAGCGAGTTCGTGCAGATGACCGTGGCCGAGGCTGCCGCCGCGATCGATGCCGCGACGCTGACGATGAACAGCGGGCGCGAAGCAGCCGAGGCATTGGTGGCAAACAGCGCGCCCATATCGCAGGAAGCCGTGCTGCGCGCGCGCCGCGACATGACGCACGCCCAGCACCAGGTGCAGCGGGCGGTGGAGCGGCTGGTCGAAGTAAGCGGCGCGCGGGCGGTGTATGACGCCGAACCGCTCGCCTCGATCAGGCGCGATCTACTGACAGTGCTCACGCACAATATTGCCAGCCGGCAGGCTGCGATGGGCGCATGGGGGCGCTGGGCGTTGGGCATCGGATGAACCAGGCCGATATTACCGTTGGTCATCTGCTCAATGGACGGGTGCAGTATGTCCAGCCCCGCGCAGGATTCCGCAGCGGTATCGAGCCGGTACTGCTCGCCGCCGCGGTACCGGCGCGAGCAGGCGATCGCGTCCTGGAGGCCGGTAGCGGCGCTGGCGCCGCGCTGCTGTGTCTGGCCGCGCGTGTGCCCAATCTGCAAGGCATTGGTGTCGAGCGTGACGCGGCACTGGCCGCGCTTGCCAATGAAAACGCGGAGGCCAATCACTGGCCGGACCTGCGCTTCATCGCGGCGGATATCGCGGCGGTGCCTGAGCTTGGAATGTTTGACCACGCCTGTGCCAATCCGCCGTATCACGCTGCCGACGGCACGGCTTCCCCTGATGCGGCGCGCCAGGCCGCGAAGCGGGGAACTGAAGAGCTACTCGGTGTCTGGGCCAAGGCGCTGGCGCGCCATTTGCGGCCACGAGGCACGCTCACCTTCATCATTGCTGCCGCTGTGATGCCCGATGCAGTCGCCGCATTCGCGGCGGCTGGGTGCAGGTCCACCGCGGCACTACCGCTTTGGCCGAAAGCTGGCCAGCCCGCGAAGCTGGTCCTGTTGCACGGTGTGAAGTACGGTCGCGCGGCATTCCAAATGCTGCCTGGGCTGGTACTGCACAACGACGATGGCAGCTTCACACCGCAAGCCGAGGCGATCCTGCGCGGTGGCGGGAAACTATAGGAGGGAAAAGATGCCGGTTCGTCTTGTCGTCACGATCAACGCAGCGCCAGGCAAGGGCACAGAACTTGCGCAGGCATTCCGGTCGCGCTGCGCCGAAGTCATGCAGGAGCCTGGCTGCTTGCAGTTCGAGGTGTTTCAGAGCGTGCTGAATCCCGACAAGCTGGCGTTGCTCGAGCTGTGGCAGGACCAGGCCGCGCTGGACGTGCATGCCAAGGTGAACGAGACGCGTGCGCCGATGCCGCCGGGGCTGCGGGCGGGTGCAGGTGAACGCGAAGACTACGAGTATAACCGCACCAGATAGGTGAGGTCATGCGTTCAGACTCGCTGATTGATTACCTGACGAAGTCGCGTGGCGCCATCGACCGAACCATCAACTGGGACGGCCTGTCGAAGGTCGATGATGCGGTTCGGGTCATCACCTCGGTTCTTGCCGAGGGCAAACCATTGATGGTGTGCGGCAATGGCGGTTCGGCGAGCGATGCCATGCACATCACCGGCGAACTGGTCGGACGCTTTCTGCAAGAGCGCAAGGCGATCAATTGCATCTGCCTTGCCTCCGACCCTGCGTTTCTGACCGCGTGGGCCAACGATTACTCGTATGCTTCCGTGTTCGCCCGTCAGGTCGAGGCGTATGGCAGAGGCGGCGGCGTGCTGCTTGGCCTGAGCACGTCAGGGAACTCCGAGAATGTCGTGCAGGGATTTGTGACGGCGCGGTCGCTGGGGATCAGGACGGTTGCGTTGACCGGTGAGACTGGCGGCAAGCTGGCTTCATTGAGCGACGTGCTGATCAACGTGCCCGCGCAATCCACTCCCATCATCCAGCAGTTGCACGCCTGTATATACCATTACATGTGCGAGCGGATTGAGTCCAGTGTCATTGCGAGGAGCGAAGCGACGAAGCAATCCCCCGCATGATGGGGATTGCTTCGGCCCTACGGCCTGGCAATGACAGGGGGCCGCGAACGAGAGCTACGCCTCCTCGCCCAGCGCGTGGCGGCGCAGGTCCTTCAGGCGCTCCTGGCCGCCTGGCGTCTTGGGATCGATTTCCAGCACCTTCTTCCAGGCCTCATAGGCGCCCTTCCAGTCCTTGCGCGCCTGCGCGATCGCGGCCAACGTACTGAAGGCCGCGAAATTGCGCGGCTCGCGCTGGACGGTCGCCTGAATGTCGGCGATGGCGCCTGATGCATCCCCCGACGAGAAACGCGCAATCGCGCGCTGATGGTACGCCTCCGCCAGCGTTGGATCGAGCGTGATGGCGGCTGAGAAATCCTCGATCGCGTCCTGGTTGGCATCGGCCTTCATCTCGCGCAGGCCGCGACTCATCAGCAGCGTGACGGCGGGCGTGCCGGAGTTCAGCCAGAGCTGCCTGATCTGCTGTTCCAGCGGACCAGCCATCTCCTCGGATTGCGCGTCCTTCAGCGCGTTCAGCAGCTTGTCGAGCGCGGCGCGCTTCTCCTTCGCTGGTCCGCCGGCATTCTGTGCGGCAGCAGGCAAAGCCGCGCATAGCAGGATGGCAAGCAGCGTGGACTTCAGCGTCATCTTGCCTCGCTCCCTTGCAGCGCCGATGGGGCCGGCCCACCGGCCATCCAGTCGAGCAGCTCCACAGTATGGACGATTGGCACGCCGCCGCCAGCAAGCTGCGTGATGCAGCCGATATTGCCGGCAGCGATCAGGTCGGCGTCGGTCGCTCGCAGATTGCCGAGCTTGCGCTCGCGCAGCCGCGAGGCGATCTCCGGCTGCAGCATGTTGTAGGTGCCTGCCGAACCGCAGCAGATGTGCGCCTCCGCCGGCTCCACCACGCTGAACCCGGCGCGTTGCAACAGCGCCTTGGGTTCTGTCGTCACCCTCTGGCCGTGCTGCAGGCTGCACGCCGAGTGATATGCGACGGTCAGTCTGGGCGCATCACGCGTCGGTGCATAATCGAGGCGCACCAGGAATTCGCTGATATCGCACGCCAGGCTCGCCACTTTTTCCGCTCGGCTGCGCCAAGGTTCGGGCTCGGAACGGAACATGAAGCCGTAGTCCTTCACCGTCGTGCCACAGCCGGACGCGTTGATGACGACGGCATCCAGCCCTTCGCCTTCAATGTCGCGGCTCCATGCCTCGATATTCGCGCGCGCACTGGCAATGGCGGCATCATGCTGTCCCATGTGGTGGGTCAGCGCACCACAGCAACCGGCATCCTTCGACACAACAACATCAACGCCCAATCGCGTGAGCAGGCGTATCGTCGCGTCATTGATTTCAGGCGCGAGCACCTGCTGCGCGCAGCCGGCGAGCAAGGCCACGCGAGCGCGCCGCTCGCCAAGGGCGCGATGGACCTGCGGCGTCGCAAGCGAACTCGATGACGGCAAAGTCTTGGGCACCAGTTCCAGCATGGAGCGAAGCCGACGCGCGAACCGTCCGGTCTTCGGAATCAGACGGGCGAAGGGCCGCGCCAGTCGTCCCCCAAGTAGCGCGGCGCGAAACAGCGCCGGGCGCGGCAACACGGTGCCCAACAATGCGCGCAGCGCGCGTTCGTGCCATGGGCGTCGGTAGGTCCGCTCGATATAGGTCCGGGCATGGTCCACCAGATGCATGTAGTTCACGCCGGACGGACAGGTGGTCATGCACGCGAGGCAGGACAGACAGCGATCGACATGGCGCACCACCTCCTCGGTCGCCGGCCGGCCGGTCTCCAGCATGTCCTTGATCAGGTAGATGCGGCCGCGTGGACTATCCAGTTCGTCGCCCAGCAGCAGGAAGGTTGGGCATGTCGCCGTGCACAGGCCGCAATGCACGCAGGTGCGCAGCACCCGGTTCGACGAGGCGGTATCGGGATCACG
>CAYRTL010000163.1:0-9113 GCA_964427005.1 uncultured Acetobacteraceae bacterium
GCAAGCCGCTCTGTGACGAACCCAATTGCGGGCACAACCGCTACCATCCGGACATCGCCCCCGCCGCTGAAGTCGCCGAAGGCGAAGAGATCGCGCTGGAAACCCGCGACGCGCTCGATGGTCAGATCACGCCGACAACCACCGTGGCCGATTTCCCCGCCCTCGATGCGGGGAAGGTGCATCCGCTGACCGGCCCGGTGTTCGTCAAAGGCGCGCAGCCGGGCGACATGCTGGAGATCGAGTTCACCGACATCATCCCCCAGCCGACGGCCTTCAGCATGATCATGCCGGGTCTCGGCTTCCTGCGCGACGTGATGACCGAGCCGTTTCTGGTGCACTGGCAGATCAAGGACAACTGGGCGACGTCCCAGCAGCTTCCCGGCGTGCGCATTCCCGGCGCGCCGTTCATGGGCGTTTCCGCCGTCGCGCCGTCACCCGAACAACTCGCCGCGTGGACCGCACGCGAGCAGCGGGTGATCGATCGCGGCGGCTTTGCTCTGCCGCCCGACGCCGCGGGTGCCGTACCCGCTGGTCCCTGCGGCCTGACCGGCCTGCGCACGCTGCCGCCGCGGGAAAACGGCGGGAATTTCGACGTGAAGCAGCTCACCAAGGGCGCCAGGCTGTTCTTGCCGGTGTTCAAGGAGGGTGCGCTGTTCTCCACCGGCGACGGCCATTTCGCACAAGGCGACGGCGAGGTCTGCGTCACCGCGGTCGAGATGGGCGCCACCGCTGTGGTGCGCTTCAAGCTGCACAAGGGTCTTGCCTCACGCCGCAAGTTCAGCGCGCCGGTGTTCTCCCGGACCACCTACTTCGCCGACCCGCGCTTCGCCGCACCCGAGCGTTTTCTCGGCGTGATGGGCATGCCGATCAATGTGGCAGGCGAGATCGAGGCCGAGAACCTGACGCTCGCCTGCCGCAACGCCGTGCTCAACATGATGGAGCTGCTGCAGGAACGCGGCTTCACCCGCCAGCAGGCCTATGTCATCTGCAGCGTCGCGGTTGATCTGCGCATCTCCAACGTGGTCGACGTGCCGAACTACGTGGTTTCCGCGCTGTTGCCGGAGGCGATCTTCGACTGAGCCTGTCTCATGTTTGGTAGCCGTCCTTCGCGTTGAACGTGACATCGCCGGCTAACAGCCCCGCACCAGGGACGAAGCACATTTCCAGGCGAATGCCATCGGGATCCTCGAACAGCACCGAATAGTAGCCCGGCGCCCAGGTCCCTTCCTCCGGGCCACGAATGATCGTGGCCTCCATCTCGCGCAGCAGTGCCGCACACCGGTCCACGTCATCGCGCGAGCGGGCACGCAGGCACAGATGATGCAAGCCGGTCCGCTGTTGCACGAAGCGCTCGCCCTCATAGGAAGCTGCACACGGCTCGATGCCAATCGCCGTACGACCGCCGACGCAATAGAAAAACCGCTCGCCATCGAACACCGGCTGCATGCCCAACGCCGGCAGCAGCTTGCCATAGAAGGCGCGTGCCAGGTCGAACCGGCTGACCGTCAGAATGACATGCGCCATGCCGTTGATCTCGATCATCCTGTCCCTCCATGAACGCCATCTTTGCCCGAACGATGCGAGGAGAGTCTATCTCACGGGATGACGCCTAGCGGAGCATCCGTTGAGGGCACCGGCTCAGTTGATCGGCAATCTTGACGGCAATCAACGCGGCCCCTGCCTCCGCTCGCGTACAGCCACGAGCCGGAGGAATGATCGATGGAAGTCGGAGTTATCGGGCTCGGCCATATGGGCAGCGCTATCGCCCGGCGTCTGCTTGAGGCCGGGCACTACGTCACGGTCTACAACCGCACCCGCAAGAAAGCGGAACGCCTGAAGGAGGCGGGTGCCGTGGTTGCCGACAGTCCCTCCGCCGCCAGCCGTGGTCAGGCGGTCATCACCATGCTGGCCGACGACAGCGCGGTCGAGACTGTGGTGTTCGGCAAAGACGGTGTGCTGCATGGCCTGCGGGAGGACGCGGCGCACATCTCGATGAGCACGATCACCGTCGCCTTATCCGAGCGGCTGGCGGAGGCGCATCGCGCGTTGCACCGGCACTATCTCGCCGCGCCGGTGTTCGGCCGGCCCGATGCGGCAGCCGCCGGCAAACTGTTCATCGTCGTGGGCGGCGAAGCTGACGTGATCATGCGCTACCAGCCCCTGTTCGATGTGCTCGGGCAGCGGACCTTCGTCATCGGCGATACGCCGCCCTGGGCAAATCTGGTGAAGCTCAGCGGGAATTTCCTGATCGCCTCGATGATCGAGTCGCTGGGTGAGACGGTCGCGTTGATGCGCAAATCCGGGGTGAACCCGCGTTCGTTCATCGAGATCATGACGAACAGCCTGTTCGACGCACCAGTCTATCGCACCTACGGCGAGCTCATCGTCGAACAGCGCTTCGAGCCGCCAGCATTCGCCATACCACTCGGCCTCAAGGACATCCGTTCGGCATTGTCCGCCGCGGAAGCCAGACATGTACCGATGCCGGTGGCGAGCCTTGTGCGCGATCATTTCATCAGCGCCATCGCACGCGGTGGCGAGATGCAGGACTGGTCCGCGCTGGCGCGCGTCGCATCCGAGGATGCAGGCCTCAAACCAGGAGGCAACATGCCATGAATATCGACCTGCTCGGCCGCAACGCACTCGTCACGGGATCGACTGCGGGGATTGGCTTCGCGATCGCCATGGAACTGGCGCAGTGCGGCGCCGAGGTGGTGGTCAACGGGCGTAGCGTGGCGCACGTCAACCTGGCGGTCGAGCGCATCCGCGAGGCGGTTGCGGATGCCGATGTCAGGGGCATCGTGGCCGATGCCGGCACGGCGGAGGGAGCCGACACGCTGATCGCCGAGGCGCCGGAAATCGATATCCTCGTCAACAATCTCGGCATCTACGAGGTGAAGCCGTTCTTCGCGATCGAGGATGCCGACTGGCTGCGGCTGTTCGAGACCAATGTGCTGAGCGGTGTGCGCCTGTCGCGGCATCACGCGCCACGGATGCGCGATCGCGGCTGGGGGCGGGTGATCTTTATCTCAAGCGAGTCGGCGCTGAATATCCCGCGCGATATGATCCATTACGGCATGACGAAGACCGCCCAGCTCGCCGTCTCGCGCGGACTGGCGGAGGAGATGGCCGGCAGCCTCGTCACGGTGAATGCCGTGTTGCCGGGGCCAACCCGTACAGAGGGTGGGCAGACCTTTCTGGAGCAGTTGGCAAAGCAGCAGGGCAGGACGCTGGCGGAGATCGAAGCCGAGTTCTTCCGCTCGGCGCGGCCGACATCGCTGATCCGGCGCTTCGCGGAACCGCTCGAGGTGGCGAACCTCGTCGTCTATCTGGCATCCCCCGCAGCCTCAGCGACGACAGGGGCTGCACTTCGCGTGGACGGCGGCGTCATTAACTTCATCGTTTGACCGGTAGACGGCCGGCCGGTTTCGTCAGGAGGCGGCCGAAGCCTTCACGCCTTCCATGCGGCAGCATATCGACATGGCGAAGCTCTATGCACTCGCAGTCCGCCGGCTTCCGTCAACGATTGACGGCTTGCCGCCCTTACCGATCGCCCCGACATGTCAGGTAACGCTGGACGAACTGCTGAGCGCGGAGGACGCGTGATCGCCATGGCTGACCAAGCAGGCAATCCACGCCTTCCCCACCCGTGCCTCCCGTGCCATCGAAGCACTGACGGGAAAGGCACGCATCATGCCGAAAGAGCGGCTCGCAGCGTTCAGCGACGGCGTTATTGCCATCATTATCACCATCATGGTGCTAGAGTTGAAGGTGCCACAAGGCACCGACTGGAACGCCCTCGCCAGCGTACTGCCGACATTCCTCACCTACGTGCTGAGCTTCGTCTATATCGGCATCTACTGGAACAACCATCACCACATGCTGCACACGGTGCGGCGGGTGAACGGCGCGATCCTGTGGGCCAACATGCATCTGCTGTTCTGGCTCTCACTGATACCCTTCGCGACCGGCTGGATGGGCCAGAACCATTTTGCCCGCCTGCCTACCGCGTTGTACGGCGTGTCGCTGTTGTTGCCGGCCATCGCCTATTACCTGCTGCAGCGGGTGATCATCGCGCACCAGGGTACGCAAGGTGCGCTGGCCGCGGCACTCGGCAAGGACATCAAGGGCAAGATGTCGCCCTTGCTCTATCTCCTCGGCATCCTGCTGGCGTTCGTGCAGCCCTGGATGTCCCACGCCGTGTACGTGCTGGTTGCGCTGATCTGGCTGGTACCCGATCGCCGGATCGAGCACGCGGTGCGGGAAGGCGCAATCGATCGCTAGCGACTTCGGCCAAGCCCCTTGACCCAGCTGTGAGTTGGCCAGCCCCCGCCAGCATAACATCTGCCCGTGCATGCCGAACGAAACCCGGGAAGGCCTGAGCAGCACCGAACGCGCCGAGGTGAAGGAACTCGCCGCCCCGCGCGCTCCGGTCATCTATGAAGTCGTCCGCCGGCAGGGTGAGGAAGAACTGGACCGCCCGGACGGCTCGCTGTTCTGGTCCGGCACCGCCGCCGGCATCACCATCATGGCTTCCACCATCGTGGAGGGCGCCCTGCGCCGCAGGCTGCCTGATGCGCCATGGAGCGAGGCAGTCACCCACCTTGGTTACAGCGTCGGCTTTTTGATGGTCATCCTCGGCCGCATGCAGCTCTTCACCGAGCAGACCATAGTCACGGTCCTTCCGGTAATGGCGGCACCGAGCTGGCGGAAACTGCTGGGCACCGCGCGCCTCTGGACCATTGTCTTCTTCGCCAACATGATCGGCACCTCCACCGCAGCCGCCATGAATACGAAGCTGCACCTGGTCAGTCAGGATCTGCTGGACTCGATGCTCGCGGTATCGGGGCACTTGCTCCACAAGGGGCCGCTGGAGGTGCTGGCCCAGGCGGTGCCGGCCGGGTTCATCATCGCCTCGGTCGCCTGGATCCGCGCCGCGATCAACGACGGCGATTTCTGGGTCGTGGCGACACTGACCTATGTCATTGCGCTGGGCGACTTCACCCACGTGATCGCCGGCAGCGCCGAGACGTTCCTGCTGCTGTTCGTCGGCCAGATCGATGTGTCCCACGCCCTGGGGACCCTCATTCTCCCTGCGCTGATCGGCAACATCATTGGCGGCACCGGCCTGTTCGCGCTTCTCGCGTACGCTCAGGTTCGACAGGAGTTGTGATCAGACCAGCGGCAGGTTCCCCCCTGTGCTGCGCGTCGTAGCGCCGCATCGAAGGTGGCCAGCGGTCGATGCCGCAATTCAGACCGGTTTGCCGAGCAGCGCGAAGCCGCCGGCGATTGCATCTGCAACAATCCGGGCCCGCTCTGTTGCTACCCGCCATACCCCATGCTAGACGCCCCGCGCCGGTCGGGGGCGGCCGGTCCCCCATTCACGCCCGCGCTCGCGCGGCCCAAAGCAGGGAACGCCACGTGTCCAATGGCGCTACGACGATTGCATCCGGCGGCGGGCTCGCCGACCGCTACGCCGCGGCGCTGTATGCGCATGCCGAGGAACAGCACGCGCTCGACACTGTGGTCTCCGAGATGGACGCGCTCGGCCGCCTGGTAGACGCCAGCCCAGACTTCCGCCGGCTGCTGGAATCGCCGCTGATCGACGTCAACCAGGCCACCCGGGCCGCCCTCGCTGTCCTGGAGCAGGAGGGATTTTCCAAGCCGGTGCGCGATTTCGTCGGCGTGGTGGCCGCCAACCGCCGGCTGCGCAACCTGCGCGAGATCATCGCCGCCTTCGCCCGTCTGGTCGCTGAGCGCCGCGGCATCATAACCGCCCACGTCACGTCGGCCCATCCGCTGAGTGACGTGCAGCGCCAGCAACTGCGCGCCCGGCTGATCGAGGCCGGCTACGGCAACGTCAATATCGTCGAGTTGGTGCAGTCGGATCTGCTCGGCGGCCTGGTGGTGCGCGTTGGCGCCCGCCTCTACGACACTTCACTCAAATCCCGCCTGCAACGCTTGCAGTACGCCATGAAGGGAGCCGCCTGATATGGAGATCCGCCCCGCCGAGATCTCGGAGATCCTGAAGAAGCAGATCGCCGCGTTCGATACCGAAGCCAATGTGGCCGAGACCGGCCAGGTGCTGAGCGTCGGTGACGGCATCGCCCGTGTGTTCGGGCTGCAGAACGTCATGGCCGGCGAGATGGTCGAGTTCCCGGGCGCCGGCCTGCGCGGCATGGCACTGAACCTGGAAACCGACAATGTCGGCGTGGTGATCTTCGGCGACGACAGGCAGATCCGCGAAGGCGACACCGTCTCGCGCACTGGCGCCATCGTGGACGTGCCAGTGGGCGACGGGCTTCTCGGCCGCGTGGTGGACGCGCTGGGCAATCCGCTCGACGGCAAGGGACCCATCGTCGCGGCCGAACGCCGCCGCGTGGAGGTGAAGGCGCCGGGCATCATTCCCCGCAAGTCGGTGCATGAGCCGATGCAGACGGGCCTGAAGGCGATCGATGCGCTGATCCCGATTGGCCGCGGGCAGCGCGAGCTGATCATCGGCGACCGCCAGACGGGCAAGACCGCGGTCATCATCGATACCATCATCAACCAGAAGACGATCAACGCGAGCGGCGACGAGAAGCGCAAGCTCTACTGCATCTACGTCGCAGTCGGGCAGAAGCGCTCCACTGTGGCGCAGCTCGTGCAGACGCTCGAGGAATACGGCGCAATGGAATACTCGGTGGTGATCGCCGCCACCGCGTCCGATCCCGCGCCGATGCAGTTCCTCGCACCGTATTCCGGCTGCACGATGGGCGAGTTCTTCCGCGACAATGGCCGCCACGCGGTGATCTTCTACGACGACTTGTCGAAGCAGGCGGTCTCGTATCGCCAGATGTCGCTGCTGCTGCGCCGCCCACCGGGACGCGAGGCCTACCCCGGCGACGTGTTCTACCTGCACTCGCGCCTGCTGGAGCGGGCCGCGAAGATGAACGACGACTACGGCGCCGGCTCGCTGACCGCGCTGCCGGTGATCGAGACGCAAGCTGGCGACGTGTCAGCCTACATCCCGACCAACGTGATCTCGATCACCGACGGGCAGATCTTCCTGGAGACCGAACTGTTCTTCCGCGGCATCCGGCCGGCGGTGAATGTGGGCATCTCCGTGTCGCGCGTGGGTTCTGCGGCGCAGGTGCGGGCGATGAAGCAGGTCGCGGGGCGCATCAAGCTGGAGCTGGCGCAGTACCGCGAAATGGCGGCATTCGCGCAGTTCGCCTCGGACCTCGACGCCTCGACGCAGCAATTGCTGGCCCGTGGCGCGCGGCTGACCGAATTGCTGAAGCAGCCGCAGTTCCACCCGGTGCCGGTCGAGGAGCAGGTCGTAGCGATCTTCGCCGGCGTGCGCGGCTATCTGGATCGAATCGATGTCGGCCGGGTCGGCGCGTTCGAGTCGCAGTTGCTGTCGGAGATCAAGGCACGCGAGCCGTCGATCCTTGAGGCGATCCGCACCGATCTGGAGATCAAGCCGGACACCGAGAAGAAGCTAACGGGCTTCCTCGACAACTTTGCGAAGAGCTTCGCGTGAAACTGTCATTGCGAGCGCAGCGAAGCAATCTCGGTCACGCTTTACGCGCAGAACGTGGTCGAGATTGCTTCGTCGCTCCGCTCCTCGCAATGACAGTGGGGGATAGCTATGCCTAGCCTGAAGGACCTCCGCACCCGCATCAATAGCGTGAAGTCGACGCAGAAGATCACCTCCGCCATGAAGATGGTGGCGGCGTCGAAGCTGCGCCGTGCGCAGGCGCAGGCCGAAGCGGCACGTCCTTATGCCGAACGCATGGAGCGCATGCTGCGGGCTTTGGCCGCATCGGTGGCGGACATGCCGAACGCACCGCCGCTGCTCGCTGGAACGGGCAAGGACCAGACGTATCTGCTGGTGCCGGTCACCGCCGATCGCGGGCTCGCCGGCGCCTTCAATGCGAATATCGGCCGTGCGACACGTACGCTCGCGCGGCGGCTGGAAGCCGAGGGCAAGACGGTGAAGATCCTCACCGTCGGCCGCAAGGGACGTGACTATCTCCGCCGCGAACTGGCCAGCCGCATCACTGGTGATATCACCTATGCCGGCAAGCGCCGCATCGAGTTCTCTGATGCGGAAGAGGTTGGCGCGCGTATCACCACGATGCTGACGGCAGGCGAGATCGATGTCTGTATCCTGATCTACAACCGGTTCCGCTCGGTGATCTCGCAGATTGTCACCGAGCAGCAATTGATCCCGGCACCGCCGCCACCGGAAGGCGAAAGCATCGATCTCGGCGGCGCCACTTACGAGTTCGAGCCGGACGAGGAGACGATCCTGGCCCGCCTGCTGCCGCAGGCGCTGGCGGTGCAGCTCTATCGCGCGCTGCTGGAAAGCGCGGCCGGCGAGCATGGCGCGCGCATGACCGCGATGGACAACGCGACGCGCAACGCAGGCGACATGATCAGGCGCCTGACGCTGAACTACAACCGTGCGCGTCAGGCGAACATCACCAAGGAACTGATCGAGATCATCTCCGGCGCCGAAGCCGTCTGACCCTCACCCGCCACGCTCGCGCGTGGCGACCTCTCCCGGTTGCGGGAGAGGTGAACCGATAAGGAAGTGACTATGGCAAGCAACATTGTCGGACGCGTGACTCAGGTGATGGGCGCCGTCGTGGACGTGCAATTCGACGGTGATCTGCCGTTCATCCAGAATGCGCTGCATACCAAGATCGCTGACCGCACACTGGTGCTGGAAGTGGCGCAGGAGCTGGGCGAGCGAACCGTGCGCACCATCGCGATGGACAGCACAGACGGCATCGTGCGCGGCCAGGAGGTGGTGGACACCGGCGGACCGATTACCGTTCCGGTCGGACCGGAGACGCTGGGCCGCATCCTCAACGTGATCGGTGAGCCGATCGACGAGCAGGGGCCGGTGAACACGGCCAAACGCTATCCGATCCATCGCGAGGCACCAAGTTTCGAGGAACAGGCGACGACAGCGGAAATCCTGGTCACCGGCATCAAGGTGGTGGACCTGCTGGCGCCTTATCTGAAGGGCGGCAAGGTCGGCCTGTTCGGCGGCGCCGGCGTCGGGAAGACCGTGATCATCCAGGAACTGATCAACAACATCGCCAAGGCGCATGGCGGCG
>CAYRTL010000164.1:0-8370 GCA_964427005.1 uncultured Acetobacteraceae bacterium
CATTGCGAGGAGCGAAGCGACGAAGCAATCTCCATCACGCAGGGGATTGCTTCGTCGCTTCGCTCCTCGCAATGACAGGGTGCGAGCCTGCCGTCTGCAGCATCGCGTGATGCAGCTGCAGGGTCGCGTTCCTCGGGAGGACCATAGCCGCCAGAGCCGGCGGTGATGACCTCGATGATCTCGCCTTGGCGAAGTCCGCCGGAACCGTGATCGAACGGCACAGCGCCGCCACGCAGCACCACGTCTGCCTTGCCGCCAGGCAGACCACCGAACAGCCCCCAAGGCGCTGACAGCCGTCGCGCGATATCGACGCGCACGCGACACGGCGCCTCGGCGCGATAGACGCGGCGCAGCCCCATGCCGCCGCGATACCGGCCTGGCCCGCCAGAGCCATTCACCAGCTCATAGCGCAACAGCGTCAGCGGGTATTCGATTTCCAGCGCCTCGACCGGCAGGTTGGACGTGTTGGTCAGATGCACGTGCACGCCGTCCAGCCCATCCTTGGTCGCGCGCGCACCGGATCCGCCACCGATTGTCTCAAGATAAACCCAGAGCGAGTTGTCCTTCGGCTGATGCCCGGCAAAGGTAATCGAAGTGCAAGCACCGTTGGTCGCGGCGATAACCCGTTCCGGCACGGCGGAGGAGAGCGCGCCAAAGATCAGGTCAACCACGCGCTGGCACATGCCAAGGCGCCCATTCACGGCGGCAGGATGGACGCAGTTGACCACGGTGCCTTCCGGCGCAGTGACGTGCAGCGGACGCGCGAGGCCGGCGTTCGGCAAAATCGTCGGATCGACGATGGTCTTTATTGCGTAGTAAGCAGTGGACAGCAGCGCCGTATAGGTCATGTTCATGCCGGCGCGCACCTGCGGCGGGCCATCAAAATGCAGATGCATCTCGTCGCCGCGCACGGTGATCTCGCACGTGACGTCGAGCTCGCCATCGACCTCCGGGCAGTCATAGCGATCGGCGAAGCGATACGTGCCATCCGGAATCGCCGCGATGCCCGCGCGCATCTTGCGTTCCGCGTAGTCCTGCAGCGCATCGCCCGCGGCAAGCACCGTCTCACGGCCGTACTTCGCACAGAGCGCCTGCATCCGCTGCACGCCGAGACGATTGGCCGCCATCTGCGCACGAAAATCGGACAACCGTTCGCGAGGCACCTGGCAGTTCAGCAGGATCAACTCCTGCACGTCGTGCTGCAGCTCGCCGGCGCGATAAAGACGTACCGGCGGAATGCGCAGTCCCTCCTGGTAGATATGCGCGTGACCGCGATCGGCGAAATCGGCATGGTGTGCCAGGTTCACCGCGAAGCCAACGATTCGCTCATCCACGAAGATCGGTTCGGCGAGCACGATATCGGGCAGATGGGTGCCGCCGCCTTCATAGGCGTCGTTGCCGCAGAACACATCGCCGGGTCGCATCTCCTCCATCGGATGGCGCTTCATGATATGCGGGATCAGCCCGATGAAGCTGCCCAGATGCATCGGGATATGTTCGGCCTGGCAGAGCGTGTTCCCGCGGACGTCGAACAGTGCCGTGGAGCAGTCGCGCCGTTCCTTGATGTTGGTGGAATAGGACGCGCGGATCAGCGCCTCACCCATCTCATCAGTGATGGAAGCCAGCGCGCTGCCGATGACTTCGATGGTGATCGGATCGATTGAATTGCTCACGCAGGCTCCAGGATCAGGTTCAGATACGGCTCCACGCGTGCGGCCATGCCGGGCAGCACGAGTGTTGTCGCGTCCATCTGCTCGATGACCGCCGGACCCATGATGCGATTGCCCGCGCGCAGCCGGTCGCGATGATAGATCGGGCAGGAGATGAAACCTCCCGCTTCAGGCAGCCACACATCGCGCTGGCTGACGATGGCCGATGATGCATCCGGGCCGGCGTCGGGCTGCGGCTGAAACGATGCCTTGGGAACGACGCCTGCCGCCTCGATACGATAGGTGACCAGCTGCATCGGTTCGTCTTCGGCGACGAAGCCGTACATTCGTTGGTGCGCGGCAGCGAAGCCTTCGGCCAGTGCGTCGAGCGAGGCCGGACCTATCTCGCCATCGGGAAGCGGAACCGCCAGTTCGTAATTCTGGCCGGCGTAGCGCATGTCGACGGTGCGGGTAATCCGGCGATTGGCGGGCGCAATGCCTTCCTCGGCGAACCACGCATCGGCCTGCGTACGCAATGTGCTGAATGCATCGGCGATATCAGCCACAACGTCGGCCGATAGCGTGTGCAGACGCGTGGTGGCGAAGTCGGCGCGTAAATCTGTCAGCAGCAGGCCCATGGCGCACAGGATGCCGGGATTGCGCGGCACCAGGATGCGGCCGATCTCAAGCTCTTTCGCAAGCCGCGCGGCATGCAGTGGACCGGCGCCGCCAAATGCCACCAGCGTATAATCGCGCGGATCGTGGCCACGTTGCACACTGATCACGCGGATCGCACGTGCCATGTTGGCGGTGACAACGGAAATGATCCCCTGCGCCGTTGCCATCACATCCATGCCGAGTGGCGCTGCAAGTCGCTCGATCGCGTTGCGTGCTAGATCCTGCCGCACTGGCATGCGTCCACCGAGCAGATGTGTGGGATTCAGCGTCTGCAGCACGACGTTCGCGTCAGTGACCGCCGGTTCGCTGTTGCCGCGTGCGTAGCAGACGGGACCTGGATCCGCACCGGCACTGCGCGGACCAACCTTCAGCAAACCGCCGCTATCGACATAGGCAATCGATCCGCCGCCGGCGCCGACTGTATGGATGTCGAGCATCGGCGCCTTGATCGGATATCCATGCACCACCGCTTCGCTGGCCAGGCGGCACTGGCCGCGTTGCAGCAACGCGACGTCGGTTGATGTGCCGCCCATGTCGAACGTGATCAGGTCATCGAAGCCGGCCAGCGTGCCAATCTGCTGCGCGCCCACCACGCCGGTCGATGGTCCGGACAGGATCGCGCGAACCGGCAGTCGCGCCGCCTGGTCAAAGCCGATGACGCCGCCGTTGGATTGCGTCAGATGCGGTGTCGCGCGTACGCGAAGCTTGGACAGCCGATCGCCAAGCCGGCGGATGTATCCGTGCATGACCGGACCGAGATAGGCGTTCACCACCGTCGTGGACATCCGCTCATACTCGCGGAATTCCGGCGCGACCTGATGCGAGACACAGGCGAACGCTTCGGGAAACTCCTCGACCAGGATGCGGCGCGCCGTCTCTTCGTGTTCGGTGCGGATGAACCCGTAGAGGAAGCACACCGCAACGGCCTGTACGTTGGCGGCACGCAACTGGCGCAGGGCGGCGCGGAAAGCCCCCTCGTCCAGCGGCGTTTCCACCGAGCCGTCATGCAGCACGCGCTCCGGCACTTCCAGTCGCAGGTCTCGCGAGACCAGCACGGGTGGCTTGTCCGCCTGGAGATCGTACAGGTCGGGGCGCTTCTGCCGGCCGATCTCCAGCAGGTCGCGGAAGCCGTCGGTGGTGATCAGCCCGGTCTTCACGCCACGATGCTGAATCAGCGCATTGGTCGCGACGGTCGTGCCGTGACCGAAATAGCTGATCGCCTCAGGCGAAGCATCAGCCCGACGCGTCCCCTCGGCCACGCCCTCCGCGATGCCGAGCGACGGATCGTCCGGTGTTGACGGCACCTTCCAGACCTCGATACGGCCGGTGGTTTCGTCGAACAGGCAGACATCGGTGAAGGTGCCGCCGGAATCGACGCCGACGCGCATGGGCAGGTTGTCCAGTGCTCAATGGTCAAGGGTCAGTAAGCAGCATAGTCTGACCGCTGACCACTGACCACTGACCCCATGTCGCCCCCAGTCGATCCAGTCCAATCCGATACGCGCGTGCCAGATCGTGCCGGTGTCGTCATCATAGGCGGCGGCATCATCGGCACGTGCACTGCGCTGTTCCTCGCGGAGAAGGGCCATTCCGTCGTTCTTTGCGAGAAGGGGCGCGTCGGTGCCGAGCAGTCGAGCCGCAATTGGGGCTGGTGCCGCACCATGGGCCGCGATGCGCGTGAGATTCCGTTGGCGATTGAAAGCCTGCGGCTGTGGCGCGGCATGAACGCCCGCATAAACCGCGAGACCGGCTTCCGGCAGGCGGGCATCGTCTATCTCTGCCAGAACGAGAAGGAGATCGCGGCGCAGGAGTCGTGGCTCGGTGAGGCACGGCAGTACCAGGTGGATGCACGGCTGCTGCGCGGTTCGGCGATGGATGCACTGCTGCCAGGTGCATCTAACAATTTCGTCGGCGCGCTGCATACGCCGACTGACGGGCGTGCCGAACCGTCGCAGGCCGCGCCCGCAATTGCCGATGCAGCCCGTGCCGCTGGTGCAACCATCCTCACGGCGTGCGCGGTGCGGGGCGTCGAGACGCAGGCGGGGCGCGTATCCGGCGTGGTGACCGAAAAGGGCCGCATTGCCTGCGACGCCGTGGTGCTCGCCGGTGGGGCGTGGTCGCGGCTGTTCTGCGGCAACGCGGGAATCGAGTTGCCGCAACTGAAGGTCTTGGCCTCGGTGTTCCGCACGGCGCCGCTGAGCGGGCCGGAGATCACCGCCAGCGGTTCGACATTCGCATTTCGCAAGCGGCTGGACGGCGGCTACACGATCGCACGCCGCAATGCCAACGTCGCCGACATCACGCCGGATTCATTCCGGCTGCTGCTGCAATACCTGCCGACATTGAAACAGAACTACGGCGAGATCCGCATGCAGTTCGGCCGCCGGTTCTTCGAGGAATGGCGCACCAAGCGGCGCTGGTCATTGGACGAGACGACGCCGTTCGAGGCGGTGCGCGTGCTGGATCCGGCACCGAAACAGGCCACCCTCCGGGAGGCACGCGAGACGCTGCCGCGCATGTTCCCGGCCTTTGCGAACATGCAGGTGGCGGAAAGTTGGGGCGGCATGATCGACGTGACGCCCGACGCGGTGCCGGTCATTGGCGAGGTGCCGTCCATTCCGGGCTTCTTCCTGGCGACCGGCTTTTCGGGTCACGGCTTCGGTATCGGTCCTGGAGCAGGACGGCTGGCGGCCGATCTGGTCGCGGGTGATATGCCCATCGTCGATCCCGCTCCATTCCGGTTCAGCCGCTTCAACGAGGGGCGCCGCCAAGCCGCATAAATGCCTGTTCTTGTACTGAATGCAGGGCTGCCCCTCTCATCGGCCGCCCGACAGCGCCTGTTGTTTGGCGTGTTGTGCTTCGTCTGGGGCACGACCTGGCTTGCGATGAAGGTTGGCATCGCGGTCGTGCCGCCGGGCGTATTCGCCGGCACGCGTTGGACCACGGCGGGATTGATGCTGTTGATGTGGCGCTACGCGCGCGGGCAGCGTCTACAAATTCCCATGCGCCTGACGGGCCGGCTTCTGCTGGTCGCGATACTCATGGTGTCGCTGAATCAGGTCATCCAGCTTTACGGTCTGCGCTTCATCACTGCGGGACTGGCCGCCGTGCTGTCTTCGGCGCTGACGCCGATCGCGCTTCTCGGCTTCGCGGTGGCGATGGGGCAGGAGCGGTTCGCCTGGTACCAGGCTGGCGCCATTGCGATCGGCGTAACCGGCATCCTTGTGCTGTTCGGGCCGGCTGCGCTGGCGGGGCGGCTTGATATCTGGGAGCTGCTGGGCGCAGGCGGCGTCATCGTGGGCACGCTGTGCTACTCGGCCGGCTCGGTGATGGCGAGGCCGCTGATGCATTCGCTGGCGCCGGCGCAGATGGCGGCCATGACCAATCTGATCGGCGGCGCGATCCTGCTGATTGCTTCGTTGATTTTCGAGCCAGGCGCGGGTGCCGCGCTGGTTCATCCCTGGGGATGGCACGCGGCCTTGGCGTGGCTGTACCTGCTGCTGCCGGGATCGATCCTGTCCACGGTGATCTACTTCCTGCTGGTACGCGATTGGGGTGCGAGCCGCACCGGGACCTATGCATTTGTTTCGCCGGTGGTCGCGGTGACGCTTGGCACATCGCTGTTCGGCGAGAAGCTGGATATTGGTGATGTCGTCGGCATGGGGCTGATGCTGATTGCCGCGGCGATCGTGCTGCGGCGAAGCTGAGCTCAGCGTCCCTGGAACTTCGGCTTGCGCTTCTCGCGCCAAGCCTGGTGCGCTTCCTGCTTGTCCTCGGTCAGCTCCAGCATTGCGAAGCGATATAGATCGCCCAGCACCGCATCGCCGAGTGCCATATCGATGCCGCGGTTCAGCGATTCCTTGGTAAGCCGGGTCGCGAGTGGCGGCAGTGAAGCGATGTGCTCAGCCACTTCCATCGCCTGCGCCATCAGCCGCTCGTGTGGTACCAGCCATTGCGCGAGCCCGATGCGATATGCCTCCTCCGCTTTCAGCGGAAAACCGAAAGCCGCGCGCATTGCCAGGCCCTTGCCGACCCAGCGCGCCAGACGCGTTGCGCCGCCTTGTGCTGGGATGATGCCGAGACCGCTCTGCGGCAGCCGCCACTCCGCACGCTCCGAGGCGACGATGAGGTCGCAGCAATAGGTCACGATGCAACCGATGCCGACGGCGTAGCCATTCACCGCTGCGATGATCGGCTTGGCGAAGTCGGTCAGCATTGGGATCGGATGCGCGCGCTTCCGGTTCGGCAGGTCCTGCAGGAACGACGCGACCGAGTCCATGGTGTGTGTGCGTGGGTTCTTGAGGTCGGCGCCGGCGCTGAACGCGCCGCCTTTGTCGTCGCCGGTGAGGATGACGCAGCGAATATCCGGGTCGGCTTCCAATTCCGGCAGGCGTTGCACGAGGCCGGTCTGAAACTCCTCGCACCAGGCGTTACGCGCCTCCGGGCGGCTCAGCGTCAGGACGGCTATCGCGCCGCGATACTCGCAAAGCAAAGGCATGCGTGCTTCCTCCGTGAGGAACCTTTTACTCTCACCGCAGCGGCTCCCGCGAGATGAGCACCCCGCCGGCCGCCGTGAGCCGGATGACGTTAACGCTGCGCGCCAGATCGGGCGAGCCGGAGTAATAGGCCGGCACCGTGCCATTACCGACGCGCTCGTGCCGGTCCCAATGGCCTAGCGCGAGGTAGTCCGCCTCGGTCGCCGCGATTGCATCGTCGCTGAACAGCCAGGATGGGCGCAGCGGAGTTGCGAGGTTGTGCGGCGGCTCGTAGTGGCCGTGCGCCATGGCAATCTGCCAGCGCGTGCTGCGCGGGCGCGGTCCACGCAGCGGCGCCATGTTCTCATAGTCGCGATGCGCGTGACCCCAGATCTCCAGGTCGTGGTCCTCGAAGCTGATCGCTTCGTCGTGGGTGACGCCGAGGATCGTGACGTTGGGGATCGCGGCGAGCCCACCTCGGACGAACACACTGTTGGGCAGCGCGGGATCGTGGTTGCCCGGCAGGATCACCACCGGCCGGCCGGCATCCGCGAGGAGCTGAGCGGTGCGGGCGAGGGTAGGGGCGGGGACGCGGTTGTTGTCGAATGTGTCGCCGGCCAGGAGCACGATGTCGGCGTCCGCTTCATGGGCCGCGGCTAGTACGGCGGTGAGGTTGGCTATACCGTCGGTGTGCTTGGTGGCAGAGGTTTCGTCATCGACGTGCAGGTCAGAGCTGTGGACGAGGACGACGTCCACGTGGGACGGATGTGTTGGGGGCATGGACGTAGATTAAGGGCGGGATCGGAGAGCGCAAAGGGTCCCCGCGTCATCCACGGACCATGGGCAATCTGGATGAACCGCGCTTTGTTGCAGCTCTAACCGCCGGTCTCGGCGATGCGGTCAAGCCTGGCGACCGCCTCTGCCGGCAGCTGAAGCTCGGCGGCCGCGAGATTTTCACGGAGGTGATTGACTGACGACGTGCCCGGGATCAGCAGGATGTTGGGTGCGCGCTGGAGCAGCCAGGCGAGTGCCACCTGCATCGTGGTCGCACCGAATCGCTCGGCGACCTCGGACAGCACGGTGGATTGCAATGGTGTGAATCCGCCGAGTGGGAAGAACGGCACATAGGCGATACCCTGGCGGGCCAGATCGTCGATCATGGGATCGTCGGCCCGATGCGCCAGGTTGTACTGGTTCTGCACGCAGACGATATCGCAGATCCGGCGCCCTTCGGCGATCTGCGCCGGGGTGACGTTGCTCAGCCCGATGTGACGCACCAGGCCCTGCCGCTGCAACTCGGCCAGCACCGTGAGCGGAGCCTCAATCGAGCCCTCGGCGGGGCCGTGGACGTCGAACGTGCTGCGAAAGTTGACCACGTCGAGCACAGCGAGATCGAGATTGCGGAGATTGTCGTGCACCGCGTTCGTCAGCTCCTCGGGGGAGAAGGCCGGGTTCCAGGAAGCGTCCTCACCGCGCCGGGCGCCGATCTTGGTGACGATGACGAGGTCGTTCGGATAGGGATGCAGCGCCTCGCGGATCAGTTGGTTGGTGACGTGCGGGCCGTAGAA
>CAYRTL010000165.1:0-8254 GCA_964427005.1 uncultured Acetobacteraceae bacterium
CTCAGAATACCCATCTGAACCGCGCAAAACGGATTCTTCAGGGGCGACTAATCTAATGCTGCGTCTCGATCGGGGCGCAGTTGGTGCGTCCTGACGCGACGCAGTCTTGAATCTGTGAGGCCTCATTGAGCCGGTGCATGATGAACAGCACGGCCACGATCATCACCACGATGGCAATCAACCCAAGCAGCGCGCGCTGCGGACCGCGATTGTCGTCCGACATGTCAGTGATCAACCGTCAAAGCTTCTTCGGCCTCCGCTACCGCCCATTCATTCACCAACGTGTAGCCGACACCCAGAAGCACCGGGCCCAGAAAGATACCGATCAGCCCGAATGCAATCGCCCCACCAAGAACACCGAGTACCGTCAGCAGGAACGGAAGCCGCGCACCCCGGGCGATGAACCAGGGGCGGATGACCGAGTCTGCGCCTGACACCGCGACCACGCCATAGACGGCGAGAAAGATGCCCCAGCCAAGATGGCCGGTGCCCATCAGCCACAGCGAGGCGGGTATCCACACCACGGGCGCGCCAATCGGAAACACCGATACGAATCCCGCAACCGCGCCCAGCAAGACGGGGCGTGGCACGCCAGTCAGCCATAAGCCAAACGCAGTCAGGATGCCTTGAACGATTGCTGTCAGCAGAATGCCGTAAACGACGCCTCGCACGGTTGCGCCGGTAACGCTGATAAGCCGCTCCGCACGCGGCCCCGCAATCCGCTGCAGGATTAGCCGCAACCGCACGGACATGGGCTCGCCATACAAATAGAAGAAGAACGCAATGAACAGCGCGAGGATGAACAGCAGCACGCCGTTCGCGAGGCCCAACAACAGGCCAAGGCCGCCTTCCAGCACGATGCCGAAATACGGCCGCAGCGCCTCCACCATGACGCTGATGTCGGCTGCCCAGCGATTCCACAGATCGCCAAACGTGGGGCCCACGAGCGGAATGTCGAACACCCACTCGGGCGCACCGGGCAGGCCGGCACGCAATGCGTCCTCAATGGCGCCGCGCAAATGGTTGACGTCGTTCGCGCCGCCAGGCGCCGCCAGGCCCAGCGGCAGCACGAGAACGATTGCCGTCAGGGCAACCATCACGCCGGCGGCGGCAGCCGGGCGCAGGTGGGCGTGATGGCGTAGCCACTCGCAAACCGGCCAGGTCGTGAACACCAGGATCCCAGCCCAGAGCAGCGCAGAGAAGAACGGATACAGCACAAGCACGCAGCCGACGCCGATACCGCCGAGTAGCAATGCCATCAGCACGCGTTCCGCGGTCATGCGCTGGTCATTCCCCCCGCTCGCTTGTAGCTTCCCGTCGCCTTTCCGGGGAGGGTCTGCGATGCCACGCCTGGCTGCCAACCTGTCCATGATGTTCAACGAGGTGCCATTCCTTGATCGCTTTGCCGCGGCGCGGAAAGCGGGATTCGATGCGGTGGAATTCCTGTTTCCCTATGAGCATCCGCCAGCGGAGTTGCGCAAGCGGTTGGATGACGAGGGGCTGACCCAGGCCCTGTTCAACATGCCGCCGGGTGACTGGTCGAACGGTGAGCGCGGCCTGGCCAGCCTCCCAGGCCGGCAGGCGGAGTTCCGCGATGGTGTGAAGAAAGGGCTCGATTACGCCGAGGCACTCGGCTGCAAGCTGGTGCACTGCATGGCCGGCATAGTCCCGGCCGCGGTGTCGCAGGTGACGGCGGCCAGCGTGTATGCCGCCAACCTGGCCTGGGCCGCGGAACAGGCCCAGCCACGTGGCGTCAAGCTGGTGATCGAACCGATCAATCACCGGGACATGCCGGGTTACTTTCTCAACACCGAAGCACAGGGTGCCGCGGTAGTGGAAGCGATCGGACGCGATCGCCTGGGGCTGCAATTCGATGTCTACCACTGCCAGACGACAGAAGGCGACATCACCAAGCGCATGGAGCAGTTCCTGCCGGTGATCGCCCATATGCAGATCGCCGATGTGCCTGCCCGCAATGAGCCAGGCACGGGCGAAATCGGCTGGAAGTTTGTATTCCGCCGCATGGATGAACTCGGTTACCGGGGTTGGGTCGGCTGCGAATATCGGCCTGCCGGCGATACGGTGGCCGGTCTCAAATGGCGGCAGGAATTTGGGGTCTGAAGGAGGCAAGAATGAAGATCGGATTCATCGGCCTGGGCATCATGGGCCGCCCGATGGCACTCAACCTGAAGAACGCGGGTCACGAGCTTATCGTGCCAGAGCGCAAGAGCCTGACCGACGAAATCCGTGCCGCGGCCAAAGTCGCACCTGACGCCAAACGCGTCGCCGCGGAATCCGAGGTCGTTATCCTGATGGTGCCGGATACACCTGATGTGGAGCAGGTTCTGTTCTCGCCAAATGGCGTTGCCGCCGGTCTTAAGAAGGGCACGCTGGTGATCGACATGTCATCGATCAGCCCGATCGCCACGAAGGAGTTCGCGAAGAAGATCAACGCCCTCGGCTGTGACTATCTCGATGCGCCTGTATCTGGCGGCGAAGTTGGTGCGAAGCAGGCAACCTTGACCATCATGGTAGGTGGGCCTGAAGCGGCGTTTGCTCGCGCGAAGCCGCTGTTCGAAGCGATGGGCAAGAACATCACCCATGTCGGTCCGAACAACGGGGACGGCCAGACGTGCAAGGTGGCGAACCAGATCATCGTCGCTTTGAACATCCAGGCTTGCGCGGAAGCCCTGGTGTTCGCGGCAAAGGCCGGCGCCGATCCTGCGAAGGTGCGGCAGGCGCTGATGGGCGGCTTCGCCTCTTCGCGGATCCTCGAGGTGCATGCCGAACGCATGCTGAACGGCACATTCAATCCGGGCTTCCGCATCAGGTTGCACCAGAAGGACCTGAACCTGGCCCTTTCGGCGGCCAAGGACCTGCAACTCGCACTGCCGAACACCGCGACAGCGCAGCAGATGTTCTCCTCCTGTGCCGCACATGGCGGAGCGGACCTGGACCACTCCGCGCTCGTCCTGGCAATCGAGGGGCTGGCCGACTTCTCCGTTCGCGCCAAGAAATGACTGTCGGCAAGCACCGTAACGAGTCGCATCAGGTGACGCAGGGGTTGAAATTAGCGGCAATGTGGTCATAGCATTAGCCGCCCGTGCCGAAAGTGAGACTCGAGCTACACGCACACGTGGCGGGCCACGGGCCAAGGGGAAGGCCGGGATGTCTATGCGCTTCACGGAAATCGGCCAGCAATTGCGGGCTTATCGCCTCGAATCCGGGTTGCGCGCCGAGGAGATTGCCGCTCGCCTGGGCGTATCTCGCGCCGCGCTCTATCGCTACGAAAAGGGCGAAGTTATCAAGCTTGACACAATCAAGCGGCTGGCAGAGCTGCTCAAGATATCGCCGCTGTCGCTACTCGGCATCGGAGTCGAGTATTACAACCGGCCTATCGGCTACTTCGAGCGCATCCGCCAGATCGAGGAGACGGCCGACCAGATCCTCCAGCTCTCCGGACCCATCTGCTATCTGACCACGTCCGAGGCCTATGACAGCGCGTTGGCGGAGGCGTTCGAAGAATCGGCAGACCAGTCTTTGCCGGAGCGGACGGCCATGCGCTCCATGGCCGAACAGGTGCTGGGCATTCTTACCGCGCGCAAGCGCATGTACGGGATGCGCCGGCCAGGCATCATCGCGATGGTCTCGTTGTCGTCCGTCCAACGATTGCTGGAGATGGGTGTGGCAGGCGGCGTAGCCGTGTCAGACAGAGTGCGCCGGATCTGCCGTGACGTCGCTGTGGCAGAGGTGGAGCACATGGCGTCCCTTATGGAGACGGAGCCGATGGGCCTCCAATTCGGCCTGCTTACCGGCCCTGAGCCCTCCTCGGCGTTCAAGATCCTCCGCTCTCGGGATCGTGTCAGCCTCGCGATCAATCCATTCTCTACGGATACACATCCCTCGGCCCATACGGGCGTCGCGATGATCACAGGCGCCGACGAAGCGGTGGCCGCCCACCAGCGTGTGGCCGAAGCGAGTTGGCGCGACGCACTCAAGGGTTCGGTTGGCGCGAACCGGCTTCGGCAACTGCTGGCAACCACGGTTCCCGCCTGATCCCCGGATCAGTCCGGGGGACAAGACAGGGATGGCGCTCCTGCGCCGCTTCTCTATGGTGGCGGCATGCTGCCGCGCCGATTTCCCCCTCTCCCTCAACATCCAGACGTGGAAGTTTTGTCGGAGCAACGCGTCTGGAGCGGACGGTTCGCGCTGGACGTAGTCCGATTCCGCCATCGCCGCTTTGACGGCAGCATGTCCGGCGAGAGGACCTGGGAGGTGTGGCGGCGTGGCCGCGCGGCGGCGGTGCTCCCCTACGATCCGGTGGCGGATGCAGTGGTCCTGATCGAACAGTTCCGGCTGCCGGCATTGTACGCCGGGCTCGATCCGGTGCTTGTGGAGTTGCCGGCGGGCCTTTGCGACGAGGGTGAAGCGGGCGAGACGACAGCGCGGCGCGAGACGCTGGAGGAGATGGGCCTGGAAGTCGGCGCCATGCGTCGGATTGGCGAACTGCTGCTGACGCCTGGCGGGGCCGATGAGCTGTGCGAGCTCTTTGTCGGCCGGGTGAACGCGCCGAATGCCGGCAGTGACGGGATTGTCGGCCATGCCGGCATGGCCGACGAGCACGAGGATATCCGCGTTCGGGTGTGGCCGGCGGAGCGCGCGATCGAGGCGGCATTAAGCGGACAGATGACGAATTCGGTGACTCTCGTCGGTCTGTTATGGCTCGCGACCGGGCGGACTGCGCTGCAGAAGGAGTGGGAATGACAGAGAAGCTGTTCCTCGATGATCCACGGCGGCGCTCGGCCACCGCGACGGTGCTTGCCAGCGATCCGAATGGCATCGTGCTCGATCGCACGGTGTTTTATGCCCGTTCTGGCGGCCAACCGGGCGATGTTGGTGTGCTGCGCTGGAACGGCGGCGAGACGGCGATCGCGGATACGGTAAAGGGCGAAGGCGAGACGATCTTACATCTACCCGCGCCCGGAGCGGCACTGCCGCCAGCCGGAACCACGGTGGACGGAGAGATCGACTGGGATCGGCGCTACCGGCTGATGCGCATGCATACAGCGATGCATCTGCTGTGCAGCCTGATCAAGGGCGCTGCCGTGACCGGCGGCTCAGTCGGCGCTGACCGCTCGCGGCTGGATTTCGATCTGCCCAATCCGCCACCAAAGGAAGAGATTGAGGCCGGGCTGAATGCGCTGATCGAAGCCGATCATCCGGTGCGCATCGAATGGGTGGACGAGGCGGTGCTCGACACCAATCCGGACCTGGTGCGCACAATGTCCGTCGCTCCGCCGCGTGGCACCGGAAGGCTGCGTCTGATGCGTATCGGCGACGGCGACGTGTTGGTCGATCTTCAGCCCTGTGGTGGTACCCATGTCGCACGGACGGGCGAGATCGGGCGCCTGTCGGTGGTGAAGATCGAGAACAAGGGCAAGCAGAACCGGCGCATTATCATCGCACCGGCGGGATAGGGGACGAATTTTCAACACAGAGGGAGGGCGAGCACGGCAAATGGCACTCGCCAGACCTAAGCCGCCTGTTCGATCATCCCGAGGTCCTTTTGCCGCGCGTCATTCATCGCCCGATCCATCGGGCGAACCTCGAACTCATCCAGGTTGAGCAACAGCGGCTCCCGCAACGGATCAGTATTGGCGAGATCGAGCCACACTCCGACCTTGTCGTCGGCGAGTACGAGCGGCATCCGGTCATGATAGGGCGCGACGAGTTCGTTTGGGTCCTCCGTCACGATGGCGAAGGCAGGGTGCTTGTCCCCCTTGTATTCTGATTCATCCCAAATGCCTGCCAGCATGATTGGCGCGCCATTCTTGCGGGAGAAGTAATAGGGCTGCTTCCCGCCTTCCTCGCGCCACTCATAGAAGCCTTGCGCCGGAATCACGCATCGGCGCGTTTTCAGGTGAGTGCGGAATTGGCCGCGCCGCAGCCCGTCGGTGCGCACGTTGAGTAGCGGCGGGCGGGGCTTTCCGTCGTTCCCAATGCGATTGATCCCGAAGCGTGCGATCACGGGCGTGGCCGGGCCGTCGGGCTGAGCAATGAAGATCGGTACCAGCTCAGTCGGCGCGACGTTCGGGTTGAATGCGAAGTTCAGCCGCGCCCTGGTGTGGAGCGTGCGTGGGATTTCCGACCATTCCCGGATCGAGCGGAACCGATTGCACATCGCTCGAAGGTTTTCACGCCAAGGGGCGCCCGCAAGGGACAAGCGTGGGGCTCTCCACTGATTGACTCCCCGCCGCTCCTGCCGACACTGCGCCGCCGGTCACGGGAGAGAGGGGAAAGAGAATGGGTCCGCTGGTGACGACAGAGTGGCTGGCCGGGGAACTCGGCAGGCCCGACCTCGTGGTGTTCGATGCCACCAAATACCTGCCCAATGAGGGCAAGGACGGTCGTGCGGAGTTCCTGCGCGCCCACATCCCCGGCGCGCGGTATTTCGACATCGATGTGGTGGCGGATCCAGACACCGATCTGCCGCACATGGTCCCGACTCCGGGCCGTTTCGCCAAGCTGATCGGCGCGCTGGGCGTCTCCAACGCGTCGCGCGTGGTGTTCTATGACCAGAAAGGCCTGGCATCGGCGGCGCGCGGCTGGTGGCTGATGGGACTGTTCGGCCATGACAACGCCGCGGTGCTCGACGGCGGTCTGCCGAAGTGGCAGCGCGAAGGACGCCCAACCGAGACCGGCGAACCGGCGGCGCCACGCCAGACATCGTATCGGCCAGATTACCGCGCCTCCCGACTGCGCGGCATTGGCGATCTGCTGCGCAATGTCGAGACGCGCGCCGAGTTGGTGCTCGATGCGCGCGCGGCGGGCCGCTTCACCGGCGAAGTACCCGAGCCGCGGGCCGGTATGCGCAGCGGCCATATCCCCGGTTCGGCGAGCCTTCCCTACACGGATCTGCTGAACGCCGACGGGACGTTCCGTTCCGCCGACGCGGTGCGTGCGCGGTTCGCACAGGCTGGCGCTGACGGCTCGCGGCCGGTTGTGACGAGCTGCGGCTCGGGTGTCACCGCCTGCATCCTGACATTGGGCCTGCGGATTGTCGGACTGTCAGAGGGCGCCGTGTACGACGGATCATGGACTGAATGGGGCGGCCGCCCCGACACACCGGTGGAGACGAAGTAAGCATGACCGACACCTCGAAGCGCGGCTTTCGCACGCGGCTGTCGCATACCGGCCGCGCCGGCAAGCGCATCCACGGCTTCGTCAATCCACCGCTGCTGCGCGGGTCCACTGTGCTGTACCGCACGGTGGCCGAACGCCGCGCCATGGCGGCCAGGCGCGATGAGCGTCTGCTGACTTATGGTCTGGGTGGCTCGGAGACGCACTGGGCGCTGGAAGATGTGATGGCCGAGGTGGAAGGCGGCACCCGCTGCGCCATCGTCTGCTCCGGCCTGGCGGCGGTAACCACGCCTTTGCTGGCCTTCCTGAAGAGCGGCGATCACTGCCTGGTGCCGGACACCGTGTATGGGCCAGCGCGCAATTTCTGCGACACCGTGCTGAAGCGCTATGGCGTGGAAATCACGTACTACGATCCGGTGATCGACGAGGCGGGTATTGCCGCCCTGATGCGGCCAAACACGACGGTTGTGTATACGGAGAGTCCTGGCAGCCATACGTTCGAGGTACAGGATGTTCCGGCGGTCGCGCGTGCGGCGCATGCGCGTGGAGCAAAGGTGCTGATGGACAATACCTGGGGCATCCACCACTTCCAGCCGTTCAGGCATGGCGTGGATGTCTCGATCCAGGCCGCGACGAAATATCCCGCCGGCCACTCGGACATTCTCATCGGCAGTGTCACGGTGAATTCGGACGAAGACTGGCGCACGCTGCATGCGACCGTGCGGTCGTTGGGGCAGTATGCAAGTCCGGATGATTGCTGGCTCACGCTGCGCGGCATGCGGACCATGGGTGTCCGACTGCAGCAACAGATGGACTCCGGTATTGAGGTCGCGCATTGGCTGAGCAAGCGGCCGGAGGTGAAGCGGGTACTGCATCCGGCGCTGCCTGGCGCGCCGGGTCACGCCATCTGGAAGCGCGATTTCTCCGGTGCCTGCAGTCTGTTCGGTGTGGAGTTCAAGCCGGAGTATTCGGTGGAGAGCACGCACGCCTTCGTCGAGGCGCTGGAGCTGTTCGGCATCGGCGCATCATGGGGCGGCTTCGAAAGTCTGGCGCTGCCGACGACGGGGTTCGTGACGCGGACCGCCAGCAGCAGCAAGTTTGAAGGCCCGCTGGT
>CAYRTL010000166.1:0-8036 GCA_964427005.1 uncultured Acetobacteraceae bacterium
CGACGGCTGCTCATCGCACTCCGGCCGAAGGACCTTCATCACTACAGCTGCTCGGAATTGCGCACCGTGCCGGCTGCTCTCCGCCCGATGTTCAGCTGCTGGCCGGGCACCGCTCGATTGACCCAGCGTTACATTGACGGCGACACCGACAGTCAACGCAAGCTCGTCTTGCTGCTGTGAGCCACGCCAAATGGCTCGACGAGATGAGCTGTTTGTTTGGCGTTTCAGTGCAATCTTGTAGATCTACACTGACCACTCCATCGCAACTGACCACTCCATCGCAGGTCCATCATTCGACAGCGCCGATTTAGATCAGCTCCAGGTTGGGCTTTCCCGCCTCTCACCGCGGCAACAATAGCTTCGTCGCACCGCCAGCGAGTCACGTCGTCGCCTTCGAGCCGGCTTCAAGGATCTTGCAGATCAGCTCATCCGGCATGGACTTCAACCGCCGCATTCACCGCGTCGCCTGCATGATCTCGAACACATCGTCCATGGCGGTTCCTCCTCGTGGTTGGGGCCAGCATAGCTCAAGCCACGCCAAAGGTGCAGGATCGGTGGTGCCTATGACCAATATGCCTCCCATCATCGGCCTGCTGCTGCTCTTGGGTCTCGGATTCTGCTTTGGTCTGGCGTTCGAGGAGTTCCACGCCCGCACCAATCAGAAGCGGCCAGGCGGCATCCGGAGCTTCCCATTGCTGGCACTCGCCGGCGGGCTGCTGTACCGGCTCGATCCAACGCGTCTGTTGCCGCTCACCGCGGGACTGCTTGCGCTGAGCGCCTGGCTCACTTGTTACTACTGGCGCCACCTTGGCGAGACCGACGCTGAAGGCTTGCCAAACGTGGGCCTCATGGTCCCGATATGTAACGTGCTTGCCTATCTGCTCGGGCCGGTCGCACTGGCCGAACCGCCTTGGGTCCCGGTAGGCGCAACGGTCGCTGCCGTGCTGCTGCTGACATCGCGCGAGGAGCTGCACGGCTTTGCGCGCCGTATCGAGTTGGCCGAAATCATCAATGCCGGACGGTTCCTGCTGCTGACCGGCTTTGCATTGCCGCTGCTGCCGAACACACCGGTAACCGATCTTACCCCGATCACGCCGTATCAGGTGTGGCTGGCTATCGTCGCGGTCTGCACTGTCTCCTACGCGAGCTATCTGCTGCAGCGCTATGTCGCGCCGCCGGGTGCCGGACTGTGGGTCGCGTTCCTGGGTGGTCTCTACTCCTCCACTGCGACGACATTGGTGCTGGCACGACGGACGCAGGAGCAACCAGCTGCGAAGAGCCAGTTCGAAGCAGGCATAGTACTGGCCACCGGAGTGATGTACCTGCGGTTGCTGATCATCATCCTGGTCTTCAACCAAGGGCTTGCGTTTGCCTTGTTGCCGCCTTTGCTCGTTCTCGCCGCTCTCGGCATCGCGCTAGCGCTGGCATGGTATTGGATTGGGGGGAGACAGCGCTCTCCCCAGGCACTCTCCAACAATCTAGCCAATCCGCTGGCGCTGGGCACTGCAGCGACATTCGGCGTGCTGTTCGTGGCTATATCGATCGCAACGGCTTGGGCCTCGCACTGGTTCGGTTCGACTGGGATGTATGTATTGGCGGCCATTGTCGGCGTATCAGACATAGACCCCTTCGTGCTGAATCTCGCACAGAGTGAGACGGCAACGAGCCTTGGCGCGGCGGCCATCCTGGTCGCGACATCATCCAACAACCTGGTAAAGGCCGTCTATGCACTTATATATTCGAAGGGCAGCGTCCGCATGGGTTCCGCAGCACTGGTCGTGCTCGCAGCATCCGGTATTGCTGCCGTGGTGATCCGCTACTGTTGAGTGCTGCGGTCACAGCTTGCCGAAGCGCCTGCAGTGCACGCGCGGTGTTCGAACGTTGCATCGCTATGGCGGCCAATTCTAGGGTTGGACCGGCACGCACTATACGGCAATCGGTGACGGCAAATGCGCGCGGCTCTATACCTGTTTCTCGCCCGCCGCATATAAACGAGCCAAGGCTGGTGCACTCGAAGCGTCTAATCTCACGCGAAGCTTCCGTCCGTTGATCTACTCCTGCGCTACGACGGCTGGCTGGCAAGCGGTGCCTCCATGCAGGTTGGCACACTCGGCCTGCACGTTACCTTCTAAAGCCAAGTTTTCGAGCGTGTGCAGGTTGACACCGCGGGCTTTGAGTACAACCACGCTGTTGATGTCCGCTTCGGAGACATGAGCAACTGAAGGCCGAGTGACTGAGACGGGTCGTAATCAGATATCTCGACACACAGGACGCAATCATTCCCGCCGAATGTCGGATGAGGGGCATCGAGCGCACCGGCTATCCCGAATCAGTTTGGCACTAAAGTCGCGCCACCCCGGCGCTGGCGCAGTCCTCATCCTGCTGTGCCGTGCCGCCGCCGACGCCGCAGGCGCCCTCGACGATACCGTTGCGCAGGATCGGCACAGCGCCCTGACCCATGATCATGTGGTCGCCCTCCGCCGCGCGGATGCCCGCGGGCGTGGGATGGTTGGCGCGCTCGGTCAGTTCACCGCTCGCTCGGCCAAAGGCGGCGGACGCCACGGCCTTGCCCTGGCTGCCATACACGCTGGCCCAGATGGCGTTGTCCATGCGCTGGAACGCCACCAGCCGGCCTCCGGCGTCACAGACAGCGACGCTGATGCGAATGTTCAGTTCGGCCGCCTTGGCGATCGCCCCGGCGATGACGCGGTTGGCTTCGTCGAGCGTGACGGACATGGATGTTTCCTCCTCGGTTCAGTGTGCTTGACCCCCCTGGGTAGCGTCCCCATAGTCCCACAGATGGCCCAGGTGTATAGGCAGGCGCGAATTACCACCCCGGCGGCTCCCTGAGCCGCCGGCCCACGAACACGCGCGCACCACACCAGATCGCGGCACGAGCCGCCCGGACCCGCAATGAACGACGCCCCGACTGATCCTGCCCAACGCGATTATCGCGACACCGTCTTCCTGCCGCAGACCTCGTTCCCAATGCGCGGCGATCTGCCGAAGCGCGAGCCGCAGATCCTGGCGCGGTGGGAGAAGATGGACCTGTGGTCCCGCCTGCGCGCGGCCTCGCGGGGGCGGCCGAAATTCATCCTGCACGACGGCCCACCCTACGCGAACGGCAACATCCATATCGGCACCGCGCTGAACAAGATCCATAAGGACGTCATCAACCGCAGCCGCCAGATGGCCGGTTATGACGCGGACTACATCCCCGGCTGGGACTGCCACGGCCTGCCGATCGAGTGGAAGATCGAGGAACAGTACCGCGAGGCGAAGAAGGACAAGGACGCCGTGCCGGTGCTGCAGTTCCGCGCCGAGTGTCGCGCCTACGCGCAGCATTGGATGGAAGTGCAGATGGCGGAGTTCCGTCGTCTCGGTGTCGAGGGTGCCTGGCGCGACCGCTACGCGACGATGGACCATGACTCGGAAGCGGCGATCGCGGCCGAGATCTGCAAGTTCCTGATGAACGGCGCGCTGTATCGCGGTCTGCGTCCGGTGCTGTGGTCGCCCGTTGAGAAGACCGCGCTGGCGGAAGCGGAAGTCGAATACCACGACCATACCTCGCACACCGTCTGGGTAAGGTTTCCGGTTGTGCGCGCGCCGAAGCCCGAGCTGGAGGGTGCGTCACTGGTCGTTTGGACCACTACGCCTTGGACCCTGCCGGGCAACCGGGCGATCGCGGCGGGCGCTGAGTTCGACTACGGGGTGGTGCATGTCGATGGCGTGGCGGACGGTTCGCGCGCGCAGGTCGGGGAGCGACTGGTCGTCGCACTCGAGTTGCTGCCGCAGTTCTGCAAGGACGTTGGCATCACAACCCACCACGTGGACCACGTGTTTAAGGGCGCAGAGCTTGTTGGCACGGTGTGCCGCCATCCGCTGCGCGGTCGCGGCTATGACTTCGAGGTGCCGTTGCTGCTCGGCGACTTCGTCACCACCGAGGCAGGCACCGGCTTGGTGCACATTGCGCCGAACGCCGGTGCCGATGACTTCGAGCTTGGGCGCGAGCATGGGTTGGAAGTCGCCGACACTGTCGGCGACGACGGCACGTTCAATTCGTGGGTGCCGCTTTTCGCGGGTCTGCATGTCTATAAGGCGCATGACCAGGTGGCGGCGGCCCTCGACGAGGCTGGGGGCCTGCTGGGACAGGGCAAGCTGGTTCACTCGTATCCGCATTCGTGGCGATCGAAGGCGCCGCTGATCTTCCGTGCCACGCCGAACTGGTTCATTCGCCTGGATGGGCCGGAGCGCATCCGCGAGAAGGCACTGGAAGCGATCGCCGCAACGCAATTTGTGCCGGAGCAAGGGCGCAATCGTCTGGGCTCGATGGTCGCCAGCCGGCCCGACTGGTGCATCAGCCGGCAGCGCGCCTGGGGTGTGCCGATCACCGTGTTCGTCGATCGGCGCACCGGCGAGCCACTGCGCGATGACGCTGTCGTCGCGCGGATCGTGGAAGCGTTCAAGGCGGAAGGCGCGGACAGTTGGTACTCGTCGCCACCATCACGCTTTCTCGGCAATGACCACAATCCAGACGACTACGAACAGGTCATGGACATCGTCGATGTCTGGTTCGAGGCCGGCTCGACACATGCGTTCGTCCTGGAGGCCCGCAATCTACCGTGGCCGGCGGATTTATACCTCGAAGGCTCCGATCAGCATCGTGGCTGGTTCCAGTCATCCCTGCTGGAGGCCGTCGGCACGCGTGGTGCCGCACCGTTCAAGGCGATCGTGACCGATGGCTTCGTGATGGACGAGCAGGGACGCAAGATGTCGAAGTCCCTCGGCAACGTCACGGCGCCGCAGGAAGTCGCGGACAAGTACGGCGTCGATATCCTGCGCCTTTGGGTTATGATGTCGGATACATCAGAAGACCTGCGCATCGGCCCGGAAATCCTCAAGCAGCAGGTCGAGTTGTACCGCCGCCTGCGAAACACGCTGCGCTGGCTTCTCGGCAGCCTCGCCGGCTTCACCGAAGCCGAACGCGTGCCGTACGAGGAAATGCCGGAGCTGGAGAAATGGGTGCTGCATCGACTCTCTGAGCTGGATGCGCGCATTCGTGCTTCGGTGCAGAGCTACGACTGGACCGGCGTCTATCCCGAGCTGCACAATTTCTGCGCCACAGATCTTTCGGCGTTCTACTTCGACGTCCGCAAGGACGCGATCTACTGTGATCGTCCTGACAGCCTTCGCCGCCGCGCCGCACGCACAGTGCTGGACCACTTGCATCGCTCCCTAACAACATGGCTTGCGCCAGTACTTTGCTTCACCGCCGAAGAAGCCTGGTGCGCGCGCTTCGGCGATGGGGATAGCGTGCATTTGCAACTCTTCCCTGACCTGCCGGCCGAGTGGCGGGATGACGCATTGGCGGCGCGGTGGGAGACGATCCGCAGTATTCGGCGCCGTATTACCGTACCGATCGAGGACGCCAGGCGAGCGAACACGCTTGGTTCATCTTTGCAGGCATCGGTAACCCTCCCGCTGAAGCCCGACCACGAGCTTCTGCTGTCCGAAGACGAGTGGGCGGAA
Organism: uncultured Acetobacteraceae bacterium; assembly: GCA_964427005.1. Taxonomy (GTDB): domain Bacteria; phylum Pseudomonadota; class Alphaproteobacteria; order Acetobacterales; family Acetobacteraceae; genus JAMXLO01. The sequence goes on from CAYRTL010000166.1 coordinate 5,530, forward strand.
ATCGCCATAGTATCGAGTGTGCGGATTGTTTCCGATCCCGACGAGCCGCTGGCGACCATTGATCCGGCGCCAGGCAACAAGTGCGCCCGCTGCTGGCGCGTGCTGCCGGAGGTGGGCACGATCGCGTCTCATCCCACCTTGTGCGAGCGGTGCGCCGATGCCGTGGAATCAGGGTTGGTCTGCCGGCCTGCTGCATGAGCCGCAACCAGCTTTCGCTACTCGGCTTGGCATCAGCCCTGATCGTCCTGGTCGCCGATCAGGTGAGCAAATGGTGGATCCTTGATGTCATCCATCTACCGGATGTCGGGCAGATCGTCCTGCTTCCGGTTCTCAACCTGACCATGGTCTGGAACCGCGGCGTGACCTTCGGATTGCTGACCAGTTTCGGCCAGTGGAGCTATCTGCTGCTCGCCGCAGTGGCGCTCGCCGTGGTCGCCGCGCTTGTCGTCTGGCTCCGCCGCGCCGAGTCGCGGCTTGTGGCTGTGGCGCTGGGCGCCATCGTGGGGGGTGCACTGAGCAACGTGATCGACCGCCTGCGCTTCGGCGCGGTGGTAGATTTCATCCACGCCCATATCGGCAACGTCTCCTGGTACGTGTTCAACCTGGCCGACGCCGCCATCGTGTGCGGTGTGGCGGCGCTGGTGCTGGACGGGCTTCTATCGCATTCCGCCAAGGACGCGTCCGCGCGATGACGTCCTTGCGATTGGCCCGCGTCTGCGGCTAGAAAATCGCTGATGCCGCCTTCGATCAAAAGACTCGCTGCCGTTGTCGTGCTCGCTGCTTCTGCCAGCATGCTGGGAGGCTGCGGCGGTGACCAGTTTGGCCGCACGTTCGGCTTCGTTCGTGACGCGCCGGACGAGTTCACCGTTACCACTCGCGCTCCGCTGGCTATGCCTCCGAGCTACAACCTGCCGCCGCCCCGGCCCGGTGTGAGCCGGCCGCAGGAGCAGTCCGAACGCGCGAAGGCCGAACTCGCGCTTGTGCCGCAGATGGCTCTTGGCACGCCACCGGAAGGCACCACTCCTGGACAGCAGGCATTGGTCCAGGCCGCTGGCCCGCCTGCTCCCGCGGCCATCCGCACAGAGGTGGACCAGGAAGCGCGGCAGGCGCGCCCGTCGGGTGGCATCGCCGACAAGCTGATGTTCTGGCGCAAGACGCCGCCGCCGGGAATCGTAGTCGATCCTGAAAAGGAAGCTCAGCGGCTGCGTGAGAATGCCGCTCTCGGCCAGAGCCCCGAGACGGGCGACACACCCATTGTCCAGCCGAAGAGCCGCGGGTTCCTCGAGGGAATTTTCTAAATCGAGCCGAACCGGCCCACGCCCCATTTTATCCAAATCGGTGCCGCCCCGGTCTTCCGTGGTGCCGGTCCCACCGATCTCTCATGTCCTGGCTGCGGTTCGACACTGATTGCCGGCTATCTGCCGAGCAACTTTCTGGACATCCGCATCCAGTGCCTCCGCTGCGGGAAGATCACCACCACGCCCGGTTTACCTGAGGGCGAGATCTTGTCCTGGTCGGCCGTTACCGTCGAGGCGGCGCAGCAACCGATCGCAACCACCGCCACTGCCGCACTCGGCGATGTATTCGTCTGCAAGGAGGCCTTCACGCGCGAGTACAGGCTCACTCGCCCCGTCAGTCCTCCCGACGAACCGTGGCTGCTATCCCGCGAAATGCTCGACGCCGGTGCCTCAAGCTATGATCGTCTGACCAGCGGCCGTCTCGCCGAGCACATGGCCGCCTCACCATCGGGCACCGGGGCCGAGCACGGCCCCTACCCGTTCGCCTGGTCCGTGCTGCGGTTGCGCGACCGGATCGATACACCAGGCTGGAGCTGGCTGTACCAGAACGACGATGCGATGGCGGCGATGTACATCACGGCGCTGCATCACCTGATGCTGTGCTGGGGTCATCATCCTCTGCTGCCCCGCCTGGCTGCGCCGCTGGCCCGGCCCAATCAGTTCATTCGGACAGTGACGACACTGGCAATGGCGAAGCTGCTGTTCGATGCGGGCAACCGTGTTGGCTTTTCGCTGGCCGGTATGGATGTCGATCTGCATTTCACCACGCCGCTTGGCGAACCACTGTCCTTCGCACTGCTTGCACCAGATGCGCTGCAATGGCGGCAGAAGGATCGCCGTAGTCCGGAGGGGCTGCGGGCAGCGGTTATCGAGGCGATCGCGTCTGTCCAGGGAAAGGTGAACCGTAACACGCCGGGCATCGTCGTGCTGGCTGCTTCCATCCTGCAACCGGACTTCGATCAGATGGCGGTGGATGCGATCCATGCGGGATTTCAATCCGACGGTCGAAGGCATCGCGGTGTTGCGGCGGCGGCCATCGTGATGCCGAAGGTGCTGCCCACCGGAAGGCCCGATCACATCGGCTTCGGCTACGCCTTCTACCCGATCCGGAATCCACGCTTCGTAGGAGAGAACCCTATTCGGTTGGGCCCGGGACAGTAGGTACGAGGCGGCGGAATGGACTGGACGGCAATGCCTGACCAGTCCAGA
>CAYRTL010000167.1:0-7814 GCA_964427005.1 uncultured Acetobacteraceae bacterium
GCCGCGCGGAACCTGGTGGAGAAGCGCGACCTGTGGCTCAACCCGCCCGACCTAGTCGAGCGCATCCCCGAAGTGGTGCCCGGCTTCCCCGACCGCATCGTGCCGCGCAATGCCAAGGCCGCCGCCACGCTGAAATCGCGCACCCTCACCAACCTCTACAACACCCGCGGCACGCCTGAGGGCGCTTGGCTGGACAACCTGCATCACGCGCTCGATGCAGCGGTTGCCGCCGCCTACGATTGGCCGGCCGATCTGCCCGATGATGAGATCCTCGGCCGCCTGCTGGAACTCAATCAAGCGCGCGCCCGGCTGGGATAGCAGGAAGCATTCACCGCGGAGGCACGGAGGCACAGAGAAGGAAGGATGAATGTGCTGCGCGCGAAGTGCATTGTTCCTTCTTCTCTGTGCCTCTGCGCCTCTGTGGTGAATGCTTCCTTGCGAGCTGACGTCCGCACCGCCGGCTGGGTTTCATGCCGGCTCGCCAACCTTGTATGGACGCTGCCCGCTCCTGCCTTGCCATCCTGCGCCGGCAGGCCCTATGGGGCGGATACAACCCAGAGTGTCGCGCCATGCCTGAAGCCGTCGATACCGTGATCGCCGCCGCCCGTGAGTTTCTGGGGGAGCGCATCACCACCAACGCCACACTTCGAGAACACCACTCGCATGGTCAGGACACGCAGCCGCCTGTCCTGCCCGATGCTGTGGCATTCGTCGAAACGTCCGAGGAAGCCGCCCGCCTGCTGGCGCTGTGCAACAACGCGCGCGTGCCCGTTGTGGCCTGGGGTGCGGGCACGTCGCTGGAGGGCCACGTCACGCCGGTGCGCGGTGGCATCACGCTCGACCTGTCGCGTATGACGCGCGTCATCGAGGTGAGCCAGCCCGACATGGACTGCCGCATCGAAGCCGGCGTCACGCGCGATCAGCTCAACGAGCACCTGCGCGACCAGGGCCTGTTCTTCCCGGTCGATCCCGGCACATCGCTGTGCACCATCGGTGGCATGTGCGCGACGAGAGCGTCCGGCACCAACGCCGTGCGCTACGGCACGATCCGCGAGAACGTGCTGGGGCTGACGGTGGCGCTGGCCGACGGGCGGCTGATCCACACCGGTGGGCGCGTGCGCAAGTCGGCCACCGGCTATGACCTGACGCGGCTGTTCATCGGATCCGAAGGCACTCTCGGCGTCATCACCGAAATCCAGTTGCGGCTGCATGGCATTCCTGAAGCGATGTCGTCCGCCACCTGTCAGTTCCCCACACTGCGCGGTGCGGTGGAGACGGTGATCGCCATCCTGCAGACCGGCATTCCGGTAGCGCGCATGGAGCTGCTGGATGAGGTGCAGATGCAGGCCTGCATCGCCTATTCGAAACTGGAAGGCCTGGAGCCGCTGCCGAGTCTGTTCTTCGAATTCCACGGCACCCCGGCTGCCGTAGCCGAGCAGGCACAGCAGGCGGAGGAGATCGCCGCTGGGTATGAAGGCAAAGGCTTCCGCTGGGCCACCGACGCGGCAGAGCGCGGCAAGCTGTGGAAGGCGCGGCATGATGCGCTATGGGCGTGCCTGGCGCTGAAGCCGGGCCACCAGGGCATCGCCACAGATGCGATCGTGCCGATTTCCCGGCTGGACGAAGCGATACTGGGGGCGAAGGAAGACATCGCCGCCTCGGGTCTGACCGCGCCTATTGTCGGTCATGTCGGCGACGGCAACTTCCATACCGTGATCTTGGTGCCGCCGGAACCGGATGGGCTGCAACGCGCGTGGGACCTCGATAAGAAAATAGTGGCGCGTGCGCTCTCGTTGGGTGGATCGTGCAGCGGCGAGCACGGTGTCGGCATCGGCAAGCGGGAGTTCCTGGAACAGGAACACGGCGCCGAAGCTCTGGCGGTGATGCGTTCGGTGAAGCAGGCACTGGATCCGAGGGGGATTCTGAATCCGGGGAAGATATTTCTGAACTGAATCCAAGCAGGGAGGGAACACAAATGCGGCGAACAAGCCTGTTAAGCGGCATCGCATTGGCGGCGCTGGGAGTAGCCATCGCCCATGCGGACATGACAATGCCGATGGTTCCCACAACGGTTGCTCAATGGGCCGACGGCGCGCAATTGTTCGACGGTCTCGGCAACTTCCATCGCACCGTCACCACCTCCTCGCAGGAGGCGCAGGCGTATTTCGATCAGGGCATGCGCCTGCTATGGGCCTTCAATCACGACGAATCATCGCGGTCATTTGCCAAGGCCGCGCAGCTCGATCCGAGCTGTGCCATGTGCTTCTGGGGCGTCTCCCTGACCGTCGGTCCCAATTACAACCTGCCGATGATGGCGGAATCTCGCGCCAAGATCGCGCGCGCAGCACTGGAACTGGCGCAGACCAATGCGAGCCACACCACGCCGGTCGAGCAGGCGCTGATCGCGGCATTGGCGGCACGTTATCCGGACGCAAGGCCACTCGATCCGACCACCGAAGGTCCTGTCCTGGTCGCCTACGCCGAGGCGATGCAGGAAGTGGCCAAGCGGTTTCCCGATGACAGTGACGTGCAGACCCTGACCGCCGAAGCGCTGATGAACATCAACGCCTGGAAGCTGTGGAATGCCGATGGCACGCCGGCCGCCGGGACCGAGGAAATCGTCGCGCTGCTGGAAGGCGTGCTGGCGAAGGACAGTCAGCATCCCGGCGCCAATCACTACTACATCCATGCGGTCGAGGCGTCGCAGCATCCGGAGAACGCGGTGGCGGCGGCGGAGAAGCTGCCCGGGATGATGCCAGCGGCCGGTCATCTCGAGCACATGCCGGCGCATATCTTCCAGCGGGTCGGACGCTACGCCGACGCCGCCACGGCGAACCGCAAAGGCGCCGAAGCGGACCTGGTGTATTTCGCCAAAGCGAAGGCGCCCGACTACTACGTGATGTACACCGCGCATAATTACCAGTTCCTGGCATTCTCGACGGCGATGCAGGGACGCAAGGCGGACACGATCGACGCGGCGCACAAGGCTCGCGGCGTCGTCTCCGACGACATGCTGGCGGGAATGCCAGGCGCCGACTGGCAGATCTCGCAGCTATACACAACGCGGCTGCGATTTGGTTTGTGGGACGACGTGCTGGCCGAAGCAGCACCGGACGCCAGGCTGGCTACGCTCAACGCGGGATATCACTATGCGCGCGCGTTCGCTCTGGCGGCCAAAGGACAGGCCGATGCGGCGAAAGCCGAGTTGGCGGAATTGGAAAAGCTCGCAGCGGCAACGAAACCTGATGATGACGCGGGCCTGAACAAAGCAGTCGATGTCCTTGCCGTCGCGGTGCTTACGGCCAAGGCGCGGATTGCCGATGCCGAGCAACGCAGCGGCGACGCCATCGCACTGCTCACCGAGGCGGCGACGAAAGAGGATCGGCTCGCTTACGACGAACCCTCCGACTGGTTCTTTCCTGTCCGCCATCTATTGGGCGCCGCATTGTTGCGGGCGGGAAGGGCGCAGGACGCGGAAGCAGTGTACAGCGAGGACCTGAATCGTCATCCCGAGAATGGCTGGGCGCTGTTCGGCCTGAGCCAGTCGTTGGCCGCGCAGCAGAAAGCCGCGGAGGCTCAGGCGGTGCAGACACGCTTCGCGAAGGCCTGGAAGGATGCTGATGTGACGCTGACGGCTTCGGCGTTCTGACCTTTCACATGGTCGACGATGGCCAGCGGCATACTGCTGCTGTCTTATGCGCGGATGGCCTTGTCGCCCGTCACCTGCTTCAGGCCGCCCTGACGCCGCGGAGGAATTCGGTGACTGTGCCGCTCAACTCCTCAGCCTGGTTCAACACTCCTTCGGCTGCGTTCAAGACATCCTCTGCGCCGCGGCCAGTCTCCCCGGCTTTGGCGGTAACCTCCCCGATGTTCTGGGTCACCTGCGTGGTGCCGCTGGCCGCATGTTGCACGTTGCGTGCAATTTCTTGTGTAGCCGCACCCTGCTCCTCCACCGCAGCAGCAATGGCGCTGGCTATACGGCTGACCTCGGCAATGGTGCTGCCGATGCCCTCAATCGCCTGCACGGCGTCGCGAGTCGACGTCTGGATTTGCACCACCTGGCTTGCGATCTGTTCGGTTGCCTTGGCAGTTTGATTGGCAAGGGCCTTGACCTCACTCGCCACAACGGCAAAGCCTTTCCCGGCTTCCCCGGCACGTGCCGCCTCGATTGTGGCGTTCAAGGCGAGCAGATTTGTCTGTCCGGCGATGGTGCTGATCAGGTTGACGACTTCACCGATCCTCTGTGCGCCGTCAGCGAGGACCCGCACCGTCGCATCCGTTCGGTGCGCCTCGTCGGAAGCGCGCTTCGCCATGGCGGCAGACTGACTAACCTGGCGTGAGACTTCCGCAACGGATGCGACCAACTCCTCGGCTGCGGTTGCCACTGCCTGGACGTTGGCACTGGCCTCCTCGGCAGCCGCGTTGACCAGACTCGCTCGCTCAGAGGTCTGGTCGGCCCCGGAAGACAAATCCCGGGCGGTGCCGCTCAGTTGCTTGGCGGCGATGGTCAGAGTTTCCACCATCGTTCCCACTTTGGCCTCAAATTCGGCGGTCAGCGTCGCGAGGGCCTGAGCGCGTTCGTCTTTTTGCGCCCGTTCTGCCTGTTGTTCAGCGGCCAGGGAATCTGCGCGGATTATGCTGTCCTTGAATACCTGCACTGACCGGGCCAGGTCACCTATCTCGTCATTCCGCTCGACACCACCCAGTTCAACGCTCATCTCCTTGCGTGCGAGTCGTGCAACGGCCTCGCTTACGCGTGCGAGCGGAGTCGCTACGCGACGGCCGAATACAAAATAGAGCATGCAGACGGCCCCGATCGTGGTCAGCAGCATCAACGCTGCGGCGACGATCATCATTCGATCGGCCTGGCCTCGTGCCGCCGCCGTCTCCCGCGCCGCGCGGGTGTTCATCACAGTCTGGAATTCGCCTATCGGCTGCATGATCACCGCTTTGTCGCGGTCGTAGTCGGGCCCAAACATCAGGCGCCGTGCCGTGTCAAAATCTTTCGCCGCCACCGCCTTCATCGCCGCGTCCTCCGTACGGATCAGTGCGTCCGAATTGGCTTTGGCCTTTTCGATCAAGGCCAGTTCAGACGCTGGCGCGCCAAGCTGCTTGAGCCGCGCGACGACGCGGTCCCTTGTCTTGGTTTCATTCACCTCTCGCCAATAATTATCGAGATGCGCGCGATCACCGAAGACGGCATAACGTCGCGCTTCATTGGTTAGGTAGTCTGAAGCATCCGCAAGATCGATCCCGAGCTGATGGAACTCCATCTGGCGGGCCAAATCTGTTCGCTCCGCGCGAATATCGGCACTGGCAAACCAGAGCGCGCCGGCGATGACCCCGGACAGGCTTATCATAGCGGCGCAACAGAGCTTCGAGATCGTGGTGATTCTCATCCCGCGATGCCCCTCATCTCGACACGACGGCAATGGCGTACGCCACAACGGTTAATGCCCCGTTGCCAACAAACGATTCTGAAAAGGCAATGAGCGTCATCATGACGAGGTGCGATTTTCCGTAAGCCGAAGACGCGCATCAAATTCAAATATTGTAGGGATGCATCCAAGTACCTGGTAGCAGCACGTGTGCATCAGAGCCGCCGCCCGTCGATCTCGCTGGGCTTCAGCGAGGTGACGATGAAGCGCCGGTTGGCGAACATCGGACTCCTTCCGGCGGAACGGTCCTCACCCGCCGGGAAGCGAGCAACTAACCGTCGACGAACGTGACCGTCTCGTCGAGCGGGGCGCGGCCCGTACGGGTGTAGCTCACCTTGGGGTCCTCATGCCCGATCGACATGCCGCAGAAGAGGATCAGCCCGTCCGGGGGTGACAGGACCTCCTAAGTCGCGTTGCCTAGTAGACGCTCAAGAAACGCCAGAATTACTCGGCCGGCAGCACCGCGTCGACGCCCTTCTTCTTCACCATGACCACGACGAACTTTGCTGGTTTCGTCGTGCTCGCGTTGCGCCCGACCGTGTGCACATCGTCGGGGCCTTCGTAGAAAGTCTGTCCTGGCGTCAGGGTGGCCTCCTTGCCGCCTCTGACCTGCTCGACAATCGTCCCTTCCTGCACATAGACGAAAGCGTACGCATCGTGCCGATGGATGTGCTCCACAGTTCCGGGCGGATACTCGACGCTGAGCATCAGCATCTCCCTTCCGGGCAGGTCAGGTAGATCCTTCTGCATCATAGGGACCACAACGGGCTGCGGGGGTTGAGCGTGCGCAGGCTGTGTGAGCTGTGCGCCGCCTGCGAGAACAACGGCCATCCCAACAATCCGAAGGTATGACATGGCTGGCTCCGCGAGTGATCAGAAGAAAGAGGAACCCGATCAGGCAGCCGGCTGCGAGCGGCGGAGCCATTCGTCCAAACCGATGCGGCCGAGGCGCGCTTCGCCCAACGGCACGAGCGAGTTCTCGTCGACCCGGCCGCCCCAGTATTCGGCCTCGGGGTCGCCCACCACCTGCCGGGGGTCGCCGACCGCTTTCAGATACCGGGCGACGATTTCCTTGAATGGCGCTCGTTCCGGGCCGGCGATCTCGGCGACGCCGTTTCGCGGCGCCGCGAGCGCTGCCTCGGAGACGAAAGTGGCAACATCGTCCGCCGCGATCGGCTGGAACCACACAGGCGGAAGCCTGACCGTGTTTCCAACCGTGCTTGAATCCGCGATTCCGCGCTGGAATTCCATGAACTGGGTCGCTCGGACGATGGTGTAAGGGACGCCGGAGGCCTTGATCAGTCTCTCTTGGGCGAGCTTGGCGCGGAAATAGCCATTGTCGGTTCGGTCAATTCCGACGATAGACAGCGCGACGTGATGCCGGACGCCGGCCGAGAGCTCCGCGGGGAGAAGGTTGCCCTCGGAAGTCTCGAAGAATTCCAGCACCGCCTTGTCTTCAAATGAGGGCGAATTGACGAGGTCAATCACCGTTTGCGCGCCGGCCAGGGTCTCCTTGAGCCCCTCGCCGGTGATGGTGTTGACGCCGCTTTGCGGCGAGGCGGCGATAACCTCGTGGCCGCCCTGGCGCAGAATGGCCACGGCCTTCGAGCCGATCAGGCCGGTGCCGCCGATGACGACGATCTTCATGGTTTCACCTCCCTTGTCCGATGACCGGAGACCTTTCAAGATTCAGTCGTCACGTTCCGCGATCTCGCACGGTCCGTAGCGATCTCCATGTTTACTCAGGCATCTGCCTTCGAGGTCTTCGTCGCTTAGCTGGTCAACCAGAGCGCGGGCTTCCTCCGCACGTTCCCGCCAGTGAGCTGAGTCCAGGTGCATGACGAGCTGCCCCATGTCCCCCGTTCTCCGTTGAGGATTTGATTGCGGGATGAATACGGCAGGGTGGCCATGGGCAATATGACAGGCGTCAAATTTTTAGCCCTCGACAACGCAAGGCTCGGCCTAGTCCCCTGTGGGCACCGGGTCCCCGCCGGTTCTGTAAGGGGGTAGTGTCTCAGTTTGAAAATAATCCTATCCGTCAATCCGCTAGATGGTGTTGGACCCTGTAGTAGGAGGTCACCATATTGGCGCCATGAAGCTATTCGCATTCATCTCAGATCGAGGCGGCGGCGTGATCGGTCTCAGCGTGCGGCCGGACGGTAACAATCTGCCCTCATCCTTCCAGCCTTGGGTCAAGGTTGACGATGATGCTTGGCTTATTTGCGAAACAGAAGCGCCTAAGTTCACGAGAGCGCTGGAGCGCGATGGTTTCTATGTTATGGCCAGTGGCCCAGACACCTCACGTCCGCCGATAAGGGTAGTCGTGAAGCGAAAGCCAATAAGGGTAGAAGTGAGGCGAAGGCAGTGAAACGCCCA
>CAYRTL010000168.1:0-7704 GCA_964427005.1 uncultured Acetobacteraceae bacterium
CGCTGAACGGGTTCGAGGGCGGTCAGATGCCGATCTACCGGCGTCTGCCGAAGCGCGGCTTCGATAACCCGTTCCGCAAGGAATACGCACCGGTGAACCTCGGCGCGCTCGCAGCGGCGATCGAAGCGGGCAAGCTGGATGCCGGGCAGCCGATTGATGAGGACAAGCTGCGTGCGGCCGGGCTGGTGCGCGGCAGGCTGGACGGGGTGAGGCTGCTGGCCAAGGGCGAGATTTCGCGGGCGATCACCATCACCGTGTCAGGCGCGTCGGCGGCGGCCATCGAGGCGGTGCAGAAGGCTGGCGGCTCGGTCACCACCACCGTCGCCAAGCCGGAGCCTGTGGCGGCAGAAGCGTAGCGCTGTCATTGCGAGCGCAGCGAAGCAATCTCCATCGTGGAGAGGATTGCTTCGTGTCTTTGTGGTGAACCTTGCTTTGCCGCGGCCCCAGACCGAAAATAAGGCTCGATAGACGAGGGACGTTGCATGGCTTCCGCTGCCGAACAGCTCGCAGCAAATCTGAACCTCGGCGTCCTCTCGAAGGCGACCGAACTCAAGAAGCGCATCTGGTTCACGCTTGGTGCGCTTATCGTCTATCGCATCGGCACCTATATCCCCGTTCCGGGCGTGGATGCCTCGGTGATGACCGAGATGCTGCAGCAGCATGGCGGCGGCATCCTGGGCATGTTCGACATGTTCACCGGGGGCGCGCTGCGGCGCATGACGGTGTTCGCGCTGAACATCATGCCCTACATCAGCGCCAGCATCATCATCCAGTTGATGACGGCCGCTGTCCCGACGCTCGAGGCGCTGAAGAAGGAAGGCGAGGCAGGGCGTAAGAAGCTCAACCAGTACACCCGCTACCTCACTGTGTTTATCGCCATGTTCCAGTCCTATGGCATCGCCGTGGGATTGGAGAGCATGCATGGCAGTTTTGGCGCCGCGGTGATCGATCCGGGCTGGTTCTTCCGCTTCTCCTGCGTGATCACGCTTGTCGGCGGCACAATGTTCCTGATGTGGCTTGGCGAGCAGATCACCGCGCGCGGCGTGGGCAACGGTACGTCGCTGATCATCATGGCGGGCATCGTCGCGAATCTGCCCAACGCGCTGGCTTCTTTGCTGGAACTGGGTCGCACCGGCGCGCTCTCGCCCTTCTTCATTGTGGGCTTCATGGTGCTGGCCGTATTCGTGATCGCGTTCATCGTGTTCATCGAGCGCGCGCAGCGGCGAATCGCGATCCAATATCCCAAGCGCCAGGTCGGCAATCGCATGTTCGGCGGCGACTCGACGCACATGCCGCTGAAGATCAACACCTCGGGCGTCATTCCGCCGATATTCGCCAGCTCGATCCTGCTGATCCCGGCCACCATCGCCGGCTTCGCCGCGGGCGGTCCTGGCTGGCTGCAATGGATCTCCAGCGAGCTGTCGCACGGATCGCCGGTCTACATGCTGATCTACGCGGCGATGATCATCTTCTTCTCGTATTTCTACACCGCCGTCGTGTTCAACCCGCAGGAGACGGCGGACAACCTGAAGAAGTACGGCGGCTTCATTCCGGGTATCCGTCCAGGCAGCGCCACCGCCGAGTACTTCGACCATGTGCTGACCAGGCTCACCACAGTCGGCGGGCTCTATCTGGTCGCGGTCTGCCTGCTCCCCGAGATCCTGATCAGCGACTACGGCCTGCCGTTCTATTTCGGCGGCACGTCGATCCTGATCGTGGTCTCGGTGACCATGGACACTGTCACGCAGATCCAGTCGCACCTGCTGGCGCACCAGTATGAGGGCCTGATTCGGAAGGCACGCGTTCGGGGCCGAAGGTGATGGTCGGATCAAATCCTATCGCCAATGAGGTGGAAGAGCAGGATCTCGCTTTCATCGTCATGGCCCCCCTGGGGCAACCATGACGAAAGATGGCGCCCGAGATCACACATGAGGCTGATCCTGCTGGGTCCGCCGGGCGCCGGTAAAGGCACCCAGGCCAAGCGGCTGCAGGACCGTTATGGCATCGCCCAGATCTCCACGGGAGACATGCTGCGCGCCGAGGTAGCGGCCGGCACACCGATAGGTCGGGAAGCCAAGGCCGTGATGGACGCCGGCCAATTGGTGTCAGACGACATCCTGATTCGCATGCTGCGCGGCCGGATCACGCAGCCGGACTGCGCCAACGGGTTCATCCTGGATGGCTTCCCGCGCACCGTTCCTCAGGCACAGGCGCTCGATCGCATGCTGGCGGAGAACGGCATGAAGCTGGACGCGGTGATCGAACTGAAGGTCGATGACGCAGCGCTGGTCGAACGCATCGCCGGCAGGTTCACCTGCGCCAAATGCGGAGCCGGCTACCATGAGCGGTTCAAGCCCCCAAAAGTCCCGGGGGTGTGCGATTTCTGCGGCTCGACCGAGTTCACGCGCCGCGCGGACGACAACCGGGAAACTGTCGGAGCGAGGCTGGAGGCCTACCATCGCCAGACCGCGCCGATACTGCCGCACTACGCTGCCCAGCGCATTCTGTTCGAAGTTGACGGCATGGCCGACATCGACGAGGTTGCACGGCAGATCGATGCGATTCTCCTACGACTCTAGCCAGAAGGCTTTCTCGTTCGCCAGGCTCGCTTGGTGAGCTGCGATTCCTGAATGGAAGCTGGGCGACTCTCGCCTTGTCGCGCCGTGATCCTGGCTGCCGGCCGCGGCCGCAGGCTCGGCAATGATTTCCCTGCGAAGGCGCTGCTGCCATTTGGCGGCAAGACTTTGCTCGCGCGTCATATCGCCATTCTCGAAGAACTCGGCGTGACCGACATCGCCGTCACGGTCGGGCATCAGGCGCAAGAGCTGCGTGAGGAGGTGACGCGGCTTGGACGCGCCGACACTGTGCGGCTGGTTGACAATCCGTCTTATCGCGACGGGAGTATCGTCTCGCTTTGGTGCGCGCGTGAGCTACTGCGTTCCGGACAATCCATTCTTCTTATGGACGCAGACGTGCTCTACGACCGGCGGTTGATGGCCAGGCTGCTGGATTCGCGCCACGACAACTGCTTTCTGCTTGATCGGACGATTGAACCGGGGGAAGAGCCGGTGAAGCTCTGCATCAGCAATGGCCGTATCGTCGATTTTTCCAAGCAGCCACAGATCGGTCACCAATGGCACGGTGAATCAGTCGGCTTCTTCCGTTTTTCCCAGCAAGTCGCGGCGGAGCTCGCTGACCGGCTTGAGGCCTACATCGCCGAAGCGCGGATCGGTGCCGAGTACGAGGAGCCAATCCGGGACATGGTGCTGGCGAGAGAAGGGCGCGGTCTCGGCTTCGAGGACATCACCGGGTTGCCGTGGATCGAGATCGACTTCGCCGAGGACGTCCGGCGTGCTGAAACCACTGTGCTCCCCGAGCTCGTCGCATGAGGGCACAACCGACAGCGGATGAGCTGGCCGAATTCGATCGAACTGGCTTCCTGGTGATACGAAGCTTTTTCCAGCCGGCGCGCTGCCGCGAACTGAGTCACTGGACGGAGGAAATTGCGGCTGCGCCAGAGGTGCCGGGGCGCCACATGGTCTATTACGAGGACAGCCTGGTCGAGCCTGGGCGTCGCATCGTGCAGCGTATCGAGAATTTCTGCCCGTTCCATCACGAGTTCGATGGCTTGTTTCGAAAGGGCGATCTGATGACCTGGGCCGGCGCACTACTCGGCGGTGAGGCCGTGCTGTTCAAGGACAAGATCAATTTCAAGCTGCCCGGCGGCGGTGGCTTCGCGGCGCATCAGGATCAGCAGGCTGGATGGAGTATATACGCGCCGCTGTTCCTCACAGCGATGGTCTCGATCGATGCATCCACTATCGAGAACGGCTGCCTGGAAATCGCCGCCGGCCGACACAAGGACGGGATGATCGGTGAGGAGTGGCGGCCGTTGGAAGGCGGTGGGCTGACATTTGAGCCGGTGCAGACTGAGCCGGGGGATGTCATCTTCTTCGACAGCTTCGTGCCGCATTCATCGGGACCGAACCGGACTCTAAGCCCGCGGCGCATTCTCTACGTCACCTACGCGCTGGCGGCGCATGGCGATCATCGCGCGCGATATTTCGCCGACAAGCGGCGCGATTTCCCGCCCGATATAGAACGCGAGCCGGGCCGTATCTACACGTTCCGGGTCTGACGGTCGGGTCTGCCGACCCGATCGCGTGCGGCCCGCCAGCGCCAGATGCCGATGGCGAGCATGGCGGGCGGAAGCACCAGGGTGCCGCCCGCAAGCACGTAATCCAGGACGCCCGCCCAGGCGAATGGGCCGATCAGGTAGAACATATCGTCAGGATCGAAGCCGCCGGCGCCGCCCAGTACGACTGCTCCAGGCTCAAGTTCGTCCTCGATTTCCTCGGACCAGTGCAAGCACAGGAACATGCTGACGCTGCACAGGACTCCGAGCGCAATCACCCAGGCCCCTAATGCTCCGTCGCGCAAGCCGATGCCGACTGCAAGGAACATTGCCGCGTTGACCCCTGTGTCGGCCTGCATATCGAACCGATGGCCCTTCGCGCTGGTGCGATTGCTCAGCCGGGCAAGTTCGCCGTCGGCGCGGTCGAGCAGTGCCGAAAGGACCCAGACCACGCCTCCCGCGGTCTGCGCCCCGCGGGAACCGTAGGCGAAGCAGGCACAGGCGATACCGCCGCTGATGATGCGAGCCCAGGTAAGATGGTCTGGTGTTACGCGCGTTCCGATCAGCGGGCGCACGAACGGTCGAACCAGACGATGGCTCCAGCTATTGGCGCTCACTCGTCATGCTACCTTCCCCAAACCGTCGCGAACCTGACATACTCCGTAACATTGTGGCAAGCGCGACTGAAGACCCACATCGAGTGATGGCTCGGATCGTTCGCTTTTCCTCCTCCCATAGCCTGCTGGTCACGGTCATTGTGCTGTTGCTCGGAATTGCTTCCGGCATCTATGCGGCGACCCATCTCGGGATCGAGACCGACATGACACGGCTGATCTCGCCGCAGGAGAAATGGCGCCTCAACGAGGAGGCGCTTGACCGGGCATTCCCGCAGGACGTGGACCTGATTGCGGCTGTCGTTGACGGCCCGTCAGACGCACTTGCGGCTGACGCGGCGGATGCTCTCGCGCAGAGGTTGCAAGTCCGGGCCGATTTGTTTCGCGAGGTGCGCGTACCGGATGGCGGCGCTTTCTTCGGCCGGGAAGGCCTGCTGCTTTTGCCGCTGGACGAGGTGGAAAAGGCAACAGACCAACTCGGTCAGTCATACCCGCTCTTCGCGGCGCTGACCCATGACCGGAGCCTGCGTGGGCTACTCGGATTCATCAGGCTTGCGATCGAAAGCGTATCGAGTCACCAGGCAACGGCGGAAGACGTTCTGCCGCTGCTGCGCATCTTGAGCGCCGCTTGCAGCGCGGTGCTCGAGAGACCCTCCGGCGTGCCGGTTCCGCCGGTGGACTGGCAGGCCGCGGCAGAGAACGGGCCTGCCAAGGCGCATCGGCGTTTCGTGCTGGCCCAGGCCGTTCCGCACGAGGGAGCGGCGCCAGCCGCGGTGTCCTTGGCGTTTGTGCGCACGGCCGCGCGTGACCTGGAGCTCACGCCCGATCGTGGCTACCGGGTGCGATTGACCGGCCGGGCAGCGATCGACACCGAACAACTCGAATCAGTCCAAAAGGATTCGTTGTTCAGGTTTCTTCTTTCGCTGGGGTTACTCCTGATGATCGTGCTCGCGGCGCTTCGCTCGTTCCGTCTGCTTGCCGCCACTATCGCGACAGTAATCGTCGGCCTTGTGCTCACAGCGGCGTTCGCCGCGTTCGCTGTCGGCGAGCTGAACCTGATTTCGATGGCCTTCGCGGTGCTGTTCTGCGGGCTTTCGGTTGACTTCACCATTCAGTTCGGCGTCGCCTTCCGCGCGGTGCGCACCGGGGCTGCCAGCACTGTGCATGCCCTCGTCGATACTGGGCGCCGCGTTGGCGGAGCCATAGCGCTTGCTGCCGCCGGGGCTGCGTCTGGCTTCTTCGCCTTCCTCCCGACGGCTTTCCGCGGCGTTGCCGAGTTGGGCTTGATCGCCGGTGCCGGCATGCTGGTCGCTGCTGCCGTGACGCTCACATTCCTGCCTGCATTGTATGTGCAACTGGCGCCAAAGAACGCGCCGCCATTGCGCTCCAGCGTGCGCTGGTTCTCAAACGCCGACAGGTTGGTCCACCGGCACCGGCGAACAGTCCTGATTGGCACGGCTGTGCTGGCAATCGTCGCGGCCGCGGTACTCCCTCGGCTGCGCTTCGATTCCGACCAGCTCAGCATGCTGGATCCGACTTCGGAAGCCGTGACCACTTTTCGCGATCTCGCCAGAGATCCTGATAACTCACCTTTCGAGATCGATGTGCTGGCGCCGTCTCTGGCAGCAGCCCAGTCGCTCGCGCAGCAACTGGAAGCGTTGCCCGAAGTTGATCATGCAGTGACGTTGGCGAGCTTCGTTCCGGACGATCAGCCACCCAAGCTGGCATTGATCCAGGAGGTTGCCGATACGCTCGGACCGGGCCTCGCGCTCGCGGCTGTCAACAGCCTGCCTGCACCGGACGCGGCGGCTCAGAGCCAGGCAGTGAAGTGGACGATCGCAAACCTGGAACAAGCCGTTCCGGCACTGCGAGACCCTCCGCTGCGCGAGCAGCTTGCCAAAATCGCCGCCTCGCCCCAGCTTGTGGCGCAATTGGAAGCGGTACTCCTGGCCGATCCGCTTGCCCGCATGGCGCAAGCGCAGGAGGTTCTGTCGGCGGTGCCGGTCACCTTGGCTGACCTGCCGCAGGATTTGCGGCGCGAGTGGGTGGCGCAGGACGGAGAAGCCAAGATCTCCGTGTTCCCCAAGGGCGACGCAAATGACTCGGTCATCCGCACGCGCTTTGTTCGTGCCGTGTTGAGCGTCGCTCCCAACGCCGCCGGGACACCGGTTCAGTTCGCCGAATCGGCGCGCACAATTGTGGGCGCCTTCGCGCAAGCGGGCACTTATGCGATTGGCGCGATCCTGCTTTTGGTCGCCATCACGCTGCGGCGGTGGCGCGACACATTGCTGGTCCTTGGTCCGCTGCTGCTTGCCGGCCTGTTCACGCTTGCCACGATGGCGGGCCTTGGGCTCGCGCTGGACTTCGCCAATGTCATCGCACTGCCACTGCTGCTTGGGATCGGTGTGGCGTTCGACATCTATTTCGTCGCCAACTGGCGGGCCGGCGAACGGCATCCACTTGCGTCGCCGACAGCACGCGCCGTGATGTTCTCTGCGCTGGCCACCGGCTCCGCATTCGGCAGCCTTGCGCTATCGCAGTATCCCGGCATGTCGCATATGGGGCTGCTGCTGTCGATCGAGCTCGCCTGGACGCTGGCTTGCACGCTGATCGTATTGCCCGCACTGCTGGCGTGTATACGCGCGGAAGCCCCATAGGCGCCCAATTTTTCCGTGTCATGGCCGGGCTTGGCCCGGCCACCGTCTCCTATCGAACGCAAAGTCGTGGGTGCGCAGGCCAAGCCCGCGCATGACACGACGAGCGTGCGACGGGGTGACGCGGCAACCGGCCTCAGGCCCCGCCGTGACGTTGCCAGCGATGACAACAGAAATGTCTCACGATTGTCTCGCGTCTCCATTGGTGCGACGAGCTGCGGCTTCGAGCGCCTGCTTGCCGGCGAGCATCGCCTGCTCATCGACCATTGCCGTGACCTCCAGGTCCGGGTCGCGCGGCTGA
>CAYRTL010000169.1:0-7539 GCA_964427005.1 uncultured Acetobacteraceae bacterium
TAGTAGATCGCAGCGGAGCCGCATAGGATGCCTGCCGCCAAGTCGCCTTCCATCGATGTCGTCATTGTCGGCGCGGGATTCGCCGGCATGTACATGCTGCATCGGCTGCGTGCCCTCGGCCTGTCGGCTCGCGTGTTCGAGGCAGGCAGCGGCGTCGGCGGCACATGGTACTGGAACCGCTATCCCGGCGCGCGTTGCGACGTCGAGAGCATGCAGTATTCCTACTCGTTCTCGCCGGAACTGCAGCAGGAATGGCGGTGGAGCGAGTTGTTCGCGTCGCAACCCGAGATCCTGCGCTATGCGAACCATGTCGCGGATCGCTTCGACCTGCGGCGCGACATTCAGTTCGATACGCGTGTCACCGAGGCGCGGTTCGATCGGGCAACGCACCGCTGGGATGTCCGCACCGATCGCGGCGACGTGGTGTCGGCGCGGTACTGCGTGATGGCGACCGGCTGCCTTTCCACCGCTCGCGTGCCGGATTTCCCGGGCATCGAGCGCTTCACCGGCAAGACATACCACACCGGCCATTGGCCTCATGAGGGTGTCGATTTTACCGGCATGCGGGTTGGGGTAATCGGAACCGGGTCTTCGGCGATCCAGGCCATTCCCGTGATCGCACAACAGGCGGCCCACGTCACGGTCTTCCAGCGTACGCCGAACTTCAGCATTCCGTCGCGCAACGGCCCCATGACCGAGGAATACGCGCAGTCGTGGAAGTCCGAGTATCCGACGCTGCGCGAGAAGGCACGGCGCATGCGCACCGGCATACTGAACAACCCGAACAATATCTCCGCCCTGGAGGTTTCGGACGAGGAGCGCCGGCGTATCTTTGAGGAACGTTGGTTGGCGGGCGGCACCAACTTCATGGCTGCGTTCAATGACCTGATCTTCAGCCAGCAGGCGAACGACACCGCCGCAAACTTCGTGCGCGACAAGATCCGTGAGACAGTGCGGGACCAGGAAGCAGCCGAACTGCTCGCGCCGAAGAACCACCCTATCGGCACCAAGCGCATTTGCGTCGATACGGACTACTATGCAACGTACAATCGTGAAAACGTCAGCCTGGTGGACGTGCGGACGAACCCGATCAGCGAGATAACCGAGCACGGCCTGCGTGCCGGTGATACGGAACACGAGTTCGACGCGATCGTGTTTGCCACCGGCTTTGATGCGATGACCGGGGCGCTGATGAATATCGACATCAGCGCCGATGGACAGGCGCTGCGCGAGAAGTGGGAAGGCGGCCCGCGCACCTATCTCGGCCTGATGACGGCTGGTTTCCCGAACATGTTCATGATCACCGGACCGGGCAGCCCGTCGGTGCTCAGCAACATGATGGTGTCGATCGAGCAGCACGTCGATTGGATCACCGGCTGTCTGGCTTATCTGCGCTCGCATGGTCTGGACTGCATCGAGGCGACGCAGGCAGCGGAGGATGCGTGGGTGGCGCACGGCAACGAGGTCGCGCACCAGACGCTCTATCCGTTGGCGAACTCCTGGTACATGGGCGTCAATATTCCCGGCAAGCCGCAGGTGTTCATGCCGTATATCGGCGGCGTTGGCGCGTATCGCGACATTTGCGATGAGATCGCGGCTGAGGGGTATCGCGGGTTCGAGGTGTCCGGACAGTCGACTGCGCTGGCGGCTGATTGACTGACGACAGGCGTCAGTCGTGAATGAACCGGTCGATCTTGCGGTAACGGAAACGCCACGTTCCGTCCTGCTTCACTATGTCATCGGCATAGCTGCCGGCTGAACCGATCTTCGGGCCCTGCTCGCTGTTCTGCACCGTGACCCAGTTGGAGAAGCACTTCGCCGTCGACCCCTCGATTTTGATCACGATATTCGTCACGTGATGGATCGCGCGCGGCCGTGGTCCGGTGCCGCGAATGCGGCGCACCAGCGCCTCGATCTCGGCATGGCCGGTGCCCTTGCCGAATGCGGTGTCCCAGGTGCCGTCCTCCGTGAACAACGCTGCCATCTCAGCGAAGCGGTCATTGTCGAGTCGGAAGCAGTATTCCGCCATCACCTCGCGGATCGCGTCCTTCTCTGCGAGTTCGCTCATGCTATGTTTCCTCCATGACCTATGCCGCCATTGCACGCGAGAAGGCCGCCGTTGTCGAGCGCACCGGCTTGCTCGGTGAAGCCAGCATCGGCGGGCAGCTCGTAGCGCGTTTCTTCATCGAAGGCTTCGGCTCGCAGGAACAGTGTGCCACATGGCTGCCACGTCTCGCCGCGGTCGCGATCTCCGAGCCGCGCGTGGGCGCGCATCCCAAACTGCTGGTGACGCGCGCCGAGGAAGATGCAGACGGATACAGGATCCTTGGCGAGAAGGCCTGGGTGACCAACGGCCCGCTGGCGGAAGTGTTCATCGTGCTGGCAGTGACGGCTGTTGAAGACGGCCGCAAGCGCTACAGCGCGTTTCTAGTGCCGAAAGACACGCCCGGCCTGTCCATCGATGAAGCGCCGCAATATCGTGCGCTCGCGCCCTCGCGGCATTGCGGATTGAAGCTGGACGGCTGCCGGGTGCCGCGTTCGTCGCTGCTGGGAGTGCCCGGCACGGCGTATGAGACCATGGCGCTGCCATTCCGGGATGTGGAGGACGCCGTAGGCACGTTCGGCCTGCTCGGCGCGTTCAGATTCCTGCTGTCGCACTTTGCCTCATGTGCCGAAGATGACGCAGCGACGCTGTCTCTGGGCGGGCTCGCGGCGTTGACTGCGGTATTCGGGAGGGCCGCCGAAGCAGTGGTTGCCGCACTGGATGATGGGAAACTTGCGCGCGCGGCCGCGACCTTGGTGGGATTGCGCGTATTGGCAGCCGAACTGTTGCACCGGGCACGTCAGCATCGCGAAGCGTTCGGTCCGGCCGAAGATACGACGGTCGATCGGACCTTCAGCGATGTCGAAACGTCATTGTCCGTCGCGCGCGGACCGCGCCAGGTGCGCCAGGCGCGTTTGGGCGGCGATCTCGTCAGGCGATACTCCGCGTCGCCATCTCGAACGTCCCCTTGCTGAGGTTCGGCGCGTCGAGAATGCGCTGCAGCTCCTGCTTCATCAGCGCCTGCCGCGCGGGCTCAACCCGGCGCCACTGACCGAGTGGTGGCACCAGACGAGCGGCGACCTGACTGTTCATCGGATCGAGCGCGATGATGGTTTCCGCCAGGAAACGATAACCATCGCCGGACGGGTCATGGAACCGCACCTGATTGCCTGAGGCGAAACTGGCGACCAAGGCACGCACGCGGTTCGGGTTGCGCAGATCGAAATCCACGTGCTTCGCCAACGCACGCACGGCGTCCGGCGTGCCAGGCAGCGGCGATGTCGCCTGAATGGCAAACCATTTGTCCAACACCAAGTCATCGCCGCGCCACTTCGAGTGGAACGCGTCCAAGGCAACACGACGCTCGGGACAGTCGATCGCTGACAGCACTGCCAGCGCGGCCAGCACGTCCGTCATGTTCTGCCCGGCATCGAACTGCGTCTTTGCCAGCGCAATACCCTCCGCGTTGCCGCCTGCGACAAGGTATGCGAGGCACACGTTGCGCAGTGCCCGCCGGCCGATCGAGCCGCCGTCTGTACGATAGGGGCCAGTATCGGTCAGCCGTTCGTACGTCGCCCGCAGTTCTTCGCGAAGCGCCTCGCCAATCGCGATGCGTGCGCTGTCACGCACCGCATGTATCGCATCGACATCCGCAATCGCCATCTGGTCCGCGAGGAATGCCTCGCTTGGCAGCGTCAGTGCCTCGGCGGCGAATGCAGGATCCGCATCGGCGCCGCGCAGGGTCGCAGCCAGTGCATCGATCAGCCCCTGCTCGAGTGCAGGCGTTTCGTCACGCCGCCATGCCGCCGCCATGTCCAGAAGCAGATGCGTCGCATATTGCTGTCCCGACTCCCAGCGCACGAATGGGTCGGTGTCGTTTGCGGCCAGGAACTGCAACTGCTCGGGTTGGAGGCCCGAGAGCTTCACCGGCGCCGAGAAACCTCGCAGCAGCGACGGCACCGGTCGCTGCTGCACGTCGTCAAACACGAAACTCTGCTCTGCTTGCTCAAGCAGAAGCGTCCGTGTGGCGACTTCGCGGCCGTTGCCATTCAGCAGGCCCATGACCACAGGAATCACCAGCGGCTGCTTGTCCGGCTGTCCAGGCGTCGGCGGCGTGTGCTGTGTCAGCGTCAGCGTGTAGCGGCGAGCGCCCGCGTCGTAATTCTCCGCTACGGAGATCTCCGGCGTCCCCGCCTGATGATACCAACGCTTGAACCGCGTGAGATCGACCCCCGACGCGTCCTGCATCGCCTGAGCAAAATCGTCTATGGTGACGGCCTGATTATCGTGGCGCTCGAAATACAGGTCCATGCCGCGACGGAATGCCTCGCGCCCGATGATGGTGGCCATCATGCGGATCACTTCTGCGCCCTTGTTGTACACGGTGGCGGTATAGAAGTTGTCGATCGTGATATAGTGGTCGGGCTGTACAGGATGCGCCAGCGGACCGGCGTCCTCGCGGAACTGTCCAGCCCGTAGCGCGCGCACATCGCCAATGCGCTTCACCACTCGGCTGCCCTGGTCAGCCGAGAATTCCTGATCGCGGTAAACTGTCAGCCCTTCCTTCAGCGAAAGCTGGAACCAGTCGCGGCAGGTGACGCGATTGCCGGTCCAGTTGTGGAAGTATTCGTGGGCGATGACGGCCTCGATGCCCTGGTAGTCGGCGTCGGTCGCGGTCTCCGGCTTGGCCAGGACATATTTCGTATTGAAGACATTAAGCCCCTTGTTCTCCATTGCCCCCATGTTGAAATCTGACACCGCGGCGATGTTGAACACGTCGAGGTCGTATTCCAGGCCGAATACGTCCTCGTCCCACTTCATCGACGTCTTCAACGAACGCATGGCGTGGGCGCAGCGATCCTCATCCCCGCGTCGTACCCAGATGCCGAGTTCAACACGCCGGCCGGAACGCGTGATGAAGTGGTCTTTCACCGCGACAAGATCGCCAGCGACCAGAGCGAACAGATAACTCGGCTTGGGATGGGGATCGGTCCAGGTAATCCGATGGCGGCCATTGCCAATATCCCCGACCGTACCCGGATTGCCGTTCGACAGCATGATCGGCACACGCGACTTGTCGGCGGTGATCGTGGTGGTGAACCGCGCCATGACATCAGGACGATCGGGAAAGTAGGTGATGCGACGGAAGCCCTCGGCCTCGCATTGGGTGAAGTAGCTGCCGTTCGAGGTGTAGAGGCCGGAGAGTTCGGTGTTGTCCTTTGGTGCGATGCGGGTCTCGATCTCCAGCACGGCGGCGTCCGGCATGTCGGGGATGATCAGCCTCTCGTCCTCAATTCGGTACCGGTTGGCGCCAAGCTCTTCGCCGTTCAGCGTCACGCGCAGCAAGGTCAGAGCCTCGCCATCCAGCGACAACGGTGCACTCGCGTCCGCCGATGCCGGATTGCGCCGCACTGCCAGCCGCGAACTGACGCGCGTCGCGGCCTCATCCAGCTCGAACGCGAGGTCCACGGTGTCCACCAGGAACGCCGGCGGCCGGTAATCGGACAGACGCGTCTCGCGCGGGGTGGCCTGGGGTGGCGGGGAGCTCACGTCGAGCGGCATCATGTGGAGGCCCTTGTCCTTCTCGTCATGGCCGGGGATTGCCCTGGCCATCAGTCGCGGTAGCCTGCCACGACGGATGGCCGGGACAAGCCCGGCCATGACACCTGGTGCGAATGGAGAGAAGTCCGATGGCAGCAGAATTCGATCTCGTCATCCGTGGCGGTACCGTCGTCGATGGCACCGGTGGTGCGCCGATCGAGGCGGATGTCGGCATCAAGGGCAATCGCATCGCGGCCATCGGCACCATTGCCAAAAACGGCGCGGACGAGATGGACGCCAAGGGCAAACTCGTCACGCCGGGGTTCGTCGATATCCATACGCACTACGATGGCCAGGCCGTGTGGGACAGCCACATGACGCCATCGTCCATGCATGGCGTCACCACCGCGGTGATGGGTAATTGTGGTGTCGGTTTTGCGCCATGCAAGCCGGCGGATCGCGAGAAACTCGTCGAGCTGATGGAGGGCGTCGAGGACATTCCTGGTCCCGTCATGCACGAAGGTTTGAAGTGGGAATGGGAGTCGTTCGCCGAATACCTGACTGCGCTGGAACAGCGTGACCGCGACATAGACCTTTGCGCGCTGCTGCCGCATGCCGCGGTGCGGGTGTTCGTCATGGGCGAGCGGGCCGTCGCACTGGAGAATGCCAACCAGGGCGACATTGCGCAGATGCGCGAAATCACCGCCGATGCGATCCGCGCCGGGGCATTCGGATTTTCCACGTCGCGCAGCCTGAGCCACAAGAGCCTGAAGGGCGATCCCACGCCGACACTGCGCGCGCAGGAGGACGAGCTGACGGGTATCGCGATGGGTATGCGCGATGCGGGCGCGGGTTTCCTGGAGATCGTGTCCGAGTGGGCGCCGGACCCCAAGGCGGAATTCGCCATGGTCCGTCGCGTGGTGGAGGCGTGCGGGCGGCCTTGCGTCTTCACGCTGACACAGCGGCATGCGCGGCCCACGGTGTGGCGCGATCTGCTTGGCTATGCGGACGAGGCTATTGCGGACGGTGTGCCGATCCGTCCGGTGGTGGCGCCGCGTGCGATTGGTGTGTTGCTCGGGTTGGAAGGCAGCCAGAACCCGTTCTCCGGCACGCCATCCTACAAGTCGATCGCGCATTTGCCGCTGGCGGAGCGCGTGCGACGGATGCGCGATCCGGAGTTTCGCAAGCAGATGCTGTCGGACGACCCGAAGAAGGGCAGCACCTTCCCGCTGTTCCATCGTTTGTCATTCGGCCAGATGTTCCGCTTCGGCAATCCGCCGAATTACCAGCCGCGGCGCGAGGACTCGCTGTTGGCGATCGCCGAACGCGAGGGACGCACGCCACAGGAAGTGGCCTATGACGCACTGCTGGAGGATGACGGCCACGCATTCATCTACACGCCGCTTGGTGGCTACGCGGATTACGATCTGTCGGTGAGCGAGACCACGTTGGCGAATCCGAACACGATCATGGGACTTGGCGATGGCGGCGCGCATGTCGCGTTCATTCTCGATGCCGGTTACCAGACCTGGCTCCTGACCCATTGGGGCCGCACGATGCAGCGCTGGCCGATGCCGGAGCTGATCCGGCGCGTCACGTCGGATACCGCGCATGCTGCCGGTCTGCACGATCGCGGCGTGCTGGCCGTCGGCAAGAAGGCCGATGTCAACGTGATCGACTGGGATCGGCTTGGCTGCGACAAGCCATATGTCGTGCATGATCTGCCGGCTGGCGGAAAGCGGCTGATGCAGAAGGTGCACGGCTACGAGTCGACGATTGTGTCGGGTCGCATCACCTGGCGAGAAGGCGAAGCCACAGGCGAACTGCCAGGCCGACTGGTGCGCGGGCAGCAGGTATAAGCTCCCAGTGTCATTGCGAGCGAAGCGAAGCAATCCCCACCGTAGATACGCACCCATGATGGGGATTGCTTCGCCTGCGCTCGCAATGACACTTAG
>CAYRTL010000170.1:0-7409 GCA_964427005.1 uncultured Acetobacteraceae bacterium
GAGGCGAGCCGCCAACCATGATGGCACGCGCCGCCCTGCTGCTGGCGAGCGAGCCGGCGAGCAAGGTGAACGGCCGCGTCACCTACAGCCAGCAGATTCTCAAGGAGTTCGGTTGGATCGACAAGGCGGCCGGGCGCGGCGTGGATACGCCGGGATCGGGGTACTCGCAGATTTAAGAATTCACCACAAAGACACGAAGGCACGAAGCGGCAAAACTTCGTGCCTTCGTGTCTTTGTGGTGAACCTTAAATAGCGGCCTTCAGCAGCTCCACCGACTTCCGCACGCCGTCCAGCGGCGGCAGCATCAGGTCCTCGTGCTCGATCGACAGCACGTCGTCATACCCGACCAGCCGCAGCAACGAACAGAACTCGCGCCACCATAACAGATCGTGGCCGTAGCCCAGCGTCACATAGCTCCAAGATCGT
The DNA here is from genome assembly GCA_964427005.1 of uncultured Acetobacteraceae bacterium. GTDB lineage: Bacteria > Pseudomonadota > Alphaproteobacteria > Acetobacterales > Acetobacteraceae > JAMXLO01. The sequence continues at coordinate 427 of CAYRTL010000170.1, forward strand.
TCCAGCAGCCGGTCCGTAGGCTTGGTGTCGATCAGGCTGTTGATCGACGCCGTGGCCGGATCAATCCGCGTGTCCTTTGCGTGCACATGATAGATCGCCGGTGCCAGCACGCGCGTCGCGGCCAGCGGATCAGCGCCCATCCAGAACAGATGGCTTGGATCGAAATTCGCCCCCACCACCGGCCCCACCGCATCGCGCAGCCGAAACAGCGTCTCCACGTTGTACACATTCTGCTGGCCGTGCAGCTCCAGGCACAGCTTCGCCACGCCAGCCGCCTTCGCTTCCGTCACCAGCCCCTTCCAATACGGGATCAGCACCTCATCCCACTGCCATGCCAGCACGCGTGCAGCCTCAGGCGGCCAGGCAGTGGTGACCCAGTTGGCGTTGCTGTCGCCGGGTCCGCCAGGACAGCCGGACATCAGCACCACCCGTTCCACTCCCAGCATACCGGCAAGCCGTATCGTCTTCGAGGTTACCACCTTGTGCTGCCACCCCGAATCGCCGGGATGCAGTGGATTGCCGGAGCAGTTCAGCGCACTCAGCGCCAAACCCTGGTCGCGCAGCTTCGCCATGAAGTCCGCGCGCGCCGATGCATTCTCCAGCATCAGGTCCAGATTCAGATGCGGCGCGCTCGACCAGTTGCCGCAAGGGAATTCCAGCATTTCGATGCCGAGTTCCGCCGCGGTGCGCAGCAGGTCATCAAGCGGCAGGTGCGAAAGGCTGTCGGTCACCATGCCTATGCGCATCGCTGACCTCGCTATCGTGTGGTGCCGAAATATTTCGTCCGCAGCTTGTCCAGCACGCCGCGATCCTTCAGGCCGAGAATAGCCTCGCTGACCTGTCGCGTCAGCGGGCTGCCGGCGGGAAACGCGAACCCGTACTTCTCTGTCCTGAACACCGGCCCCACCACGGTCACCGGCAGCTCCGGATGCGCAGTGTCGAACCATTCCAGCACCGGCGCGTCCCGCACGATCGCCGCGATCTGTCCCTTCAGCAAGGCCTTCACCGCCTCGTCCATGGAATTGAACGGCTGCACATCCAGCATCGCGTCGCGGCAATAACTCTCACCGGTACTGCCGGCCAGCGCACCAACGTGCTTGCCCGTCAGATCGGCGGCGCTGTTGATCTGATGCTTGATGGCGGAGGCAGTCATGACGCTGGTGATGCTGGAGGTGACGTAGGCAACGACCACCACGCCGCAGGCCAGCCACACGGCACCGAGGACGGTGCCCAGCGAGCCCAGCAGATTACGATGCGAAGTCGATCCCGACGTTGCGACCGACATCACGTGATGGAAGGATTCCGCCAGCCCATCGCGCCACCTTTCGGGAAACTCCGGATGCCAGCGCCGATCGATCAACGTGAGGACGATCGTGGCGATCAGGATCACAACCCCGATCCAGGCATAGACGCGCAAATGCCCGGTCTCCCGCAGGTCGCTGATCAGGGTGCGCAGACCGGTGGTACGGTCCTCATCGATCATGATGCGCAGCCCCGCATCGAAGTAGGGCTGGCTGAAGTCCATCACCTGGTAGCGATCCGCGGTGATCGAGAGATCGGCGACCCCGACATCGACCTGCCCGTCATGCACCAGCTGCAGCAACTCGGCGATCGTGGGCACCTCACGCACGTCGTAGTTCAGCTTCAGATCGGCGGCGATCTGCTGCCAGAGCTCCCAGGTGAACCCGGTGTAACCATTCGCCGCATTCATGATGAAGGGCGGCGCCACATAAATGGCGGCCTTTACCGGGGCCTGCTGCGCCGCAACTTGCGTGATGCCGCACAACAGAAGCAGCGCAGCAATCAGAGCGGTTCTTAGTCGGATCATGGCAATGGCGATCATGCAGGCGGCGCCGATTCGCCATCCAGCCGCAGCTTTACCCCCTCGCCGGTCTGCGCCGACTCTGTCGCTGCATCCGCGAGCAGCAGCGCCTTCAGGCCGTCATCGCCGTCGGGCCTCGGCCGGGTTGCCGACCGAACCGCGGCAATGAAGGCGTCCAGTTCCGCCCGATAGGCACTGGCATAGCGTTCAAGGAAGAACGGCAGCGCCGGATCAGTGACGAAGCCGTCGCCGGTCGCCAGCTCCACCGTGGTCGCAGTGACATTGCCAGCACGCAGCAGCCCCTTGGCACCATGCGCCTCGATCCGCTGGTCGTAGCCATAGGTCGCGCGGCGGGAGTTGGAAATCTGGCATAGCTTTCCGCTGGCGGTGCGCAGCGTGACCACGGCAGTATCTACGTCGCCCGCCGCGCCAATGGACGCATCGACCAGGCATGAGGCAGCGGCATGCAGTTCCACCGGCTCCTCACCTAGCAGGAAGCGCGCCATATCGAGATCGTGGATCATCATGTCGCGGAACAAGCCGCCCGACGTCGCGACATAGGCGGGCGGCGGCGGCGCTGGATCGCGGCTGATGATGGTCAGCAGCTCGAGCGTGCCAATCTCGCCGGCGTCCATCCGCCGCTTCAGCGTGGCAAAGTGCGGATCGAACCGCCGGTTGAAGCCCACCATCAGGACGACACCGGCGCGACGCACGGCAGCCAGACAGGCACGGACGCGATCCGCCGCCAGGTCGATCGGCTTTTCGCAGAAGATCGCGCGTCCCGCCGCGGCGGCACGCTCAATGTAATCGGCGTGCGTCGGTGTTGGCGACCCGATCAGCACCGCATCGGCAGCAAACGCCTCATCCAGCGACAGTGCGCGCGCACCACATTCCTGCGCGAGACGCGAAGCAGCCGCGGCGTCGGTGTCGGCGATACCGACGAGTTGCGCATCCGGATGTGCTGCAATGTTGCGCGCGTGAATACGGCCGATACGGCCTGCGCCGATAACGGCGATGCTCAGCATCGACGCCTCCCCTTCCCCTCTACGTCATGGGACAATAGCAACCGAAATGCCGGCTGGCAGGAGGAAACGATGAGCGCGATCCGTCTGACCATGGCACAGGCTCTGGTCCGGTACTTGAGCGCCCAGCAGACCGAGTGCGGCGGGCAGACCATGCCCCTGTTCGGCGGCGTCTGGGCGATCTTTGGTCATGGCAACGTCGCCGGTCTGGGCGAGGCCCTCGCCCAGCATCGGGAGGATCTGCCGACATACCGGGCGCACAACGAGCAGGCGATGGCCCTCGCGGCCATCGGTTATGCGAAGGCCATGCATCGGCGGCGCATGATGGCCTGCACCACGTCGATCGGTCCCGGTGCGACCAACATGATCACCGCCGCCGCGGTGGCGCATGTCGATCGCTTGCCCGTGCTGCTGCTGCCAGGGGATGTGTTCGCGTCACGCCGGCCCGATCCGGTGCTGCAGCAGGTCGAGAGCTTCAGCGATGGCACCGTCTCCGCCAACGACTGCTTCCGCCCGGTCTCGCGCTACTTCGACCGCATCACCCGGCCGGAACAAATTCTGAACGCGTTGCCGCATGCACTGGCCGCGCTGACCGATCCGGCGGAGTGCGGCCCGGTGACGCTGGCGCTATGCCAGGACGTGCAGGCAGAGGCGTTCGATTATCCCGAGCAGTTCTTTGCTCCTCGGACCTGGCATGTCCGCCGGCAACGGCCGGATGAACAGGAACTGGCGACGGCCGCCCGCGTGCTGCGTGACGCCAAGGTGCCGTTGATCATCGCCGGCGGTGGCGTGCACTATTCCGAAGCCACCGATGTACTGGAGCGCTTCGCGTCAATCCATGGCGTTCCGGTTGCGGAGACCCAGGCAGGCAAGAGCGCGTTGCCACACGATCATCCGCTCAACCTCGGCGCCATCGGCGTCACTGGGACATCGGCTGCAAACGAGGCCGCTGAGGCGGCCGATGTGATCCTCGCTGTCGGGACGAGATTGCAGGATTTCACCACCGGTTCCTGGGCGTTGTTCCGCAATCCTGAGCGTCAGCTGATCGGGCTGAACGTGCAGGTGTTCGATGCGGCCAAGCACCACATGCTGCCACTGGTAAGCGATGCGCGCGTCGGCCTGACGGAATTAAGCGCATCACTGGACGACTACCGCGCCCCCCATGTCTGGCGGGAACGGCTTGCGCATGCAGTGGCCGTCTGGCGGAAGGAAGCCGCCGCGGTGACAGCGCCAACAAATGCCGAATTGACCTCCGACGCGCAGGTGATCGGCGCCGTGCAGCGCGTCGCGCCAGCCGATGCCATCGTGGTCTGCGCGGCGGGAGGACTACCCGGCGAGCTGCACAAGCTCTGGCAGGCGCAGCAGGTTGGCACGTATCACCTGGAATACGGCTATTCCTGCATGGGCTACGAGATCGCCGGCGGTCTGGGCGTGAAGATGGCGTGTCCCAACCGCGAGGTGATCGTCCTGGTCGGTGACGGCAGCTATCTGATGATGAACTCCGAGATCGCCACTTCGGTGATGCTGGGCGCCAAGCTGACGATTGTTGTCCTGGACAACGGCGGCTTCGGCTGCATCGATCGGCTGCAACGCGCGACCGGCGGCGAAGCCTTCAATAACCTGCTGACCGATTGCGGCGCGCCGCCCGCTGTCGATTTCCGTGCGCATGCCTCCAGTCTTGGCGCGCTGGCGGAACAGGTCGCAGGCATTGCCGAACTCGAAGCAGCACTGCGGCGTGCAGTTGCCGCCGACAAGACGAGTGTGGTGGTGATTCGGACCGATCCACGCGTCGCGACCGCGGCAGGCGGACATTGGTGGGACGTTGGCGTGCCGGAGGTCTCGCAGCGCCCGCAGGTGAACGCAGCGCGAGCCGACTACGAGGCGAGGCGAGCCGAACAGCGGCTGGCCGACTGAGCAAGAGCCGCCAGAAGAGTGTCGCGAAACACCGCCTCGGAGAAATGCGTGGCGGCGTAGTCAACCTGTGCCACCGAACGCTCCGCCCACATGATGCCGTCGGTCAGCAGGTGGCACACTTCATCGGCAAACGCCTGAGGTTCGTCGCAAACCGAGACGACAGCATCCAGGCCTGGAAGACCCTGAGCTCCGATAGATGTGGTCACCAGCGGCAAGCCCTCGCGCAGAGCTTCCACGACCTTGAGCTTCACGCCGGCGCCATAGCGGAGCGGCACGACCGCCACTCGCGCGCTGCGGTAATGCACACTCAGTTCAGCTTCGGTGACATTCGCGCGCACGGTGATCGCGCCGCCAGCGAGCGCCTGCACGTCAGGCGGAGGATTGGAGCCAACGATCGCAAGCCGCGCATCCGGCACGCGCGCAAGAACCAGCGGCCAGACCTGTTGCACGAACCAACGCGCGGCATCCCGGTTCGGTGGGTGTGCAAAGCCGGCAACGAACAGAATGCGCGGTTCGGCAACCGGCGCACGCGGCGGAGCGAAGGCCGCAAACCAGTACGGCACCAGGGTGCGCACCCAATCATCATGGCCGGGCTTGGTCCGGCCACCCACGTCGTCCTTCACCGCATGCACGAAAGACGTGGATGGCCGGGCCACGACCTTCGCCACTTCCTCTGCGGACGGATACAGAACCACGTCCACTTCGCGCCAGATAGAACGCTCCAGCGCTTCCATGGCATCGGCCTGCCGCATGATGCCGGCGTCATCGCTCAGCTCGGCTTGCTTCCGCATCCGATCGAAGTGCAGGTCATGGCCGTAGTACAGCAAGCCAATCGCCCCGTACCGCTTCACCTCAGGCAGGAACTCGGCTGCGACCTGCGGGCGGGACAGCAGCACATAGTCAAGCTCATTCGCGTTCACCTGCAGCCACTGCTGGAAAGAACAACTGCCATACGCAACCTCTACGCCGATATCCTGCAGCGCCTTGGTGTAGCCCGGACTGTAGTGCAGATTAGCCGGCCAGAACTTCACTACCAGGCCCGCGCGTACCAGAGACTGGATGATGCAGAGCATGGTGCGGGAGCCGGCATCCCGATCCGGCTCCGGCACATAGTGATCGATCACCAGGATGACAGGCCGATGCCGCGCGCGATCCCGCGCCCGCATGACATGCCTGCCGTTCGGCAGGTGCTCGCGCGACAGAACCGATTGCCAGCGCTCCTGGAACTTGCGCTGATTCCGCACCTGATAAGATTTGATACAACCGGTCAGCGTCTTGCCGTGGCTGATGCCTTCGAAGTGCACGATGTGACAGCGCGGCTGATAAAGCACCTTATAGCCAAGCTCGCGCAACCGGAATGCCAGGTCGCTGTCCTCGCAATACGCCGGCGCATAGCGTTCATCGAATCCGCCGGCCCGGTGAAACAGCGCACGCGGAACGAGTAGGCACGCGGCAGAGCAGTAATCGACCTCGCGCACATAGTTATAGACCGAGCGCTCCGGATCATCGAAGCGGCCGTAATTCCAGGCGGAGCCATCATCCCAGACGATGCAGCCTGCCTCCTGCAACGTGCCGTCGGGATACAGCAGCTTCGCCCCCACTGCCCCGACGTCGTCGCTTGTGGCAAACGGCGCCAGCAACGGATCCAGCCAGCCCTCGCGGACCTGCGTGTCGTTGTTCAGGAACAGCAGGAATTCGCCGCGGGCGACCCGCGCGGCGGCGTTGCACGTGCGCAGATAACCTAGGTTGCGCCGATTGACGATCAGACGAATGCCGGAGACACCGGCGAGGCATGAGGTCGAGGGGTCCGGCGTGGCATCATCCACCACAATGACCTCGATCGTGGCCCGTGACGGATGCGCCGCTATCGATGCGAGACAGCACAGCGTGTAATCAACCTGTCCATAGGTCGGGATGATGATCGACACTTTCGGACGGGGATCGCGCGGCAGGTGAAGCTGTGCCGGATCGACTGTCCGGATCAACTCGGGGGCACCGTCTGGCGGCTTCGGAGCCAACCGACGAGCAGATCGCGCGCGACGCCATTCACGGAAGCGCCGGTGCAGTTGCAACGTCACTGTCCACCAGACGAGCCGCACCGCGCGCCGCGCCTGGCGCGCGAACCACGGTGCCGGCAGGATCCGTGGAACTACATGCGTGTTCATCACACGCGGGTAAGCGGAATGGGTTAATTTTGGGTTGCCGGGCGCAGCCCGAGATCTAAG
>CAYRTL010000171.1:0-2591 GCA_964427005.1 uncultured Acetobacteraceae bacterium
CACGTCGGTGGTGCGGAAGTAGAACTGCGGACGATAGTTGGTGAAGAACGGCGTGTGACGTCCGCCCTCCTCCTTCGTCAGCACGTACGCTTCCGCCTTGAACTTGGTGTGCGGCGTGATGCTGCCGGGCTTGGCCAGAACCTGACCGCGCTCCACTTCCTCACGCTTGGTGCCGCGCAGCAGCGCGCCGATGTTGTCGCCCGCCTCGCCGCGATCCAGCAGCTTGCGGAACATCTCCACGCCGGTAACCACGGTCTTCTGCGTCGGACGGATGCCGACGATCTCGACTTCGTCGCCGACGGTGACGACGCCGCGCTCGATGCGCCCGGTCACCACGGTGCCGCGGCCGGAGATCGAGAACACGTCTTCGATCGGCATCAGGAACGGCCGATCCATCGGACGATCAGGCTGCGGGATGTAGCTGTCCACCGCCTCCATCAGCTCCATGATGGACTTCTCGCCCATGTCCGGCTCGCGGTCTTCCAGCGCGCACAGCGCGGAACCCTTGATGATGGGAATCTCGTCGCCGGGGAACTGATAAGACGACAGCAGCTCGCGCACTTCCAGCTCAACCAGCTCGAGCAGTTCCGGGTCGTCCACCATGTCCACCTTGTTGAGGTAGACGACGAGGGCCGGCACACCGACCTGTCGGGCGAGCAGGATGTGTTCGCGGGTCTGCGGCATCGGGCCGTCCGCGGCGGACACCACCAGGATGGCGCCATCCATCTGCGCCGCACCGGTGATCATGTTCTTCACGTAGTCGGCGTGGCCCGGGCAGTCGACGTGCGCGTAATGGCGCTTCGCCGTCTCATACTCGACGTGCGCCGTCGCGATGGTGATGCCGCGCGCCTTCTCTTCCGGCGCCTTGTCGATCTGGTCGTACGCCGTGAACGTGGCGCCGCCGGACTTCGCCAGCACCTTGGTGATGGCCGCGGTTAGTGTGGTCTTGCCATGGTCCACGTGACCGATCGTGCCGACGTTGCAGTGCGGCTTGGTGCGCGCGAATTTCGCCTTGGCCATCTGTGCTCTCCGATTAAGTTACCAGCGGTAATGGCTGAAGGCCTTGTTCGCCTCTGCCATCCGATGGGTGTCTTCACGCTTCTTCACCGCCGCGCCGCGATTGTTCACCGCGTCCAGCAGTTCGTTTGAAAGCCGGTCTTCCATCGTGTGCTCGCCGCGCTTGCGTGCGGCGTCGATGATCCAGCGGATCGCCAGCGCCTGGCGGCGCTCCGTACGGACCTCCACCGGCACCTGATAGGTGGCGCCGCCAACGCGGCGCGACCGCACTTCCACCGCTGGCTTCACGTTATCCAGCGCCTCGTGGAACATGCGCACCGGATCGGCCTGCTGGCCACCGCGGCGCTTCAGCACGTCCAGTGCGCCATACACGGTGCCCTCGGCGACCGACTTCTTCCCATCGTACATCAGCGCATTCATGAAGCGGGTGATGACGATGTCGCCGAACTTGGCGTCCGGCAGGATCTCGCGTTTGACGGCGCGGCGGCGGCGGCTCATCGCGTCCTCACTTCGGCCGCTTGGCGCCGTAGAGCGAACGGCGCTGGCGGCGCTTGGCGATGCCCTGCGTGTCGAGCACGCCACGCAGAATGTGATAGCGTACGCCCGGCAGGTCCTTCACACGGCCACCGCGGATCAGCACCACCGAGTGCTCCTGCAGGTTATGTCCTTCGCCCGGGATGTACGACACGACTTCGTAGCCATTGGTCAGGCGTACCTTCGCGACCTTGCGCAAAGCCGAGTTCGGCTTCTTCGGCGTGGTCGTATAGACACGCGTGCAGACGCCGCGCTTCTGCGGGCAGCCCTGCAGCGCCGGAACCGTGTTCCGCGTCTTCTGTGGCTCACGCCCTTTGGCGATGAGCTGGTTGATGGTCGGCATCGTGCCTCTTTCAATTCCGTTCGGCGCGCCCTGTTGCGAGGCAACCGTCTTCTGACAGGCAAAGCCCGCCGGCTGGGAGCGTCCCATCCTGCGGGTCCTGGAGCCCACGGCCTAGGCCCGCCGGTATTCCGGAGGCGGCGCCGCACGCGACTTCGGCCTGCAAACGACGGCCGCCCTTCAACTTTGCCGGGTCGGCCAGAGGGGGCGGAACCTAGTGTCCGGGTTGGGGGGAGTCAATATCGCCGCGAGCGGATTCGCGTGTCAGCCGGCGATCCCTACGACCAGAGCGAGCGTCCTGTTCAGGACCAGAATGGTCGGCTGATCCAACCGGCCTATCACGCTGCCGCATCTGTCACGCCTGACGGTGACGATCTTATCCACCATGATGTTGGACGGCTGCCGCAGACCCGTTCCGGGCTCCGCCGCAACCGGAACCCGGAAGAATGAGGCATCGCGTTCCACCGTCGTCATCAGACAGAGCAGGATGCTGTCTGTACCACCCAGCTTGTCGGACTGTATGACCACCGCTGGTCGAGGCTTTCCGTGCTCACCGGGCGCCGAGACGGTGACCACGTTGCCCCGCTTCATTTCCAATCGTCAGTGTCCATGACAGCTTCAATGAAATCGAGAGCCTCCTGCTCCTCCGGTGCCCCTCGCAGTATCGCGGCCTGCCGTCGGGCTTCCGCGGCAAATCCTG
>CAYRTL010000171.1:2691-7173 GCA_964427005.1 uncultured Acetobacteraceae bacterium
AGGCGAGCACTGCCAGCTCAGCGGGAGATTCGGCGCTGCAACCGTCCCCCATTCGCCAGTATTGCCCTTGCCAGCTCCGCTGCTGGCCCGCGTTCCTGGCGAGTAGCGCCAAGCACAACAAATTCGACTTCGCCCAGTTCGGGCAGCCTGTAGGCGGTCGGCATTTCTGACAGACCGTCCGGCATGAGGCCGGCCACATGCACCGTCACACCCAAGCCTGCGATAGCAGCGGCCCTTAGCCCACTCAGGCTCCCACTGGAGCAGACGATCCGCCACGGACGGCCGGCGCGCTCGAGCGTTTCCAGCGCCGCCGCGCGAGTGATGCTGGGAGGCGTGTAGAGGATAAGCGGGAGCGGCTGCGCCGGATCGATCCGCGTGGCTTCGGTGCCGATCCAGGCGAGCCGGTCGCGCCAGACCAGCCGCCCTCTGTCGTCGTTGCCCCGGCGCTTGCACAGCACCAGGTCCAATTCGCCGGCATCCAGCATCTGATGGAGCGTGGCGCTGAGATCGACAGTCAGCTCAAGGTCCAGCTCCGGGTGCTGGCGGACAAAATCCCCCAGCACCTCAGGCAGTCGGGAGGTCACGAAGTCTTCCGACGCACCGAACCGCAGCCGGCCTCGCAGCTGCGAGCCAGCGAAGTAGCGCAACGCCCGCTGGTTGGCCTCCAGGATCGAGCGGGCAAAGTCTTCCATCGCCTCGCCATCGGCCGTCGGCACCACTGAATGGGTGTCGCGGATGAAGAGCCGCCGCCCGGCTTCCTGTTCCAGCTTCCGGATGTGCTGGCTGATGGTGGACTGGCGCAAGCCGAGCCGCCGCCCCGCTTCGCTGAAGCTGCGGGCTTGCGCCACGGCGAGGAAGCTTTCCAGGAGGACCGGGTCCAGCATGAGCTTGCTCATCGCAATTCATGATGACAGTAAGCCTGCTAAGCATACTTCACAATGGCCAGGCCAGGCTCGATAGTCCTGCCCATGAAGGAACTGGCATCGCGACTGAACATCGACCCATACATTGCAGCCATCCTGGGCATGGTGGCCCTGGCTTCGGCCCTGCCGGCCCAAGGCCGCGGCATGACTGCAGCGAGCGCCGCAGGCGCGGCGATGATCGGGCTGATGTTCTTCCTGCAAGGCGCTCGCCTGGCGCCGCAGGCGGCACTCGCCGGCGCCCGGCATTGGCGGCTGCATGCCGTGATCCTGGCCTGCACGTTTCTGCTGTTCCCTGCCCTTGGGCTGATGGCCAGGGCCGCGGCTCCCGGGCTGCTGACGCCTGGGCTATGGGCGGGGGTCCTGATGCTGTGCGTGCTGCCATCGACGGTGCAGTCCTCCATCGCCTTCACCTCGATCGCACGTGGCAATGTGGCGGCTGCCCTTTGCGCGGCCACCGGGTCCAGCCTGTTGGGCATTCTGCTGACCCCACTCTTGGCGGCCCTGCTGTTGAGCGCGCATGGCGGGTTCTCGGCGCGCGCCGTAGGCGACATCGTGGTGCAGCTTCTGCTGCCGTTCATCGCGGGCCAGCTCGCCCGTCCCTGGATCGGCGATTGGGTCGGCCGTCATAAGCACCTGACGAGTTGGGTCGATCGTGGCTCGATCCTGCTGGTGGTGTACGTCGCATTCAGCGAAGGCGTGACTCACGGGATCTGGCACCAGCTTGATGCTCGCGATTTCACCGGGTTGCTCGCGCTTGACGCTGCGCTGCTCGCGGTCGCGCTGCTGGCAACGAACGGTCTGAGCAAGCTTCTCGGTTTCAACCGGCCCGATCAGATCGCCATCGTGTTCTGCGGTTCGAAGAAGAGTCTGGCGAGCGGACTGCCGATGGCGAGCGTGTTGTTCGCCGGTCAGTCACTCGGCCTGGTGGTGCTGCCGCTGATGCTGTTCCATCAGCTTCAGCTCATGGTGTGTGCCTGGCTGGCACGGCGATGGGCAGCGCCCGTATCCGTTGTACCTGCGCTCAGAGCTGCTCGCTTTTCAGAAACTCGATGACCTCGCCGTTGGGTCCGGTGACGAAGGCGATCTGAACTTCCGCCGGCGGTTGGCCGCCCAGCTTGGCAACGCGCGGTTCAATGCGCGAGATCGCCCCGGCCGCTAGCGCCCGTGCATACGATGCCCCGACATCGACAACGCGCAGGCAGAAGTGCAGCAGCGCGCCTTCGGTCGGTTCTTCATCGGGACGACGGCGGCGGCCTTCGGATTGTACCGTCGAGCCTTGGCCGAACACCTCGATATATCGGCCGTCGCCGAAGTCCAGGAACGCCGCACGGTCAATCCGACCGGGCACCGCGAACTCATAACGGACCGCGCAGCCCAATCCTTCGGTGTAGAACTTGATGGTGGCGTCGAAGTCCGCCGCACGGATCGCGACGTGGTGGAAGCCTGTGGCGCTCATCGTCTGCACTCCTCAAGCTTGGGGGAAAGGATCGTGGACCGCTACACCGAGCGACGCGAAATGACGGAGGTTCCGCGTCAGTATGGTCAAGCCATGCGCCTGTGCCGTGGCCGCAATGGCGATATCAGCAAATCCAGGCGCCTGACCAAGACCACGGGCGAGATCAAACAGGCCACCCGCAATCCGAGCCACTCCGACATCCAGAGGAAGCACCCTGTCGGCATAAAGATGTAAGATGGTTTCCAGCCAGGCCGTCAATCGCGACGCCTTCCGCCGCGCATTCTCTCGCCGGGATTTCGCGATCCCCGCCTCAATTTCAGCAATCGTCACCACAGAAAGGTACAGGGCGCTCGAGTTCTCTTCCATCCAACGCAAGAGACTCGGTCTGTGGCCAGTGCGCCCAGGAGCGCCCACCGAAACCACATTTGTATCGACGAGATACCCGCTCACAACGCGGGGTCGCGCAGCGGAGACACATCGCGTTCCGGCAGATCTCCGGGCTCCAGTGGAGCTGACATCAGTAGCCGACCAAACGACGGCACCCGGCTTAGCCGCTGCCACTCCTCAAAGCTCAACACGACCGCGGCAGGTTTGCCATGCCGCGTAATTACTGATGGCTCCCCGGATACCGCGTCATCGACGACAGCGGACAGACATGCCTTGGCATCGCGTAGCTGGATCGTGCGCATGCGCAATCCCCATGTGACCACAGTAGTCACATAGTCCGGACAGGCCCAAAAGGAAAGGCCGGTGGCACTCTCGCACCACCGGCCTCCATGGCCCTTCAATGAGCAGAGTTTACTCCGCCGCCTTCACCTCTTCGGTGATCTGCGGCGCAGTGCCCATGCTCAGCGTGCGCTGATCGCGCCCGGCGGCAATGGCACGCAGCCGGTTCATCACCGAGCCCGTGCCCGCCGGAATCAGACGACCAACGATGACGTTCTCCTTCAACCCGGTCAGGTTGTCGGTCTTGCCCGCCGTCGCAGCTTCGGTCAGCACCCGCGTCGTCTCCTGGAAGGAAGCCGCCGAAATGAAGCTGTTGGTCTGCAACGACGCCTTGGTGATGCCCTGCAATACCGGCATCGCCTGCGCCGGCTTCTCGTCCGGGCCGAGTTTGGAGTTCACCGCATCGAACTCGGTGCGATCCACCTGCTCACCGCTCAGGAACGTCGTGTCGCCCGGATCGAGAATCTCAACCTTCTGCAGCATCTGGCGAACGATCACCTCGATGTGCTTGTCGTTGATCTTCACGCCCTGCAGTCGATAGACGTCCTGGATCTCGTTGACCAGGTAGTCCGACAGCGCCTCTACACCGAGCACCTTCAGGATGTCGTGCGGCACACGCGGGCCGTCGACCAGCGGATCGCCCTTGCGGACGAAGTCGCCTTCCTGCACCGAGACGTGCTTGCCCTTCGGGATCAGGTACTCGGTCTCCTCCGTCGTCTCGTCGTTCTTCACGATGATACGGCGCTTGTTCTTGTAGTCCTTGCCGAACTCCACGCGGCCATCCGTCTCGGCGATGACTGCGTGATCCTTCGGCCGGCGTGCCTCGAACAGCTCCGCGACACGCGGCAGACCACCGGTGATGTCGCGGGTCTTGCTGCCTTCACGCGGGATACGCGCCAGCACGTCGCCAGCCGCCACCTGGGCGCCGTTGTCCACCGACAGGATGGAGTCCGGTGCCAGGAAGTAGCGCGCCTCTGCACCGTTCGGCAGCTTCACGACCTCGCCGCGTTCGTCTTTCAACTGCAGACGCGGCCGCAGATCGACGCCCTTCGCACCCTGCTTGTAGTCCACCACCACCTTTGACGTCAGGCCGGTGACCTCGTCCATCCGCTCGACCAGCGTGATGCCTTCGATCAGGTCGATGTATTCGACCTTGCCGGCACGCTCGGTGATGATCGGCAGCGTATACGGATCCCACTCCGCCAGCTTCTGCGCCCGCGCCACCTGCTGACCTTCATCGACCAGCAGCCGCGCACCATACGGCACACGGAAACGCGCACGCTCGCGCTGCTTGTCATCCACCAGGACGATTTCGCAGTTGCGCGACATCACCACCGGCGTGCCCTGGCTGTTCATCACCACGTTGCGGTTCTTGAT
>CAYRTL010000172.1:0-7001 GCA_964427005.1 uncultured Acetobacteraceae bacterium
CATTGCGAGCGAAGCGAAGCAATCCCCATCGTGCCAGGGATTGCATCGTCGCGGACGCACTTCGCAATGACACTTACCTATGAAGCTGCATTGACGGACTTCAGCACCAGGTCCCGATAGCCATGGAACCATTCGGTCTCCTTGACCATCTTTTCGCCCTTGACCTGGAAGATCTGCACCCAGCCACCACCCTCGTGGTCTGATGGCGTGACTTCCAGCGGCGGCAGCAAGCCATCGAGCGTGAAGTTCTTGATCATCTCGAAGCCCTTCTTCATGTCCTCGCCCGTCGGAGCCTTGCCACCAGTCAGCTTCAGCGCATTACGCAGCGCCTCGATGTGTACGGCCGCATCCTGGATGCCACGGTTGTAATAGACGGAGGTCTCCATCTCCTTGGGCGGTGCCTTGCCGGCCTTCTGGTACATCGCCTTGATGTCCTGCAGCACAGGATAGTCGGTACCCACGCCGACGAACTGCATCGTGTGATAGCCCTGCGCGACGGCCCAGCCGCCAGCCGCCGCGATGTCTGCCTCGGACGAGGCCCAGACGAAGCCAAGTACCTTGCTCAGCGGATAGCCTGAACTCTTGAGTCCCTTGATCGCCACCGAGGGAGCGCGGCCGAACAGATGCGCAAGCACGAAGTCGGGCCGGAACCGCTGTGCGATATCAAGTATCTGCGCGCTCATCTCCACGCCGGGCGGCGGCACAGCGAACGTGCGCAGCTCAAACCCTTCACTTTCCTGGAGCGCCTTCAGAATCGGCAACGGCTCAACACCCGCCGGGTTGTCGTAATAAAGATACCCGATCTTCTTGCCTTTCAGATTGCCGCCCAGCTTATCCTTCACAAAGCTGATCGCCGCACCCGCCTGCGACCAATAGGTAGCCGCAAGTGGGAACAGATACGGATACTTCGCGCCGTTCGCCGCAGCCGATGAGCCAAAGCCAGGCGACGTCCCCGGAATGTGGTCCTTCTGCAACCGCGGGTTCAGGGCCTCGGCCTGCGGTGTGCCCCAGATCAGGATGGAGACGGCGCCTTCCTGCTTGTGGCGCTCATACTCCTCGATTGCCGGTGGAACCTGATAGTTGTTGTCGAGCTCGTTGATGCGGACCTTCCAGCCGTCAATGCCGCCCTTCGAGTTGATCAGGTTCACGTAGTCCTGCACACCAGGGCAGAACACTGTGCCGACAAGTTGCGTCGGACCGGTGCGGTCGCACTGCGATCCAATCAGAATTTCGCCCTTCTGTTGTGCGGCCGCCCCACCGGCGAACCACAGGCCAGCTACCACACACCCCGCCAGTGCCAAGCTTCGCATTCTTGCCTCCCTTGTTTCAGTACGAGAATGGCCACACTCGGAAGTAGTTACGGATGTTGCGCCACAGGCGGTTCAAACCCTCAGGTTCCACCACCAGGAAGAAGATGATCAGACCGCCGAAGATCGCGAGTCGCAGGCTCGGGATCACGTTCGAAAGGTCAGACGCCTCGAAGAACAGTCCGCCGACAGACTCAAGCACGCGCCGCGTGACGATGGGCAGCAACGTGACGAAGATCGCGCCGAAAATCGGTCCGAGCGTGGAGCCGAGACCGCCAATGATCACCATCGCCAGGAAATTGATCGATACATCGAGCTGGAACTGTTCATAGTTCGCGATGCCGAGATAATAGGTGTACAGCACCCCAGTCACCCCGGCGTAGAACGATGAGATAGCGAACGCCCACAGCTTATAGCGGAAGATATTGATGCCGATGATTTCCGCCGCGATGTCCTGGTCGCGGATGGCGATGAACGCTCGGCCGATGCGGCTGCGGATCAGGTTCTGCGTACCTACGATGGCCAAGATGACGAAGGCGATCAGGAACAGATACATCTGCCATGCGCTGGTGAGTGGCGTCCCGAACACCGACGGCGGCCCGACCTGGATCGATGCCTGCGTACCACCAGAGACCCATGGCACGTGATTTATGGTCCACTCTATTATGAGCTGCGCAGCAAGTGTCGCAATCGCCAGATAGAGACCCTTGATGCGTAGCGATGGAATACCGACCAGCGCGCCGATGATCGCCGCCATCAGCCCGCCGGCCGGCACCGAGATCCAGAACGGTGCGTGCAGCTTCGTGATCAGGTGTGCGGCCGTATAGGCGCCAACGGACATGAAGGCGCCATGGCCGATGGAGACCTGATCGGTATATCCGACAAGGATGTTGAGCCCAATTGCGCCGACGACGGCGATGAGAATCAGGTTAAGGATTGAGAGCGTGTATTCATCACACACAGCGGGTGTGATGCCGATGAACAGCACGGCGAATATGACGGCCGCCCAACGTGTGTTGGGCATCGGCATAAGCGCCATATCGGCTGCATAGGATGTCTTGAATACACCGGTTTCGCGATAGAACATCAGACACGCTCGATGCGGCGGCGGCCAAACAGGCCATAGGGACGAATCATCAGCATCAGAATCATCAGGACATACGGCGCGAAATCCTTCGTGCCGCCGCCAACGACCGGGTCCAGATAGCCAGCCGCAAGCGCTTCCACGACCCCGACGATAAGCCCACCGACCACGGCGCCAACAATCGAATCGAGTCCGCCCAAGATAACAACAGGGAACACCTTCAGGCCGACCAGGGGTAACTGGTTATCCACCCCGAGCATGGCGCCCCAGATCACGCCCCCCAGCGCCGACACCACACCAGTTAGCGCCCATGCCAGCGCGAAGTAGCGCTGCACGTTGATCCCCATGCCCATCGACACTGTCTGATTGTCTGCGACGGCGCGCATCGCCACGCCCATTCGCGTCTTCAGGAAGAACCAGGTGAACACGGCAAGGAACACGATGCTGACGCCGGCCCCGACAAGTTGCACGGGCGGCAGCATAATCGGTCCGAAAAACAGTGGCTCATCATCAATCGGCATGACAATGGCGCGCACGCCGGCGCCGAACACCAGCGTCGCAACGCCCCGAATGAGCGAAGCGAGTCCAATCGTCGCCATGATCACTGCCACGATTGGTCGGCCAAGGAGCTTGCGCAGGACCACGCGCTCCAGGCCGAAGCAGAACGCAATCATGCCCAACAACGACATGGTCGCGGCAAGCCAGAACGGCAGCGCGGCACCCATCGCCGCGGCGGCAATGATCGCTGCCAACATGACGAACTCGCCTTGTGCGAAGTTGATCGCGTCTGTTGCCTTGTAGACCAACACAAAGCCCAGTGCGATCAGCGCGTACATCAGCCCGATCATCAGGCCGCTGGAGATCAGCAGCAGCGTGAAGTCGAGATCGAATTCAGGCATGCGCGGGCTCTCCCGCGGGAAGCGTCAAGGCCGGCGCGTCAAACTCCTGCTTCAGGTTCACACCCAGAGCATGAAATCCGTGTAGCACGCGTGGAGCTAACTGCTCGCCGCCCGTGTTGGCCCAACGCAACCGGCGCAAGCCGATCTGATCGCGCAGTGGTGCGCAGACCAGCAACTCGCCTATTGCCAACTTCAGGCGAAGCAGTGGCGGAATGCCTTCATCGGCCTGCCGAAGCTGCTCCGCGCGTTCGGCAATGGCCCGGAATGCGGAGATCAGTACCCGCTTTAGGCCTGTCGCCTGTCCGGCGCGCGTGTCAATGTCCGACAGCATCGTCTCCCAGACACGCGGTGGTGCGATGAGAATTGTCGGTCCGATCTCGCGTAGATCGCGCCATACGGTCTCGGGCGTTTCCGGACAATTGCAGGTATACCCGGCCAATAGTGCCAGCACCTGTGACGATAGCACGTCGGCAAATGACGACATTGGCAGCCAGGCGATCGATTCATCCATCTGGTCGGTTTGCCCGCTTGCCATAAGCGTATCGGCGGTAGCCAGCAGGCTCGCATGTGACAGTGTCACATCGCGTGTCCCAGGATCGTACAAGAACAGCGCAGGCTCCGCGGGCTCGCTCTGTTCGTCTGCATCCGTGGCGTCATCGGCTACCGCGTCGAATGACTTCAGCCAATCCAATTCCGCCTGACGCATGCCGTGCGATGTCGTCTGCACCACCAATCGCACGCCCGGCAGTGCATCCTTGATCGCGACAATTTTCTCGAACTGTTCGGTATCTTCGGCCACCACAGTCGAGACGCTGGCACGCCTCAGCACTTGGGCGACCGCCTCGGGCTGCGCATCAGGGGCCAGCGGCACGGCGGCTCCGCCCAACGACTGCGCTGCCAACATCGCGGCATAGAGGCGGGGCCGGTTATCACCGATCACTGCCAGCCTGTCACCGCGGGTGAATCCGTGGGCGGCAAGACCGCCAGAGAAGCGAGATACCAAAGCCGAGTAATCCCACCAGCTCAGCTCCTGCCAGATGCCGCCGCGCTTCTCGCGCAAGGCGGGCCGATTGGGGAAATTCGCGGCGTTGTGGTGAAGCAGGCGCGGCAGTGTCGTCGCAGGCTTCATGCGGCCTCCTGCTGCGCGCCGCCCGTCCCCAGATAAGCACTGATCACGGCAGGGTTGTTCTGCACCTCGGCCGGTGTGCCTTCCGCGATCTTGCGTCCGCGGTCCAGCACCGTGACGCGATCCGAGATGTCCATCACCACCGCCATGTCATGTTCAATCAAAATGATCGTGGTGCCCCACTGCGCGTTCACCTCCAGGATGAAGCGCGCCATGTCCTCCTTCTCGCCCTGATTCATGCCGCCCATCGGTTCGTCGAGCAGCAGGACCTTCGGCTCGAGAGCAAGCGCGCGGCCCAATTCGACGCGCTTGCGCAGGCCATACGGCAGCGCCGCCGAAGGTTGCTTTCGGATGCTTTGCAGTTCGAGAAAGTCGATCAATTCTTCGACACGGGCGCGATGCGCCGATTCTTCCTTCTGAGCGAGGCCCCAGTAGATGAAAGATGACAGCACGCCGGCTCGCATATGCACGTGCCGGCCGAGCATGATGTTATCGAGCACAGTCATACCCGCGAAGAGCGCGATGTTCTGAAACGTGCGTGCGACGCCGAGTGCGGCGATTTTGGAGGGACGGCACCGGGTAATGTCGCAGCCGTCCAGTGTGATGGAGCCGCTGCTCGGGCGATAGAAACCGGATATCATGTTGAGGAGTGACGTCTTGCCGGCACCGTTCGGTCCGATGACCGACATGATCTGGCCGCGACGGATGGACACCGTCACGTCCTCAACCGCACGCACGCCGCCGAAGTATTTCGACACGCCGGCGACGGACAGCACAGGTTGATCGGGCAGGTCAGTGGGCGCGCCGACGTGGCCGGCTCCCATGATGCCGTAAACCTCCCTGAGTGAAGCCCTGTAACTCTTTGTCGTTAACGGCAGGATAGGCGTGCAGTGGTCATCGATCAAGCAATACTAGGCTGCGCGCAAAATCATGTCCGCCCCCTTCTCGCCAATCATGATCGCGGTTGCATTAGTGTTGCCGGATACTACCGTGGGCATGATCGAGGCATCGATCACGCGCAACCGCTCCATCCCCTTCACACGGAGCGACGTATCGACGACGGCCATCTGCCCAGGCCCCATCATGCAGGTACTGGTCTGGTGGAATGTCGTTCCCGCAGTCGCACGCACGTGGTTCAACAGGTCCTCGTCGGAGGTTGCATGCGGGCCCGGCAGGTATTCCTCGGTCACGTAGCGGCGCATCGCGGCTGTCGCGAAAATGCGGCGTGACACCTTCAGGCCGGCCACCATTGTGTCCTTATCGGCCTGCGTCGCGAGGTAATTCGGCTGTATGGCTGGCGGCTTTGCGGGATCCGGCGATGTGATGCGCAGCCAGCCGCGGCTTTCCGGACGGCACGGGATTGCGACGAGCGTGCAGCCTGGGAACCGGTGCATCGCTTCGCCGGTCTTTTCCGCGCTGCCAGCGAGAAACTGATATTGCACATCAGGGGAAGCGAGTTCGGGCCGCGTGCGCACGAATAGGCCAATCGGTCCGGCACCTGTCATCAGCGCGCCCTTCATCGCCAGCACATATTGCAGACCGTGGTGAATCCGGCGGACCCAACTGTGGTAGACCTCATTCATCGTGCAGAGGCCGGTCGTGCAACGGTAGATGATGCGGCCGCCACAATGGTCCTGCAGGTTTTCGCCGACGCCCGGTAGATCATGCACCACCGGGATGCCGTGCTCCTGCAACAGCGCGCCTGGCCCGATGCCGGAGAGCTGCAGCAACTGCGGGGAGTTGATCGCGCCGCCGGCCAGCAGGACCTCTCGTCTCGCGCGAACCTTGCGGAGCGACCCGTCCTGGCTGAACTCCACGCCCACCGCACGTTTGCCTTCCGTCAAAATTCGATGCGCCAGTGCGCGAATCTCAACCTTCAGGTTCGACCGATGCATCACTGGCTTCAGGTACCCCGCCGCAGCCGAGCAGCGGCGCCGGTTTCGCACGGTCAGCTGCAAAGGCCCGACTCCTTCTTGATCGGCGCCGTTGAAATCGGGGTTGTACGGATAGCCGGCCTGCTTCGCACCTTCGATGAACGCCTCATGCAGGGCATGGTCGGTGCGCAGGTCGGAGACCGCGAGCGGCCCACCTTTGCCGTGGTACTCGTCCGCCCCACGCTCCTGATCCTCGGCCTTACGGAAGTAGGGCAGCACATCGTCATACGACCAGCCGGCGTTGCCGAGCTGACGCCAGAGGTCGAAGTCCTGCTTCTGGCCGCGGATATAGATCAGGCCGTTGATCGAGGATGAACCGCCAAGCACCTTGCCTCGCGGCAGCGGAACACGACGGTTGTTGAATTCGGGCACGGGCTCAGACTCGAAATACCAGGCGACATTTGGATTGTAGATATTGCGATAGAAACCGGCCGGGATATGGATCCATGGATCGCGATCCTTGCCGCCAGCCTCCAGCAGCAGAACCCTCGTCTTGCCATCGGCGGTGAGCCGGTTGGCCAAAACGCAGCCAGCCGAACCGGCGCCAATGATGATGAAATCGAACTCCTGTGCTGTCGTCACGACGTTCCTCTCTGATTTTGTACTTTCGGATCGCAACGCCGGCGAACAGCGGCGCTTTTGCCAAATTAG
>CAYRTL010000173.1:0-6995 GCA_964427005.1 uncultured Acetobacteraceae bacterium
TGCCTTGACCGCGGCAACCTTCAGGCCACCGCGCAGCTTGTTCACCACCAGCGTGGCGAGCGCTTCGCCTTCGACATCCTCGGCGACGACGAGCAGCGGGCGGCCCGATTTCGCTACCGCCTCCAGCACTGGAAGCAAGGTTTGCAGTCCGGAGAGCTTCTTTTCGTGGATCAGTATGTAGGGCTGATCCAGCTCGATGTTCATCTTCTCGGCGTTGGTGACGAAATAGGGCGACAGGTAGCCGCGGTCGAATTGCATGCCGTCGACCACGTCGAGTTCCGACACCATGCCCTTGGCTTCCTCGACCGTGATGACGCCCTCGTTGCCGACCTTCTGCATCGCCTCGGCGATCATCTCGCCGATTTCTACCTCGCCATTGGCCGAGATCGTGCCGACCTGGGCTGTTTCGGCCTGTGTGGTGATCTTCTTGCTGCGTTTCTGCAGTTCCTCGACCAGAGCAACCACCGCCTTGTCGACGCCACGCTTCAGATCCATCGGGTTCATGCCGGCGGAAACCGCCTTGCCGCCCTCGCGCACGATGGCCTGCGCCAGAACGATGGCTGTGGTGGTACCATCACCAGCAATATCGTTGGTCTTTGCAGCGACCTCGCGCACCATCTGTGCACCCATGTTCTCGAACTTGTCGGAGAGTTCGATCTCCCTGGCCACCGTCACGCCATCCTTGGTGATGCGCGGCGCGCCATAGCTCTTGTCCAGGATCACATTCCGGCCCTTCGGACCGAGTGTGACGTTCACCGCCTGGGCAAGTATGTCGACGCCGCGCAACATGCGCTGACGAGCATCGTCACCGAACCGAACGTCTTTTGCTGTCATTTGCCAATCTTTCCTGAAATCGATGCTACGGGCTGGTCACGCGGCCTTTTTCTTGTTCTTGTCACGCGGCCTTTTTCTTGGCCGCTGGCATGCCCTCAATGATGCCCATGATGTCGGACTCCTTCATGATGAGGAGTTCCTCGCCGTCGAGCTTTACCTCGGTGCCCGACCACTTGCCGAACAGGATGCGGTCACCGGCCTTCACCTCGAGGGCGACGATCTGGCCTTGCTCGTTGCGAGCTCCTGGACCGGCAGCGATGACCTCGCCCTCCATCGGCTTTTCCTGGGCGGTGTCAGGGATGATGATCCCGCCCACAGTCTTCTCTTCGGCATTCAGGCGACGGATCACCACCCGATCGTGCAACGGACGAAATTTCATGGAATTCTGACTAACCTGGTGCCAGCCGATGAAGGCTGGTCGACTTGCCCCGTGCCGTGCCTGCACGCTTCAGGCGCAGACTGTCTGGCACTCTGGTCCTGGGAGTGCTAAACATGTGGGGCGCTGGGTGTTCGTCTTCAAGCAGCGGGAGTAACTTTAGGCCGATAGAGTGGCGGCAAGTCGGGAAGGAACCAGCCTAACGAGGCGGTAGCATGTCCGAGGAAGTCACAATCCAACAGGAGAGTAGTGCTTCTCATACGCCGGCCGTCGCACGCGGCGGGTTTTGGCTCAATCGCATCGCGCGGGCATTTAGCACGACAAGCGTGCCGTTCGAGATGTATTTTCCTGATGGCGCAGTCCGACGCTTTGGACAGGGCGTGCCGAGCTTCTGCGTCAGGCTGAAGAACCAGGACGCCGTGCGTGCCATCACCAGCCTTGATCAGGTCAAGTTCGCCGATGCGTATCTGGCGGGCGACATAGACATCGATGGCGATATGCTGAGGCCGTTCGAACTGCGGCAAACGATGGGTGACCTGCACCCGTTCATGACAGCGTGGCGCTTCCTGCAGCCGCTGTTGATGGGACAAGTGCGGACCAATCAAGCCGCCATAACTTCGCATTATGATATCGACGCAGAATTCTTCTTGAGTTTCCTGGATCCCCGGACGCCTTGCTATACGCAGGGTATCTACACGAGTGCAGCGGAAACACTTGATGTCGCAACCATCCGGAAGTTCGACTACTGCTACGAAAAGCTGCGGTTGAAGCCGGGAGACCACATTCTCGAGGTCGGGCCAGGCTGGGGTGCGTGGTTTAAGTATGCATCGCGCCGAGGAGTCAAGTGTAGCGGGGTCAGCATCTCCCAGAGCTCGATCGACTATTTGGATCGCCGGGCGAAAGAGCTCGGGTATGACTGGGAACTCGTCCACGCCGACTTGTTGGCCTACCAGACGGATCGGAAATACGACGCAATCGTCATCATGGGGGTCATCGAGCACTTGCCCCAATATGATCGCGTGCTGGCGAAGTTCGTATCACTGCTGAAGCCGGGTGGATATATCTTCCTCGACGGTAGCGCCTGCACCAAGAAGTACGAGCTGTCATCTTTTATGGTGAAGTATATCTATCCTGGGAATCACTCCTTTCTCGTTCTGCATGACTTTCTTGAGAAGCTTACCAGGACACCACTCCGTGCCCTTGAGATCTTCAACGACCGCTACAGCTATTTCCTTACCTTCCAGCAATGGGCCCGCAACTTCGACACCAACCGAGAATTCGTGGTTGAGCGCTTCGGCGAATTCAACTATCGGCGCTTTCGCCTGTATCTGTGGGGGGCGACATATGAGTTCCTCAGCCGCAGCCTCGATTGCTATCGGATGGTGATCCATTATCCTGGTGGGGACGCTACGATCTGAGGTCACGTCGAGCGTATTTGATGGTGCAGCGCCTCCGGCAGAGCCGGTCGGCGATGCTGGATGGCGTCCCGATGATTTCCGGAACGTCCGCCACAGGATCAGGCGCAGGAACTTGAAGTCACGGGGAGGGCTGGTCGCGGTCTCGTCCCGCGCGCGCCATGCTTCTTTCTGTGGTCGGCGTCATTCCGACTCTTTCGAGAAAAGAAGCACCCTACTGAAGGACTGACATGGGCAGAGCGGACCCACCGATTTGCACGCTACAGTACGCTGTAGCTCTCCGGGATACCGACGCCACTTTACATTCTTTCCCAACTCCCTTCAGATCGTCCTCGTGGTTTGCAAGGAGACTCAGAACCATCGAATAGCGAAGAGCGCGAGACCGTAAGCAGTGGCGCTTATGCTCCCAAACGTACGCTATTGAGGTCGCTCGCCCTCACTCCCACTCAATCGTACCCGGTGGCTTGCTGGTGATATCGTAGGTCACGCGGTTGATGCCACGCACCTCGTTGACGATCCTCCCCGCCACGCGCGTGAGGAATGCTGCATCGAACGGATACACATCCGCCGTCATGCCGTCGGTTGATGTCACCGCGCGCAAGGCACACGCGTGATCATAGGTGCGTCCATCGCCCATCACGCCCACGGTCTTCACCGGCAGTAGAACGGCAAAAGCCTGCCAGATCGCGTCGTACAAGCCGGCGGCGCGTATCTCCTCAAGGAAAATCGCGTCCGCCTTGCGCAGCAGATCGAGCTTGTCGCGCGTGATCGCACCGGGAATGCGGATCGCCAGACCAGGACCAGGGAACGGATGCCGCCCGACGATGCTCTCCGGAATGCCCAGCTCGCGTCCGAGCTCGCGCACCTCATCCTTGAACAGTTCGCGCAGCGGCTCGACCAGTTTCATTCGCATCCGCTCGGGCAAGCCGCCGACATTGTGATGCGACTTGATGGTGACCGACGGGCCGCCGGCGAAGCTCACGCTCTCGATCACATCGGGATACAGCGTGCCTTGCGCCAGATAGTCCGCGCCGCCGAGTTTGTGCGCCTCTTCGTCAAACACATCGATGAACAGTCTGCCAATCGTCTTGCGCTTCACCTCGGGATCGGTGACCCCCTCCAGCGCGCTCAGGAACAGATCCGACGCGTCCCGATGCACAAGCCGGATGTTGAAGCGATCACGGAATGTGGTGACGACTTCTTGTGCTTCTCCCTGTCGAAGCAAACCATGATCGACAAAGATGCAGGTGAGCTGATCGCCGATGGCTTCGTGTATCAACACAGCGGCGACGGATGAGTCCACGCCGCCTGACAGGCCGCAGATCACCCTGCCCTGCCCCACTTGCGCGCGAATCCGCGCGATTTCCGTGGCGCGAAAGCCGGCCATCGTCCAGGTCCCGGACAGGCCAAGAACGCAATGGGTGAAATTGCGCAGCAGCGCCGCACCATGTGGCGTGTGCACCACCTCGGGATGGAACAGCAGCCCATAGTATCGCCGCGTGTCATCGGCAATGGCAGCAAACGGCGCACCGTCGCTGATCGCCACGGCGCGGAAGCCTGGCGGCAAACGTGTGACGCGGTCGCCGTGGCTCATCCACACCAGTTCGCGCCCGCCCTTGTGCCACACGCCCTGGAACAGCACGCAGTCATCCGTCAGATCGACAAATGCACGGCCAAACTCCCGGTGGTCCGAGCCCTGCACCTCGCCGCCAAGCTGATCGCACATCGTCTGCATGCCGTAGCAGATGCCCAACACCGGCACGCCGGCCTCGAACACTTCCTGCGGTGCGCGCGGAGAGGCGCCTTCGGTCAGGCTGGCTGGGCCGCCGGACAGAATAATCCCTCGCGGCCGCCACGCACGGATACGATCGGGGGCGGCATTAAACGGCCAGATTTCGCAATACACACCGGATTCGCGGAGGCGGCGAGCGATGAGTTGAGTGACCTGGCTGCCGAAATCCAGGATCAGGACCCGTTCGGCGGCGAGTGCCGGAGTGGTGGCGGGATCAGGCAAGGAATCGGGCATTGGCTGGTTCCGGGCCATGCGTGATCCTGGCGCTTGGACCATGATGGCGGCGCGCTTGCAAGAGCATCAGCCAAAGGCGTGTGCAAAACATCACGTCAGCACTTCTGCTCCCTGTGCGATCAGGGTCGTGATCTCACGCGTCTGGTCAATCAGGAAGTCCATCACGACGCGCGTGCGCGGCGCGAGGTTCCGCCGCGACGGATAGACGATGTACGCAGGCACAAGCTGGGAGGGATAGTCGTCCAGCAGCCGGAATAACCGCCCTGCGCGCAGATCATCGATCAACTGGATTTCCGGCAACAGCGCGACGCCATGACCAGCGCGGGCCGCCCGGCGCACGGCCTCGCTGTCATTGGCGATGAAGCCGCCGGCCACTTTGACCGATAACGGCCCATCCGGTCCGGTGAAGCGCCAGAGCTCCGGGTCCGCGGCCGCGTCGTGGATGAGGCAGACATGGTTGGCGAGATCATGCGGCGTGCTTGGCGCCCCATGGCGCTCGAGATAAAGCGGTGCCGCCACCACCGCCCGGCCAAGTTGGCCAATACGACGAGCAACCAGCGACGCGTCCGCGATATCGCCCGAGCGGAAGGCGAGATCCAACCTCTCCTCGATCATGTCGCTGTGCTGATCCCGCATGACCAACTCCACCGACAGGCCGGGATAGCGCGCCAGCAGATTGGGCAGGCGGGTGGCCAGGAACAGGCCGCCGGCGACGGAGGTGCCGAGCCGGACCAGACCGCGTGGCGCGCCGCTCTGCCGCCCTAAGGCCGCTTCCATTTCTTCCGTGCTTTCCAGCACGTGCCGGGCATGAGCAAGCAGGGCCTGACCGTCATCGGTGAGACTGATCCGGCGGGTGGTCCGGTGGAATAAACGCACCTCAAAGTGCTGTTCCAACTGTGCGACCAGCCGCGTCACAGCCGATTGGCTGACGTGGGTTTCCCGGGCGACGGCCGAGAAGGAACCAGTCTCCGTGACGCGTACGAAGGCGCGCAGCGCGCCGATCAAGTCCATGATTTCCTCGAACTACGCAAAAATGAATTCCAAGAAAGCTGGATTATTTTTCCCAGGCAAGAGGTCTATTTCACGCCCATCGCAGACGGACAGACGCACTGGCCTAAACCGAGCTGACGATGGGCTGCCATCACATGGCCCCGCACCTGCGGGGACCAACCAGAGGAGAAAGACCATGAGGACCATCATCCTTGCATCCGCGGCGGTGCTTGCACTTGGTGTCGGCGCTGCCTACGCCGGCGACGGCGAGGGCGTGCAGCCAAACACCTTCTTCACCGAGCTTCCTGGCGTTATCGCCCAGGCTCCGGTGGCGCAGGTGCCGAGTTCAGTCGCTCAGGCCCAGCAGCCGGCGGGTGCACCGACCGCAGCTTTTGTGACCAGCCACAACAGCGGCACATGGCTGTTCGCGCCTAACGGTAACGCCGGCGCGACCAATTGAATTGAACCAGCGATCAGCGGAACGCTACCAAAGGGGGCCGGCCCTGCGCCGGCCCTTTTGCTTAGGCGGCCAGTATGCGCCGCCGCCGATGCCTTCTGGCATCCCGGTACGATCGGCGCGTACCGACCTCATTCAGGCCCAGGTAGAACTCTCGGACTTCCCGGTTCTCGCGAAGCGCTGCCGCCGCTCCCTGCAGGACGATGCGCCCGTTCTCCATCACGTAACCCTCGTCCGCCACCTCCAGCGCCAGCGCCGCATTCTGCTCCACGAGCAATACTGTCTGCCTCCGCTCGTTCTTCAGGCGCTGGATAATCCCGAAAATGCTCTCCACGATCAGGGGCGCCAGCCCAAGTGAAGGTTCATCCAGCAGGATGACCTTGGGTTCCGAGACCAGGGCGCGGCCGATGGCAAGCATCTGCTGTTCGCCGCCAGACAGATAGCCGGCATGCTGGCGCCGGCGCTCCTTCAGGATCGGGAAATAGCTGAAGACGAGGTCGATACCGTCACGCACGCGCTGCATGCTGCGTTGCGTATGGCCGCCGACAACAAGGTTCTCCTCGACCGTCAGGTTCTCGAAGACACGCCGTCCTTCGAACACCTGCGTGATGCCGCGCGCCACGATGTCATGCGGCGCAAGGCGATCGAGGCGCTCCCCGTCGAATTCGATCGAGCCCTTGGTAACCTGACCGCGTTCCGCATGCAGCAGGCCCGATATCGCCTTCAGCGTTGTCGTCTTGCCAGCGCCGTTGGCGCCGAGAACGGTGGTGATCTTGCCGTCCGGCACAGCCAACGAGACGCCGCGCAGTACCAGGATCACCCCATCATAGACGACTTCAACATCATTCAAGGTGAGCATTCAATTCACTCGTCTCGAAAGCAGCTTCCCACTGTCAT
>CAYRTL010000174.1:0-6933 GCA_964427005.1 uncultured Acetobacteraceae bacterium
CCACCCTCGCCGCCCGTTAGAGTTTCGGCGTATACCGACCAGCAGAGGGAAGAAGTAGCCGGCGATGCGACGAGTCAGTCACACTGCCACGTGCAGCGTCCTTTGCCTGATGCTCGTTGGTTGTTCCGGGGCACCGTCGGTCTTTGTGGACACTCCGACAGGAGTAACGTCGATCTATACGCCGCGTCCGGCCATGCCGGGCGGTGGCATCGGTCCGCCACCTGGGATGCAAGCGACGTTGCCGACACCTGGCCCGATGCTTGACCGCACCGGCACGTATGCGGGCAGGGCCCTGCCGCTCGATACCGGCGGCGGCGTCTGCGTGCGAACCGAGAAGGTGGGCAACTTCCATGTCTCAGGCAATTCGGTTCGCTACGGACGGTTCCGGGGCACGATCGATGCCAACAATGGTCTGCAAATGGTGAACGGCGAGCAGTGGATCGTCGGCCAGTTTGACGGAGCAACCTTCACCGGCCACCTCGCTCTACCTCCTGGAATCAATACGCTTGGCTGCACATACATGCTGAGCCTGGCGCGCGTCGGGCCGTAAGAAATTGAAACCACCGATGAACCCAGATGAACGCGGATAGATTAGAGATGACTGACGATGCGCCTGATCTCCACGCGCGGCTTGCCGAAGTTGATCAGGAGGCATAAGTGCATGCCGGTCGCCCGCAGGTAGTTCATGCATTGGGCCTGGTGGACTTCGTCCAAGGCCTTGCTTGCCTTCAATTCGATAATGATCGATTCTTCGACCAGCAGGTCCACGACATATTCACCGACGATGATTTCATCATAAGCCACAACGATCCCTCGCTGCTGAGCAACCGCGAGACCATTCTTGCGCAGCTCGTGCGCCAAAGCATTCTCATAGACCTTCTCAAGAAACCCAGCCCCAAGCGCATTGGACACCGTGAAGGCGCACCCGATAATCCTCTCGGACAGTGCGTTCAGCCTATCTGCGTTCATCTGCGTTCATCTGCGGTTCCATCTTCCTCATCCTGCCCACAGAAACTTGCCAAACGATTGAGGCAGGGGGACGATCCGTCCAAATCGGAGTCGGAAACATGAGCGACTGGAGCAAGGTAACCCGGCCGATACCGGTGCCGAACGAATGGACGAAGCCGTTCTGGGATGCGGCGAAGCGCGGCATTCTGGAACTGCAACGCTGTCAGAGCTGCGGACATTTCCAACATCCGCCGTTTGCAACCTGCGTTCAGTGCGTCAGCACAGACCTGAAGTTCGAACCGGTGCGCGGCAATGGCGCCATCTACGCCTATACAATCATGTATCACACCGGCGACAAGCGCTTCGCGCCCGCCGTACCCTATGCCAGCATCATCGTCGAACTGGACGATGCGCCCGGCGCGCTGCTCGCCGGCAACCTGCTGGAATCGCCTTATACCGAGGCAAAGGTCGGGCGCCGCGTCGAAGTCATCTTCGAGAAGCTGAACGACGACATCACGCTGCCGCAATTCCGTCTCGCGCGCTGAAGGAACGAACGCATGTGGGAGAACCGATGCAAGATCGCCGTCAGCGGCGTGGGCTATTCCAAGGTCACGCGTTCGGCCGAGATTCCGCTCGCGGCGCACGCGCTCACCGCGGTGAAGGAGGCAGTCGCGGATTCCGGGCTGCACATGGAGGACATCGACGGCCTGGCAACCTATCCCGAACTGCCGGCCACCGGGCACGCGGAGATCGACGGCATCTCCGTTGTCTCGGTCAACTGCATGATGGCCATGCTGAAGCTGCCCAACCTGACATGGCACATTCAGGTCGGCACAACGAATATCGGCGGCGCGGTGCAGCAGGCGGTGAATGCGCTGCTCGCCGGCGTGTGCAAATACGCGGTGGTGTGGCGCGCGATGCACAACCCGCGCGGCACATATCAGAACCTGCCGGGCGCGTACGCATCCGGCGCGGCGCAGTTCACCGCGCCATACGGCTTCGGCGGGCCGGGGCAAGGCATGGCGGTTGCCTATACACGCTGGCTGGAACGGCATGGGCAGAACCGCGAGAAGATGGCCACGCTCGCGGTGACCCAGCGCAAGCACACGCAGCACAATCCGCACGCGTATTTCTATGGCACACCGTTGACGCGCGAGGACTATCTGAACTCGCGTTGGGTCGCGTATCCGTTCTGCCTGTTCGATTGCGACATTCCGGTGCAAGGCGCAGTGGCGATCGTGCTGACGACGGCGGACCGCGCACGGGACCTGAAGCCGACGCCGGCCTATCTGGCGGGGTATGGCCAGAGGCTGCATTTCGAGGTCGCCGGGCGCATCGGCAGCCTGAGCGACTACATGCTGGGTGGCAGCAGCTCGGCGAAGCTGACCTGGGAACGGTCGGGGTTCTCGCCGAAGGATGTCGATGTGGCGCAGATCTATGATGGATTTTCCGCGTCGGTGATCTACGGGCTTGAGTCCTACGGGTTCTGCAAGGAAGGCGAGGCGCTGGATTTCATCCAGGACGGGCGCATCGAGCTGGATGGCGAACTGCCGCTCAACACGTTCGGCGGCAGCCTCGGGACGGGACGCATCCACGGGCTGTGGCACATCATCGAGGGCGCGCTGCAGGCATCGGGTCGCGCAGGATCGCGGCAGGTGAAGGACGCCAATGTGTCCTTCGTCGGCGCGAGCGCGCCGATCGTGACCGGGACGACGTTCATCTTCGTGCGGAAGCCGTATTGAGAATTTCACACAGGGGACACTGAGGATTGCGGTTCTCAGTGCCCTCCGTGTGAACCCTTGGTCACTCCTCGTGGTGCCCGAGGCCTTTCATCACATCGGCCATCGTGTGGTACTCGCCATCGGGTAGTGCCTCAAGCGCGTGCATCACGGCTTGCGTTCTCTCACGCACGTAATTCAGGAGAGCCCGCTTGTTGGCCGGCAAATGCACACCCTCAAGGAACTTTGCAACCTGCGAGGGGGGAATGCGCGTGGTCGTTTCTGCCATTGTCGTCTCCGCTGGGGTGGCGCGATCATATCCGGCACGGATTGGCCGCGCGTCGGTGTCGCTTGTGCGCGCTACCTCCTGCGCGCGTCGACTCACCTACAGGTGACGGCGTCTTGGCACGTTGACGCTCGTCAGCTTTGCCGGGCTATCTGAGCGCACGAAGCCGTGTAGGGCCGTCGCCAGACGCCCTCTCGCGAGCGGGCGAGGTGTACTCGAGATTGCTACGACTTCGGCTGCACGCCGTAATTCGTCGAGAGATACTGAACGATCGTGTTCGCCGTATCGTCATCAATCGGCGCGCCGTATGCATCGCGCATCTTGGTGACCTCGCCTTTCCACGCCTCAGGCGTCAGGAAGACCGAGTTCATCCTGATGTAGTTGAGCGTGTGGCAGATCGAGCAACTCGTCGTCACGGCATCCTGTCCAGTTCCAGGCTTCAGGCTTGCCTGTTCTTCCGCCAGCGCAGGCGAGGCGCACAGGAGTAAGCCGGGCAGCAAATAACGGATCATGCGAGGCTCCCCTATGCCACGGTGACAGCAATCTGCTGCGGTACGTTGTTGTGGTAGCCCGCCGGATTGAACTTGAGCTTGTCCACCTGCGTCTCGCCGGCATTGTTGGTCGCGCGTGATGACACCACATACTGAGCAGGCGTCAGCTTTCCCGTGGCGAAGCTGAAGGCGCGGAACGCGAAGCGGCCCATATCCTTGCCGAGGGTCGCCTGTTTCCATGTCTTGCCGCCGTCCAGGGAAACTTCCACTTGCTTGATTCCATGGCCACGGTCCCATGCAACGCCCCGCACCGTAAATCCCGAAGCAGCATGGCGTGTACCATCGATCGGGTCAGCGATCACCGAGTTCACCACCATATCGGTAATTGGCCAGGTATCCGCCTTGTCCTGGGTCGGAAAAGGATGGTCCACTGGAAACATTCCCGCCGGGACGCGATACGCCTTCTGCATCCAAAAGTTGTCGAGCGGCTTGGTGCTGAGCTGGATGCTGGTGAGATGCTTCATCCAGTACGTTGCCGTCCAGCCGGGGATCACGACGCGTGCCGGATATCCGTTCAGGTGTGGCAGAGGCTTGCCATTCATCGTCGTGGCGATGATCACCTCATCTGCCATCGCCTTATCCATCGGCAGGCTCTTGTGGAAATCGGGGGTGGTGGGCAGCACCGGCCCATCCGCGCCATCCAGCCAGACCTCCACCGCACCAGGCTTCACACCGACCTTCGCCAGCACGTCCTTCAGCCGCGGCCCGCGCCACGTAGCGCAGCCCATCGCGCCGTACCCCCACTCCACGCCAGCAACATGCGGCTGGGACAAACCACGGCGATTGCCCGAGCACTGGCAGACCGCAGTCACTTCGACCTGCTGGAAGTTTTTTTGCAAATCATCAAGGCTCAGCATGAGCTGCCGTTCGGCTGCCTCACCTCCGACGGTCAGCGACCAGTTCTTCAACGCATCCACCGCTGGAATATCGGCCAGGTGATAGCGGATAAAGAACTGATCGTTCGGCGTGATCGCCGTGTGGAACACCTCAATGGGCGTTTCGTAGTTGGGCGGCCGCTCCGTAAGCCGGATCAGCTTCTGCTTGCCAGGCAGCGCTTCGAGTGTCGCTTCCTCGCGCGTGCCGTCAGGCAGAAGCGGGCTCATCCAGCGCGGCTTCTCCACGGCACTCGCAGGACCGGCGGACAGCGCTACGGCACCAATGCCGGTAAGGATTTTCCGCCGATCCATGCAATCACTCCGTTTTTGTTGTCGATTTCTAATGGATTGGAGGAAGCATCTAGCTCCCCGCGCCCATGTCAACAAGGGCCTGCTCGGCGAGCGAGTTATCCACGCAGGTCACAAAGGGGATAGCACGATCGAGCGCGGCGCCCGACAACATTGCCGCTTGCAGCCGATCGAAACCTTCGCGCCTCATCACCGGATCAGGTGCAAACAGCCCGAGCGCGCGATAGCGATCGATTGCCGCCGCGAATATGGCCGGAGGAACAGAGGGAAAGAACTCAGCAACAGCGCGCGCGACATCGCTGCCAGGTGTCGCTGCGATCCAGCGCAGCGTGCGCGCCATCGCGCGGGTCATGCGCAACAACTCGTCGTGCTTCGTCGCAAGCAACGGACGACGCGTCACCAGCGTGGTGTACGCTGTCAGTCCGCGGTTCGCTGCGGCGTACCAGACATGACCGGCACCGGATGCAATCAGCTCCTCGGCGTAGGGCTGGAAAAGCTGCACGGCGTCCAGCGAACCGGCACGCAGCGCGGCTGCGTTCTCGGCCATGGTAGGGCCGCTGATCCGATTCAGGCTGGCCGGATCGATGCCGGCGCGTCGGATGTCATCCTGAAGGCAGAGCCACGGCGTCGGCACTTCCGCCACAGAAGCAAAGCGAACGCGAGCGAGATCAGCGATACGGAAGTCCGGTCGCGGCTCACGGCCGATGATGAAGAACGGATCGCGAGCGACGACATCGCAAAAGCACACGCTGTCCGCCGCCGCATCATGCGCATGCGTCAGCATCACGCGCAACGGGCCACCCCACATCACGTCAACATCGCCATTGCGCAACGCCGCGGCTGTTCGTGCAGGATCGGGGGAGGATACCAGCGTGACGTCAACGCCTTCGGCTTCGTACGCACCGGTCGCATGGGCGGCGTAGAAAGGTGTGTAGAACAATGCGCGGAAGTTCTCCGAAAGGCGGATTGCCATCGGTCTGCTCCTGAAGTTTCCATGAGATGGTAATCAGGATTCCCCTCCCCTGTCATTGCGAGGAGCAAAGCGACGAAGCAATCTCCCCACATGATCAGGATTGCTTCGACAACCAGACGCTGGAGATCCTGGACAACGCGCGCCGGCGCGAAATCCGTTCGATGCCGCTGACCAATTCGCCGTTCTATCCGACTTCGGTCACCGATACGCTGCGGCGCATCGCGGCGGGCAGCCGATTGCCGATCTGATGGACATGGCGGCGCCGATGCCTCTTGTCGAGGCCGCCTACGTGGCATCGCCGCTCACCCCGTCAGGCTAACTTCGTTGTTGAATCGTAGACCACAAGTTTGGCCTCAATCAGCTCACCGACCCAGGTGGTCGGATCCTGCCAAGTACGCTCACGATAGCCGACCTGACCGAAGCGCAGACCGTCCCGCTGCCATTCTTGAGCGATCTCCTGGATCGTCTGTGCGTACTTGTCGGGCGGGGCAAAAATGCCGGCCCATGGATCAATGATCCATCCAGTGGAGATATCCGCCGCCGCCCCGATGCTGGCGAAGGCAGGGCGCGGTCCGATATAGCACATCCCATGGTCGGCAGTACCTGGTGCGGCCAGGAGGAATATCTCCGCAACAGGAACAGCTTTCTCCGATGCCAAAAAAGCCGCCAGGCAAGCATTTTCCATGCAGTTGCCAGCCATCATGCCCGCTCCGTGAACGATCTGCCCGTACTCGATACACGTCTTCCCCGATCGCCGCGTACGTGTCGCCTCAAGGAAGCCCCGTGCGTTACGTGCCCCATCATTCCGATACTCTTTCTCGGACAGAAATTCGCTGAGCAGTTCCGTGATCGTGTCCCGCGCCTGCTCCTCAGCGCCCCCTTGACCCTTCGGCGCCCAGTCCACCCCCTGTTGATCCCTCAGCTGATAGTTGAGCTCCCAGCGCGCGTCCTTGATGAACTCGTTCTCCTTCTGAAGGGCGGCTTTGGTATACACTTGGTTGGTCGAGCCTACGGTGCGGAAGAACGCGACCACTTCGTCACAGATGGATTTCGCTTGCTGCTCCGTAATCGGCATGGCCGTTGTTCCCCACAATCGTCCATAGGCTGCCACCACCGGCGGCAATCGCCAAGGAATCTCGCTTGTCGGAAACCTGCCGAGAGCCCATGTTCAGCGTTATCAGGGGAGCATCGATCATGGATCAATCGCTCATCGGCCAACGCATCGACATCGTCTCGGATGCGATCTGCCCGTGGTGCTACATCGGCAAGCGCC
>CAYRTL010000175.1:0-6705 GCA_964427005.1 uncultured Acetobacteraceae bacterium
AAGATCGACGCGGGTACCCGCCCACCTCTTCTCTCCGGTCGCCCGATCGCGCGCCACGAACACGCCCTCGGCCTCGGAGTCCGCCTCCCACTTCATGCTCGTACTCGTCTTCAGCAGGTTCACGAAGAAGTCATTGGTCAGCGTCTCCGGCCGACTGGTGAAGACCCCAAGCTGCGAGCCCCCAAAGTTCGCGCCCAGAACACGGAGCCCGCCGATGAGGACCGTCATCTCGGGCGCGGTCAGCCGCAGGAGCTGCGCCCGATCGACCAGCATCTCTTCAGGCGATCGGCTGTGTGGGCCGCTCTGGTAGTTGCGGAACCCGTCAACCTTGGGTTCCAGCACGGCGAACGACTCGACATCCGTCTGCTCCTGCGACGCATCGCTGCGGCCCGGCTTGAACGGAACCTGCACGTCGTGGCCGGCATTCTTCGCCGCCTGCTCGACGGCCGCGCAGCCACCCAGAACGATCACGTCGGCCAGCGAGACCTTCTTTCTACCCGGCTGGGCAGCGTTGAACTGCGTCTGGATCTGCTCCAGCTTCACCAGCGCAACAGACAGATGCTCCGGTTCGTTGATCGCCCAATCCTTCTGTGGCGCGAGGCGAATGCGCGCGCCATTGGCTCCGCCACGCTTGTCGGAACCGCGGAAGGTCGAAGCCGAAGCCCAGGCGGTGGTGACCAAACGCGAGATCGACAGCCCCGAGGCGAGGATCTTCGCCTTGAGGTCGGCAATGTCCGTCTCGTTGATCAGTTCATGATCGACCGCGGGAACCGGATCCTGCCAAATGCGCGGTTCGGCAGGAACTTCCGGGCCGAGGAAGCGCGCATGCGGGCCCATGTCGCGGTGGGTCAGCTTGTACCACGCCTCGGCGAAGGCCGCGGCGAACTGATCCGGGTTCTGGTAGAAGCGCCGCGAGATCGGCTCGTAGATCGGGTCCATCCTCAGTGCGAGGTCTGTCGTCAGCATGATCGGCGCGTGCCGCTTCGACGGATCATGCGCATCCGGCACAGTGCCCGCCGCCGATGGATCCTTCGGTGTCCACTGCCAGGCGCCCGCGGGACTTTTCGTCAGCTCCCACTCGTAGCCGAACAGGTTCTCGAAGAAGCCATTGTCCCATTTGACCGGGTTCTTGGTCCAAGCACCCTCAAGCCCACTGGTGATCGTGTCGTCGCCCTTGCCGGTGCCGAAGCTGTTCTTCCAGCCGAGACCTTGCTCCTCGATGCTGGCGCCCTCGGGTTCCGGGCCGACATATTCGGCGGCATTGGCAGCGCCATGGGTCTTGCCGAAGGTGTGCCCGCCGGCAATCAGCGCAACCGTCTCCTCGTCGTCCATCGCCATGCGCCGGAAAGTCTCGCGAATGTCGCGGGCGGCGGCGACCGGGTCCGGCTTGCCGTTCGGACCCTCCGGATTCACGTAGATCAGGCCCATCTGCACGGCGCCGAGAGGATCCTGGAGTTCCCGGTCGCCGCTATAGCGTTCGTCGGCCAGCCACTTGCCCTCGGGACCCCAGAAGATGTCGTCCTGCGGCTCCCAGAAATCCACGCGTCCGCCGGCGAAACCCACGGTCTTGAAACCCATCGATTCCAGGGCGCAGTTCCCGGCCAGGATCATCAGGTCGCCCCAGGAGAGCTTCCTTCCGTATTTCTGCTTGATCGGCCAGAGCAGCATCCGCGCCTTGTCGAGATTGGCGTTGTCCGGCCAGCTATTGAGCGGCGCAAAGCGCTGGGTGCCTGCGCCGCCGCCGCCGCGCCCGTCGCTGATGCGGTAGGTGCCTGCGCTGTGCCATGCCATCCGGATGAACAGCGGGCCATAATGGCCGTAATCGGCGGGCCACCAGTCCTGCGACTTCGTCATCAGAGCGACGATGTCCGCTTTCACGGCCTTCAGGTCGAGGCTCTTGAACTCCTTGGGGTAGTCGAAGCCCTTCCCCATCGGGTCAGACAGCGGCGAGTTCTGGTGAAGAATCGAAAGATCGAGCCGGTTCGGCCACCAGAGCTGGTTCGTCATGTTCCGGATAACGGCTTCCCTGCTGGCCCTGCCACCCATCGGGCACTTGCTTTCGGCGTCCATGTCACCTCCAACCGTGATCCGCGTTGCTCAACCGTACCTAGGCCATAACGTCCCGGTGTTCTTCTGTCCAATCGATTAAATCTGTAAGCATTATCGATTTTTCCTTAAATCCTGAGGCGGCAAAACCTGGAGCGCCAAACAATGAGCAAGATCGGCATCGCCATCTCAGGCGGCCCCAACCCAGCCGATATCATCGACCTCGTCGTCCTTGCCGAAAGTCTCGGCTACCACTCAGCATGGGTCGCCGAAGGTCACGGCGGCGACCAGTTCGCGATCCTTGCGGCCTGCGCCATGCGGACCTCGCGCATCCTGCTCGGCACCAGCATCAGCAGCGTATTCGTCCGCACCGCGCCAACCATCGCCATGGCCGCGTCCACAATAGCCGATGTGTCTGGCGGCCGTTTCATTCTGGGCCTTGGGTCCAGCCACAAGGCGCAGGTCGAACCCGAGCATGGCATGGTGTACAGCAAGCCACTGACCCGCACCCGCGAGACCGTCGCTATCGTCCGCGATCTGACGCGTGAAGGTCGTGTGCGCTTTCAAGGCGAGACCATACGGATCGACAACTTCGATCTTTGGTACGCGCCGCGACACCGGGATATTCCGGTCTATCTCTCGGCGGTGTTCCAGAAGGCGATCGAACTGTGCGGTGAGATCGCCGACGGCATCATCCTGACGCGCAGCACGCTGCGCACCGCCGCGCAGGTGCGAATGCATCTGGCCGAAGGTGCCCGCAAAGCCGGACGCGACCCAGCCCAGATCGCGGTCACCACTTTGCTGCCGGCTTCAGTCGGCGAGACACGTGCATCAGCGCTGGCTGCGCTACGCCCGGGCATCGCTTTCTATTGCGGTTTCTTCCCACGCTATAACCGAATGATGGCCGAGCATGGCTTCACGGCGGAAGCCAAGGCAATCGCCGAGGCCTGGGCGCGCGGCGATCGCGAAGCCGCCGAGCGTGCGGTGAGTGATGAGATGATCGACGCGACCACTGTATCGGGTACGCCGGAGCAATGCCGCGCTCGGATCGAGGCGTACCGGGAATCGGGAATTGACCTGCCGATCATCAGTCCTTTCGCGCGCGGTCCTGACGCCAAGACGCATTTCGAGGCCGCGATCCGCGCATGTGCGCCTGCGTGAGGGAGTTACGGTTCGGTCGCACCACTCATCTGCACGTGTAGTCCGCCAGACCGTGCGCGAATCTCGGATGAGGAAGTATCAAACCGGAAACGGTGCTCGGGGATTTCGGTGAACAGATCGGCATAGCGCCGCGGCACCTGGATGTCGTTCAGCGCGCGTATGCGCCCCGTGGAATCGATGCGCACCGCCACCAGAAAGCTGACACCGGAATTGGCGATTTCCTCGAGCGCGCCGTGCATTCGATCCTCGTCATCGCCATAATATCTCGGCGCAACCAGCCGCTCCGCCGTATCCGCGCCGATCACAAAGGTCGTCCTCGGAAACAAGCGCGACTTTTCGAGGAAGGTGGGCGCTCTCGTCAGTTCGACCGGCGACTTCCAGACGA
Organism: uncultured Acetobacteraceae bacterium; assembly: GCA_964427005.1. Taxonomy (GTDB): domain Bacteria; phylum Pseudomonadota; class Alphaproteobacteria; order Acetobacterales; family Acetobacteraceae; genus JAMXLO01. The sequence goes on from CAYRTL010000175.1 coordinate 3,593, forward strand.
ACTGCGTGAGCCGGTGCCTCACCGTCGCGCCAGTCAGCGGCGGCTTGTCCACATTGATGACAGAGATTTCGAACGCCAGGGGCTGCTGCCTGAGCTCTTCGGCGATCCGCGCCAGCGACACATGTCCCTGATGCATCGGGTTGAACGATCCCGGAAACAGCACACCGGCACTCGGCGCTGACAGCATCACCTGGCCATCAGGCTGGACGGTGACGCGATCCAGCTCGCCTGCCAGGAGCTGATCGATCGTATCCACAGTGGTGACGACGGTTTCCGCGAAATGTTCATCAGCATCCAGCAGGCTCCGTGGCGACGGTGCGGCGATCCCGCATGCGCTGGCCAGCCACAGGATGATTGCGCGTGAAACGAGGTCTTCTTCAGCGGCGCGATCACGCCGGCCCTTGGCCAGCACGCCAGTGCAGTGCGCGATGCCGGCCGAGTTGGCGAACGCGATGTGAAATCGATGCTCGCCCTTGCGCGGGCGGTCGCTGACCAGCGCCGCCGTTGCGCCGAGACCTACAAGCTCGGTGCCCGCCGGCACCAGCCTGGCCGCGCGTGCCCGTGCGCTGCGTGCCATCGCGATCGCCGTGTCAGCACTGCACGCCTGTGCCGGTGCAAAGCCGAGAAACGTCGCGAGCGCCTGCTCGTCATAGGGAACCTGCGCCTCGACCAGCAGCCGCGAGCCGCCGGGCACACGCAGCAACTCGCCGATCGCCCCGCTGCCGCCGCCGGTGATCGCAAGTGCAGCCTTACGGCCGGACGCGTGCAATGCGGAGATCAATCGTTGCCACGCAGCGTCCGATTGGCTCATGCTCCCTCACCCTAGGTTGACAAGATCCGCCGCCCCGCGTCCAGCAGCATATCGCTGATCCACGCGCTCTTCATCACGTCGCCCTGCATCGTGCGGCCAGCCTGTTGGATGCGACGTGTGATCTCCTGCATCGTCTTGACGACTTCCGGATGATCAGGCTGGCCCGGATAGCCAAGACTTTGCGCGAAATCGTTCGGGCCGATGCTGTACAGGTCGATGCCCGGCACCGACAGAATAGCGTCGAGGTTGTCCAGCACGGCGACATCCTCCAGCAGCGCGCAGACCAGCATCTGTTCGTTTGCCTCACGGTAGTACGCCGCCTTGTCGGGAATCCCCGCATTGTAGTCGGTGCCGCGGTTTGCCCCGAACGACCGTTCGCCAAGCGGGCCGAAGTAGCACGCGCGCACGAGCTGGCGCGCGTCCGCCTCGGTGGCGATATGCGGACCCAACACGCCCATGATTCCGCGATCGAGATATCGCAGGATGGTCGATGAGCCGATGTCCGGCACCCTGGCGATCGTCGTGAGGTTGTAGCGTTCAGCGGTCCGGCAGAGGTCTTCAAGCTGGTCCAGACCGAACGGCCCGTGCTCGCCGTCGATGAAGACGAAGTCGAAGTCGATCTTGCCCAGGATGTCGATCACCCATGGCGATGGGAAGGAGAGGTTGTAGCCGTACGCCTTACGGCCGGCGCGCATGGCGGCTTTGACTCGGTTGGGTTGCTTCATTGGATGTCCTCCATCCCTTCGATGTCTGGCCCGAGTCTCTACTTGGACTTGAGCTCGTCGAGCTGCATGCGCGCGCCGGCGATCATGCACGACAGATCCGATGTCAGCATCACCATGTCGAAGCCGCGCTTCACCGCGCCCGCCGCGAACGCCGCACTGGCACAGTGCATGACGCACTTGATGCCGTGCTTATGCGCTGTGTCACGAATCTTGTCGCAGGTGGCGAGATGCAGCTTGTCGGGATTGTCGCCGCGCGGCGCCAGGCCCAGCGCGAACGACAGATCCGCTGGCCCGATATAGACGGCGTCGAGGCCAGGCGTGGCGCAGATGGCATCGAGGTTGGCGAGGCCCTCCTTCGTCTCGATCATGGCCATGACGACGATTTCGTCATTGGCCTTGGCCTGGTAGTCGGCGCCGCCGTAGTGTATCGCGCGGACCGGTCCTGACGAACGCATGCCGACCGGCGGATAGCGGCACGCGGCTACCGCCATCGCCGCTTCTTCGGCGGTGTTGACCAAGGGCACGATGATGCCATAGGCGCCGAGGTCCAGGGCTTTCATGATGGCCGCCGGCTCGTTCCATGCGACCCGCACGACCGGCACCGTATCGGTCTGCGAGATCGCCTGCAGCATTGGTCCGACGTCTTTCATCTCGGACGTGCCGTGCTGCAGGTCGACGCACAGGGCATCGAAGCCTTGACGCGCCATGACCTCGGCTGTGAACCCGTGGGATACCGAGAGCCAGCCGAGCGTCACGTATTCGCCGGCACGCCACATCTGCTTGATCTTGTTCGGTCGCATCGTCGCACCTCTGATGATGTTCGTTGATCCTACGAACGGGGTGCGTGGCGTCAATCTCGGGTGCGCGGCAAGCCTCGGCGGGTGCTGTTGATCCTATAGTTGCGAGCGAGGCGCTTTGCCGGGGTCGAGCGGCGGCGGCCTTTCCGCCAATTGTCGGATCAAACCCACCATTTCTCGATGCGGTTCGCTGTTGGGCCTCCCCAACTCATCCGGTGAATACCGTTCAGTGAGTCTGGACAGTTGTACGAGGGCACGAATGCGCTGTCGGCGGCTACGCGACAGCGCCGACCTCGGACGCGAGAACAGGATGCGGCGCAGTTCGCCGTCGCCGAACAACGCGTTAAGCTCTGCCGCTGTGACGTATATGAGAAATAGCACCAGGATCCAAATCTGGATGAAGAGAAACCGACGGAGTGAAAAGTTGCCAGCCAGTGTCGACAAGAACTTTCCAAACTGTCCGCCGCCAGCCAGGTAGTGGACGTAAGCCTCCAGCAGGCGGGCAATGAACACGACAGCCCAATACATAAAGGTCTTGAACAGGATCGGCTTTACGAGCGGCGCATTGTCGAACCTGCGCAGGATCGGCAGCTTGTCGGCAACCAGAACGGACTTGCCGACGACCAGAGCGCTCGTCGTCGCAACCATGAAGCCGGCGAAATGCAGCAGGTAGTCCGCGAGGATGAGCCGCTGCGTCAGCACAATCAGATTGAACCCGACAGCGAAAAACAGCGTCGGCGGCAGGGCCGCTTTGAGTTCCTCAACAATGAAATGAACAGC
>CAYRTL010000176.1:0-6540 GCA_964427005.1 uncultured Acetobacteraceae bacterium
CGCCGGTCAGGAAACCGCGCCCCAATGGCGCGTAGGCAACGAAGCTGATCCCCAGCGGGCGCGTCGTCTCGCGCGTCTCCTCCGCTTCGGACCGATACAGCAGCGAATACTCGGTCTGCACCGCGGCGATCGGATGCACGGCATGCGCACGCTGTATCGTGGCGGGCGACGCTTCTGACAGACCCAGGTACCGCACCTTGCCCTGCTGCACCAGTTTCGCCATCGCGCCAACCGTGTCCTCGATCGGCACCGATGGATCGACGCGATGCTGATAATAGAGATCGATCACTTCCACGCCGAGCCGCTGCAGGCTCGCTTCGCACGCCTGCATCACATATTCCGGCCGCCCATTCACGCCGTTCGGCCCGCCGGGGTTCTGCGTCTGGCCGAACTTCGTCGCCAAGACGACGCGGTCCCTGCGTCCTTTCAGCGCGCGGCCGATCACCTGCTCATTGTGACCCCAACCATACATATCTGAGGAATCGAGATGATCGACACCCTGGTCGATCGCATAGCGGATCAGGTCTTCGGACGCCGCATCATCGGCGGCACCATAGACGCCGGACAGCGACATGCAGCCGAGACCGATGGCGGAGACCGATAATCCGCCGCGTCCCAGAGCACGATGCTCGAGCTTCTCTATTGTCGCCATGGCTGCCGCCTCCTCACCTTTTTCGGAAACCCGGTATAGTCCAGCCAACAATGCCAACCAAATCCGCGGAGGATCCCATGCCAAGTGAAGCGCGCGTTGCCTTGATTACCGGATGTGGCAAGCCGATCGGCATTGGCAATTCCACCGCACGTGCGCTCGCTGCGGCAGGCGTCACCGTGGTTGTCTCCGATGTGGCGCCGACTGGCGTCGCCAACGAGCACAACATGCAGGGCGACATGGACCCCAACTGGGGCGGCATCGACAGCCTGGTCGAAGCCATCGTGAAGGACGGTGGGACCGCATCGTCCACGATTGGCAGTGTCAGCGTGGAAGCCGATGCGGCGCGCATGGTGGACGAAGTGCTGCGCCGCTATGGCCGGCTCGACATACTGGTGAACAACGCCGGTGCGCCACAGGGAGCGGATCGCAACGAGATCGAGGACGTACCCGTTGCTGCCTGGGACCTGACGATGGGCGTGAATGCGCGCGGCTGCTTCCTGATGTCGCGCGCCGCCGTGCCTGCCATGCGCAAGGCGCGTTGGGGCCGCATCATCAGCGTCTCGTCTCGCGCGGCGTTTCGTCCGGGTGCCAAGCGCGCCACCTATGCGGCGTCGAAGGCGGCGATCGTTGGCTTCAGCAAGTCGTTGGCATTCGATCTGGCGCCATTCGGCATCACGGTGAATGCGGTACTCCCAGGCCCGATCCGCACCTCGCGCGCGATCAGCACCAATCGACGCGAGTTCGGCGATGACCTGGAGGTCGGCTTTCGCGAACGCTCCAAGGCAATCCCCGTCGGCCGCTTCGGCACTCCGGACGAAGTCGCGTCAATGATCGCCTATCTTGCGTCGGATGCAGCCGCGTTCGTGACCGGCCAGGCGATCGGCGTTGACGGGGGTTGGTAACTCCAGCGTACACCTCGCCGGCTTGCGAGAGAGGTGTACGTTGAGACCTGCCTAGCCAGGCTCGATCACAGTGATGCTCTCGCAATCAACTTCGACGCTGTTTCGGCGCAGATGCACCACGTGGTATTCGCCACGTAGCCAGGGTTGGAACTGATCCTGGTAGTGCGGACTGCCGGGCACGCCTGAATTCCCGATATTCTGCACCGCCAGGAACGAGTCCGGCGACGCGAAATCCACCATGATGCGATATTCCGCGCCGGAACTTGCCGCATGCGGCGGCAGCTCTCCGCCGGTGTTGCGCAGCGTGTGCGAACCACCATCGACTTCGCGCGGGCCAATGTCGAATGTCGCATCACGCACCGGATGACGCCAGTGCGCCTGATGAACGCGGCCCCACTGCCACGACGCCTCGTCCTTGCCGAGACGCGAGCGCAACGCGGATAGCGTTCTCTCGGCCACGGCGGCAACATGAGCGGCGGTGCCGTCCGGGAAATAGCTGATCGTGTCATCCTCCAGCAGGCTTGCGGCAAGGCCGGTCTGCTGATGCGTCAGATCGAGCAGGCGTTCCGGCATATGCTGGCCAATGACCTCGCGCTGCCACAGCGCCATGAATGTCTCGAACAATGTTGGGGCGATGCTGGTGACGGCATAATCATAATTCCAGCCTTCGAATGCGCGCCGGAACACGCTGGCTGCATCGCCTGCGCGAAGATGTCGCAGGATATGCGGACACAGTCGCTCCGCACGGCAGTTCTTCACGTCATTCTGCAGCCGGATATTCGCCGGCGTATCCAGGACGTCGCGTCGCCCGAGCGCCTGATCCAGGCGCACGCCTCGATGACCCTGCGAGTACGCGCCGTAGATCGGATGCTTCCAATCATCGGGGACAATCCGCTGATTGGCACTGGCCACATAGCCGCTGGGCGGATCGAACATGTGTGGCAGGTCTTCGAATGGGATGTAGCCCTGCCACTGATCGGCCGCCGCATTGCCATCGCGGAAACCAGGGACGACACGGCCGCGAACAGGAATGCGGCCCGCCATCTGGTAACCGACATGCCCGTTCGCATCAGCATAGACAAAGTTGAAGATCGCGACTGCCCAGTCGCGCAGTGCCCTTCTGAATCCTGCCCAGTCGCGGGCACGCGCAATGGCGATGGAAGCGCGGATGTCGTCCATATGCTCCATGCCGACCCAGCGAAGCGACAAGGGCGGATCACCCGCTGCATCGAGAGCCGGCACCAGTGCGTTGACGATTGGTCCTCGCACAGTCGAACGTATCGTCAGCGTGTGCGGCGCCGCACCACGCACGTTGATGCTGACCGTGCGCTCGGCAAACTCACGCCAGGTATCGCCGTCGCGATAACGCTGCGGATTGCTTGGATCGATCTGCTCCACATAAAGGTCGCGCGTCGAAGCCATGTTGTTGGTGATCGCCCAGGCAATGCTGCCATTGCTGCCCCACCACATGCCAGGAAAGCCGGGATGCCCGGCACCGGCGGCATCATCGTCAGGGCCGTGCAGCCCGTATTCGTACCAGGTCGAAGGCACCCAGAACGGCTGATGCGGATCGCCGCACAGCACCGCCTTGCCACTCGGCGTACGCCTGCCATGAACGGCCCAGTTGTTGCTGCCTGTCGCGTCGTCGGATCCGGCGCCATGCTGCAGCACGCGGTTCTCCGATGCTTCGGGCGTCAGGTACAAGCCGCGGAATTCCTCCGGCAGCAGACGCGCGGCCTCGGCAGCGACGATGCGATCGATGCGTCCGTTCAGCGACCACCATATGCCGCGGGCGATCGCCACGACATCGCGCACTTCGAAGGGTTCGGGACGATATTCCAGCATGCGAAACTCGGGCGGCAGGTCACGCCCCATCAGCTCGATCTGACGATTGATGCCGGCGACAAACGCACCAACAATGCCACGCGTCGCCTCATCCATCGCATCAGCTTCACGAGCCGCGATGTGGTCAATGCCAACGGTCAGATGTGCGATGTCGCTGGCGAGATAGTCCGGGCCGAGGATTTCCGCCTGACAGCCGAGAGCGCGACGGCGCAGCCGATCCATCTGCCAAAGCCTGTCCTGTGCCATGGCAACACCAAGACCGAAATACAAATCGGCTGTGTCACTGGCGTAGATATGCGGCACACCGGAACGGTCACGCAGAATCTCGACATCGCTGCTGACCGCGCCGGTGACGCGTTGTTTCTCCTGCATGACCTCCCCCCCGCCGTATCGTTCAGCCCATCGCCTGCACGGAGCTCGGCGTGATCTCGAACATTACCCTTTCCTCACCCGGGCTCGACCACGGATACTTGTCCTGACCCAGGTATTTCTTCGCCAGCGCGTCAATGTGTTCGCGTGCACCCTGTTCGGTGACGCGCGTGACTTTGCCGCGTATCTGCAGATAGCGGTAGGGGTTGTCAGGATCCATGATCGATAATGCCACCGGTGCGCCTTCCTTCATGTTGCGCGTCTTGGTGCGTCCCTTGGCGCTGTTTACGCGGATGACGCCGTTCGCGTAGTCGAACCACACCGGCGTCACCTGCGGCGTGCCGTCGGGCATCACCGTGGCAAGATTGGCGAAAGCCTTCTTCTGCTGCAATAGATCGAGGTACTGGTCGGGGATGGTGGCCATCGGCTGCTCCTTGTCATCTGCCGGGTCCAGCGTGGACAGTGCTGCAACACGTACCCCTGGCGCAAATCAGCAAGAGAGGAACGCATGCAAACTCGAACGATCAGCTTCTTCAGCGAAGGCGTCCGGCTTGCCGGCGATCTGTTCCTGCCCACCGACTTGAAGCACGGCGAGAGGCGCGCCGGCATCGTGCTGTGCCACGGCTATACCGGGGTGCGGAACCTCTATTTGCCAGACATCGCGCGTGTTCTGACCGAGGCGGGATATGTGGTCCTGACCTTCGACTACAAGGGCTGGGGCGACAGCGAGGGACCGAAGAGCCGGCTGGCGCCATACAGCCGTGTCATCGATTCGCAGGCGGCGCTGACCTGGCTGGGGGCGCAGGACATGGTGGACGCCGAGAGGCTTGGCATCTACGGCACCAGTTATGGCGGCGCGACGGTAGTCTGGGTCGCGGCCGTAGATTCGCGCGTGAAATGCGTCGTGTCCGTAGTGGGGGTTGGCAACGGTCAACGCTGGATGCGCAGCGTGCGCCGACCGGATGAATATTACGATCTGCTCGGACGATCCGCCGCGGATCGCGTCCGGCGCGTGATGGAGGGACATTCGGAATTCGTCGAGCGCACCGAGATCCTGATTCCCGATCGCCAGTCGGCGGAGCTCGCGGCTGCGGCGCGCCGTGGCAATCCTGGGGCGGTGAGCGAAATCCCGTTGGAGTTCGTTGATGACACGCTTGGGTTCAATGCGGAGTGGGTGGTGGACAAGATTGCGCCGCGGCCGGTGTTGTTCATCACGACCGACAACGATCGCCTGGTGCCGCCGGAGGAGAGCGAGGCGATGTATCAGCGAGCCGGTGAGCCGAAGAAGCTGGTCATGCTGCACGGGTTCGGACACTACGAGGTGTACACTGGCGAGGCTTTCCGGCAAGTCATGGCCGCGACGCTGCCGTGGTTTCAGCAATACTTGCCGCCGTGTTAGCTTCCCCGTCACCTCGACGCCCGGAGCTTCCCGTCGTAGGCTTCCTCGAACCTTTCGGGAGGAAGTCATAGCAATGCCAAGCAATGGCCCTGAGACGTGTCTGACCGGCGTGAAAGTGCTGGATCTGACTCAGTTCGAAGCCGGACCGTCCTGCACCGAGGCGCTCGCCTGGATGGGCGCCGATGTGGTGAAGGTAGAGAACCCGAAAGTCGGCGATCCTGGCCGCACCGCCGGCGGAAAGCCTGGCCAGGACGCATATTATTTCCTGCAATACAACGCGAACAAGCGCTCCGTGACGGTCAACCTGAAGGACCCGCGCGGCGTGGAACTCGTCAAGGAGATGGCGAAGAAGGCGGACATCTTCTGCGAGAACTTTGCGCCGGGTGCAATCGAACGATTGGGGCTTGGGCCGGATGTCATCCGCGCCATCAACCCTTCGATCATCTACTGCCAGACCAAGGGCTTCGGCGCCGGCAGCCGCTTCGAGAAGAGCCTGGCGTTCGACATGATCGCCCAGGCCGCTGGCGGTCTGATGAGCATCACCGGTGAGGAAGACGGTCCGCCCTGCAAGCCCGGCGCGACCATCGGTGACACCGGCACTGGGATGCTGATGGCGATCACTGTTCTCGCTGCCTATGTGCGCCGGCTGCGCACCGGCCAAGGCGAGCATCTGCAACTCGCGATGCAGGACGCGATTCTGCACTACATCCGCAACGCCTTCACCTACATGGAGCGCACCGGCAAGCCTGCACCGCGCGCCGGCTCGAAGACGGTGGGTGGCGGCAATCCGCCTATCGGCGTGTATCCATGCAAAGGCGGTGGCCCCAACGACTACGTCTACATCTACTGCAGCCGCGCCAATCCCGAGCACTGGAACCGCTTGCTGCGGGTAATGGGACGCGAGGATCTCATCGGCGACCCGAATTATGATTCACCCGATGCGCGCACCGAGCATCGCGAGGAGGTGGACGCCATCGTCGCCAACTGGACGCGCCAGCATGACAAGCACGAGGCGATGCGGCTGGTGAGCGAGGCGACGATTCCGGCCGGTGCGGTCATGGACACGATGGAACTGGCCAATGACAATACGTTCGTGGATCGCGGCATCCGCCAGGTGATGCATCATCCGAAGATCGGCGACTACACGATGAGCGGCTGGCCGGTGCGTTTCTCCGGCAAGACCCCGCCAATCAAGACAGCACCGCTGCTGGGCGAGCACAATGCGGAAGTGCTGGCGGACTGGCTCGGCATGGACAGCGACAAGATCGGCGTGCTGCGCACCGATGCGGTGATTGGCTGATGATCAGCCACTCGTCATGGCCGGCCTTGTGCCGGCCATCGGTCGTGGCAGTCTGCTGCTACTGATGGCCGGG
>CAYRTL010000177.1:0-6299 GCA_964427005.1 uncultured Acetobacteraceae bacterium
GCGCCATTCATGGAGGGGGCGTTATCCCTTGACACGTCGCGCCACTTTGTGTTCTCTTTTCGTTCGTGTCCGCCGCGAACGCAACTGCCGACCCACCCACATCAAGCCGGTCCGGCCGCCTCCTCACGCTCGTCCGCAAGCTCGTCGACTACGGTAAGCAGCTAGCCGTCACGCTCCGCCAGCGCACCCTCCCCAACGACACCACAAACCTGGTGTGCACCTTCGGCACCAGTGACATCGCCCTGATCCTCGCGCGCATCACGCAAGGTCTGCTCCGCGCGCGTCTGCTCGAGGAAAGGATCGTCCGCACCGCCGCCCGCCTCGACGCCGAACCTCAGCCCAAACCCACGCCATCCCCACGCGCGCCACGCGCCCTCCCATGCGAGGTCCAGCCGCCATCGCCACGGCAGGACGCCGATCCCCGCCTCGCCAAACTGCCCACACCAGACCAGATCGCGGCCAAGGTGAGGCGTCAGCCGATTGGCGCCGTCCTCGCCGACATCTGCCGCGATCTCGGCATCGCACCGAGCCATCCGTTGTGGAGCGAATTGCACCTCGCCATCAATGAATACGGCGGCAGTTACATTCGCCTGGTCATGGAGAGGCTCAACCGCGCCTTCCCGATTGCCCATATCGTCGCCCGGCTCAAAGCCAAACCCGCCGCCCCGCCCGAACCGGCGGGCACGGGCCCGCCCCTCGGCATCCCCGCCTAGCCCACCCGCATCAACCGCAAACCACCAAGGGCGCCAGGCAGGCGAGGACAACCCTCGCCCGCTCGGCGCCCCGTTCGTCATGGCGAACGCCCATGTCCTCACCGCCAGATTGACACCAGGAAGCCGGCCGCTATAACGCCCGCTCTCCGGTCGCGGGGCTTCCTGGCGGCCCGCTATCATTTGGGAATTCGCGCGATGTTCGCAGTGATCCGCACCGGCGGAAAGCAATACCGGGTGACGCCGAATGCGGTGCTCAAGGTGGAAAAGCTGGAAGCGGAACCCGGCGCCACCGTTACCTTCACGGACGTCCTCGCCCTGGGCAGCGACGCGGGACTGACCGTGGGGGCCCCCACCGTGGCCGGCGCGGAGGTCACGGCGACCGTCGTGGCACAGGATCGGCTCGACAAGGTCATCATTTTCAAGAAGCGCCGCCGCAAGAACAGCCGCCGCAAGAACGGCCATCGCCAGCACGTCACGGTGCTGCGGATCGCCGGCTTTTCAAAGGACGGGCAGCAACTTATCTCCTCCCAGGCAGTCGAGCGTGATGCTGCGGCGATCGATGCGGCGGAAAATCTGGCTGTCGTGTCCGGCGAGGCGCCGGAGAACGTCGAGATGCAGGAACAGGCGTAAAATGGCACATAAAAAGGCAGGCGGCTCCTCCCGCAACGGCCGCGACACCGAAGGCAGGCGCCTCGGCATCAAGAAGTTCGGTGGCGAGAGTGTCGTCGCAGGCAACATCATCGTCCGCCAGCGCGGCACCAAGTGGAAGCCGGGCCACAACGTTGGTCTGGGCCGTGACCACACCATATTCGCGCTGATCGACGGCAAGGTGGAGTTCAAGCGCCGGTCGGATGACCGCGTGCATGTCTCCGTCGCACCGCTGCCGGCTGCCGCCGAGTAGGGCGCCGCACCCTTTTGCTTGCTAGTGGGGGTCGGCGCCAGCCGGCCCCTTTTCTGTTTGGCCGCGGGCGAAGCCCGCTCTTTCAACGTCATGGCCGGACTGGATCCGGTCATCAGGACACGGCTCATGAAGTTTCTCGACGAGGCCAAGATCCATCTCCGCTCCGGTAACGGCGGCGATGGCGTCGTCGCGTTCCGCCGCGAGAAGTTCATCGAGTTCGGTGGCCCGGATGGCGGCAATGGCGGCAAGGGCGGGGACATCGTGTTCGAGGCGGTGGACAACCTGAACACACTCATCGACTTCCGCTACACCCAGCATTTCCGGGCGCAGAAGGGTGGGAATGGCGCCGGATCGGATCGCACCGGAGCCAATGCGCCCGACGTGGTCATCAAGGTGCCGGTGGGGACTCAGGTGCTGGCGGAAGATCGCAGTACCTTGCTGGCGGACCTGGACCGGCCCGGCCAACGCGTCGTGCTGCTGCGCGGCGGCGATGGCGGGTTTGGCAACACGCACTACAAGTCCTCCACCAACCGGGCGCCACGCCGCGCCGACAAGGGATGGCCCGGCGAGGAGCGCCCGGTTTGGCTCCGGCTGAAGCTGATTGCGGACGCAGGCCTGGTCGGGTTGCCGAACGCCGGCAAGTCCACATTCCTCGCGGCAGTGTCCGCCGCAAAGCCAAAGATCGCGGACTACCCGTTCACCACGCTGCATCCGCAGTTGGGCGTGGTGCGGCTATCGGCTGGCGAGGAGTTCGTGCTTGCCGACATTCCTGGCCTGATTGAAGGCGCGCACGAAGGGGCCGGACTGGGCACGCGCTTTCTCGGCCATGTCGAACGCTGCGCGGTGTTGCTTCATCTGGTGGATGGGGCAGCGGGCGACGTGGTGCATGCCTGGCGCACGGTGCGCGAGGAACTCGCCGCGTATGGCGGTGGCCTCGCGGACAAGCCGGAACTGATCGGGCTGAACAAGGCCGACGCCATGACACCGCGCGAAGCCGCTGCGCGGCGAGCCGCGCTGGCCAAGGCATCGGGTCGGCCGGTGATGCTGTTGTCGGGCGCCACCGGCCAGGGCGTGCCGGAAGTTTTGCGAACGCTGTACTCCATGATCCACACCACTCCCTCTCCCGCGCAGCGGGGGAGGGCCGGGGAGGGGGCGCTGGAAGCGGAGCGGAAGTTGCACGCATGACTCCTTCCGTCGGTTCCGCGCAGCGGCTGGTCGTGAAAATCGGCAGTGCGCTCGTTGTCGATCAGGAGGAAGCCGCGCCCCGAACGACTTGGCTGAACGGCGTCGCCGCGGATATCGCATCGCTGCGTGCCCGCGGCGCCGACATTGTCGTCGTGTCCTCCGGCGCTATCGCCTTGGCACGGCGTTCACTCGGCCTGCTCCAGCCGCGCCTTCGCCTGGAGGAGCAGCAGGCTGCGGCGGCGGTCGGACAGATCCGCCTCGCGCAAGCCTGGAGCGAAGCTCTTTCGGCGAAAGGACTCACCGCGGCGCAGTTGCTGCTGACCCTCGACGACACCGAAGACCGTCGCCGGTATCTCAACGCTCGTGCAACCCTGAACACGCTGCTTGGTCTCGGCTGCATCCCGGTCATCAACGAGAACGACACCGTGGCAACGACTGAGATCCGCTTCGGTGACAACGATCGTCTTGCTGCGCGCGTTGCCGAAATGACTCAGGCCGATCAGCTCGTGCTGCTGTCGGATATCGACGGGCTCTACACCGGCGATCCACGACGCGACCCGTCAGCGATGCACATCCCGCTCGTGACGACAATCACGCCCGATATCGAAGCGATGGGCGGCGAGCCGCCACCCGGCTATTCATCCGGCGGCATGCGAACCAAGCTCGTGGCAGCGCGCATTGCGACGCAAGCCGGTTGTGCCATGGCAATCGCGCAGGGCCACATCGATCGGCCGCTTACCGCGCTGGAACAAGGCGCCCGCTGCACCTGGTTTCTCGCCGCTCCGGAAGGACGTTCGGCGCGCAAGCGATGGATTGCCGGCGCGTTGGCACCGCTTGGCACTCTGGTGGTGGACGCGGGTGCCGCCCGCGCGCTCGCCGCAGGCCGCTCTCTATTGCCCGCCGGCGTGCGCGCCGTCGAAGGCGCGTTCGAGCGCGGCGATCCTGTGGTGGTGCGAAGCCTGGATGGGAAGGCACTGGCGCGTGGCCTCTCCGCGTATGCCAGCGCCGATGCCGAACGGATCGCCGGGCATCGTTCGGATGAGATCGAAGCAATACTCGGCTGGCGTGGGCGCGACGAGATCATCCATCGCGATGACCTCGTCTTGCTTTGATCGGCGCGGCGGCGGCAGACTGAGCTGAGAGGAACGTCGGCGATGCACATCGAGATCGAAGCGACCCAGCATCTGCAGCGTGCCGCACATGCGGCGCGCGATGCCTCGCACGTGCTGGCGCGCACGCCGGATGCAGAGCGCAATGCGGCCTTGCGCGCGATGGCGGCATCCCTGCGTGCGCATTCAGCGGAGATACTCGCGGCGAACGCAGCCGACCTGACTGCTTGCACCGGCACGGCCGCATTCCGCGATCGTCTGGCTCTGACCGACGCGCGCGTGGAGGCGATGGCCAAGGGCCTGGAAGATATCGCGCTGTTGCCTGACCCGCTGGGGCGGACCCTGGCGGAGTGGACGCGGCCGAACGGGTTGCGGATCCAGCGCATCGCTACGCCGATTGGCGTTATTGGTATGATCTACGAGAGCCGTCCGAATGTGGGAGCGGACGCCGCCGGCATCTGCCTGAAGTCGGGCAACGCCGTGATCCTGCGCGGCGGGTCAGAAAGCGTACGCAGCGCCTCCGCGATCAATGCGGCGCTTGTTGCCGGATTGCGTTCATCGGGTCTGCCTGAAGCCTGCGTGCAGATCGCGCCGAACGCCGATCGGGCCTATGTCGCCGCGATGCTGGCCGCTGCCGGTCTGCTGGATCTGATCGTGCCGCGCGGCGGAAAGTCATTGGTCGAACGCGTGCAGCGTGAGGCGCGCGTCCCGGTGCTCGCGCATGCCGAAGGGCTTTGCCACACATACGTCCATGCGTCCGCAGATCACGCGATGGCTCGTCGCATCGTGGCCAATGCGAAGATGCGCCGCACGGGTATCTGTGGCGCAACCGAGACGCTGCTGATCGATCGCGCCATCGCGCCGGCACTGCTGCCGTCGATCATTGATGATCTGCGTGCGCTTGGCTGCGACTTCCGCGCGGATGCTGCGGCGCGCGACATCGTGCCCGATCTTGCAGCCGCGACCGATGCCGACTTCGACACCGAGTGGCTGGATGCGATCCTGTCGGTCGCTGTTGTTGACGGCGTGGATGCCGCGCTGGCGCACATCACCCGGCATGGCTCTGAACATACTGACGCGATCGTGGCCGAGGACGAAGTGGCGGCGCAGCGGTTTCTCAATGGCGTCGATAGTGCCGTGGCACTGTGGAACGCCTCGACGCAATTCTGCGACGGCGGCGAGTTCGGCTTCGGTGCCGAGATCGGCATCGCCACCGGCCGCATCCATGCGCGCGGACCGGTGGGTCCGGAACAACTGACCACCTATCGCTATCTGGTCATTGGCACCGGGCAGGTGCGTCCCTGAAGACGCCGAACCGGCATGAGCCAATCCCCCGCTTCGGCGACCGGCGGCGAATGCGGATCGGTCTTCTTGGTGGTTCGTTCAATCCGGCGCATGCGGGTCACCGCCACATCATCGATCTTGCACGGAAGCGTCTGCGTCTCGACCAGGTATGGCTGCTCGTGTCGCCTGGGAATCCGCTGAAGCCGGAACGCGGGATGGCGCCACTCAGCCAGCGCCTGGCATCGGCGCGCAAGCTCGCAGGCGACAGGCACGTCCTGGTGAGTGCCATCGAGAAGGTGTTCGGCACGCGCTACACGATCGACACGCTGCGCCGCCTGCTGCGGCAGTTTCCACGTGCGCGTTTCGTCTGGCTGATGGGTGCGGACATTCTGGCGGAGTTGCCGCGCTGGCGACGCTGGCGGGAGTTCGCACGCCGCATTTCCTTCGCCGTGCTGCCGCGACCCAGCTACAATCATCGCGCCTTGTCCAGCCATGCTGCACGCCGATTCGCTCATGCAAGACGCCGTGCGCGATCCGCGCCGGTGCTGGCCGAACTCGCGCCGCCTGCGTGGGTTTTTCTATGCGGGCCGCAGAGCGCGGCCTCGGCCAGCGCGATCCGCGCCAGCAAAGGAGCAAAGCCATAGCCAAGCCGCCGAAACCGTTCTCTCCCGCGCGACACCGTGCCGCCCCGCGCAAGAAGGTCGCCAAGCCCACGCTGCCCGAAGCCGGCAAGACGCCTGGAACGCCGCGGAAGAAGACGATTGCTGCCGGCCCGCGTCCTGCCACGCCACGCCGCCCTCGCAAGGCGGAACCATCATCCGCACTGGAGCGGATTCAGTCAGTCATCGTGGGTAGCCTGGAGGACGACAAAGCGGAGAACGTCGTGACACTTGATCTGGCCGGGAAGGCGTCATTCTGCGATCGCATGGTGATTGCGACGGGATTGGCGGACCGCCAGATCACCGCCATGGCCGAGCATCTGTCGGAGAAGCTGCATGAGGCTGGGCTGAAGCGCGTGCAGGTGGAAGGAGCCGGTGGCGCCGATTGGGTGCTGATCGATGCCGGCGACATCGTGGTGCATCTGTTCAAGCCGGAAGCGCGCGCGAT
>CAYRTL010000178.1:0-6259 GCA_964427005.1 uncultured Acetobacteraceae bacterium
CTATCCGCCGCGACCGCACTCGCCGCATGCGGTGGGCCGCCGAAGAAGACGACAGAACAACAGCCACGAGCCGCTGGTGCGTCACAGGCTGTCGAGGACATTGTGCCGGCGGAGTTCGGCAGGCGGCCGCCTAACACGCCCATGACCAGTGACAACATGCCGCTGTTCGACACCGTGACGTGGTGCCTGCTGAAGACCCGGAAGACCGATACCAAGGTAAAGGGTCCGCTCTACGAGCAGTGCATAGAACATCAGGACCACACCCGCATCGTGCTCGCCGAGGCCATCGACGCCGGCAAATATAAAGAGGACGAGATCATCCGTTGCGCGAAGGCGAGCCGTACGGCCTATGAAGGCATGTGGCTTTGCCTCAATGGTCAGGAGTATTGATAGTCCTTCGTCGTGACCATCCGCCGCGGCACTCTACCGCTGCTGATCGCCGGCACGTGGGCCGGCCATGACGGCAAGGCGTCGCCGGTGCACCGTATGGTCAGTGGCGCATGAGGACCGGAATGTCAGCATGCATCAGCATGTGCCGCGTGACCCCGCCCAGGAGCAGCTCGCGTAGCGGCGAATGTTGATACGCACCCATCACCAGCATATCAGCGCCAAGCTCGTGCGCCTTGTCGAGCAGTGCTGCGCCTAAGCCCCCCGCGCCAGCGGCCAACGTGTGCAATTCCGCAGGAACGCCGTGTTCCGTCAGGATCGACGGCAAGGTTGCCGTCGCACCGCGTGTGCCGACCAGAACGAACACGCGCTCCGCCTGCGTCAGGCACCGCAATGCCGCGAGCGCCGCCTTGGTCGCTCGTTCATCGTCGCGCCAGGCAATGGCAACGCGGCGACCAAACATCGCCGATGACTGCGGCGGTACCATCAGTACGGGCCGATCGCTGGTAAACAAGGCAGAGCGGAGGGCATGCCAGCTTGTGCCGTAATCGTGCGCGGCTGGCTGTTCGATGACCAGATAATCTGCGCGCCGGCCCCGTTCTTCGATGACTGCTTCTGCATCGCCATCGATGTCGATGCGTTCGGCAGTGGTGCCGGCCGGCAGGTCGGCAGCCCATGCATCGATTTCCGCCTGGACGGCGGCAGCTCGAGCGGCCTCCGACTGACGCAGCGCTGCTTCGCGCTCAGCCGTCAGCACCTCCTCGCTGGGTGAGATCAGCGCCTCGGGCGGAGTGCGGACAACCAGCGCATAGATCCGCGTCGCCTTACATAGCTCCGCAAGCCGCCGTGTGGCGCCCAGAAGCATACCCGCCGCGGCGGGATGTTCGGGCACCACAAGGACGACATCGGACACGTCACCAGGCCTCGCGTCCCACTTTGGGTCGCACCATCGGCGCAGCCTCGCGTGCTTCTCGTGCCGCGCGCATCTCGGCCTCATGTTTGTCAAACATGGCGCGTGCAGCCGCCGAACGCTTCTCGGTCAGTTCGTCTCGGTGATCTGTGCACCAGTTGAAGGATTCGATGCGTGGGATGTTGTCGCCGGAGAAGTGCGGCATCACGTAACGCGCGTAGAGTTCGTAGGAACGCTTTGTCTGCTCCCAGTCCGCCCAGTTGTGCGCCTGCTGCAGGAACACCCCGAACTCACCCTGCTTCGCCTGCAAACGCTCGATCAGCGCGATCGCATCGTCCGGCGTACCGATGACGCCGAACTTGTTCTCGACGAACCACTCGGCAGCGTCGTGTCCCGGCGGCACGATGAAGCGCGGCTGATTGTTATTGAGATAGCCGAGATACCGCTCGAAACCGAACTTCACGTTCTCAAACGCCTGGGCGCGTGTTTCCGCGATGTGCATCGGCCCGACCAGGCGCAGGCGGGACGGGTCCATCGTGCGGCCCTCTTCGGCTGCGATGTCGTTGGCGATCTGCCAGTTCGCGGCGAGCGCATCGTAGCCGAACGGATTGGTAGCGGCGACGCAGATCATGCTGAGGTTATACTTGCCGGCCAGCCTGCCGCCGGACGGCGTCACCGCGCTGACCACGGCGACCTCTGGATGGGGCCGTGTATACGGCCGCAGATGCGCCCGCGCGTTGACGAAGGTGTACCAGTCGGTTTTCTCGGTAACGATTTCACCGCGGAAGAAGCGCAGGATCACGTCGAGCGCTTCAGCCATGCGATCGCGCTGAGTATTCGGGTCGATCCCCAGCATCAGGGCATCCGATGCCAGCAGGCCAGGGCCGGCGCCGAACATGACGCGGCCCCGCGTATGGTGATCGAGCTGGATGATGCGGTTCGCCACCATCAGTGGATTGTGGTACGGCAGCGAAATCACGCCCGTGCCGAACCGGATCGACCGCGTCCGTTCGGCGGCAATGGCGATGAACAGCTCCGGCGAGCTTATTGTTTCCCAGCCTGCGGAATGGTGCTCGCCGATCCAGGCCTCATGAAAGCCAAGCCGATCGAGCCACTGCATCAGCTCGAGGTCGCGATCCATGCAGGCGGCCGGGTTCTCATCCATCGGATGGAACGGCGGCAGGAAAATGCCGTGGCGCAGGTGGATGTCCGACATTGGAGAGCCTCCGGTTACGTCGACAGCATCCGGCCCAGCGGCCGGCCGGCAAACAGATGGACGTGGAAGTGCGGCACTTCCTGACCGCTATGCTCGCCCATGTTCGCGAGCAACCGATAGCCCTTTGTCTCCAGGCCGAGATCCTTCGCTACCTTGCCAACCGAGCGCATGAAGCCAGCGATTTCTTCGGCACTCGCCGTAGCGCTGAAGTCGGCGAACGACACGTACTTACCTTTCGGGATCACCAGCACATGCGTCGGCGCCTGCGGGTTGATGTCGTGAAACGCCAGCACCCACTGATCCTCATACACTTTCTTGCTGGGAATTTCGCCGCGCAGGATGCGGGCAAAAATGTTGCTGTCGTCGTATGGCGGCAGGCCGCTCACAGCCATCGCTGATCTCCCCGGCTTGCCCCCGGGCTTGTCCCGGGGATCAGGGGATTTTCGTCGTCTCCAGGCCAAACGCAACCGGCAGGTTGCGCGCACGTGTCGCCTTCTCCGCGATGCCGCTGACGCCCTCGCGGCGTTTCAGCTCGTCCCACACATCCTCTGGCCGGATACCGCAGGCGACCCACAGCACAAGCAGGTGGTAGAGGACGTCGGCGCTTTCGGCGACGACCGCGTCGTGATTCCCGGCGACCGCCTCAATCAGGCACTCGACCGCTTCTTCGCCGAACTTCTGGGCCACTTTCGCTTTGCCGCGCGAAAGCAGCCGTGCCGAATGGCTGACCGCCGGATTCGCAGTACGCCGGCTCATCACCACGGACCATAGCCGGTCGAGTACGGAAGCGGCCGGACCGATGGCCAAAGGAGGTGGAGGACGGGAGGCTTCGGCAGTCTCTGGAGCGCGTCGCTTGTCCGCCTTCGATGGTTTCTTGGGTTTCGGCCTCAGCTGCCGTTTGACTGACTTGCCCATGTCAGGCTGCCTTGCGTGGCAGGCGCACCGGCAAGCCGACAGCGTGCAAAGCGGCCTTCACATCGGCGATGCTAAACGTCCCGAAATGGAAGACGCTGGCCGCCAGCAGGCCTGTGGCTCCCGCCTGCGCGCCTTCGACAAAGTGCTGCAATGTGCCAACACCGCCTGAAGCGATCACTGGCAGCCGCACCGCACCACACACCGCGCGCAACAGGTCGAGATCGAAGCCCAGGCCAGTGCCGTCGCGGTCCATGCTGGTGAGAAGGATTTCGCCGGCGCCGAGTTCCGCGACATGCCGACACCACGCGACGGCGTCGATGCCTGTCGGGCGCCGGCCGCCGTGGGTGAACACCTCCCACCGGCCGGGGCCGGATTGTTTGGCATCCACCGCGACCACCACGCATTGACTGCCGAACTTCTGCGCCGCCTCGCGCACCAGTTCCGGGCGGGCCACCGCCGCCGAGTTGATGCTGCACTTGTCAGTCCCGGCCAGCAGCAGACGGCGCATGTCTTCGGTGGAGCGAATGCCACCACCGACCGTCAGCGGCAGGAAGACTCGCGCAGCGGTGCGCGAAACCACGTCGAGGATCGTGTCGCGGTTCTCGTGACTGGCCGTGATATCCAGGAAGCACAGTTCATCGGCGCCGGCCGCGTCGTAGAGCGCGGCCTGTTCGACAGGGTCGCCCGCGTCACGGAGGGAGACGAAGTTGACTCCCTTGACGACCCGGCCGTCCTTCACGTCCAGACAAGGAATGACTCGTAATTTCAACATCATGCCGATTCTTAGAATAAGTCTGCGTGGCCGTTGCAAGCACTTATGCACAGGAACAGCATCGCAGCGCGCGGTCGTGTTGGATAAGCAAGCTGCTTGTCTGGATATGCGGCTGACTAGTGCGACAACAATGCCAATGCCTGTGCGGGGTCGATGCGTCCATCGTACAATGCACGGCCGACGATGGCGCCTTCGATGCATGTGCCTGTTGCCGCTGATTTCAACTCGATCAGATCCTGCTGGCCAGCAACGCCACCCGATGCAATCACAGGGGTGACCAGCGCCGAGGCGAGGGCCACTGTCTGGGCGAGGTTGAGGCCGGTCAGCATCCCGTCGCGGCCGATGTCGGTGTAAACGATGGCCGCAACACCCGCGTCCTCGAATGAGAGTGCAAGATCGCGGGCATCGACCGACGACGTCTCGGCCCAACCTTCGGTCGCCACCTTGCCCTCGTTCGCGTCGATCCCGACAACGATGCGGCCGGGGAAGACGCGGCAGGCCTGACGAACCAGCGTAGGGTTCTTCACGGCCGCGCTGCCGAGGATTACGCGGCGCACCCCGGCTTCCAGCCAGGCCTCGACGGTGCCCATGTCGCGGATCCCGCCACCGAGCTGCACGGGTATGGTCACGGCAGCCAGGATGTCCGCTATCGCGCTGCGGTTCACGGGCGTGCCGGCGAAGGCGCCGTTCAGATCGACCACATGCAGCCACGAGAAGCCGGCGCTCTGCCATGCGCGCGCCTGGCCGGCCGGATCGGACGAATACACCGTCGCCTCGTCCATCGCGCCGCGCCGCAGGCGCACGCACTGACCATCCTTCAAGTCAATCGCTGGATAGAGCGTCAGCGCCGTCATCCGGCGGCCTGGCTCCTCCGCTGGTTCGGCCGCCTTAGCCGCTTGAAGTAGAACAACCCGCGGACCACGGTGCCGCGAACGAACGCATAGTCCGGGTGCACGCCCCAGCACTCAAAGCCCAGCGATTCGTACAGCCGGATCGCTGCCTCCTGTGTCTCGCGTACGTCGAGGTTCAGAACGTGGTACCCCAGCTCACGGGCGCGCTCCTCCACCCCAAGCGTCAGCATGCGTGCCAGGCCATGACCGCGCGCATACGGGGCGATGTAGGAATGCATGAGTTGCGCGGCGTGCGCCTGCGCTTCGTTATTGCGCGGCGGACGCACCAGATGCGCCGAACCGACGATTTGCCCATTCAGCCGGGCGACGAACAGCTCGCGCTCCGGAACAAGCAATACGCCGCGGAAGTACGTCTCGAGCGCCAGCATGCCCGGCGGGTTCACCCAGCCGAAACCGCCGCCATCAATGATCGCCGCGGACGTCGCATCGCATAGCGCGTGCAAATCGTCTTCGGTGAACTCCGTGACGCGCTCGATCAGGCGCTGTGCCGGAAGCGGCGTGACTTCGTCTGCCATGCGTCAGGGATTCCAGCGCAGGAAGTTGCTGAGGATGCGAATGCCGACCTCCTGGCTCTTCTCGACATGGAACTGCGTGCCGGCCCGATTGCCCGACGCCACCATCGCCACCACCGGCCCGCCATAATCGGTCGTCGCGATTACTTCCCGCGAACTGCCGCCGATGAGTGCGTAGCTGTGGACGAAATACACGTGGTCGCCCGGGGTCAGGCCATCAAGCAATTTATGGCTGTTCGGAACGAAATCCAGGGCGTTCCAGCCCATTTGTGGCAGGCGAAGGCGGACCGCTTGCATTTCGGCGATCTCGCCCTTGATCCAGCCGAAGCCTTGGGTGATCTCGTGCTCCAGGCCTCTCTCGGCCATGAGCTGCATGCCGACGCAGATGCCCAGGAATGGTGCGCCGGCATTCGTGGCAGTCTCGATCGCCTGCCGCATGCCGGCGACCGCTGCCAGTCCGCGAGCACAATCGGCGAAGGCGCCCTGGCCAGGCAGCACAATCCGGTCCGCGCGTCCGACGTATTCGGGATCAGCCGTCACTTTGACCTCGGCGTCCAGGCCCTCGCGTCCCGCCGCCAATACCAGGGCCCGCGAAGCCGAGGTGAGATTGCCGCTGCCGTAATCGACGA
The DNA here is from genome assembly GCA_964427005.1 of uncultured Acetobacteraceae bacterium. GTDB lineage: Bacteria > Pseudomonadota > Alphaproteobacteria > Acetobacterales > Acetobacteraceae > JAMXLO01. The sequence goes on from CAYRTL010000178.1 coordinate 6,253, forward strand.
CAGCGAC
>CAYRTL010000179.1:0-6157 GCA_964427005.1 uncultured Acetobacteraceae bacterium
TGATGCCGTATCTTGGCAAGACGGAGGCGAGCACCGCGCAGACGGTGGAAGCGGGCGCAGCGGGGGCGGTGCTGCGAGACATATTCGGACAGCGATAGCCAACTCGGCCAAACAGAGGGAGGAGACGACATGGACTATCCGTACGATCTCGGCCCGTATTCGCGCACGGTGACGACAGCGTCCGCGGACGCACAGCGCTGGTTCGACCGCGGCCTCAACTGGTGCTTCGGCTTTCACCATGAGGAGGCGATCCGTTGCTTCGAGAAGGCGCTGGAAGCTGATCCGGATTGTGCCATGGCGCATTGGGGCATCGGCTATGCGGCGGGGCCGAACTACAACTTCCCCTGGGAACTGATGGATCCCGCCGGCAAGGCTGCTGCGCTCGCGCGTAGCTATGACGCCGCGAAGGCGGCACTCGCTCTCATCGGCAGCGTCAGCGCGCCGGAACGCGCGCTGATCGAGGCGCTGCCCGCCCGCTATCCGCAGCGCGCGCCCATCGAGGACCAGCGCCCCTGGAACGACGCCTTCGCCGACGCCATGCGCCTCGCGCATCGCGCGCATCCAGACGATTTGGATTTGCGCGCCATTTTCGTGGAGGCGATCCTCAACCGAACGCCCTGGCGTATGTGGGACCTGCGCACCGGCGGACCGGCGCCTGGTGCCGGCACGCTCGAGGCACGCGAGGTGCTGGAGTCGGCGTTCCGCGATCTGCCGGGAGCGCTGAACCATCCCGGCCTGCTGCACCTTCATGTGCACCTGATGGAGATGTCGCCGCATCCGGAAGTCGCGCTGGTCACCGGCGATCGGCTGCGCGAAATAAGCCCGGATATGGGCCACCTGACACACATGCCCACACACATCGATATACAATGCGGCCACTATCGCGACGCGATGCACTGGAATCAGAAGGCGATCATCGCTGACCGCAAGTTCTACGACCGAGCGGGGCCGATGAACTTCTATTCCGGCTACCGGATTCACAATTACCACTTCGCCGCCTATGGCGCGATGTTCCTCGGCCAATACGCACCCGCCATCGCCGCGGCCGACGAACTGATCGAGACCATGCCCGAGGAGTTTCTGCGTATTCCCTCGCCGCCTATGGCCGACTTCTTCGAGGGCTACGTCTCCATCCGCCAGCACGTGCTGATCCGCTTCGGCAAATGGCACGAGATCATCGCGCAGGATCTGCCCGAGGATCGCGACCTGTACTGCAACAGCGTGGCGATGATGCACTACGCCAAGGGCGTCGCGCATGCCGCGCTGGGCGACGTGCCGGCGGCGGAGGCCGAACAGGCGCTGTTCCGCGAGGCCGCGCAACGCGTGCCGAAGTCCCGCTACATCCACAACGTGCCATGCGTGCAGTTGCTGGCGATCGCCGAGGAGATGCTGGAGGGCGAGATCGCCTACCGCCGCGGCGAGCACGACGCGTCGTTTGGCCATCTGCGGGCGGCGATCGCGCTGGAGGATGATCTGCCGTACGACGAGCCTTGGGGCTGGATGCAGCCAGTGCGTCACGCGCTGGGTGCGCTGCTGCTGGAGCAGGGCCGCGCGGCGGAAGCGGAGGCGGTGTATCGCGAGGATCTCGGTCTAGGCGGCGCGCTGCCGCGCGCGCAGATCCATCCGGACAATGTGTGGGCGATGCGCGGGCTGCTGGATTGCCTGGAGCAGCGTGGCGAGACTGCGGAGGCCGCGCTGATCCGCCAACGGGTGGAGTTCGCCGGGGCCCGCGCCGATGTGCCGGTGGAGGTGTCGTGTTTCTGCGCCGGCAGTGCGGCGGTTTGAAAGACTACGCTCGGCTCACGTCGATCACCGCTTGCGCAAACGCCTCCGGTGCTTCCTGTGGCAGATTGTGGCCAATGCCGCCGGTGATCAGACGGTGCTCATACTTGCCTGAGAACTTGCCGGCATAGGCGGACGGATCGGGGTGCGGTGCGCCGTTGGCATCGCCTTCGAGGGTAATCGTCGGCACGCTGATGACCGGAGCCGCCGCGAGCCGTGCTTCGAGATCGTCGTAGCGAGGCTCGCCAGCCGCCAGGTCGAGGCGCCAACGGTAATTGTGAATAACGACGTCAACGTGATCGGGATTGTCGAACGCCACGGCACTGCGCTCGAACGTCGCCTCGTCAAACGCCCATTTCGGTGAGGCGAGCTGCCAGATCAGTTTCGCGAACGCGCGCCGGTTCTGTGCGTAGCCAATGCGGCCACGCTCGGTGGCGAAATAGAACTGATACCACCACTGCAGCTCCGCCGCGGGCGGCAGCGGAACCTGGCCGCTCTTCTGATTGCCGATCAGATACCCGCTCACCGAGACGAGCGCCGTGGCACGTTCCGGCCGCAGCGCGGCGGCAATGTCGGCGGTCCGTGCCCCCCAATCGTAGCCCGCGAGAACGGCTTTTTCGATCTTGAGGGCATCCAGCAACGCGATGAGATCGAGCGCGAGCGCGGATGGCTGGCCGTTGCGGAACGTGTCGGCGGCAAGGAAGCGCGTTGTTCCATAGCCGCGCAGATAAGGGACGATCACCCGGTAACCCGCCGACGCCAGCAGCGGGGCCACGTCAACGTAGCTGTAAATATCGTAGGGCCAGCCGTGCAGAAGGACGACCGGGCGTCCATCGGCAGGACCGGCCTCCGCGTAGCGGACATTGAGAAGGCCGGCATCGATCTGCTTGAGCGCTTCAAACGACGTATGGGTGCCCGGCCTGACCGCCAGCACCGGCCCTAACTGTGCGCGCGCAACGGCGCCGCCCCCTGTGGCGGCCAGGGTTGCGGCGGCCACGCTGATCAGGCGACGACGCGTTTGGTTGATTTTGTTGGAGGATTCGATTCTGCGCATCGACGTCTCTCCTGGGTTGGTTGTCTGCAGATTTATCCGAACGTGAATGCGTAAGCCCTGACGCCGGGATCGAGGAACTCGATCTCGAAGGTCCGATCGCCGATGGCGCCTGTCTGCCGGATGAGCTGATACAAGCGCCCCTCTTGCACTGTCCCCAGTCCATCGGCTTGCACGTTACCACCATGATCAGCACCAGGGGCCGCGCCATCGATCATGACGCGAAAGCGAATTGCGCGCCCGGGCGCGGGCGGCGCCAGGACGAGGTGAAGATCGCGCGCGTGGAAACGGTAGGTGATGCGACCCGACGCTTTGTTCAACGCGGCGAATTCTTCGCCCACCGTCCAGACGCCGGAGAGCCCCCAGGAATTGAGTGACGCTGATGCGGCCCGGTAGAGGTTGGGCAGGTCTTCGCGTATGCCGCCGGGAGACGCAAACCTTTCAGCGTGCCCGTAGCCGACATAGGTCTCTGGCGACTTCAGGTTGGCCCAATCGGCGGCCGCTCGTACGCCCGCGCCCTCGACGGACGCCGGAGCGCCATCGAGATCGACACGTCCGGTTTCGGTCAGGAGCTGACGGATAACCTCTTCCGACTGCTCATAGTCTCCCTCGCCGAACTGATGGTGGCGGATACGGCCCTGCGCATCGACGAAATAGAGGGCCGGCCAATAGTGGTTATTGAACGCGCGCCAGATTGCATAGCGGTTGTCGGCCGCGATTGGATAGTCGAGGTTCAGGTCCTTCGCGGCATGACGAACGTTGTCGATGTCCTGTTCAAACGAGAACTCCGGCGTGTGCACGCCGATCACCGTCAGACCCTGTTGCTTGTATTTCGCGGCCCAGGCGCTGACATGGGGCGAAGTCCGCAGCCAGTAAATGCAGGTCAGGGTCCAGAAGTTGACGAGGACCACGTTGCCGCGCAGACCTGCCGCGGTGAGCGGCGTGGAATTCAACCACCCCGTCGCGCCGCCGAAGGATGGCAACGCGCCTTCGACAGGCAACCTGGCTGCGGCGTCAGAAGCCATTGGCCTCGCCCGTCCGCTCGTGGACCCGAAGCCCAGCCCCGCGGCGGCCACGCTCGCGGCGGCGCTGACGATCAGGCGGCGCCGGGCGTGGTTCACGCCTGTCGAAGAGTCGATGTCGGGCATTGCCTACCTCCTCAGGATACGGCGTAACGAGCAGCGGGAACCGCGCTCGAGAGCTTACCGGACATCGCGAGGCGCGCAGCCTCGAAGCGATCCCACTCGGCCTTGTCTTGCAGCGATGGGATGGTGACGGTTTCGCCCTGGTCAAGACCGGCAAGGGCGGCGTCCACCATGTCCTCCGCCGACATGACGATCGCGGTGGGAAGCTTGTGCAGTGGCGTGCCGAAGAGGTCCCAGAACTCGGTCGCCGTGGCACCCGGCAGCACCGACTGCACCCGGACGTTCCTGTTCGTGAGCTCGTGCTGCAGCGATTGGCTGAAGGCCAGGACGAACGCCTTGGTGCCGCCATACACGCCATTGAGCTTTTCCGGCGCGATGCTCGTGCTGGCGGTGGCGGAGACCGGGAGCCTGTCCGCCGCGGCTCGTCGTAACGAACGCCGAGGCCGCGTGCGATGCCGCCCGCGCCGGCGTCGGCCTCACACGGGTGTTTCGTATCACGTCGCGGCGTCGGTGGCGGCCGGAATGCTGACGACCGTGCTGGATGATTATCAGCCCGCGCCCCTGCAGGTGAGCCTTGTTTATGCTGCCGGCCGCTTCCTGCCGATCAAGCAGCGCGCGTTGCTCGACTTCGCCGCGCCGCGGCTCAAGGCGCGGCTGGCATCACGGCCGCTTGCCTGATTCCGCCGGACGCGGAACCATGCGGCAGGAAACGGAGGGAACGCGATGGTCGATCTGGTGGTGCGTGGCGATACCGTGGTGACGCCGCAAGGTGTGGGTGCCTATGACATCGCAATCACCGGCGAGCAAATCGTCGCGGTTGCCGCCAAGGGCAGCCTGCCGCTTCCCGACGGCGCGCGCCTTATCGATGCGACCGGCAAAATTGTCATACCGGGCGGCATCGATCCGCACGTGCACTGCAAGTGGTTCCTGCCCAATCCGGATGGCAGCGCCGGACTGACCGATCCGCCGGATGTGGTCGGGCGCGCGGCGGTACATGGCGGCACCACGATGATTATCGACTTTACGCGCGCCAGTCAGGGCGACAACGTGCAGGACGCGATCGCGAAGCGCGAGGAGGACTGGAAAGGCCACTGCGCCTGCGACTACGCGCAGCACATCATGGTGGAAGGCGCGCTGCCGCTGGACCTGCCAGGCCAGTTGGCCGAAGCGATCCAGGCCGGATTTCCGACGGTGAAGATCTTCACCACCGACATCACGCCCTCCCGCAAGGGACGCATGGTGGATTTCGGCGACATCTGGGAAGTGTTCCAGGTGCTGAAGGCGAGCGGCGGTCTCGGCGTCATTCACTCCGAGGACAATGACATCGTGATGCACATGTACGGCAAGCTTATCCGCGAAGGACGGACCGGGTTTGCCAACATGGCGGAGGTGCACAACACGCTGTCTGAAGATATCTCGTTCCGTCGCGTGATCAGGCTGGCGGAGAAGGTGGGCGCCACCCTGTATATGATGCACACGTCAGCAGCGAGCGGTGTCAGCGCGATCCGTGAAGCGCGTGCTCGCGGGGTGCCGATCTATGGCGAGTCGCTGCACCAGTACATGCTGTACACGAGCGAGGACTACAAGCGGCCGAACGGGCAGATCTATCACACCTATCCGTCACTGAAGTCGGCGGAGGATCAGGCGGCGCTGTGGTCGGGCACGCTGGACGGCAGCATCAACTGCGTCGCGACGGACGAAATCTGCTGCACGCTGGCGAAGAAGCTGCAGGGCGTGCGCATCGATGACACGACCGGGGGCAATGCCGGCGTCGAGCCGCGTGTCGCGCTGATGTACACCGAGATGGTCGGAAAGCGCGGCTACTCGCTGTCGCGCTATGTCGATCTGGTCTCGACCAATGCGGCAAAGATCATGGGCCTGTATCCGCGCAAGGGCGCGCTGGCGGCAGGTTCGGATGCCGATATCTGCGTGCTCGATCCGGCGGACAAGCGTGTGATCCGCGCACAGGACCTGCACGAAGCCGACTATACGCCATGGGAAGGCCGCAAGATGGAAGCCTGGCCATGCCTGACTGTGTTGCGCGGTAAGGTGGTGGTGGAGAACGGAACGTGGAAGGGGGCGCTGTCAGACGGCAAGTGGCAGCATCGCAAGATTGCCGCGGAGATACTGAGCGGCCCGCAGTTGTGATGCCCTCCGTCGTCATGGCCGGCCTTGAGCC
>CAYRTL010000180.1:0-6153 GCA_964427005.1 uncultured Acetobacteraceae bacterium
TGGCGACTGCAACTGCCCGACCTGATGGCTGCGGCAGCCGAGGAGGACGATGCCGGCGGCAGGCTGATCGCGCCAATACCCGGCCAGGTGACGCAGGTCGCTGCGGAACCAGGCATGGCAGTTACCCGCGGACAGGTCATGGTGGTCCTGGAGGCGATGAAGACGGTGTTCCGTCTGACGGCACCATCGGATGGCGTGGTTGCCTCCGTCTCCTGCCGGGTCGGCGACAGCGTTGTCGAAGGGCAGCTTCTCGTCGGATTCGGCGAGGCATCGGCTGACTGAGTGCTGTTGCATCAACCGGCGCGGCGTGCCTCATTAGGCCGCGGCTGAAAATTGCCGCTCACGAAGGAGGATGCACGTTCGATGTCTGCAAGAATTGCCTATATCACCGCGGCCACATTGGCCGTTGCTGTCGCAGTAGGTGCGGTTGCCGCCAACACACCCGGTGTTACCGCGACCGAGATCAAGATTGGCCATACCAACCCATACAGCGGTCCGGCTTCGGCCTACGGCGTGCTTGGCAAGCTCGAGCAGGCCTACTTCAACAAGATGGTGAACGATCAGGGTGGCGTGGCTGGCCACAAGATCAACTTCATCTCGTACGACGACGGCTATAGCCCGCCCAAGACAGTGGAGCAGATCCGAAAGCTGGTGGAACAGGATCAAGTCGCCTTCACGTTCAATACGCTGGGGACGCCGACAAACAGCGCCATCGAACGCTACATGAACCAGAAGAAGGTGCCGCAGCTCTTCGTCGCCACCGGCGCGGACAAGTGGGGCAACTACAAAGAGTTCCCCTGGACGATCGGCTGGCAGCCAAGTTACCGCACGGAAGCGCAGATCTATACGAAGTACATGCTGCAGGAGAAGCCGAACGCCAAGTTGGCCATCCTGTATCAGAACGACGACTTCGGTAAGGACTACCCGGCCGGCGTGAAGGACGTACTCGGGGATAAGTACGGCAAGATGGTGGTCGAGGCGACCTATGAGGTCACCGATCCGACCGTGGACAGCCAGATCACACAACTCCAGGCGTCTGGGGCGGACGTACTACTAGTCGCGGCCACACCGAAGTTCGCTGCGCAGGCAATTCGCAAGGTGCATGATCTCGGCTGGAAGCCGATGTTCTTCATGACCAACGTCGCCATCTCGGTTGGAGCGGTTCTCACACCGGCCGGCCCAGAGAATGCCGTTGGCATGATCAGCGCGGCTTACCTGAAGGATCCCACTGATCCCGCGTTCAAGGACGATGCGGGCATGAAGGAATGGCGGGCCTTCATGGACAAGTATTTGCCGGGTGCTGATCAGACTGATGGTGGCTACATTGCCGCCTATGCAGTCAGCGATACGATGCTGAAGGTGCTGAAGCAGTGCAAGGGTGACTTCTCGCGTGAGAACGTCATGAAGCAAGCGACCAATATCCATGAGATGGACAACCCACTGCTGCTGCCTGGCATCAAGATCAACACCAGCCCGACCAACTATCATCCGATCAGGGCGATGCAGTTGGAGAAGTGGGACGGCAAGACCTTTGTCCGCTTTGGCAACATAATCCAAGGCGCGGAGTCCTGACGCGAACGGGCGCGGTCGCCACGCGCGACCGCGTCCTATGCAGGAGGCTGAACCATGGCTGCTGATGAAGGTAACGGCAGGCGTTTGCGTTCCCGCCGTTGGTTTGATGATCCCGCCGACCCGGCCATGACCGCGCTTTATCTCGAGCGCTACATGAATTACGGGATCACGCCAGACGAGTTGCGTAGCGGGAAGCCGATCATCGGCATTGCGCAGACCGGCTCCGATCTTTCACCGTGCAACCGGCACCATATCGAGCTCGCCAGTCGCGTGCGCGACGGCATTCGCGACGCTGGCGGCGTGCCGCTGGAATTTCCCATTCATCCCATTCAGGAGACCGGCAAGCGGCCCACGGCAGCGCTCGATCGCAACCTCGCCTATCTCAGCCTCGTCGAGGTGCTGCACGGCTACCCGATCGACGGCGTGGTGCTCACCACCGGCTGCGACAAGACGACGCCCGCCTGCCTGATGGGCGCTGCGACGGTGAACATCCCAGCGATCGTACTGTCCGGCGGCCCGATGCTGGACGGCTGGTGGCAAGGCCGCCTCTCCGGCTCGGGCACAATCATTTGGGAGGGCCGCAAGCTCCACGCGGAAGGCAAGATCAACTACGACGAATTCATGCAGATGGTCTCGTCATCGGCACCGTCAGTCGGCCATTGCAACACGATGGGCACCGCCACATCGATGAATTCGCTGGCCGAGGTACTCGGCATGTCGCTGCCCGGATGTGCCGCGATTCCGGCGCCGTATCGCGAGCGCGGCTGGATGGCGTTCGAGACCGGTAGGCGCATTGTTGGCATGGTGCGCGAAAATCTGCGCCCATCGGACATCATGACGAAGCAGGCGTTCGAGAACGCTGTCGTCGCGGCCGCCGCCCTGGGTGCATCGTCGAATTGCCCGATCCACATGGTGGCTATCTCTCGGCATATGGGCGTCGAACACACGCTGGATGACTGGCAGCGGCTGGGACCGGATATTCCGTTGCTGGTGGATCTGCAGCCCGCCGGCCGGTTCCTGGGTGAGAAATTCCATCGTGCCGGTGGGGTCCCAGCGGTCCTGAAGGAGCTGCTGGCTGCCGGCAAGCTGCACGGCGACGTGATGACTGTCACTGGCCGAACTCTGGCGCAGAACCTGGAAGGCGTGCCGGACGGCGATCGGGAGGTTATCCGATCGTACAACAATCCGCTGAAGGAAGCAGCCGGCTACGTGGTGTTATCAGGCAATCTGTTCGACAGCGCCGTGATGAAGATCAGCGTGATTGACCAGGAGTTCCGCAAGCGCTTTCTGTCGAACCCCGAACGTCCGAACGTGTTCGAAGGCAAGGCCATCGTGTTCGAAGGTCCGGAGGACTACCACCACCGGATCGAGGATCCCGCTCTCGGTGTGGACGAACAGTCGGTGCTGATCATCCGCAATTGTGGCCCCGTGGGTTATCCGGGCAGTGCGGAGGTCGTGAACATGCAGCCACCAGCCGCCATGCTGAAACGCGGCATCATGGCGCTGCCGACGATGGGTGATGGGCGACAGTCCGGCACATCAGGATCGCCTTCGATCCTGAACGTGTCGCCTGAGGCCGCGGCGGGCGGCGGATTGGCGCTGTTGAAGACGGGCGACCGCATGCGCATCGATCTCAACAACCGGAAGGTCGATGTCTTGCTGCCGCCTGGCGAACTCGAGGCTCGTCGTACCGCATGGCAGCCGCCGAAGCTCGTCAACATGACGCCGTGGGAGGAGATTTACCGCTCGACGGTGGGGCAGCTTGGCACTGGTGCCTGCCTGGAACCGGCGACACTGTACCTGAACGTGCTTGAGACACGCGGTGAGTCGAGGAATAACCATTGACTGGGTGAGAGGGGCTCATCATGCAATTCGGCATTGCCATTCCCACCGCGGCGGACTCCTGGCGCCTGGTTCGTCGTGCCGAGGAGCTTGGGTTCAGCCATGCCTGGTTCTTCGACACGCAAATGCTGAGTGCCGATCCGTTCGTCGCCATGGCCGCGGCGGCGATGAAAACGACGCGCATCAAACTCGGCACCGGCGTACTGATTCCCTCCAACCGCATCGCGCCTGTGGCAGCAAACGCACTTGCCTCACTGAACAAGCTGGCGCCAGGACGGATCGTATTTGGCATCAGCACGGGCTTCACCGGCCGGCGCACAATGGGCCTCGGTGCTGTGAAACTGGCCGACATGGAAGAGTACGTCCGGATCGTCCAGGCGCTGTGGCGTGGCGAGACAATCGAGATGGAGATCGAAGGCAAGCGCCGGCTGATCCGTCTGCTGAATCCGGAACTCGGCCTGATCAATGTGCAGGACCCGATACCGTTATATATCGCTGCTTCCGGCCCACGGGCGCGTAAACTGACCTCGAAGCTCGATGCCGCCTGGATCGACAACGTCGCCGATGTCGACCGCGGCATCGCCACGCTTGAGCAGATGCGCGGCGCCTGGCAGGAAGCCGGCCGGCCGCGCGATGAGTTGCAGGCGGTTGCCTGGATCGGTGGGGCGGTGCTGGAGGAAGGCGAGCCGGTTGATGGCCCGCGTGGCATGGCTCTCGCCGGCCCGCGCGCCGCCATGCTGCTGCACCGCGCTGCTGACACCGCGCTTGCGGGCCACCCCACGCCGCTGGCCATGCGACCGGAATTTGCCGCGTCGGTAGAAGCGTATGTCGAGCACGCGCGCAGCTTCGAGCCAGCACGCGCCTACTATCTTTCCAACCACCGCGGACACCTGATGTTCGTGCGTCCGGACGAACGCCCGTTCATCACGGCGGAGATGATCCGCCACACCTCATTCATCGGCACCGCGTCCGATCTGACGCAGCGCATCGGTGCGCTGGCCGATGCCGGGTTCAACCAGGTGGTATTCTCGATCCCGCCAGGACAGGAACATGCCATCGAAGACTGGGGGCGCATTCGCCGGGCCTTCCACTGAGGTTGGAAAACTCGTATCGGAGCAGCCCATGTCTGGACAGCTCGCCAACAAGACTGCTTTCGTCACGGCCGCCGGTCAGGGCATCGGCCGCGCTACTGCTCTGGCGTTTGCAGCAGCCGGCGCGCGGGTGATCGCGACCGATGTCGATGCAGCGAAAGTGCAAACCATCGCTTCCGACAACATCCGAACGGCTAAGCTGGACGTACTTCGGCCTGACGACATCGCGCAGGCTGCGCGCGACGCGGGCCCGGTCGATATCCTGTTCAACTGCGCAGGATTCGTGCATCAAGGCACGCTGTTGGACGCGAAAGAAGACGAGTGGGAGTTCGCGTTCAATCTGAACGTGCGTTCGATGTTCCGGACCATGCAGGCGTTCATCCCGGGAATGATCACACGCGGGAGCGGCGTGATCCTGAACATGGCCTCGGTTGCCAGCAGCCTGAAAGGCGTCCCCAGCCGCTTCATCTACAGCGCGACCAAGGCCGCCGTGATCGGCATGACCAAGTCAGTCGCGACCGACTACATAAAGCACGGCATTCGCTGCAACTGCCTCTGTCCTGGAACGGTGCTGACGCCGAGCCTGGAGGAGCGAATCGCAGTGAACGCAGCCCAGGCCGGATCGGTGGACGCTGCGCGTCAGGCATTCATCGATCGGCAGCCGATGGGACGTCTCGGTACGCCGGAAGAGATTGCCGAACTCGCCGTGTATCTGGCATCCGACGCTGCACAGTTCATCACCGGCCAGGCTGTCGTCGTCGACGGCGGGCTGACGCTGTAAGGGGAGAATCTCACATGAAACTGCTGCGCTATGGTCCGCTCGGTGCCGAAAAGCCGGCGCTGCTGGCCAAGGATGGTACGATCCGTTGTCTGTCCTCGGTTGTGCGCGATATCGACGGGTTTGCGCTGTCAGAGCCGTCGCTGAAGATGATCGCATCGATCGATCCGAACACGCTGCCGAAAGTCGATGCGAGTGTGCGCCTTGGTTCCTGCGTCGCGCGGCCGGTGAACTATGTCTGCATTGGGTTGAACTATGCGGATCATGCGGCAGAAGCAGGTATGCCGGTGCCGAAGGAGCCGATCATCTTCCTGAAGTCACTAGGCGCCCTCTGCGGACCGAATGATGACGTGAAGTTGCCGCGCGGGTCGAAGAAGCTCGACTGGGAGGTCGAGCTTGGCATCGTGATCGGCAAGACCGCGCGCTACGTGCCGGAACACGATGCAATGGGTTACGTTGCGGGCTACTGCGTATGCAATGACGTTTCCGAGCGCGAGTATCAGCTCGAGCGCGCGGGCACATGGGACAAGGGCAAGGGTTGCGACACGTTCGGCCCGACTGGCCCGTGGGTGGTGACCAAGGACGAAGTTCCAGACCCGCAGGCGCTGGCGCTGTGGACCGAGGTCAATGGCAAGCGGATGCAGAACGGCAACACGAAGACGATGATCTTCGGTGTCGTGAAACTGGTGAGCTATGTCAGCCACTTCATCACGCTGCACGCCGGCGACGTTATTGCGACGGGCACCCCGCCTGGTGTCGGGCAGGGCGTCAAGCCAAACCCTGTGTTCCTGAAGGCTGGCGACACGATGCGGCTGTCGGTCGAGGGATTGGGAGTGCAGACGCAGCGGGTTGTTGAGGCCTGACTGTCAT
>CAYRTL010000181.1:0-6123 GCA_964427005.1 uncultured Acetobacteraceae bacterium
CGCTGTCCACATGTTTCCTTGCGGCACCAGAGATGTGGATGCCGGGGCCAAGCCCCGGCGTGACGATGTACGTGAGATGGTGACCGCTTGCCGATATTGGATAGCCGCAAGCTCTCATTGCTGAGTATTCGAAGAGACTGCCGTCGGAAGCGGCCCAAGGACTGAAACTGGTCCACCCGGATGCACTGGCCAAGCTCATCCGAGGCCGCGAGGCGTAGGGGGGAATATGTTCGACTGGTTCGCAGTGACTCTCAGGCAATATCCCGAGATCTCCATCTTTCTCTCGTTGGGCATCGGTTACTACGTCGGCAAGTTCAGCTACCGTGGAATTGGTCTCGGCGCCGTCACCTCAACCCTCATCGCGGCGGTCATCATAGGACAGATCGGTATCACGATCTCGCCAAACGTGAAGTCGGTCTTCTTCCTGATCTTCCTGTTCGCCGTCGGTTACGGCGTCGGTCCACAGTTCGTGCGTGGCATTGCCTCGGACGGAATCCCGCAAGCAATCTTCGCAGCGGTAGTCTGCGTCCTTTGTCTGGCCGCTCCGGTCATCGTCGCCAAGCTTGCAGGCTACGATCTGGGTTATGCAGCCGGGCTGTATGCCGGATCGCAGACCATCTCCGCGTCGATGGGTTTGGCGACCGACGCGATCAACCGTCTTGGGCTGCCGCCCGACCAGGCGAAGGCGCTGCTGAATGCGATGCCGATCGCCTATGCCGTGACCTACATCTTTGGCACGGTTGGTTCGGCTGTGCTGCTCGCCCTGATCGGACCGAAGCTGCTTGGCATCGATTTGGTCGCCGCCTGCAAGGCCTATGAGGCGCGACAGGGCGGTGTTGCCCAAATGGGCGGCGCCGGTTCGGCGTGGCATCGCTGGGAGCTGCGGGCGTTTCGCGTGCGGACGGGCGGTCGCGCCGTCGGCCTGACGGCGGCGGAGGCCGAAGCGATGGTGCATGGCGCGCGCGTCTTCATTCAGCGGCTTCGTCGCAATGGTAGGATCGAGGACGCGACCGCGGACACGATCTTGCAGGAAGGCGATATCGTCGCGGTCGCGGGTCCACGCGACGTGTTGGTGGGTGTCCTCGGCCCGGCCGCGGAAGAAGTCGAGGATGCCGAGTTGCTGAACGTACCGATCGAAGGCGTTGATGTGTACGTCACGAGCAAGCACGTGGATGGCAAGACACTGGCGGAGCTGGCCACGCTGCCGTGGGCGCGAGGCGTCTACCTCCGCCGCATCGCGCGCGGCGCCATCGCCACCGTCATTCCGATCTTGCCCGATACGAAGATACACCGTGGCGATATCCTGACCATCGTCGGCCGTCAGCAAGACACCGCTGCCGCGATCAGGATGCTAGGTGTTGCCGATCGTCCGGGTGATGTCGCAGACGTCGCTTTCATCGGTGGCGCCATCACGTTGGGTGCGCTGATCGGCGCCTTGGTGTTGAAGGTCGGCGGAGTGCCGCTGACGATTTCCACCGCCGGCGGCGCCCTGATTGCGGGCCTGGTCTTTGGCTGGCTTCGTTCGGTCAAGCCGACCTTCGGACGTATTCCGTCCTCCACTGTATGGTTCATGAACTCGGTCGGCTTGAATGTCTTCATCGCAGTGGTTGGCATTTCCGCGGGTCCCGGTTTTGTCGCAGGTCTGCAGACCCAAGGCATCAGCCTGTTTCTGTGGGGCATCGTCGCCACATCCGTGCCGCTGATCCTGGCCATGTATGCCGGCAAGTTCGTATTCCGCTTCGATCCGGCAATTCTGCTGGGCTGCTGCGCCGGCGCGCGAACCACCACCGCCGCGCTGGGCATGATCTGCGAAAGTGCCAAGAGCCAGGTGCCTGCTCTTGGCTATACCGTGACCTACGCCGTTGGCAACACGCTGCTGACCATCTGGGGAATGGTGGTCGTGATGCTGCTCGCCTGAATGCTGTCAAACGTCACGCTGCCCGGAGACTCCCATGGTAGAGACCATCAGCCTGCGTAAGTACGAGACGCTCAGCCCGTTCGAGGTCAAAGATGAGCTGATCAAGATTGCACGGCGAACTACATCGCAGTCCAATCTTGCCTTCCTCAATGCCGGACGCGGCAATCCCAACTGGATCGCCACGAAGCCGCGCGAAGCGTTCTTCCTGCTCGGCCAGTTCGCGATCGGGGAAAGCAAGCGGGTGCGTGATCATGCCGCCGGCGTTGGCGGCATGCCCCAGGCACCCGGTATCGCGGCGCGGCTCGATGCATGGTTGGCGCAGCACGCCGGCAACCCTGGCGCCGACTTTCTCGGCGTCATGGTCCAATACGCAATCAGCAGATTCGGTTTCAAGCCTGATGCATTTGTCCACGAGCTGGTGGACAGCATTATCGGCGACAATTACCCGGTGCCGGATCGGATGCTCGCGCACAATGAGCAGATCGTGCATGAGTACCTGATGTGGGCCATGTGCGGCGAGCCCCGGCCAGAGGGCAAATTCGACCTCTACGCGGTCGAGGGCGGCACCGCGGCGATGTGCTATATCTTCAAGTCCTTGAAGGCAGCACGCCTGCTCAACCCCGGCGACACGATCGCGCTTGGTGTGCCGATCTTTACGCCGTACCTCGAAATGCCGCATCTCGAGGACTACGGTCTCAACATCGTCAATATCCGGGCCGAACGCGAGGATACCTACCAGTTCACGGAGTCGGACTTCAAACAGCTTGAAGATCCCAAAGTGAAGGCGTTCTTCCTGGTCAATCCAGGGAATCCCACGGGCGTAGCCCTCGACTCCAATTCAATTGAACTGCTGGTTCAGCTCGTCCGGACAAGGCGCCCTGACCTGATCATTCTCACGGATGACGTGTACGGCACCTTCATCCATGGTTTCCGCTCCTTGCTCGGTGCTTTGCCGCGCAACACCATCGGCGTGTACTCGTACTCGAAATACTTTGGCTGCACCGGCTGGCGCCTCGGCGTCATCGCCCTGCATCAGGACAACATCATCGACCGGATGATTGCGGCCCATCCCGAGGACATCAAGCTCGCTCTGGACAAGCGCTACGGTCCGCTGACGCTGACGCCACGCGAAATCAAGTTTATCGATCGCATCGTCGCTGACAGCCGCGATGTGGCGTTAAACCATACTGCCGGCCTGTCGCTGCCCCAGCAGGTCATGATGACCATGTTCTCGCTCTTCGAACTGATGGACGAGGGCAAGGAATATCAGAAAGCATGTATGGAGATCGTGCATCATCGCTTCCGGCTGGCCGTCGAGAGCCTCGGCCTGGATATTAAGGCATGGCCGACCTATGACGCCTATTATGGCCTGTTCGATCTGGAGTTCTGGCTGAAGAACAACGTGTCGCCCGAGGTCCTGGAGTACGTAAAGGCCAATGTTCATCCGCTCGATATCGTATTCCGTCTCGCCGAGGAGCACGGCATCGTGCTGCTGAACGGCGGCGGCTTCGCCGCACCGAACTGGTCGGCCCGTGTGTCCTTCGCCAACCTGGACGACGAGGCGTACGCTAACATTGGGCGTGCGGTCCGCTCTGTTGCGACCGGCTATGTGCGTGAATACGAGGCTGCGAAGCGCGCGAGGGGCTGAGCGCGCACGCCCGAGGGGGGCGTCATGACCGACTGGCTTGTCACCGCACTGCGTCAGCACGCAGAAGTCGCCTTCTTCGTCACGCTCGCCATCGGCTATGCGCTGGGCAAGCTGCGCGTCGGCAGCTTTTCCCTCGGCGCCGTAACCGGCACGCTTCTGGCGGGTGTGCTGGTGGGCCAGCTTGGCGTGAAGGTCTCGCCCGAAGTGAAGCAGTGTTTCTTCGTGCTGTTCCTGTTTTCTATCGGCTATCGATGTGGTCCGCAATTCTTTCAGGGCCTGCGCAAGGACGGGCTGGCCCAGGCTGCCATCTCCGCCATTATCGCTATCACGGGATTGGTTGTTGTCTACGTCATCGCTATGCTGTTCGGATACGATTCCGGCACAGCCGGGGGCGTCATTGCCGGCGCACTGACGGAGTCGGCGACGATAGGCACTACCGGGGATGCCATCACCCGTCTGCCGGCCGACGATGCCGTGCGGGCGGTCATGACCAACCATATTCCCGTCGCCTTCGCGGTCACGTATCTCATTGGTGTGGTCGGCGCGGCATGGTTCCTGTCGCAGATTGGTCCGCGTCTGATGGGGGTCGATCTGGCCGCAGCCTGTGCCGAATACGAGGCGCGTCTGAGCGGCGGGACCCGTCTGCCGCCAGGGATCGTCTCCGCCTATCGCGGCATCGAGCTGCGTGCGTACCGTATCCCTGAGGGCAGCGATCTCATCGGCAAGCCTGTGAAGGACATACTTCCCGGCCACCGATTCTACGTCGAACGCATCCGGCGAGATGGCGAGATCATCACCGCGGACAGTTCGACGATTTTGCGCGCCGGCGATGTTGCTGCGATATCGGGCCGGCGCGAAGTGTTGGTGGAGCAGGTCGACCCGCGCCTGCCGGAAGTCGAGGACTTTGAGCTCCTCGACGTTCCTGTCGAGCGGGTGGACGTGTTCGTCACCAATCGCGAAGTGGCCGGCAAGACTTTGCGGGAACTGTCCGATGTCCCCTTCGCACGCGGCGTCTATCTGCGCCGGGTTCTGCGCAACAAGATCGAGATGCAGATCACGCCGGAACTGACCGTTCAGCGCGGCGACATCCTGACAGTGGTCGGCAGCCAGGAGCACGTCCAGGCCGCGGTCCAGGCCATCGGTGTCGCGGACCGCCCGGAAGAGAGCACCGACATGGTGTTCGTTTCCGCCGGTATTGTCATTGGCGCGCTGATCGGCATTCCTGCGCTGGCATTCGGCAAGTTGGAACTCGGCCTCTCGCTCAGCGTCGGTGTGCTGCTTGGGGGCCTGCTGTGGGGCTGGTTCCATTCGCTTAAGCCGATGATCGGCCGCATCCCCACACCGACACTGTGGATTTTTGAATCGCTAGGGCTTACCGGCTTCGTCGCAGTGGTTGGCCTCGCCGCCGGCCCGGATTTCGTGCGAGGTCTCCAGACCAGCGGCATTTCCCTCGTCATCGCTGGCATCGTCACTGTCCTTGTTCCGCATTTCGTCGGAATCATGGTGGGTCATAAGGTCTTCAAGATGCACCCGGGCATTCTGCTTGGCGTTTGCGCCGGCGCCGGTACCGCGACGCCTGCTCTTGCGGCAGTCCAGGAGGCCGCCAAAAGCGCCGTGCCGACACTCGGCTATGGCGTCTCGTATGCGGTCGGGAATGTCCTGTTGGCGCTTTGGGGCACAGTCATCGTGTCACTTATGTCCTGATAGGTTTGGCTTGGCGCGTAGGCGCGGCGGCTGAGAGCGAAGCGATCTGTAAAAACCCCAGGCGACCAAGTGCGCCGTCGGTCATTCTTGCAGCTTGGTCTGATCAGCCTGCCGGCACTGTCCGACTGTGAGTCAGCAGATGTGCAGCAGATTACCACCGCAACTGGCGTGATTTGGCCTTCCGAGGGTTCTAGAAATTCCGTTTGAATTCAAGAGCGAGAATTCTGACGGATTCATTTAGCACGCTTATCGGCATCGCCTGCCGATCATCCAGAACGCGCTGGCGAAGCTGCCGCAGATCACCGATCTGGCGAGCGACCAACAATCCGCCGCGCCGCAGCTGACCCTGGAGATCAATCGGGACAGCGCCTCGCGCCTGGGGATCAATGCCGCGCAGATCGACTCGGTGCTGTATGACGCGTTCGGGCAGCGGCAGATCTCGCAGCTATTCACCAGCCTGAACCAGTACTTCGCAATCATGGAGGTGAATCCCGGCTTCCAGCTCGGGCCGGATGCCCTGAAGCGGATCTATGTCAAGTCGCAGACCGCGGGGATGGTGCCGTTGAGTGAGCTGGTCACCCAGCACACGACGCTGGCCCCGCTGTCGGTCAATCACCAGGGACAGTTCCCGTCGGTGACGCTGAGCTTCAACCTAAAGGGCAATGCACCGCTTGGGCCCGCTGTTGTGGCGATCAACCAGGCCATGCAGTCGCTGCACGTGCCACCAACGATTCAGGCAAGTTTCCAGGGAAATGCGCAGGCGTTTCAGGCGTGGTCTTGCCCGTGAGCAGAGCCTTTTGGAACGGCTCCTGGACCGCATAGAGAACCTTCGCCTTCGCCTCCGGCAGGTCGC
>CAYRTL010000182.1:0-6115 GCA_964427005.1 uncultured Acetobacteraceae bacterium
GCCATGCAAGACGAAAATAGAGCGCGGCGATTTCGCCATAGTTTTCGAGACTAGTGGAGCTCTCCAGAGCTTTGACGCAGGCGTTCGGCTGCAGCAGGGGCACCCTTCTCAGGGTCGCAACTACGGATGCATCGCTGCATCGTAGCCGAGATAGGCGATTACGAAGACGAGCAGATAGGTGAGGGTCGTCGGTCCATTGGGCATCCCTTCCCCGTTGATCTGCATCAAGCGACACGAGGCCGCGCGAACTTCTCCTGCAGCGTTCCTACCAGCCCTTGCGGCAGGAAGATGATGAACAGCACGAGCAGGCTGCCGTAGATGATGTTGTCCCAGCCAACCGCGCCCGTCCCGAAGCCAATGCGCAGTACTTCGGCAAGGAGAATGGTGATGAACGCACCTACGGTTGGTCCGAGCAGCACATATATGCCACCGACCACTGCGGCGAAGACCATTTGCAGAGATACTGAGATACCGCTGACCGTATCGGGGGAAATGAACATCTGATACTGGCAGTACAGTGCCCCGGCAAATGCGGTCATCATCGCGCTTAGCAGCGTTATCTTCAACTTTTCCCACGTTACATGCACACCAGCGGCCGCGGCTGCGTCCTCATCCTCCGCGATCGCCTCCAATGCAAACCGCAGCATGCTGCGATCAACCCGGTAACGGATGAACAGCCCTGTGCCCCAGATGGCGAGCGCGATCAGGTACCAGGTCGTCTTATCAGTGAATTGCAGAGCGAACACCGAGTTGCCGCCGTTGAAGCGTTGCGGCGTGTAACCGAGTGAGCCGCCGGTCAGATCGCGAGATGCAGTAACAACCTGAAGAACAATCGCACTCAGAGCCAGCGTCACCAGTGCGAAGTAGTGCCCGACGATGCGGAACCGGAAACAGGGCCACGCTACCAGCAGAGCCACAATTCCGACAACCAGCATTGCGATCGGGATGCCAATCCACGGCGTGAGGTGGAAATGGTTCCACAGCATTGCGGTGACATAAGCTCCGATCCCCATAAATCCGCCGTGGCCGAGAGAGACCAGCCCGAAGCGTCCCATCACCGACCAGGATGTGTACATGAATGACCAGATCAGGACGACGATAAGCAAATGGAGCGGATAAGGCGCATGGTAAACGAACGGCAGCGCGACGAGTAACGTGCCCACGATCCAGGGGATCACGGGTTTCATGAGCGGCGAGCCATCAAGCCTTGGGGCTTGGCGAACATCATGGCAATGAAGAAGGCGAAAGCGAAGACATAGCCCCATTCAAGGTCAAGGTACAGCCCGCTGATTGAGATGATTTCGGCAAACACGAAGGACGCGACGAAGCCGCCGATCATGTTCCCCAGCCCACCGAGGACGCAGATCATGAAAGTGGTCGGGCCGAAGGTGAGGCCAATAAATGGGTGCACGTCGTATTGCAGGACCAGCAATGTGGCGGCGAGGCCGGCGAGTGCGCCACCGATCGCCGAAGTGACTATATAGATGCGGCGTGCATCGACCCCCATCAGCGGCATGATCTGCCGATCCTGGGCGATCGCGCGAATGGCGGTACCGGTGTAGGTGCGGGCGAGGAACAGATAGAGCAGCACCATTCCCGCGAGAGCTGCACCAAAAGCGAGCAAGCGGGCGTAGCTGATGAACATGTCCGAGACCGCCAATACCGGCAGCCGGATGCCGAGATTGCGGAAATCGATGCCGAACATGACGGTCGCGGCGCTTTGCAGGAAGAACAGCACACCACCGGTGGCCAGCAACTGGTTGATCGGCGCGGCCCCAAGCAGCGGTGCGATCACCAGCAGGTGCAATATCACGCCGAGTACGCCAACGCCGATGATGCAGACAATGGCGGCTATGAGGAATGGAACACTGTACACCTTGAACAGGAAGAACATGCCGTACATGCCCAGCATGATCAGTTCCGCGTAGCATATCCACACGACATCGATCACGCCGAAGATCAGATTCAGCCCGAGTGCCAGCAGCGCAAGCACACCGCCAAGAAGCACACCGTTGATCAGTGCCTCGAGCAGATAAATATCGAAAATGTCGAACACGGTCACACTCCGAGGTACGCTTCGCGGATCGTCTCACTTTGCAGCAGCTCCGCGGCGGCACCTGAGGCGCGCAGCGTCCCGGCTTCCAGCAGGTACGCGCGATCCACCACGCGCAGCACCTGACGAACGTTCTGTTCAACGATCAGTACGGTAAGGCCGCTCGAGCGGATGCGTTCCACCAGGCCGAACACCTGTTGCACCACTACTGGCGCGAGCCCGGCGGAAGGCTCGTCGAGCAGCAGCAGGCGCGGCTCTGACATCAACGCTCGGCCGATGGCGCACATCTGCTGTTCACCGCCGGACATGGTGCCGGCGAGCTGGTGGCGGCGCTCGAGTAGCCGTGGGAAGAGCTGATAGACGAAGTCGAGGTGCTCGCGGAATTTTGGCCGAGCGGTACGGATGAAGCCGCCCATGCGGAGGTTGTCTTCCACCGTCATGCGCGGGAATAGCCGCCGATTTTCCGGCACGTGCGCGATGCCGAGTTCGACGATGCGATGCGGCGGCGTGGTGGAGAGGTCCGTGCCTTCCATACGCATGCTGCCGCGCATCGGCCGGATCAACCCGGAGATCACGCGCATCAATGTGGTTTTGCCGGCGCCGTTGGGGCCGATCACGGCGACAGCCTCACCTGCGTTTACGTCGAGCGAGATGTCGAACAAGGCCTGGAAGCTGCTGTAGCCGGCATCCACGTTGCGAAGCTGGAGCATCGATCGGCCCCCATGACGGGCCGTGGTGGCGCTCATACTCTCTCCGCCGCGTAGGCCTGCGTGGCGGCGGCATCAGTGCCGAGGTAAACCTCGATCACCCGTGGGTCTGCCGCAACTTCATGCGGCAACGCCTCTGCGATCTTCTCGCCGTGATCCAGCACCATCACACGATCCACCACGCGCATCAGCACGCCCATGATGTGCTCGACCCAGATGATGGTGATGCCGAGTTCGCTCCGGATATTTCGCAGCATCTCTGCCGCCTGATCCATCTCGGTCTCGTCCAGGCCGCCCAGGCTCTCGTCTGCCAGCAGCAGTTTTGGCTCGGTCGCCAGCGCCTTTGCCAGTTCCAGCTTTTTCAGGCCTGCCGCGCCAAGGCCGCCAACAGGCGCATTCCGATCAGGCGGCAGGCCAACCATGTTAAGTGCGCGCTCCGCTGCCGCGAAGGCACTCGCGGTTGTAGTGCCATCCTTTCCATAGAAACCTGCCAGCACGACATTTTCGAAGATCGACAGCCGCCGGAATGGCCGCGGAATCTGAAACGTCCGGCCGATGCCACGATGGATGATGCGATGCGGCGACATGCCCGCGATCTCGTGGCCCTGAAAGCGGATGGAGCCTGCCGTCGGGGCAAACGTACCGGACAGCATGTTGAAGATCGTGCTCTTGCCCGAGCCGTTCGGGCCGATAAGGCCGAGTATCTCGCCCTGATCGACCTTGAACGACACGTTGCTGACGGCGGTGAAGCCGCCGAAGCGCTTGATCAGACCGGCGACTTCCAGCACGACATCACGGCGCGGCGTAGGGAGAGCTGGATGGCAGTTTCAGCACCGGCTCGCGCTGCTGCTGCGACTTCGGCCAGACGACATACGCCTTGTCGTCGATATACTGAGTCACGACTGGGAAAGCGCGATCGTTCTGACCGGCCAGCGGCATGTCCGGACCCTCGAACTTCGCGCCAAAGCCGAGCATGGTGCCGCCTTCCTGAACATCGGTATCGAGCGCGGCCTGGCGCAGCGCATCGGCACTCACGCCACCATACTTCTTGATCGCCCGCGGCAGAACGTCAGACAGGAACAGGTACGTGTTCGACGCCGCCATGCCGACATGCGCCGACTTGATGACGGTGTCGGGCTTCGCCTTGAGGTAGGCATCGCCGACCATCTGGATGAGGGGCGGCAGTTCCGGTTTCAGCGACTTCGGGTTGGTGTCCCAGATCGAAATCGGATCGACGGTGTAGAGGTAGTTGGCATCTGTGCCGGCAGCCTGCTTCAGGCGCGTATAGTCGGAGTAGCCAGCGCCGTGGCCGATCAACGCATTGAACCGCAGGCCAAGTTCGCGCGCCTGGCGCAGGAACAGGCTGATGTCCGGATTGTAGCCGGTGTGGAAGATCACATCGGGCCTTGCGCGCTTCAGCTTGGTGACCAGCGAGGAGAGGTCCGGCGCGGTCGCTGAATAGCCTTCATCCAGCACGACGTTCATGCCGGCTTTCTTTGCGCCTTCTTCATTGCCCTTGCTGACATCCACGCCGTAGGCGCCATCCTCGTGGATGATGGCGACCCGAAGATCCTTCGGATCCTTGCCAAGCTGTACCTTCGAGTAGTTCGCCACCATTTCGGTGGACGCGAGACCCCATTGCGTCCCGTACGGCTGCACACGGAACACGTATTTCAAGTGGCGATCACGCAGCACCGATGAGGCGATGCAGGTGGTGATCCACATGAACTTCTTGAATTCCTCGATGCGTGCCGCGGCGGGAACGCACTGCGCCGAGGAGTAGAAGCCCAGCAGCATGTCCACCTTTTCCTGCTCGATCAGGCGGACAGCTTCGTTGATCACGACGTCCGGCTTGCTCTGGCCGTCCGCATAGACCGCTTCGATCTTGTAGCCTTCGATCGGCCCTTTCGAGATGAACCAATCGATCATGGTCTTGGCGCCGAGATAGTGCAGCTCGGAGCCGCCGCCAGCGAACGGGCCGGTGAGGTCGTAGATCACACCGATCTTGAGCGTCTTGTTGGTGTCGTCCGCCTGCGCCGTCGCCGCCGTGAGCAGCACCAGGCCAGCGGCAAGTGCGCCCGCAATGCGGACCAGTCCCCGTCGGAACATAGATGTCCCCCCGTTTGGTTCTTTGCTTGTGAAGCCTACCCGGCAACAGCTTATGGAGGGGGACGCTCGGGCG
Source organism: uncultured Acetobacteraceae bacterium (assembly GCA_964427005.1). GTDB lineage: Bacteria > Pseudomonadota > Alphaproteobacteria > Acetobacterales > Acetobacteraceae > JAMXLO01. The sequence goes on from CAYRTL010000182.1 coordinate 4,943, forward strand.
TCAATCGGGGAGAATTTCTGCTCGTCCAGCACTTCTCGTTGCGTTAGCAGCAGGAAGGAGCTGTCCGCCATCGGGCGCCACGCCGCGAGGCTTGATGGTCAAATATCGGTGAGGCAACTTCGCAATCCTGCTCGCGGATTCGTGAGCGTAATGTTTCACAGCGGTCTACTTTGGCGATTCAATAGACAAAATCTGAACTTTTGGGCAGCTTCTCGTTCCGCAACGGTCTGCAGAGTGCAGTAACAGTTGACCGTTACGCTGGTTGGCAGGCATGACCGTCCACAACAATGCTGTGGACGTGCTGAGACGCACCGAAATAATAATGATACAACAAGCCTGGTACGCACGCTTGCCGTTTGCTGTCGTCAGGCTTTGCCGCGTCTCGCTAACCAGCCCTAAGCCCGTAGCCGCCAGGAGTGCCTCATGGACCTGAACCCAAGCGAAGTCGGCAGTACCACTATTGGGGAACCGGTCCATAGGGAAGCCCACCTCAACGGCGCAGACAAGCCGCAGGTCAATGGTGATGGGCACCTGAACGGCTATGCCTTCGACATGCATGAGTTGCTGCACGCCTTGCAGGCCATGCGCACCGGCGACTTTTCGGTCCGTCTCCCGAGTGATCTGACTGGTCTGGAAGGCAAAATCGCCGACACGTTCAACGAAATCGTGGCGGCCAATGAGCGGATGGCCTCCGAGCTGGCCCATGTCGGGCAGGTCGTGGGGCGTGAAGGCAAGACGCGGACACGGGTGAAGTTCGGGCTGCAAGGCGGTTCCTGGGCCGCGATGGAGGCGTCGGTCAACGATCTGGTTGATGACCTGCTGTGGCCTACAACCGCAGTGACACACGCCATTACGGCTGTGGCGCAGGGCGACCTGCTCCAGACCGTGCGGCTCGACGTTGATGGCCGTCCGCTGCAAGGCGAGTTCCTGCGCCTGGCCACCATCGTCAATACGATGATCAAGCAGCTCTCCGTATTTACGTCGGAAGTGACGCGCGTGGCGCGCGAAGTGGGCACCGACGGCAAGCTGGGCGGCCAGGCGCAGGTCCGGGAAGTGACCGGTGTGTGGAAGGACCTGACGGAGTCAGTGAACTCCATGGCGTCCAACCTGACCGCGCAAGTGCGCAACATCGCCGATGTGACGATTGCCGTGGCCAACGGCGACCTGTCGAAA
>CAYRTL010000183.1:0-5845 GCA_964427005.1 uncultured Acetobacteraceae bacterium
AATCCACTATGAGACGACCACGGCCACAGGATCCGCCGTGAAGCCCGCCGGTTCTGGTCACGGCCATGCTACTGCAAGCTACGTGGAATAGGCGCCACGCTGGCGCGTATACCCGCAGAGGAGCCATGCGCCGTGAGGTCACCGTGCCGTCCACCTTCGATGTCGTCGCGGGGATCATCGCTATCGCTTGTCACATTCCGCGCGAGACAATCGGGCTCGATAGTAATCTGCTGAGCGACCTCGGTGTCGACAGCCTGGACCTGCTGGACGTTGGGTTCAGCATCGATGATGCGTTCAGCATCACCGTACCATGGGATCGTTGGCTCCACGCCGCACAGATGAAAACACCGGCAGCGGATCGCTACTTCGTTGTGGGCGAACTCTGCACTTACATCGACAGCATGACTACGAGGGGTGAGCGGTGAAACACTTACAATTCTTGGCGTTGGGCGTGCTCCTGACAGTCGCTGATCCATGTTCTGTCTGGTCGCAACCACCCCAGCCGCAAACGATCACCATTCATTTATCCAACTTCGATTTCGCCCCGGACCGGCTTCGACTCCGCGTTGGAGTGCCGGTACACCTCCAGCTGGTGAATGACAGCAGCGGCGGGCACGATTTCAGCGCGCCCACGTTCTTCGCGGCCAGCGTTGTGCAAGCTGGCTCCGTTCCGTCCGACGGAACGATCGCTGTTCCCTCCAAAGGAACTGTCGACCTGACCGTGGTTCCCCGTTCGCCCGGCACTTACAAGCTCGAATGCACGCATTTCATGCACGCCCTGTTCGGCATGACCGGCAGCATTATTGTTGATCCGGCTGGCTGAAACCCACTGAAGTCAGCCGATTGGCAATGGCGGTAGCAATGACCTCGGCCGCGTGGGCGTTGGGATGGGAATTGCTCGCCTGCTTCCAACTCGGCTCCAGCGCTACCTCCACATAAGGCAATCCGGCTTCGTCCAGGATGCGCCGGCGCAGCGTGGTCTCCATCGGCAACTCCTTGCCAAATTGGGGCACGACGATGAGCGGTACGGCATGCCGCGCCCGCGCCAGCGCAACTTCGGCACATAACACCGCACGCAGGGCCGCTATGCCGCGCTCGATGGTAAGATGGCTGCGGTAGGGCACCAGGTATCTTACCAATGCGGCAATACGCCAGCGTTGCACCGCTGGCAGCCATTCGAGCCCAAGTCCAAGATGGGGCCTATCGTCATCGAGCGTGCGGTCGAACAGAACCGGCATGAACAGTGCGACCACCGCCTCCGGGCGGCGAAACCGCGGCAACTCCCCGGCGAGACGCATATACGCCTGGTCATTGGCATAGCCTGACACTGCCAGATTGGCGCTGTGCATCCCCAGCAGCGTGCCAACGCGGGCGGGTATCGTTTCCTCCCACCGGAGACCAAGGCCAAGCATGATCGACTCACCAGTGAACAGGATCGCCGGCGCATCGACGTCAACTGGTGTGTTTGGTGACTTTACGCGATAACCAGCGGCATCAAAGGCATAGTCGATCACACGTCCGTCCACCATGGCGTGTCCCCCACGGCCCGGCGCCAGCACCCAGCCGAGATGCGGATCGAGCTGGCGGCGCGGTTCCTCCTCGGCTGGAGGTTGCCACTTTGGTTCGGCAAACACATACCGCAGCCCCAGTTCACTCGTCCCGATCGCCAATACGACGGCAAGTGAAATACGCCCAATGGCGGCAACCACCGTCCACACGGGCATACGTGCAACGAGCTTCCCGAGCCGCGGGCGTACCACAAACACGAGCATCACGCCGATGACGCCGACGAAGAGCCGCGCGAGCGTTTCTCCCAGGACGTAAGTCTGGCGCGACAGGAACAGTATCGGCATGAAATGCTGGTCGAGCCAATGCTGTTGCGCTGCGAGTGAGCCGACCAAAAGCGCAAGGCCAATCGATACGATAACGATTTCGACGGCTTTGCGTGCCACAGATCGGTCGGTCATGCACGCGTCATCGGCTCCGTTGACCAATTGCGACGAACAGACCTCCTTCGTGCCCCAGGGAGTAGATCCAGCTCAGCTGTGCCAGCCATCCTTCGACGCGCCAATTGTCACTCGCTGGCGAGAACAGTTCCGCGGAATCGTCAGCCAGCAATGCACTGGGATAGGTCCGAATGTAGTCGACGCCATTTTCTCTGAACCATCGCTGGACTTCAGCCAGCGTGTGACGATGCTCCTCGGGGTGCTGGTACTGATCGCGCAGCCAGGCCTCGCGCCTCGTTGGTTCATTCCGGCGGTCATGCAGAACTGGATCGAAAGGAATAGACCGATAGCCCGACAGTCGCGCAACGGCACGACGCAAGCGCAAGGGAATACGCGCTAGCGCGTTGTACAGACCGAGTGCGATCATGCCGCCGGGCCGGACCAATGGTACGATACAGGCAAATGCCGCACGTGGATTCGGCGTGTGGTGCAAGACGCCTGACGTGTACAGCAGATCGAACGCTCCGCGACGCAGACCCGCGTGATGCAGATCGGTTTCGATGAATCGCACGCGGTCGAGACCGAAGCGGTGCGCTGCCGCGGCGCCGAGCCTCAACGCACCGCGGGACGCATCGGCGCCGATAACTACGCGACTCGCGCGTGCAAGATAGAGGCTCATCTGCCCGGTTCCGCAGCCGATTTCGGTTATGCGCGCATCAGCCGGCAGCGCCTGATCGAGCAAGCGCGCGAATTCGCTGCGTGCCGCCCGTGCGCGCAGTGAAGCAAGCGTCTCGTGTGGCCCGTATCCGGGAAACGGTGCTTGCTCATAGAATTCGCGCACTGCCTCGGTGCGGGCGTTATGCTTGAGCCGCAAGTCCGGAATTCCATCCGGTGCCGCATAATGCGCGCCACATTGGTGGCATGACAGCGAGGTCGCCAGCGGACCGCCGCAGGCTGGGCAAGCAAGCAGCTCGTGAAACGCATCCATCCAATCAGAAGATCGAGTATACGAACGGAGCCAGCGCCTCGACGCTCGCTGCCGCAGAGAGTACCAAACCAATGATGCAAAGGAAAACCGCCAACGGCACTAGCCAGCGCTTGCCAGGTCCGCTGCGCCACATTCCGGATCCGAGTGAACCGATCGATCCGCCCGCGCTTGCCAGCACGATGAGACCGCGCCGGATCTTGCCGCGACGTTTGATCATGCGACTTCCTCCTTCGGTCGCAGCGCCACCGACCCTTGCTTGGTCACCCGCGTTCGCTCTACAACCAGCACATCAATGCCGCTGCGCCGGAAGGTCGCGTAACCCTCGACCACACGATTGACGATGGGATCCCCAGCGAGATTGAGCGACGTGTTGAGCAGTACGGGAATGCCGCTGCGCCGGCCGTAGGCTTGCAGAAGAGCGTGCAGTCGCGGTGCCATGTCGCGCTCCAGCACTTGCACGCGAGCCGTCCCGTCAACATGCGTGACCGCGGCGAGACGCGTCCGCCATTCTGGCCGTACCGAGAACACACCGGACATGAAACGCGCGAGCCGCGCCCCGCCACGCGGCAGTTCGAAGTACCGATCTGCCACCTCGATTGGCACGACAGGAGCAAATGGGCGGAATTCCTCACGGTACTTGATGTCTCGATTCAGCCGGTCACGCATTTCGCTGGTATGCGGCGCGGCTAGGATGCTCCGATGACCAAGAGCGCGCGGTCCGAATTCCAGCGCTCCTTCCATCCAGCCAACGATGCAGCCGTCATCGATATCGTCTGCGACTTGCTCGATCAGGGCAGCGTCATCGAATTCATCCAACGACTGACGGTCCTCGCGGGCTAGCCTTATCAACTCCGATCCGTCTACGCGCGGTCCCAAAAACGGATGATCGGGTACCAAATGATCAGGGTTGCGGAAATGCACGCGATCCGCGTACAGCGCGGCACCGAGAGCGCAGCCAGCATCGCCGGGCGCCGGTGGCACGAACAATCGCTCGAAGCCTGATTCGCGGAGAATGCGCGCGTTCGCCACGCCGTTCAGCGCAACACCACCACCGAAACAAAGGTCCAGCAGGTTGGTCTCCCGGTGCAACGCGCACGCGATATCCACCAGGATTTCCTCCAGCACAAACTGTACACTCGCTGCGCAGTCCGCGAAGCGCTGCCCGTCCGTGGTCGTCAAATCGATCGGATCATACGGATCGCGAGGCGGCCCGAACAAATCGATGAAGCGGGACGAATAAGAGCGACGAGCGGACCGGTGAAATTCGAAGTATTCGAGATTGAGCACGAAAGCGCCGTCAGGCGTACGGTAGACCAGCTTGCGGACTTCATCCACCAGGACCGGACGACCATAGCTGGCCAATCCCATCACTTTGTACTCGCCTTCGTTCACCACGAAGCCGAGATATGCCGTGAAAGTGGAATACAGCATGCCGAGTGAATGCGGATATCTGACCTCCCGCAGCAGAGTGATCACTGCTTTGCCGTTCGGCAGCCGCTCCCCGTGGCCGACCGATAGAGTGGCCCACTCGCCGACACCGTCCGCCGTCAGGATTGCGGCCCGCTCTGTTGGCGCAGAGAAGAATGTCGCGGCCGCATGCGCCCCGTGATGCTCGGTAAAGAGGATCTTTCGTGCCGCGACGCCGAGTTGGGAGGAAATGATGCCGCGGATCCACAGTTTCTCACCAAGCGTGTTCTTCATCGCCTGGGGAAAGGCGCGCCAGGAATGAGGGAATTCCTGCAATGTGTTCGTCAGGATACGTTCGAATTTGAGCATGGGGCGCTCGTAGAACACCACGGCATCCAATGCCTCGGGCTGGATCCCCGCATGCTCCAGGCACCATTCGATCGCGGCCATAGGAAACGCAGCGTCGTGCTTGTGACGCGACAACCGCTCCTCCTGCACTGCCGCCACCGGCACGCCGTCGATCACGAGGGCGGCCGCCGAGTCATGATAGTGCGCAGAGATGCCGAGTATTTTCATATCAATACTGGCGATTCAACGAACCCATCCGGGTCGGAGAGATCACACTCCAACCGCGGCGCTCGCGCCGCAATGCGCGTTTGGCCAAGACGGCGAATGGCGGCAACAACACAAAATATTGGATGGTGAGGATCAGCGTGCCCATAACCCCGCCGAACTTCGCCGCCAACCGCAGATAGGCCTTCCACAAACGGCCGGCCCGTGCACGCCATAGCAGAATGCGATGGTATCGTGGCGAAATCCGTTTCAATTGCGCCAGGGTGTAGCTCATATGAAACGCCTCATCGCGCAACAGCTCCTGAAATAGCTCGCGCGTCGGCCTATCGTCTGGTAACGCGTTGCGATAACCCTGGAAAGTGCCATGCGCGGCTTTCTCCGCGAGATGCAGGAAGGCGAGCAGCCTGTCATCGCCGTCTGCGACCCGCAGATCGTCCAGTCCGCGTTCGCCGCGCGCAAACCAATCCGACTGGGATGTGGCCGACGTACAGGCGGGCTGCGCGCGCCGCAGCGCAGCGCCACGGCAACGCAACAATTCGGCGTGCCGCAATTCGTCAATCGCATGCACCAGGTAGAGGCGCCGAAGGATCGGATCGGGCGTCAATTCGGCAGCACGAACCAGGTCTCGCCCGCCGTCCGCCTCGGTCACGGCGAAGCAAAGCAAATTGCGCGACCGGCGCCCAATGTCCTGCCAAACCCAGCGCTGGAACCACAAGACCATTGACCATCCGCTACAGCAAAAACGCAATTACTCCGTCATTCGCGGCACGCGACTGACGTTCATGCTCAGTGGGACGCCGGCGGGTCCGGATTATTCCCGCGAAGGCAACACGTACCATCCGTGCCCCGATCTCCAATTGTTATCTGGCTGAACCGCCGGGCATCGCGACGCGGCCCCTCCTCGTCAGAAGCGAATTGATGCGGCGATTGA
>CAYRTL010000184.1:0-5281 GCA_964427005.1 uncultured Acetobacteraceae bacterium
ACCGCAATTTGATCGCTTCTCGTTGACTCCTCGGCAACCCGGCCTATATTCCGCCCTCCGGCGCTCTCCCCCGCGGACTGCGCCCCCGTTGACATTCCCTAGGAGCTGCGGCGTGGCACGTATTGCCGGCGTGAACATCCCGACCAACAAGCGCGTCACCATCGGTCTGCGCTACATCTATGGTATCGGCCCGACCAAGGCCGCCGAGATCTGCAGCAAGCTCTCCATCCCCGATGAACGGCGGGTGAACCAGCTTTCCGACGAGGAGGTGCTGCGCATCCGCGAGATGATCGACCGCGACTACCGCGTGGAGGGCGACCTCCGCCGCGAGGTCGCAATGAACATCAAGCGGCTGATGGACCTCGGCTGCTATCGCGGGCTGAGGCATCGGCGCGGACTGCCGGTGCGCGGCCAGCGCACCCATACCAACGCTCGCACCCGCAAGGGTAAGGCCGTGGCGATCGCCGGGAAGAAGAAGGTCACCAAGTAGTTCGAGCGCGGCTTTCGGCTTCCTTCAGCAGCAGGATTTCAGACCATGGCGAGACAAGCCACTTCGACGCGCCCCCGCAGAAAGGAGCGCAAGAACATCACGTCCGGCGTCGCCCACGTGGCGGCGACGTTCAACAACACCGTCATCACCATCACCGACGCGCAGGGCAACGCGATTGCCTGGTCATCGTCCGGCAGCCAGGGCTTCAAGGGCAGCCGCAAGTCCACGCCCTACGCGGCGCAGGTTGCCGCCGAGGATGCCGGGCGGAAGGCACGCGAGCACGGCATGGAGATGCTGGAGATCGAGGTCAGCGGGCCGGGTTCCGGGCGCGAGAGCGCGCTGCGGGCCTTGCAGGCCGTTGGCTTTTCCATCTCCGCAATTCGCGACATGACCCCGATCCCGCACAACGGTTGCCGCCCGCGTAAGCGGCGCCGTGTGTAGCGCCGCGTCGGGAGGAAACGCGCCAAACCCACTGGGTTGTTCATGGATCCCGGCAACACCGCGGTCCGAAAGGTTGGATATATGAGGCAGAGTGCAGTCATCCAGCGCAACTGGCAGTCGCTGATCAAGCCGGAGAAACTTGAGGTTGAGCCGGGCGCCGACCCCGCCAAGGTCGCGACGGTGGTGGCCGAACCGCTGGAGCGCGGCTTCGGCATGACACTGGGCAACGCGATCCGCCGCATTCTGCTGTCGTCCTTGCAGGGCGCCGCGGTGACCGCGGTCCAGATCGATGGCGTGCTGCACGAGTTCAGCAGCATTCCCGGCGTGCGCGAGGATGTCACGGACATCGTGCTGAACATCAAGCAGCTCGCACTGCGCATGCACGGCGAGGGGCCGAAGCGGATGACGCTGACGGCAACTGGCCCCGGGGAGGTGCGTGCCGGTCAGATCCAGGCCGGGCATGACATCGAGATCATGAACCCCGAGCTCGTGCTGTGCACGCTGGACGATGGCGTGAAGCTGGGCATGGAGTTCACGGTGAACCTGGGCAAAGGCTACCAGCCCGCCAGCGTGAACCGGCCAGAGGATGCACCAATCGGCTTGATCCCAGTGGACAGCATCTACTCGCCGGTGCGCCGTGTCTCCTACAAGGTGGAGCCGACGCGCGTCGGGCAGGTGACCGACTACGACAAGCTGCTGCTGACGGTGGAGACCAACGGAGCGGTGACGCCGGAGGATTCGGTCGCGCTGGCGGCTCGCATCCTGCAGGACCAGTTGCAGCTCTTCATCAACTTCGAGGAGCCGCAGCAGATCCGTGCCGAGGAGCCGGAAGACAACCTGCCGTTCAACCGCAACCTGCTGCGCAAGGTGGACGAACTGGAGCTGTCGGTCCGTTCGGCCAACTGCCTGAAGAACGACAACATCGTCTATATCGGCGACCTGGTGCAGAAGTCCGAACAGGAGATGCTGCGCACGCCGAACTTTGGCAGAAAATCGCTGAACGAGATCAAGGAAGTGCTTGGCTCGATGGGGCTGTCGCTTGGCATGAGTGTGCCGGGCTGGCCGCCGGAGAATATCGAGGATCTGGCCAAGCGAATGGAAGAGCCGTTCTGAGGGGATAGCGGGACATGCGTCACGGAGTAGCCGGCCGGAAACTCGGCGTCACATCGACGCACCGTCAGGCCATGTTCCGCAACATGGCGGCGGCGCTGATCAAGCACGAGCAGATCACCACGACGCTGCCGAAGGCGAAGGAACTGCGCCCGGTGGTGGAGAAGCTGATCACGCTGGGCAAGAAGGGCGGCTTGGCGAACCAGCGCCTCGCATACGCGCAGCTTCGCGACGATACGATGGTGGCGAAGCTGTTCGGGCCGCTGGCGGAGCGGTATCGCTCGCGTGCCGGCGGCTATTGCAGGGTGCTGAAGGCCGGCGTGCGGTATGGCGACGCGGCGGACATGGCGGTGATCGAGTTCGTCGATCGCGATGTCACCGCGAAGGGCCAGGACAGCGGTCCGAAGCAGGTGCAGGAAGAGGAAGCCGCCGCGGCATAGGACACCACCCGTAAGCCGGAAACCGGGATGGGCAGGGCGTCGTTACCGCGTGATGATGCCACAGCTCAATGGCTCTCGGCGGACCCTCGGCTGGGTCGGCGGAGCAGCGGTCCTGGCCACAATCTCGGTGGTCATCCTGATTGCGCGCGCACGCCGCGCGCGTCGGCGGCAGGCCCCGGCGGGGATGGAACACTTCTACATCGATGATGATGTGGCGGTTGGTATGGGCCAGCCGAACCAGCAGGTGTGCGGCAGATTCGCGCTTGATGGCTTCCGGGCCGTGCTCGACCTCCGGCTGGGGGACGAAGAGGGACAGGCGCTCTCGCCGGGCGAGGAGTGCGAGGTGCTGACCCGTCAAGGCGTCGCGTATGCTCACTTTCCAGTCCCTGTAGAGACGCCAGATGACGTGCTCCTGGCGCGGTTCAGGCACGAGCTGAGTGGCCTACCGAAGCCGGTGCTGGTGCACTGCGCGACGGGGAAACGATCGGGTACGCTGGCACTTATGCATCACGCGATCGATCGCGGGCTGAGTGGCGAGCAGATGCTGATGTGTGCCGAGGAGGCCGGCGTGCTCTACGGGCCAATGGAGCTCCGGCAGCAGATCGCCGATTTCGTGGATCGGCAGCAATCAGCGTCGCGCAGAATGTCGCCGCGTCCACTATATGGAAATGGTGCCCAGTCGTTCCGCAACCCAGCATGAGATGTTCGGCCAAACGGTCGAGCCGGAGGCCGAGGCGCCGGCCGGACCGCGGCCGCTGGCAGATCGCCTAAGGCCCCGTTCGCTCGAGGAGGTCGTGGGGCAGGACCATCTGCTCGGTCCTGATGGCACCCTCAGCCGGATGCTGGAGCGAGGCTCGCTTGCCTCGCTGATCCTGTGGGGGCCGCCAGGCTGCGGCAAGACGACGATTGCGCGCCTGTTGGCTGCCCGTTCGGGGCTGCACTTCGTGCAGCTATCGGCGGTGTTCTCGGGCGTGGCCGATCTGAAGCGCGCCTTCGACGAGGCGGGGCGTAGGCGGCAGGCAGGGCAGGGGACGCTGCTGTTCGTCGATGAGATCCATCGCTTCAACCGCGCGCAGCAGGACGGTTTTCTGCCCGTCGTGGAGACCGGGACCATCACGCTCATCGGGGCGACGACCGAGAACCCGTCCTTCGCGCTGAATGGTGCGCTGCTCTCGCGGTGCCAGGTGCTGGTGCTGCGCCGGCTCGACGATACCGCGCTCGAGCAGCTGCTGGCGCGCGCCGAAATTGAAATGGGCCGCACACTGCCGCTCGATGGCGATGCGCGTGCGTCGCTGCGTGCGATGGCCGATGGCGACGGGCGCTATGTGCTGAACATGGCCGAGCAGATTTTCGCGCTGCCGGAAAACACTCCGGTGATGGATTCCGCAGCGCTTTCCGCGCTGCTCGCGCGTCGCGCTGCGCTGTACGACAAGGACCGCGAGGAGCACTACAATCTGATCTCCGCGCTGCACAAGTCGCTGCGCGGCTCTGATCCGGATGCGGCACTCTACTGGTTCGCGCGCATGCTGAATGGCGGTGAGGATCCCCGCTACATCGCGCGCCGCCTTGTCCGCTTCGCGGCGGAAGATGTCGGCATGGCCGATCCGAATGCGCTGACACAGGCACTGACGGGCTGGGAAACGTACGAGCGCCTCGGTTCGCCGGAAGGCGAGCTGGCGATTGCGCAGGTGGTGATCTACCTGGCGACCGCACCGAAGTCGAACGCGATCTACACCGCGTACGGCGCCGCGCGCGCCGCGGCGAAATCAACGGGTTCGCTGATGCCGCCGGCGCATATACTCAATGCGCCGACACGGCTGATGAAGGATCTCGGTTACGGCGCCGGTTATCAGTACGACCACGAAGCGGACGAAGCGTTCTCCGGCCAGAACTACTTTCCGGACGGCATGGCGCGCGAACAGTTCTACCGCCCGCGCGACCGCGGTTTCGAACGCGAGATCGGCAAGCGGCTGGAATACTGGGCGAAGCTGCGGGCTGAGCGGAAAGGCGGCTGAGATCAGCCGATAAGAACAGTCGGCATGCCAATGACGATCGCACCGCCGTGCGCGGTGATATCGCCCATTCGCGCGGCCGGCTGACCGCCGATAAGCACGGTGAACGAGCCGAGTGCGATCACGTCGGGTGGACCGACACAAACGCACATATCGCCAACGCGCGCGGCCGGCATCCCGCCGATCAGCACAGGAATGCCACCCGGCGGCAGGATCGGACCGCCGACATGCGGCACGACGCCTGTGACCATCGGGCATACATGCATGTCGGCGACGCGGGCGGCTGGCTGTCCCATGGGTGGAGCTTACGGGCGCGGCGGAATGCAGCGCAATGGCGAAAGTAGCCGGGCTTATTCCGCTTCATCGTCATGGCCGGCACAGGGCGATGAACGAAACTGACCGGTCGTCAAATGCTAGAACATCGCAGTAGTACGCACGGTGAAGACGGCGGCCGGACCGGCGGTGGGATTGAGCGCTGGGTTCGCGAATACCTGCACGTCCGGCGTGATCTGCCATCGCTTCGCAATGGTGAAGTTGTAGTACAACTCGGCACCCCACTCCGCGTTGCCTGCGGTCTCCATGACAGCGGTGCGGTTTGTCTTGTTCCAGAAGAATGCTAGCCCGATCTGATCCTGCTCATCGCGATGAAAAGGGTCGTTGTAGACCCCGCCCCAGGCGATGGATGTCTCGACGGGAATCGCTGCGCCACTGGCATTGCTGACGCGCAGGAAGACACCGAGGGATTTGTTGATCCTCTGCGCGGCGCTGAACGAGATCCCTTGAGAGTG
>CAYRTL010000185.1:0-5209 GCA_964427005.1 uncultured Acetobacteraceae bacterium
CGCTGCACACGCTGCGTGCCGACATCGATTTCGGTGAGGCCACGGCGAAGACCACCTACGGCACCTGCGGCGTGAAGGTATGGGTATTCAAGGGCGAGATCATGGCGCACGACCCGATGGCGCAGGACCGCCGCGCCGCCGAACAGGCGCCGCAGCGCTAAGGACGACGGATCATGCTGCAACCGAAGCGCACCAAGTACCGCAAGGCGCACAAGGGCCGCATCCATGGCAATGCCAAGGGTGGCACGACGCTGAACTTCGGCACGTACGGGCTGAAGGCCGTCGAACCGGAGCGGCTGACCGCGCGCCAGATCGAAGCCGCGCGACGCGCCATCACGCGCGCGATGAAGCGCACTGGGCGCGTGTGGATCCGCATCTTCCCGGATGTGCCGGTGTCGGCGAAGCCGGCCGAAGTGCGCATGGGATCGGGCAAGGGCTCGCCGGAGTTCTGGGTCTGCCGCGTGGCGCCTGGACGCATCATGTTTGAGGTCGATGGCGTGCCAGCAGACTTGGCGCGCGAGGCATTGACACTCGGCGCCGCGAAGTTGCCGATACGCACGCGCTTCGTCGCTCGCATTGGAGACGCATGATGCCGAAGCAGGCGACCGATGTCCGCGCGAAGACGCCAGACGAGTTGAGCACGATGCTGCTCGATCTGCGGAAGGAGCAGTTCAACCTGCGCTTCCAGCGTGCCACGGGGCAACAGGAAGGCGTGGCCCGCGTGCGTCAGGTGCGCCGGCAGATCGCTCGGGTGAAGACCATCATGGCGGAGAAGGCTCGCTCCGCAGCGAAGTCGTAAGGAGTTCAGCCGCGATATGCCAAAGCGCGTGCTCACCGGCCGGGTCACGAGTGACAAGATGGACAAGACCGTCACGGTCCTGGTCGATCGTCGCGTCATGCACCCGATCTATAAGAAGTTCATCCGCCGCTCGAAGAAGTATGCGGCGCATGACGAAGCGAACCTGTGCAAGATCGGCGACATGGTGCGCATCGAGGAGTGCCCGCCGATCAGCAAGCGCAAGACCTGGCTTGTGATTGAGCGCAATGGCGAAGCGTTGCGTGAGACTGAAGGAGCCGCGGCATGATTTCAGTCGAGACCAACCTGGAAGTCGCCGACAACTCCGGCGCGCGCCGCGTCCAGTGCATCAAGGTGCTGGGCGGCTCGAAGCGTAAGACCGCCTCGGTGGGCGACATCATCGTCGTGTCCATCAAGGAGGCGATCCCGCGCGGCAAGGTGAAGAAGGGCGATGTGCATCAGGCGGTCATCGTGCGCACCGCATTCCCGGTGCGTCGCGGCGACGGCAGCGCGATCCGCTTCGATCGCAACGCGGCGGTGCTGATCAACAAGCAGCTCGAGCCGATCGGGACGCGCATCTTTGGCCCGGTGGTGCGCGAGCTGCGCGCGCGCAAGTTCACCAAGATCATGTCGCTCGCGCCCGAGGTGCTGTGATGGCCGCGCGTATCCGCAAGGGCGACACGGTCGTGGTGATCACCGGCGTCAACAAAGGGCGCCGCGGCGAGGTGCTGCGCGTGCTGCCGAAGGCCGACCGCGCCGTGGTGCAGGGCGTCGCGCTGGCGACGCGGCACGTGAAGCCGCGTGGCATGGCGGAGCCTGGCGGCATCCGCGAGCAGGAAGCCGCCATTCATTTGTCGAACCTGATGCTTGTCGATCCGCGCAGCGAAAAGCCGACGAAGGTCGGCTTCCGCGTGCTGGACGATGGGCGAAAGGTACGCGTCGCGAAGGCGACGGGCGAAGTGATCGAGAGCTGATGGCCGGGACAAACCGATGAGCGGATCGAAGAACCAGCCGAGAGGGAAGGGCGCCGCGCCGAAGGGTGGCGGCGGCGGGAGTCGCGGCTCCGGGCCGGCGCCGAGCAAGGCGGACGCGCGCGCTGAACGCCAGCGCGCCGCGGAAGCGGCCGTGGGCGGCGAGGCAGTTGCCGCGTCGCCTGAGGAAATGCCGCGCCTGCAGAAGCGCTACCTGGAAGAGGTGCGCGGCAAGCTGCAGCAGGAGTTCGGCTACAAGAACCCGATGCAGGTGCCGAAGCTCGAGAAGATCGTCATCAACATGGGCGTCGGCGAGGCAACGGGCGACCAGAAGAAGCTCGACGCAGCGGTGGAGGAGCTCACCGCCATCTCGGGCCAGAAGCCGGTGAAGACGCTGGCGAAGAAGGCCATCGCCGGCTTCAAGATCCGCAAGGGCCTGCCCATCGGCTGCAAGGTCACGCTGCGCAAGGCGCGCATGTATGAGTTCATGGACCGGCTGATCACGGTCGCGCTGCCGCGCGTGCGCGACTTCCGCGGCATCCAGGGCAAAGGGTTCGACGGGCGTGGCAACTTCGCCATGGGCCTGCGCGAGCAGATCGTATTCCCGGAAATCAACTACGACCGGGTGGAATCGGTGCGTGGGATGGACATCCAGTTCGTCACCACGGCGAAGACGGACGCGGAAGCGAAGGCACTGCTGAAAGCCTTCGATCTGCCGTTCGCGAACTGAGGGTATTGGGATGGCGAAGACCTCACAGGTCAACCGCAACAACATGCGTGCCTACAAGGCCAAGCGTGACAAGGCGAAGCGTTCCTCGCTGAAGGCGATCGTGATGGACCGCACGCTGCCGGTGGAAGATCGCTTCAACGCGACGCTGAAGCTGGCGCAGCTTCCACGCAACGGCGCGCAGGTGCGCGTGCGGCTGCGCTGCGAGCTGACCGGCCGTTCGCGCGGGAACTACCGCAAGTTCAAGCTGTGCCGCATCAAGCTGCGCGAGCTCGCGAACGAAGGGCAGATACCCGGCATCGTCAAGGCGAGCTGGTAAGGGAGGGAACGGGCAAATGGCAGTTTCCGATCCTCTGGGCGATATGCTGACGCGCATCCGCAACGCGCAGCGCGCGCGCCATTCGACCTGCATGGCGCCGGCGTCCAAGCTGCGCGCGAATGTGCTGGATGTGCTGAAGCGTGAAGGCTTCATCCGCGGCTTCGAGGCGCAGGAGCTGCGGCCTGGCGTCGCGCAGCTTCGTATCGAGTTGAAGTACAACGAAGGCGAGCCGGTGATCAAAGAGATCACCCGCGTGTCCAAGCCGGGCAGGCGCGTCTATTCGAAGATCAAGGAGCTGCCGCGGGTCTATGCAGGCCTGGGTATCTCCATCCTGTCCACGCCGCGAGGCGTGATGAGCGACGCAGAAGCGCGTGCCGCCAATGTCGGCGGCGAAGTGCTCTGCCGCGTGTTCTGACGGAGAGTAGGATGTCGCGCGTCGGCAAGTATCCGGTGGAAATTCCGCAGGGCGTGCAGGTGGCGATCGCCGGCCGTCTGCTGACGGCGAAAGGACGGCTCGGTGAGCTGAAGCTTCAGCTCACTGATGAGGTCGAGGCGGCAGTCGAAGGCAACAAGATCACCGTGAAGCCGCGCACCGAAGAGCGGCAGGCACGGATGATGTGGGGCACGACGCGTGCGCTGGTCGCCAACATGGTGAAAGGGGTCTCCACCGGCTACGCGAAGTCGATGGAGATCACCGGCACCGGCTATCGCGCCGCCGTGCAGGGCAAGAACCTGGAACTGGCGCTGGGTTACTCGCATCCCGTCGTCTATCCGATACCCGAGGGCATCAAGATCACCTGCGAGCGTCCGACGGCGATCAAGGTGGAAGGTGTGGACAAGCGGCTGGTTGGTCAGGTGGCGGCGGAGATCCGCGCATTCCGCGGGCCGGAGCCCTACAAGGGTAAGGGCATCCGCTACACGGACGAGCAGATCCGGCGGAAGGAAGGGAAGAAGAAGTGACGGCCTCCATCGTCATGGCCGGGCTTGTGCCGGCCATCAGTCGCGGCAAGCTGCCATCACAGATGGCGGGCACAAGGCCGGCCATTACGGTCGGCGCAGGAGGTGCTGACGCATGAGTACTCTGCAAGACCTCCGCGTGCGGCGGCGGGAGCGACTGCGCTTCCAGTTGCGCGAGAAGTCGGGCGGACGGCCGCGGCTGTCGGTGTTCCGCTCCGGAAGGCACATCTATGCGCAGGTCATCGACGATGCGCAGGGGCGCACGCTGGCGGCCGCGTCATCGCTCGACAAGACCCTGCGGGAAGGCCTGAAGACCGGGGCCGACAAGGCGGCGGCCGGTGCTGTTGGCAAGCTGGTGGCCGAGCGCGCCCTGGCTGCGGGCGTGAAGGAAGTGGTGTTCGACCGCGGGGCTTATCTCTACCACGGCCGCGTCAAGGCGCTGGCCGACGCCGCCCGTGAGGGCGGGCTGGCGTTCTGAAGGACTGACACATGGCACGTGAACCGAGAGAAGGCGGGCGGCGGCGCGATCGCGACAGTGATCGCGACCGCGACAGCGATGACGGTCTGACCGACAAGCTGGTAACCATCAACCGCGTCGCGAAGGTGGTGAAGGGTGGCCGCCGCTTTGCGTTCGCTGCGCTGGTGGTGGTGGGCGACCAGAAGGGCCGCGTTGGCTACGGAGCTGGCAAGGCGCGCGAGGTGCCGGAGGCGATTCGCAAGGCGACCGAACGCGCCAAGCGCGGCATGATCCGTGTGCCGATGAAGGAAGGCCGCACGCTGCACCACGACATCGAGGGCCGCTACGGCGCCGGCAAAGTCGTCCTGCGCACCGCGCCCGCCGGCACGGGCATCATCGCCGGTGGCCCGCTGCGCGCGGTGTTCGAGACGCTGGGCATCGGCGACGTGGTTGCCAAGTCCTTGGGCAGCCGCAATCCGCACAACATGGTCAAGGCGACGTTCGCCGCGCTGGAGCGCTGTGCGTCGCCGCGGTCAGTCGCCAACCGGCGTGGCAAGAAGGTATCGGAGTTGTTCCGCCGCGACACACCGCAGGCCCCGGCGCAGGAGACGGCCAGTGCCTAAGGTGCGCGTCACTCAGATTGGCTCTCCGGCAGGCCGCAAGCCTGGTCAGAAGGAGACACTGATCGGTCTCGGCTTGAACAAGATGCGGCGGACGCGCGAGCTGGAGGATACCCCGGCGGTGCGTGGCATGATCCGCAAGGTGGCCCACCTGGTGAAGGTGGAGGAGCAGCCATGAAACTAAACGAGCTGCGCGACAATCCTGGCGCGCGCCCGACGTCGAAGCGGCTTGGTCGCGGCATCGGATCGGGTAAGGGCAAGACCTCGGGCAAGGGCGTGAAGGGGCAGAAGGCGCGCACTGGCGTGTCGCTGAACGGGTTCGAGGGCGGTCAGATGCCGATCTACCGGCGTCTGCCGAAGCG
>CAYRTL010000186.1:0-5208 GCA_964427005.1 uncultured Acetobacteraceae bacterium
GGCCGAAGCATTGGAGAGCCTGATCCCCAGCCGAGCCGACCGGCCGCTCTGTTAGAGCGTGGCTCTAGGATCGATAGGAGCCGTTGATATCGATGTAGCCGTGCGTGAGGTCGCAGGTCCACACGGTGGCCTTGCCGCGGCCCAGCCCGAGATCGATGGCGATTTCCACCTCGCGTCCCTTCATGTGCTGCACCACCGGCGCTTCGTCGTAGCCCGGCACAACGCCGCCGTTGCGCGCCATCCAGACCCCGCCGACACCAACCGACAGCTTGTCCCTGTCGGCTGGCTCCCCCGCCTTCCCAACCGCCATGACGATGCGCCCCCAGTTGGCATCCTCACCGGCAATCGCGGTCTTCACCAGCGGTGAGTTCGCGACCGCCAAACCGATACGCCGCGCGGAGCGGGCATTCGTCGCGCCGGTGATATCGATGCGGACGAACTTCTGCGCGCCCTCCCCATCCCGCACGACCTGAAGCGCCAGGTCCAGCAGCACCTCCTCCAATGCACGGGCGAAGTCTGCCAGCATGCGGCCACCTTCTGCCGGGACGCGCGCGTGCTTCGCCTGGCCCGTCGCGAACAGCAGCACCGTGTCCGAAGTGGAGGTATCCGAGTCCACTGTCGTGCAGTTGAAGCTGCCATCGACGCCTTTCTTCAGCATCGCCTGCATCACGCCAGCCGGCAGCTTCGCGTCGGTGAACACGAAGCACAGCATCGTTGCCATGTCCGGGGCGATCATGCCGCTACCCTTGGCAATGCCGCTGATCCTGACCTCTGTCTCACCGATGCGCGCGGTGCGGGTGGCTGCCTTCGGGAATGTGTCAGTGGTCATGATCCCGCGGGCCGCCGCCTCCCAGGCGTCGTCGCGCAGGCTCTCGTGCAGCGCCGGCAGTGCCGCGACCAGCTTCTCGTGCGGCAGCACCTCGCCGATCACGCCGGTGGAGGCGATGAACACCTGCTTCGCCGGGCTTCCCACCAGTTTCGCCGCCGCCGCCGCGGTGGCGGTGCAGGCATCGCGCCCGGCCTTGCCGGTAAACACGTTGGCGTTGCCGGCATTCACTACGACCGCGCGGGCCTTGCCGCCCGTGAGCGAGGCGCGGCACCAGTCAACCGGCGCGCCGGGGCATTTGCTGGTCGTGAAGACGCCCGCGACCGTCGTGCCCGCTGCCAGCTCCATCATCACCAGGTCGGTGCGGGCCTGGTAACGAATGCCTGCTGCTGTCGCGCCCAATCGGACGCCGGCCAGAGGCGGCAATTCCGGTAGCGGAACGGCAAGCGGCGACACGGGAGAAGCCATCGAATAGTTCCTCGGTTCAGACTGGGTTATCGCTTGGGGGGAGAAGGTGGCGGTTCGGCCGTGTCAGTGGCACGGCTCTGTGAGCCGTCCAGGTTGAATTTCTCTACGGAGGCAGCCGCGCGAGCCTTCGCCACCGCCTTCTGGACGCCTTCCTGGATCATCTTCTGCCGCAGTTCGTCGCGCGCCTGCTCGAAACTCGCCGGCTCCGCCCGTCGCCGCTCCACCACCTGGATCACATGCCAGCCGAACTGGCTGTGCACCGGCTCCTGCGAGGTCTGACCGGGCTGCAACGCAAACGCCGCGTTGGCGAATTCAGGCACCATCTCGTCCTTCTTGAAAAAGCCGAGATCACCGCCCTGCTGGGCAGCGCCGGGATCCTTGCTGTACTGCTTGGCAAGCGCGGCGAAGTCCGCGCCGCCCTTGATCTGCCCAATGATCTTCTTCGCCTCGGCCTCGCTGTCCACCAGAATGTGCCGGGCGTGCACTTCCTCCTCGCCCGGCTTGCCGGCGACCTCCTTGTCGTAACGAGCACGCACCGCTTCGTCGGTGACGCTCGGAGTCACCTCCTTGTTGAGGACCGCGCTCTGCAACGCGCGATCCTCCGCTGCCTGAACCTGCCGCTGCACCGCCGGGTCCTTGTCGAGACCGGACTTGTGCGCCTCCGACACCAGGGCGCGGCTGTCGATCATCTGATCAAGCAGCATGGGATAGAGCGTCTGCTGCGGGAGCCCTTGCAGATTAGCCGGCAGAGCCTGCGCGGCGTCTTTCAGGTCACTCAGGTGAATCGGCTGACCATCAACCTTCGCAACGACAGGATCAGCGGGCGCGGGCGAAGCCGTTCCCTGGGCATGCGCGACGGCGCATCCGAGCAGCAGAATGACAGTACTGAGATTGAACAAGCGAACAAAGGAACGCGGCATAAATACCCCTAAATGCGGCGGGCGCGGATCATGGCCGAAGCGCTTGGGCGCCACAAGGACGCGCCGGTTCGGCGGGGCAGCGACATTGCTATGTCGTTGACCGGAGCGGGGCCGGGTCCTATCTGAACCCTGCCCCAAGCTCGATCCGGGTTAGCCCCGTTCGGGCCATCCGAGAAGGTTCCATGTTCGCTGCCATCGCCCGCGCCGTATTCGGCACCTCCAACGATCGCTCGCTGAAGGCCTACCAGCGCCGGGTCCCACAGATCAACGCTCTCGAACCCGCGATGGAAGCGCTGTCAGACGAGGGGCTGCGGGCCAAGACGGCGGAGTTCCGGCAACGGCTGGCGGACGGCGCCACGCTCGACGAACTGCTGCCTGAGGCGTTCGCGGTTGTGCGCGAAGCGGCGAAACGAACCCTCGGCCAGCGGCATTTCGACGTGCAGCTTGTCGGCGGGATGGTGCTGCACGACGGCAAGATCGCCGAGATGAAGACCGGCGAAGGCAAGACGCTGGTCGCTACCCTGCCCGTCTATCTCAACGCGCTCGCCGGCAAGGGCGTGCACATCGTCACCGTTAATGACTACCTGGCACGCCGCGACGCGGAATGGATGGGCCAGATCTACGGCTTCCTTGGCATGAGTGTCGGCGTCATCGTGCACGGCCTGGATGACGAGATGCGCCGCGCGCAGTACGCCGCCGATATCACCTACGGCACCAACAACGAATTCGGCTTCGACTACCTCCGCGACAACATGAAGTATCGCCTGGAGGACATGGTCCAGCGCGATTTCACCTTCGGCATCGTGGACGAGGTGGACAGCATCCTGATCGACGAGGCGCGGACACCGCTGATCATTTCGGGGCCGGCGGAGGACAGTTCGGACCTGTATCGCCGCGTCGATGCGGTGGTGAAGGAGCTGGTAAAGGATCCCTCCACCTATGAGAAGGACGAGAAGTTCCGCACGGTCGCCCTGACAGAGCCTGGCTCGGAACATGTCGAGGACATGCTGCGCGAGGCGGGCGTGCTGACCGAGGGCAACCTGTACGACATATTCAACGTGTCGGTCGTCCACCACGTGCAGCAGTCGCTGCGTGCGCACACGCTGTTCACCCGCGATGTCGATTACATCGTGCGGCAGGGCAAGGTGGTGATCATTGACGAGTTCACCGGCCGCATGATGGAAGGCCGCCGCTACTCCGAGGGGCTGCACCAGGCCCTGGAGGCGAAGGAACATGTCGAGGTGCAGGCGGAGAACCAGACGCTCGCCTCCATCACGTTCCAGAACTACTTCCGCCTGTATCCCAAGCTCGCCGGCATGACCGGCACCGCGATGACCGAGGCAGACGAGTTCGCGGAGATCTACAAGCTCGACGTGGTGGAGGTTCCCACCAATGTCCCGTGCATCCGCAACGACGAGGACGATGAGGTCTATCGTACGGCCGCGGAGAAATACGAGGCTGTCGCGGCACTGATCGAAGAGGCGCGCAGCGCGGGGCAGCCGGTGCTGGTCGGCACCACATCGATCGAGAAGAGCGAGACGATAAGCGAGGTCCTGAAGAAGAAGCGCATTCCGCATGCCGTATTGAATGCGCGCTTCCACGAGCAGGAAGCCGAAATCGTCGCGCAGGCCGGCGCGCCGGGCGCGGTGACGATTGCGACCAACATGGCTGGCCGCGGCACCGACATCAAACTCGGTGGCAATCTGGAGATGCGGCTGAAGAAGGAGCTGGACGGCAACGACGATCCGGTACGCGCCGCCGAGATCAACGACGAAGTGGCCGCGGCGCATGAGAAGGTGAAGCAGGCGGGCGGGCTGTTCGTTATCGGCACGGAGCGTCACGAGAGTCGGCGCATCGACAATCAGTTGCGTGGCCGCTCGGGGCGGCAGGGCGATCCGGGGCGGTCGCGCTTCTTCCTGTCGCTGGAAGACGACCTGATGCGCATCTTCGGTTCTGACCGGATGGGCGGAATGTTGCAACGCCTCGGGTTGAAGGAAGGCGAGGCGATCGTCCACCCGTGGATCAACAAGGCACTGGAGAAGGCGCAGAAGAAGGTCGAGGCGCGCAACTTCGACACCCGCAAGAACGTGCTGAAATACGACGACGTGATGAATGCGCAGCGCAAGGAGGTGTACGCGCAGCGCAAGGAGTTCATGAAGGCGACGGATGTTTCCGAGACGGTCACCGACATGCGCGCCGACGTGATCGAATCGATGGTGCTGCGCCGGGTGCCGGAGAAGGCATTCTCCGAACAATGGGAGCTGAAAGAGCTGGCCGACGACTTGCGGCGTGTGCTGAACCTTGATTTGCCGATAGAGGAATGGGGCCGCGAGGAGGGCATTGACGAGAGCCACCTGCGCGAACGCGTGGAGCAGGCGGCTGATGCGATGATGGCGTCGAAGGCCGCCAATATGGGCCCCGATCTGATGCGCTTCATCGAGAAGTCGCTGCTGATCCAGACGCTGGACGCGGTGTGGAAAGAACACCTGTACGCGCTGGATCACCTGCGTCAGGGCATTGGCCTGCGCGCCTACGGCCAGCGCGATCCCCTCAACGAATACAAGAGCGAGGCATTCGCGTTGTTCAACGCGATGCTGGACGAACTGAAGGAGCGCGTGACGGGGATGCTGGCGCGCGTTGAGCTGGCACCCGAGCCGGTTCGTCCACCGCCGGTGACGATGGAGTTGCATCCTCAGCCAGTACCGGCGTTTGCCGGTGAGCCTGAGATGGCGCTGGAGGGGGCGGGCGCCGCGCCCGTGGCTGTGGCGACGCAGCCGATGCGGTCAGACGCAGTCGATCCGAACAATCCGTCGACGTGGCGCAACACGTCGCGCAACGCGCCGTGTCCGTGCGGATCGGGGAAGAAGTACAAGCACTGCCACGGGCGGCTGAATTAGCCCTTCCCTGTCATTGCGAGGAGCCAAAGGCGACGAAGCAATCCCGTCGTGCAGGGGATTGCTTCCTCGCCTTTGGCTCCTCGCAATGACAGTTTAG
>CAYRTL010000187.1:0-4947 GCA_964427005.1 uncultured Acetobacteraceae bacterium
AGCGACTTCACCTCCGCCTCGCTCAGTCCCAGCCAGTTCGTCAGCACCTCGTCGGTGTGCTGACCCAGCATCGGTGAGGCCTTCACCTTCGGCGGCTTGCCATCGACGCGCACCGGCCAGGCAGGCATCTTGAACGGCTGGTACGACGGATGCTGCATGTACTGCATGATGCCGCGTTGTTCGAACGTCTTGTCGTTGATCAGCTCCATCGTATCGAGCACCGCGCCCGCCGGAATGCCGGCGCCCCCGACCTGCTCCATTGCCTCATGCTTCGTGCGCGTCTTCGTCCAGGCGGTGATGATCGCATCCAGCTCCGCGTCGTGCTTCACCCGATCCGCCGGCGTGACGAAGCGCGGATCATGTATCAGCTCCTCGCGACCCATCACCTTGCATAGACGCGACCAGTGCTCCGGGTTGGCGCGGCTGGTCATGATCCACACGTAGTCATTCGGGCCGCCTGGCGCGCACGGATACAGTCCCGATGGCGCATTGGTGCCGCCACCGGAGTGCGTGCCGTCCCGCTCCACCGCCTTGCCGCTGCGCGCCTGCGTCGCGAAGTTGGTGCGCATGTAGTGCAGCATCGCGTCCTGCATCGCGACCTGCAGACGGTGGCCCTCGCCGGTCTGCGCGCGGCGGAAGAGCGCACCCAGAATGGTGATCGCCATCGTCATGCCAGTTCCGGTATCACCAAGCGACAGTCCTGGCTTCACCGGCATGCGGCCCTTCTCACCGGTGACGCTGATCGTGCCGCCGGTCGCCTGCGCGATCATGTCGAACGCGAGATTCTTCTCGTAGGGGCTGCCGGTGCCGAAGCCCTTCACCTGGCAGTAGATGATGCCCGGATTGATCGCCTTCACATCCTCATAGCCAAGCCCAAGCCGCTCGATCGTACCCGGCGCCATGTTTTCCACGCAGACATCGGCCTTGCTCAGCATGTCCTTCACGAGCTGCAAGCCGCGCGGCGACTTCAGATTGACGGTGATGGACTTCTTGTTCGCGTTGAACACCTGGAAGTAGTACGGATCGTCATCCGGCTTGCCTTTGCGCAGCCGCCGTCCCGGATCGCCCACGCCAGGGTTCTCGATCTTCACCACTTCGGCACCGAGCCAGGCGAGGGCTTCGGTGCAGGAAGGGCCTGCTTCGAACTGAGTGAAATCGACGACCCGGATGCCAGAGAGAAATTGCAGCTCTGTGCTGACGTCTTGCATGACCGTTGTCCCTTGTTGAGTCGTTACACCTCGCGTGCGACAAGCGTGGGCTGACGCTGTTCGCGTCTCCGCCATAGTGATCCCGCGGCGGCGACGGCGACAAGCCCGGTCAACTCAATGGCGTCCACCGCTCCTAGCGGTCCCAGCAGGCTGGCCAGCGCGCCCACGAGCAATATGCCAACCGGACCGGCACCGATGCAGACAGTCAGCAGTCCCATCAGCCGCGACCGTATATGCCGCGGTGCATGCGTGATGATCAATGAGGTCTGCATGTTGGCGAACGCCGCCGAACCGAACCCACCGAGCACAAGCAGCGCGCAGGCCAGGGAGAACAGCGGGGCCAGCGGCATCAGCGCGGCGCAGACCAGGAACAGCAACGAGCCTCCCACCATCAGCACGCGCCCCTTGCCGGGCGGGTCGCCGCCGGCGAGCCAAAGCCCACCGAGAAACGCGCCGAACGACTCGGCCGCGGCCATCATTCCGACGAGGGCCGGAGAGACCATGAAGTGATTGCGGCCGATTGGTGCGACCAAAGCGGAATAAGGAAAGCCGAGCAGGTTCATCGCAATGGTGACCAGCAGGACACCCGCGATGGTTGCGTGACTCCGCGCGAAGGCAACAGCCTCGGCAAGCTCGCGCGGTACGTGGCCGAGTACGAACCGGCGGCTTTCCTGTTCGTGCCGCAGTCCCAAGGCAAGCACGGCAGCAAACAGATATACGAGCGCTGAGACGCTGAACGCGCCGGCAAGCCCGGTGAACTGGTAGAGCGTGCCGGCGATCACCGGGCCGATCATGCGGGTGATCGAGTTGGTCAGTGTGTCGAGCGCGAGCGCGCGTGGGACCAGCACAGGGGGCACGCTTTCGCCCACCATGCGGCGGCGCGTGGACATCTCGGTTGACCACACCACGCCGGCGATCAGCGCGGCCAGGGCAACATGCCAAGGCCGAGCCGCGCCGAACATCGCCAGGACAGCGACGGTGGCCGATGCAGCGGAGGTAATGAACTGCCCAAGCACGAGGACGCGTTTGCGATTCACCGCCTCGGCCATCACGCCCGCGAACGCGCCGAGAAACAGCATCGGCAGCGTGCGCGCGGCGGAGACCACAGCGACCGCGAGGCCGGATCCGGTCACGTCGAGCGTGAACAGCGCCGCGGCAAGCACCTCGAACCAGCGCATCGCATTGACGCACCCGCCGATGGACCAAAGGCGGAGAAAGGTCGGTGTGGAGAGAAGAGTGCGCACGCCGTGATCAGTCGTCCTTCGTCACGTGTACTGGCGGAACCATGCCGAACCACTCGGGCCGAGCGCGCTCGACCTGCGCAGCGACTTGCAACAGCAGATCCTCGCGCGCGAAGTTGCCGTAGAGCTGCACGCCAATCGGCAGCCCATCGCTGTCCAGGCCCGTCGGGAGACTGATCGCAGGCAACCCGGTCTCGTTCGCCGGCATTGTATAGCGGCACGCATCGGCCAGCCGCTTCAGCCATGGATCGAACGCCTCATCGCGCAGCAACGAGTATGGACCATTGGCTTCCGGCGCACGGATCGCGAGTGTCGGCGTCAGCAGCATGTCGTAGCGATCGAGCAATGCGCCGAACTGCCGCGTGACGGTGTTGTTGCCGTTCATCATGCGCAGCAGGTCCAGCCTGTCGCAGCCGTCCGCCGCCTCGTAGTGCTTCCAGGTCATCGGGTTCAGCAGCTTCCTGAGATCGCCCAAGGGGATACCCTTGTCGCCGGCCATGATGGTGAACATCAGGCGGCTGCTGACCCATCCCGTGATGTAGGTCTGCCACATCGTCGGCCAGTGGCAGATGGAGTCATCGTTGAGTTCCTCGACCGCATGGCCGAGTGACTCCAACACGCGTGCCATCTCGCGAACGCGCGCGACGACTTCCGGATCGGTGTCGGTCTCGCGTCCCCAGCGCGCCGTAGACAGGCCAATTTTCAGTTTCCCCGGCTCGCGTGCGATCGCGTCGAGGTAGGAGCCTGTGGGCGCGCCCATCTTGATGAACGAGCCGCCATTCGGCACGCGAGTCAGATAGTCATACACGGCCGCGGTGTCGCGCACGCTGCGGGAGACCACGCCCTCGATGCTGACGCGCGCGACGTATTCGTTGCGTACTAGCGGTTGTGGGACGCGGCCGCGCGAGGCCTTCAACCCGACGAGACCGCAGAAGGATGCGGGGATGCGAGTGGAACCACCGCCATCGGATGACATGGAAAGCGGCACCACACCGGCCGCGACCGCCGCTGCCGAACCGCCCGACGAACCGCCTGGCGTGCGCGACAGGTTCCACGGGCTGCGCGTCACCTTCACCTCACCGCGGTAGTCGGTGGTCGTATCGAAGGTCATGCCGAACTCGGGTGTGGTGGAGCGGCCCAGAGGGACCAGACCTGCTCGCAGGTAATTCTCTATCGTCGGATCGGTCGCACCAATGCGCGTGCCCTTGGTGAATGCCGAACCGGAGTCCTGTGTCCGTCCCTTCAACCCGGAGCCGAGGTCCTTCAGGAAGATCGGCACGCCATACAGCTTGCCCGCCTTGTCAGGTCCATCGGTGTCCGGATTGGCGCGCACGTCGTCGAACACTTCGATGACCGCTTCCAGTTTCGGGTTCAGCCTTGCCGCGGCGGCGGCTGCCTGCGCCGCGATCTGCTGTGCGCTGATCTCGCGTTTGCGCGCCAGCTCCGCCAGCGCGATGCCATCCTGACGCGCCCATTCCGCCCAGCTCATCGCCAGGCCTGTCTCTGCCGCCATCGTTTCCCCCTCCTAGTGGACCGGACCCACGGGCCGGCAGTATCATGCCCCGAAAGGCAAAATTCCGGCAGAGGGGACCCCTGGAAATGAACGACACGATGGCGACAAAGCCGCAGTTCGACCGGACGGTGGAAGACCTCGGCAATATCGTCGAGTTGGGCCACGTCAACGTCACGGTGCCCGATCAGTCGAAGGCGATCGCCTTCTACCTGATGGGCCTCGGCCTGACGCGCGATCCGTATCTGATGGCGGGCCTGGAGAATATGTGGGTGAACGTCGGGCGCGGCCAGTTCCACCTGCCGACGCGCGCCACGCCGCAGGTGGTGCGCGGCACAACGGGCCTCGTGGTGCCCGATCTCGAGGCGCTGCTGAAGCGGCTGGAGTACGCCAAGAAGTTCCTGGAAGGCACGCAGTTCAGCTACAAGCAGGTCGGCAACGTCGTCGAGACGACATGCCCGTGGGGCAACCGCATCCGCATGCACGGGCCGGAGCCCGAAAACTTCGGGCCACTGCGCCTCGGCATGCCGTATGTCGAATTCGATGTGCCTGCCGGCACGAAGCTCGACAAGATCGCGCAGTTCTACACCGAGATTCTCGACGGCATCGCCGGCGTGGCAAGCGATGAACGCGGGCCGTATGCCTGGGCCAGCACCTCGGCGGACAGCAAGGTGATCTATCGCGAGACCAATAAGCCATTGCCGCCGTACGACGGTCACCACATCCAGATTACGCTCGCCGACTTCTCCGGGCCGCACAAGAAGCTGGTGGAGCGTGGCCTGATCACCGAGGAGAGCGACCAGCACCAGTATCGCTTCGTCGATATCGTCGATGTCGATACCAACAAGTCGCTGTTCCAGATCGAGCACGAGACGCGCAGCATGCGCCATCCGATGTTCAACCGGACCTTCGTCAATCGGAATCCGGACATGAACAACCGGAACTTTGTGCCAGGCTACGAAGTAGGAATCTGGGCGTTGGCCTGATC
>CAYRTL010000188.1:0-4766 GCA_964427005.1 uncultured Acetobacteraceae bacterium
CCTCTCGTGGCGCTGATCGCTGGAATCCTGATCCTGCTGATCCCGCGAATCCTGAACTACGTCGTTGCAATCTATCTGATCCTCATCGGCATTACGGGTCTCTGGCCGCACCTGATTCGCTGATCCGCATCACTGCGCTGCTTTGCCACCGCATCGGGATTACCCTAGCGTCAGGCAGCAGGACCGCAGGAGACAGCACAATGCTGCTGGGACGCAGGGGATTCGTCGCCGCTACGGCCACCATCGCATTACCGCGCTTCGCTATCGCCCAAGGCACGCCCGAACTGCAAACCATGCGCTCCACCAGCAAGTCGTGGTTGTGGCTTGCGGAGGACTACGGTCGCGCCGGCGGCTTCTTCGAGCAGGCTGGCGTGAAAGTCGTCTCGAATGCATCCAATCGCGGCGTGAACATCACGGCGCTTGCCGGTTCCGGCATCGACATCGTGCTGGGCGATCCTGGCGAAGTGTTCAACGCGCGGCGCGAGAATCTCCCGGTGCGCATATTCGTCCAGACCGTCGGCAAATACGCATCACACGTGGTGATCAAGCAGGACCTGTTGCAGCGTACCGGCGTGACCGAGGCGAGTCCCTTGGAGCAGAAGATCGCGGTGCTGAAGGGACTCCGCCTTGGCACCACCGGGCCAGGAGCAGCGCCGGACAATCTGTTCCGCTGGCTTGCCCTGCAAGGCGGGATGGACCCGAACAAAGACATGCGCCTCGTCACCATCCAGGGTGGCGGACCCGGCATGATCGCGGGCCTGCAGCAGAACGTCATCGATGGTTTCTGCCTTTCCTCACCCAGTTCGGACCTCGCCGTGGCGAAGGCTGGATGCGCCTATCTGTTCGACATGGCGACCAACCCGCCACCCTATCTCTCTTCGTTCTGCTATATCACTGCCTCAACGCACGAGCGTTCGCTCGCCAACAAGCGCGATGTGCTGGTGCGCTATGCCACTGGCATTGCATTGGCGCTGCGCTCGATCCGACAGGAGCCCGACAAGTTCAAGTCCTTCGCGCTGTCGTTCCTGGAATTGGATCCCGCGATTGCTGACCGAGCTTATGCATCGAACTCCAAGATCTACTTCGAGCAGCCCGTACCAAATGAAACCCTGTTTCAGAAGAATTTCGGTTACCTCAACGCGGTGAACAAGACCGAGGGGGTGGACCCGCTACCGTCCAGCCTCACTTTCGCGACCGTCTACGACACCACCATCGCAACGGAGGCCATGAAACACATTTGATGCCCGGCATCCGCATCCAGGGCGTTCGCAAGTCGTATGTCAGCCGCGGGCGCGAGGTGCTGGCGCTCGATCGCATCGACCTGGATATCGAGGCGGGTGAGTTCGTTGCCCTTGTCGGGCCGTCAGGCTGCGGCAAATCGACCCTGATGAACATGATCGCCGGCATCCTGCCAGTCGATGAAGGTCGCATCATCCACAACGATAGGCCGGTGAACGGCATCAATCGCGATGTCGGCTATCTCACGCAGCGCGATGCTGTGCTGCCGTGGCGCACCGTGCAGCAGAATGTCGAACTGCCGCTGCGCTTGCATCGCGTTCCGTCCGCCGAACGTGCTGCACGAGTCCAGACGATGGTGCAAACCGTCGGGCTTTCCGGCTTTGAGCATGCATTTCCCGCGGAGTTGTCTGGTGGGATGCGCAAGCGGGTCGCGCTGGCGCAACTGCTGGCGTATGAGCCGAACACGCTGCTGATGGACGAACCGTTCGGTGCGTTGGACGCACAGCTCAAACTGTTGATGCAGGAACAGTTGCTGCGGATCTGGAGCGAGCGCCGCCAGACCGTGGTGTTCGTCACGCATGATCTCGCCGAAGCGGTCACTCTGGCGCAGCGCGTGGTCGTGTTCACCGGAAGGCCGGGCCGCATCAAGGCGATCGAAATGATCGAGCTGCCGCCGCAGCGGGATGTCTTTCGCGTCCGCTTTCTGCCGGCGTTCGAGGCAAGCTATACGCGCCTGTGGGATGCACTGGCGCCCGAGATCAGGAAGGGCGAAGCGGCATGAGCAGCGTGATTGACGAAGTTGCCGCCATCGGCGGCGGCCGCACCAAGGCAGTCGCTGCGCTGGAGGCAGCGGAGAGCCGGCGCCGCATACTGGTGATCATCCTGCGCATTTGCGTGGGTCTTGGCTTCATTTGGCTATGGCATCACGCGTCCGGACGATGGATCGACACGCTGCTGATCTCCTCGCCGGAAGCGGTAGGGCTGCGTCTGTGGCGCTGGGCGCTGGACGGCACGCTATGGAGCAATCTGTCTGTCACGCTGGAAGCCACCGTACTCGGCTTCGCCATAGGCTCCGCGATTGGCTTCAGCGCCGGCCTGTTGTTCGGCCGCTACCGGATGCTGGCAGAGGTGTTCGATCCCTATATAACGGCGCTCTATTCCATTCCGAAGATCGTCCTCGCGCCGTTGTTCATCATCTGGTTCGGCATCGGCATCGAAAGCAAGATCGCCGTATCCGCTGCCATCGTGTTCTTCGTCATCTTTCTCAACACCTACTCGGGCGTCCGCGAAGTCGATCCGCTCTACGTCAACACCACGCGCATCATGGGCGGCGGCGAAGGCGCTGTACTGCGACACGTCATCATTCCTTCGGCGGCCTCCTGGGTGATCACCGGATTGAAGGTCAGCGTACCGTATGCGCTTGTGGGAACGGTCATCGGTGAGTTCATGTCGTCGAACAGCGGGATCGGTTTCCTGATCAGCCAGGCGACCGGACTGTTCAACACGGCAAGCGTCTACGCCGGGATCATCGTCCTGGCCCTGGTGGGGGCGATCATCAATGCCAGCCTGCAACGGATCGAGGCGCGTGTCCTCCGCTGGCGTCCTTGATGGCGGCGGATTGATTTTAGCCTTGCCGCCCCCCTTATGTTGCCGACCCCTTTGCCATGCCCAGAGCCAGCCAATTTCATCCCGCCGTTGAAGCGTGGTTTGCCAGCCGGTTCGCTGCGCCAACACCGGCGCAAGCGCGGGCCTGGCCAGCGATCCGCGCCAGGCGCCACACGCTCATTGCCGCGCCCACCGGCTCTGGCAAGACGCTCGCTGCGTTCCTGGCGGCGATCGATGACCTGATCCGCCAGGGACTGGACGGCGGTCTCGAGGACACGACTCAAATCGTCTATATCTCTCCGCTGAAGGCCCTTTCGAACGACATCCAGCGGAATCTCGAGGCACCGCTTGCCGGCATTCGCGAGGCGCTGCGCGAGCGCGGACTGCCCGATGTCGAGATCCGCACCTTGGTGCGCACCGGCGACACCCCGTCAGCCGAGAGGAACCAGATGCGGCGCCGCCCGCCGCATATCCTCGTCACCACGCCGGAGTCGCTCTACATCCTGCTTGGCTCCAAGTCCGGCCGCGCCATGCTGGCCAGCACGCGCAGCGTAATTGTCGATGAGATCCATGCCATGGCCGCAAACAAGCGCGGCGCGCATCTGGCGCTGTCGCTTGAACGTCTCGCCGCGCTCTGCGGTGACGACCTGGCGCGCATTGGACTCTCGGCAACTCAGAACCCGATCGAGATGATCGGCCACCTGCTCGTCGGCGCGGCGCCAAATGGCAAACCTGCTTCCGACGTCACCATCATCGATACGGGCCATCAGCGCCGTCGCGATCTGGCTCTGGAATTGCCGGACTCGCCGCTGGAAGCGGTCATGTCGGCAGAGGTCTGGCAGCAGATCTATGACCGTCTCGCGCGGCTGATCGAGGCGCATCGCACGACACTGATCTTCGTCAACACGCGGCGGATGGCAGAGCGTGTTGCGCGGCAGTTGTCGGAACGGCTCGGAGAAGAGGCGGTCACCGCGCATCACGGCAGTCTTGCGAAGGAACATCGGCTCGCAGCGGAGCAGCGACTGAAGGCCGGCGAGCTCAGGGGGCTGGTGGCGACCGCATCCCTGGAACTCGGCATCGATATCGGCGACGTCGACCTAGTGTGCCAACTCGGTTCGCCGCGCTCGATTGCCAGCTTCCTGCAGCGTGTCGGGCGTTCGGGCCACGCTGTTGGCGGCACCCCAAAGGGGCGCCTGTTCCCACTGTCACGCGATGATCTGGTGGAATGTGCCGCGCTGCTCGACAGTGTGCGCCGCGGCGAACTCGATCGACTCAGCATTCCGCATCAGCCGCTCGATGTGCTCGCACAGCAGATCGTGGCGGAGGTCAGTGCACAGGACTGGGCTGAGGATGCGCTGTACGATCGCCTACGCCGCGCGTGGCCGTATCGCGATCTGACGCGCGATGACTTCGCTGCTGTCGTGCACATGCTGGCCAATGGCTTTGCAACCAGCCGTGGCCGGCGCGGGACGCTGGTCCACCACGATACGATCAATCACGTGCTTCACGGCCGGCGTGGCGCGCGTCTGACCGCCCTGACTTCTGGCGGCACGATTCCGGACACAGCCGACTACCAGGTGCTGCTGGAACCCGAGAACCAGACCATCGGCACCGTCAATGAGGACTTCGCGGTCGAAAGCCTCGCAGGCGACGTATTCCAACTCGGCAACAGCTCGTACCGGATCATGCGCGTCGAACGCGGCGTCGTGCGGGTGGAAGACGCACATGGTCAGCCACCGAGCATTCCGTTCTGGCTTGGCGAAGCGCCTGGCCGCAGCGACGAATTGTCCGCCTCCGTCTCGCGTCTGCGCACGGGAATTGCCGGACAGCTGCGGCGCGATGCGTCCGGTCTCAATGCCAAGAGCTGGCTGACCGGAGACATTGGGATCGCCGAACCTGCCGCGGAGCAGTTGCTCGAGTAT
>CAYRTL010000189.1:0-4721 GCA_964427005.1 uncultured Acetobacteraceae bacterium
GAGAAGGATGGGTTCATACGCTATCGCGCGAGCAAACATGACTGCGATGCCTGCTCGCTGAAACCCCGCTGCTGTCCGGGCCAACCCGCCCGCAAGGTCCCGCGATCCATTCACGAAGGTGCCCGTGATATGGCCCGCGATCTAGCACTCACTGACGCCTATGCCACCTCAAGACGCGAGCGGAAGAAGATCGAGATGCTGTTCGCGCACCTCAAACGTATTCTGAAGCTCGACCGCCTGCGCCTACGAGGTCCCAATGGAGCGAGAGACGAGTTCCTCCTGGCCGCAACAGCCCAAAACCTCCGTAAACTCGCCAAGCTGATCCCTGCTTCACTCCAACCAATGCCCGCATGACGGACACAGATCCGTTCGCGCCAATCAGATGCCACCAGAAAACGCCATTACTCACCAAGTTCTTCAACGCAATCCGCCGATAGTGGTCCTTGCGGAGAGTGAACCCGCACCTCAGCTCGCTTTCTGCAGCCCGCTCTCGATGGCTTGCGCGGTTTCCTCCTCGACCATCGCCTTGACGATCGCGATCGTCGCCGGGTCGGCGGGAAACAGCATTTCGAGCGCCAGCTCGGACAGAGTCACCTCTGTCGGCGTCCCGAACACCGTCATGGTGTTGAGAAACGAGACTGTGCCGAGGCGGGTCTCGATCTGCAGCGGAGTCGCGTAACGCTGCGGGCCGTCGCTTGTCGACAGCACCAGCTGGCCCGACGGCGCCGGATAGCCCATCACCTCGGCGAGGAATGCCTGAATCACTGGATCGGGCCGTGTCTCGATCTGCTGGCGCAGCACGGTGATCGTGTGCGTCCGCCACTCTATGAAATTGACAATGCGCGGTCCCAGACCACCGGGGTGTAGCACCAGCCGCAACGCGTTGATCGGTTTGCGTAGCAGCTCGGGCGAGCATCCCTCGTAAAGCTGCGGCAGCGCCTTGTTTGACGCGACGACATTCCAGTGCCGATCGAGCGCGAATGCCGGATAGGGCTTGTGCGCCTCAAGGATTTGCTCGATCGCCTGCCGGGCATTCTCCAGCTCGGCGAGCGAGCGCTCCTGGAACGCGGGCGCAAACCCCGCCGCGAGCAGCAGCGTGTTCTGGTCGCGGAGCGGAATTTCGAGCTGCTCCGCTAGCCGCAGGATCATCTCGCGGCTTGGCTGCGAGCGGGCGGTTTCGAGGCAGGACAGATGCCGGCTCGAACTGCCGGCGGCAAGCGCCAGCGCTTCCTGGCTCAGCCGGCGGTTCTGGCGCCAGCGGCGCAGCAGCACGCCAAAAGGCAGCATCGCGGCGGTCATGCGGCAGAGCCTACGGCGCGCCGCGCCGCCGTGCCATGACCTTTGAGGTCAAGATTTTGGCTGTCTTCCATCCGCTTTTGACCTCGGAGGTCATTGGTCGGTCGTGCGGCGCCGGTCATCTTCGCGCCACGGCCACCCGGACAGTCGCCCGTCTCCGAAGGATCGGGCTGCACACCGCGCAAAGGAGCCAATGTTCGTGCGTGACGCACAAACCAAGGTCGACCGGCGCCCGACGGGATTCGATGAAGCTTACATGCCGCTGCGTCGTGCGCGCGGCAACCGCCAGGTCCAATTGAGAATGGCGGCGCCTCTTACGCTACTCCTTCAATAGCCGGCCGAATGGTGTTGCGCTCGCGCCGAGAGTCTCCGCATCAGCCCTCTCAGGAGTAATTGAGATGCTTCACGTCGCTTTTGCCGGAACGTTTACCGCCGGCCTCGAACAACCGGTGCGCCGCCACTTGACGGTCCCATGCGAGATCGTCGTCGCATCTGAAGCCGACATCTTGCCAAAGCTGCCGGAGATCGACGTGCTGGTGACGATGGGGCTGACAGCCGAGATGGCGCGGGCGACGACGCGCCTCAAACTGGTTCAGGTTCCCGGCGCCGGAGTTGAACGGATCGACCGGGCGGCACTGCCTGTGGGCGCGGTTCTGGCCAACGCTTACGGACACGAAGTCGGCATCGCCGAATACGTGATCGGGGCGATGCTGGCGCTGACCCGCGAGTTTTCGCGGCTCGACGCGGCACTGCGGCGGGGCGATTGGCAAAGCCACTGGGCGGTCGGGACGGCGTCGCCGCCGCTTTGGCCTGAGCTCGCCGGCCGGACGATCGGCATTCTTGGCTATGGGCGGATCGGCCAGAACATTGCTCGCCGCGCTCGTGCCTTCGACATGCAGGTATGCGCAATCCGGCGGGATATTGGCCAATCGATGGAGGACGACCTGGCGTTGCTCGGAGGCCCGGACATTCTCGACGCGGTGTTGGAGCGCTCCGATTACGTTGTCGTGTCGACGCCGGCCACCCCGCAGACGGTCGGCTGGATCGGCGAGTCGCAGATCCGTCGTATGAAGCCGAGCGCCTACCTGATCAACGTGGCGCGTGGCGAGATCGTCGATGAGGACGCGCTCTATCATGCGCTTGTGCGGCGCACGATCGCGGGCGCGGCGCTTGATGTGTGGTACCGCTATCCGCGCGAGCCGGGCGCCACGGCTCCGGCGACGCGCCCGTTCCAAGAACTTCCGAATGTGCTGATGACGCCGCATGTCTCGGGATACACGGATGGGACGCTTGATGCCCGCGCCAAGCTGATCGCCGAAAACATCGCGCGCATCGCCAGAGGGGAGCCGCCACTCAATCGGGTGGTGTGATGCGTCGCCAACGGCGGGTGCCGTTTTTCTATGGTTGGGTGCTGGTCGCAATCGGATTTTTGACTATGGCGGTAGGTGTCAACG
Organism: uncultured Acetobacteraceae bacterium; assembly: GCA_964427005.1. GTDB lineage: Bacteria > Pseudomonadota > Alphaproteobacteria > Acetobacterales > Acetobacteraceae > JAMXLO01. The sequence goes on from CAYRTL010000189.1 coordinate 2,751, forward strand.
CCCGCACCGCCTTTTCCTTGCTGTTCCCACCGATCCTTCGCGAATTCGGCTGGGACAGCGGCGTGACCGCCGGCGTCTTTTCGTTCGGGTTTCTCGTGTCGGCCGTGGTGACGCCGTTTGTCGGGCGATTGATGGACCGACGTGGCCCTTGCCTTGTTATCGAGGTCGGCATCGTGGCGATGGCTGCGGGGTTGTTAATGGCGCCGCTGGCACGCACGTCTTGGCAGTTGTACCTGTCGCTCGGCGCGCTGGTCGGCGGGGGCGTCAATTGTCTCGCCTATACCGGCCAATCGCTGTACCTCACACGATGGTTCGTGGTGCGGCGCGGGCTTGCGCTAAGCATAGCCTTCTCAGGCGTGGGCCTCGGCTCCGTCATCTTGCTCCCGTGGGTGCAATCGCTGATCGCCCGAGCCGGTTGGCGCCCCGCCTGCTGGTCCCTCGGCATCGTAATCCTTGTGCTGCTGGCGCCGCCCAACTTGCTGTTGCGCCGGGAGCCCAAAGATATTGGCCTGGTCCCTGACGGTATCGAGACGACGAACCCGGGTTCGGTTCCGAGGCACAACGTTGTTGATTCCCGATGGGCCGCGATCGATTGGACTTTGGCTCGCGCGCTAGGCACCGCCCGCTTTTGGTGGATCGCCCTCAGCTACTTTTGCGGTACGTTCGTCTGGTACGCGGTGCAGGTGCACCAGACGAAGTACCTGATTGAGATCGGCGTATCGCCGAGCGCAGCAGCCTGGGCGCTGGGCGGAGTGGGCCTCGTTGCCGTACCGGGCCAGGTCGCGCTCGGCCATCTCTCGGATCGGATCGGGCGCGAATGGGTATGGACGATCGGCAACGGCGGCTTCATCTTGTGCTGCGTTGCCTTGATCCTGCTGCGCAGCAGCCCGCTGCCGCTGCTTCTCTACCTCATGGTGATTGCCCAGGGCTTGCTCGGCTACGGCTTGACCTCGGTCATGGGCGCAATCCCTGCCGAAATCTTTGAAGGGCGGAATTACGGCAGCATCTTCGGCAGCGTGATGCTGGCCGCGATCCTCGGTGGCGCCGCAGGTCCGTGGATCACAGGCGTCATGTACGATCGATTGGGGACCTATCTCCCGGCATTCTCGTTGTCGATTGTGCTAAGCCTTGTTTCCGCCATCGTTATCTGGCTGGCCGCGCCCCGCAAGGTTAGGTCCGTAGCTGGGCGCTTAAGGGTTCCGGCGACGGCCCCATGAGCTCGGTCACCTACAAAGGCGCCGTGTATCCGTGGCAATGCGACCACATCGGTCACATGAACGTCATGTGGTACGTCGGCAAATTTGACGAGGCGAACTGGAGCTTCCTAGCCGCACTTGGGCTGACGCCCACCTACTTCGCCGAGCAGCACCGCGGTATGGCTGCGGTCCAACAGAACATCACTTACAAGCACGAGTTATTGGCAGGGAATATCGTCGAGGTGCGCAGCCGGGCGCTCGAGATCGGCGAAAAGAGCCTGCGCCTGCTACACGAGATGTGGAATGCCGAGACACGGGAACTCTCTGCGTCGTGTGAGCTGACGGTCGTACATATGGACCGGCGAGAGCGCAAGGCGCTGCCGTTTCCGGAGCCGGTACGGGGAGCTGTGCTCGCTGAAATATCCACGATGGCGTGATCAGGCCAGCCGCGCGACACACTCGCGATCCTCGGCACCATAGCAAGTCGCACGACGACCGATTTGGGGCATGAGCCGCGTCGAGCCCGTTGCGGCTCAACGGCTCAAACGGCGCGTAAAGCTGCCCCTCCGATTTGTACGCTACGGCGCGCCATTGCCCTCCGGCGTTCCGATGGCGCGTTACATCCTTTCCCGGTTGCCTTCAGATCGGTGTGTTGTATCACAGGAGTCCCGAGAGAGCAGGCACGGTGACCAGACGAGAGTGGTGGTTTCGGCGGCGGATGTTCCCGTCAGCTGTAGTCTATTGTTGCCAACGCCCCTCACTCCCACTCGATTGT
>CAYRTL010000190.1:0-4696 GCA_964427005.1 uncultured Acetobacteraceae bacterium
TTTGGGTACAGGAGGTCGTGGGTTCGAATCCCGCCGCCCCGACCAGTTCAAGTTCGAGATAGTAGGGGTCCTTATGCGCGCCCGCATCTACCAGCCGCCCAAGAACGCGATGCAGTCCGGTTGGGCAGGCACGCACGAGTGGGTTCTGGAATTCGAGCCAGCTTCGCCGCGCCGGCCCGATCCGCTGATGGGCTGGATCGGCAGCGCTGACACTCAGGCGCAGGTGCGGCTTAGCTTCCTCACCCGAGAGGAGGCGGTCGCCTATGCCGAGAAGCACGGCATTGCCTACGATCTGGAACTGCCGCAGCCCCGCCGGATGAAGCCGAAGGCGTACGCCGACAATTTCCGCTACGGCCGGCTCGAGAACTGGACACACTGATCGGAAGCTCCAGATACACTCTTCGGCGTTTCGGAGAGTTCCATGGTCAAAGTTCTGTTCGCCGGCTGTCTCGGCGCCCTGTTGGCTGGATGCGCGAGCAGCCCGCAAATGGCGGAGAGCAATGCGGGCCGAGGCTATGTCTACCACGATGCGAATCACACCAATCCGGCGAGCCAGTCGGCTTCACCAACCACCAGCGCGTCCCATGGGACATGGCTCTGGTCGCCCGCGGAGAATGATTGGCCCTGATCGGGTCAGGTGCTAAGCAACCGCAGAGGTCTCTGGTGCGTTGCAAGGGCGAACAAGTCCCCGATGCGCAGCACCAACGATGGATCGTCCGCTCGAGATCGCGTTTCACAATCTGCAGCCCTCCGCGGCCGTAGAGGCCGAGTTGCGGCGGCACGTGGACAAGCTGGAGCGGCGCTTTGGCCATCTCGTCGGCTGCCGGGTGTCGGTGGAGCGGCTGCATAATCAGCACCGCACGGGCAACATCTTCGAGGTCCACGTAACCTTGTCGGTGCCTGGCCGAGACCTCGCCGTGTCGCGGCAGCCGCAGAAGGCGAAGGAGCGCTACGCCAACCCTGATATCCACACCTCGATCAGGGAGGCGTTTGACGCCGCCGAGCGTCAGCTCGAGGCCTTCAAGGGCAAGATCCGGTCAGATACCAGTACCCCGAGTGGCTCGGCCCTGACGGGGCAGGTGGCGCTGATCGAACCTGGAGCCGATCACGGCTTCATTCTCACCAGTACCGGTTCGCAATTGTACTTTCATGCCGATAGCGTGACCAACGCGAGTTTTGATTCGTTGAAACAGGGCGATCTGGTTCATTACGTGGAAGAGGAAGGTCCTGCCGGACCGTCCGCGTCGAAGGTGCGCATAGCAACAGGAAGCGAGGGCTGAAGAATGTTACGGATGTTGTCTTTGGTCCTGGTATCATGGCTGCTCGCAGCCGCGCCGCCCTCTCCGACACTGGGGCCCATTGCCACGGGCAGCATGTACAACGGCAACAATGCTCAGCCACCAAAGCTGCAGGACACTGGTAACGCGGCAGCCGAGCAGAACGCCAACAAGGTTGAGGAAGGTCAGGACACGACTGGCGCCCATGTGACAGGTGGCCGTGGAGCCGCTCAGGGGGGCGGCGGCTGAGTCTTCGTTCGGCCGGGCTCGCGCCCCGGCTCAAGCTGATCCATCGTACAGACTTCGGGCCGTTTGTCGTCGCGCCACCTGATCAGCTTTGATCCGTGGCGGAAGCGGCCGTGTTCGATATGATCCGCGCTTACTTCGGCGACCAGTTTCGGCTCCAAGGGAGTTGCTTCCCGCTCACGCACGGACCAGCGGCTGCGTCCGCCCGGCATATTGCCGGTAAAGCCTGAACCACCGATGAATGGCTCGATCATCTTGCCGATCCCTGCGGCGTCGTCGCCAACTCCACACCTGCCTACGTAGTTGAGACGCCCGCCTTCATCGTACAGGCCCATCAGCAGGTACTCGACCGATCGGGTGCCTTGTTTGAAGTAGACGCCGCCAACCACGCAATCAATCGTCTGCCATAGCTTGAACTTCTGCATGGCGCGTTCGCCTGGCCGGTAGGGCAGATCGAGGCGTTTCGCCATTACGCCGTCCAGGCCGTGTCCAACACGCTTCATCCAGTTGCGCGCCATCGTACGGGATGTCGTTGCCCGGGAGAGAACAAAGCGGTCGTTGCGGCCGATGACATCGAACATCCCTTCGAGCGCTGCACGACGCTCCCGGAAAGGACGATCTAGTAATGAGTGTCCGGATTCATCTGCCAAAAGATCGAAAGCGATGAACCGAGCAGGATGCTCCTTCGACAACTTTGCGACGCGCGATGCGGCTGGATGCAATCGAAGCTGCAGCATGTCGAATGGCTGGTCCGGGATGATCAGTTCCCCGTCCAGAACGAATCGCTGGACCGGCAAATGCTGTGCGGCCTCTGCAATTTCTGGAAAGTACCGCGCCAGTGGACGTTGCCGGCGCGAACGTAGGTCTACGACAGAGACGTCGCGGAACACGAGGCAGCGGAAGCCGTCGTATTTCGGCTCCAGAAGCCAACCGCTGCCCTTTGGAAGCTCGTCGACCGGCTGTGCCTCCATCGGCTCGAGCGAAAGCGGCACTTCCAGATTCATCGAATGGCCTGGCATTCCGCCGCACTAATCTCTGGCACGTGCGGATGGTTTCGCAGCGCGCGGGGATGTGCGGCTCGCAACCGAACCGTCTGCGGCTAGCTGCGTTGCTGAGGTGGTCAGTGCAACCTCAATGGCATTTGGAAGGAAGCAAGCATGCGTTTGATTGCAGCGGTGACATTATCCGGGTTGGCTCTGGCTGGCATGACGACTGGGCCGGCTCAGGCAAAGGGCTGCCTGAAGGGGGCCGCGGTTGGTGGTGTGGCCGGACACATGGCTGGCCATCACACCGCGCTGGGTGCTGCTGCGGGTTGCGCCGTCGGGCACCATGAGGCCGCCAAGAACGAGAAGGCGCAACAGGCTCAGCGCGACAATGGCGACAACAGCGAGACAAACACACGCTGATCCTGCCGCCGGCGAGGACAGCGCCACTCTCCCCCGTCTCGTTGGGCGGGTTCTGTCCGCCCGGCAGTTCTGGGACCTCATGGCGCGCTGGCAGGTTCCGGACGCTGTCGCGCTGGAGCTGATCGAGTTTCCCGGCAAGCTGGGTGCCTCGGGCAAGCGGCCGCGCTTCAGATTTACCACCCGACAGCAACGGATCACGTCGTATCTCGCGGAGATCGACGCGGCCCTGGACGCCGCGCAGGAGGATGCATCCTGGTTGCACCGGAAAATTGCCACCCGCCCCTTCGACCGGCGAACACCAATCGAGCACATGCGTGAGCAAGGAATGAGCGGCATGAGCGACCTGCTGCGGTGGCTATATCGTGCCGCATTGCAAAGATCGCTGCGTTCTTCTTCTCGATCCTGACGCGTTTCCGTGAATTGTGCGACTGGTTTTCGGATGTATGCGTTGGGAAGGTGACCGAATTTGTGGTCGCACGAAGGGAACCTGACATCATGTTCAAGATCATCAGACAAGCTGTGCTGGCAGCAGCCTTGCTGGCCGTACCTGGAACACTTGCATTCGCCCAGAGCGGCGGAGGCGGTAGTGGCGGTGCTGGAGGGGCGGGCGGCGGCACGACTGGCGGAATGACCGGCGGCTCCACCAGCGGCTCGATGGGGACTGGATCGGGCATGAGCGGCAGTAACACGTCGCGTCCGTACGCGAGCGTGCCAGTGACCAATCCGGATACCCAGACCTCGTCGCAGTATGGATCCGCGAACTCCAATCTGGGCGCGAACAGCAACCTGAACGGAACCACGAGTGGGGCCGCTGGCGCCGCGGCAGCGGGTGGCGGATCGCGACGCTAAATCGTCGCATCTGGCGGATGGGGTGTCCCCCCGAAACGACGGTAAGTGGCCGGTTTTGTGAGACAAACCTCCGTTATCCCCTAATTGGTCCCCCAATCCGGTCCGGACGGGGTTGGCTTCGGCCCGTGCATCCGGCGGTGCGCCGCGCTCCCACTAGCACGGCCAAGGGGGCGCCGGTCAGTGCCGCTGGCATCCATCACGCTGCCGTTCTTTCGCCCCTTCCTGATCACATCCGATAGCTGGTCGTGTGGCGGCCTGGCGACAGGGCGGGCAGGTTTGGGAACACTCGATCCAGTCCAGAGACATCTGCCTCGGGGTTAACCTTCTCCGGGCGTTCCCGAGGTACCAAACTTCGAACACTTGGGCTTCAATCGGCCTCGGCGACCCTTTCGGTCGGTCGCGTGCTTGAACGCATTCGAGTATTGCCGCTGAATGTCGCGCAACTGCTTGATGTTCATCTCGGGAAAGGTCTCGCGGATATGGTTCTTCAGCGGCTCACCACCGCCTTTCTCCGCTACCCACTCGCGGATTTCACCCCCAGCCGTGCAAGCAAATGAACCGAGACAGGATCCTGGCCGCGGAGGAATACATCGAGCGCGGTGCCCAAAAGGCGCCGTGCGACTTCAGCTTTGTTCATGGGAGGAAGTCTCCGATAGGGAGGCTTTGCTATTCCGAGGCCGGGGCACGAGCAGTGCTACTGCCTCAAGTCTGGTCGGCGTGCCAGCGCGCGGAAGCTGAGGCAGCGTCTGCGCCCTCATCCTCCCCACCGTCGTCTTGCGGACCCCGGGGTGGGGAGATCGAATTGAACCCCCGCAAAAATTCCGATGTCGCTGGGAATTCGGCTCACGTCGGTTGCGCTGCGTAGATAGCCGCAACTAAGTTGCTGCCCACGGTGTGACTAGTGCGGCGAACGGCTTC
>CAYRTL010000191.1:0-2046 GCA_964427005.1 uncultured Acetobacteraceae bacterium
AGCCGAGGAATCCTTCTCCAACGATCTGTTGGAATACCCGCACTACACACGTCCGGCCGAATGGCAGGGGCGGCGTGTGCCGGACGTTCTGCTGTCGGGACATCACGCCTCGGTCGCCGCCTGGCGCCGGGCGGAGGCCGAACGCATCACGCGCGAGCGCCGGCCGGATTTGTGGGAAGCGCATACCGCGCGTGTTGCCAGTCCGGCAGACGCGTCTTAAGGACATCCGATGGAAGGACCCGAGCGATGAATATCATCCAACGTTACGAAGCCGAGCAGATGGCGCGCCTGACCGCGAGCCGCGGCGTGCCGGACTTCGCGCCGGGCGACACGGTACGCGTCGCGGTCAAGGTGGTGGAAGGCGAGCGTACCCGCACACAGGCCTTCGAAGGCGTGTGCATTGCTCGCTCCAACAAAGGGCTGAGCAGCAACTTCACCGTGCGCAAGATCAGCTATGGTGAGGGCGTGGAGCGTGTCTTCCCGCTGTATTCGCCACTGATCGCGGATATCGCGGTGGTGCGCCGCGGCGATGTGCGTCGCGCCAAGCTCTATTACCTGCGCGGGCGCTCCGGCAAATCGGCCCGCATCGCCGAACGCGCACGTTCGACCGGTCCTGCTGGTGAGGCACCTGCCAACAACGAAACCCAAGCCGCAGACTAACAAGGGAAGACACGTCATGTCCGAAGCAAAGCCACGCACGCTGTTCGACAAGATCTGGGACAGCCACGTCGTGGAGAAGCTCCCGGATGGGACGTGCATTCTCTACATCGATCGTCATCTGGTGCATGAAGTCACCAGCCCGCAGGCATTCGAGGGTCTGCGTATGGCGGGCCGCAAGCTGCGCCGCCCCGACCTGACGATTGCCGTCGCCGATCACAACATTCCCACGGTCGGTGCGCGCAGGCCCGAGGACATCAAGGAAGAAGACAGCCGCATCCAGGTGCAGACCCTGGAGAAGAACGTCGCCGAATTCGGTGTGCCGTACATCCCGATCCTCGATGTGCGGCAGGGCATTGTGCACATCATCGGCCCGGAACTCGGTATCAGCCTGCCAGGCACAACGATTGTCTGTGGTGACTCGCACACCTCCACGCACGGCGCACTTGGCGCGCTGGCGTTCGGCATCGGTACATCCGAGGTCGAGCACGTGATGGCGACGCAGACGCTGTTGCAGCAGCCGGCGAAGAACATGGAGATCCGCGTCGATGGCACGCTGGGTTTCGGCTGTTCCGGCAAGGACATCGTGCTGGCGATCATCGGCCGTATCGGCACGGCCGGTGGCACGGGTCATGTGATCGAATACACCGGCGAGGCGATCCGTGCGCTCGATATGGCCGGGCGCATGACTGTGTCGAACATGTCGATCGAGGCCGGTGCGCGTGCCGGCCTGATTGCTCCGGACGAGACGACATTCGCCTACCTGAAAGGTCGCGAGTATTCGCCGAAAGGCGAGGCATGGGAGCAGGCCGTGGCGTATTGGCGCACGCTGCCGAGTGATCGGGGCGCTCATTACGACACGCGGGTCGTCCTGAACGCCGCGGACATCGCGCCGATGGTCACATGGGGCACCAGTCCCGGGGCGGTCGCGCCGGTGACCGGTGCAGTGCCTGATCCGTCACAGGTGGCAGACGAGGGCCAGCGGACGCAGATGCAGCGCATGCTGGAATACATGGCGCTGAAGCCTGGCCAGAAGCTGCAGGACGTGCCGATCGACGTGGTGTTCATCGGCTCCTGCACGAATGGCCGCATCGAGGACATCCGCGCCGCCGCCGCGGTGGCGAAAGGCCGGCGAGTGGCTGCCGGTGTGCAGGCGCTCGTCGTGCCTGGATCGGGTCAGGTGAAGAAGCAGGCGGAAGACGAGGGGCTGGATCGCATCCTGCTCGAAGCCGGCTTCGAGTGGCGTGACCCGTGCTGCTCGATGTGCCTGGGGATGAATCCCGACAAGCTGAAGCCTGGCCAGCGCTGCGCCAGCACGTCGAACCGCAACTTTGAGGGGCGGCAAGGTCCAGGCGGACGCACACACCTTGTCTCTCCCGCCATGGCTGC
>CAYRTL010000191.1:2146-4677 GCA_964427005.1 uncultured Acetobacteraceae bacterium
AGGGGCGGCAAGGTCCAGGCGGACGCACACACCTTGTCTCTCCCGCCATGGCTGCCGCTGCCGCCGTGACCGGCCACCTGGCCGACGTGAGGCAATTGGTGTGACGTTCGCACGGACCCTGCCGCTCAACCGTCATGCCGGGGCGTGGCCCCGGCATCCACGTCTTCGCCGCATCACAGGAAAACGTGGATGCCGGGCCTTCGCCCGGCATGACGGGGAGGCGCCGACAGGACCGGGTGAGGCAATGGCTGTGATGTTCGGACGGGCCCTGCCGCTCAACCGTCATGCCGGGCCGTGGCCCCGGCATGACGGTTGGGGCGGGGCCTTAAAGCAAGTCAGGCCAGAGGTCCCGCCATTCCGGGTTGGTCTGCATGATCAGCCGCGCCTTCCAGGCGCGTGGCCATTCCTTGATGTTCTTCTCTCGCTGAATGGCGGCGCGGATGTCGTCGTGCCGTTCGAAATAGACGAGGCGGTGCAGGCCATAGCGCTTGGTGAATCCCCGGATAGCGCCAGTCCTGTGCTCATAAGCCCGCCGCACGATATCATTGGTTACACCGGTGTACAGCGTGCCGTTCGGCCGGCTCGTCATGATGTAAACCCAGCCACCCGTCATGCCCGCCATGATGCGGTGTGACGGTTAAGGAAACGCCATGGAAAAATTCACCACACTGACTGCCGTCGCCGCGCCGATGCCGATGCAGAACATCGACACCGACAAGGTGATCCCCGCGCGCTTCCTGAAGACCATCAAACGCACCGGTCTTGGCGTGCATCTGTTCGATCCGCTTCGCTTCGACAGTGACGGCAAGGAACGTCCTGACTTCATCCTGAACCAGGACGGCTATCGCAACGCTCAGATCATCATCGCGCATGAGAACTTCGGCTGCGGCTCATCGCGCGAGCACGCGCCTTGGGCGCTGCAGGACTACGGCATCCGCTGCATCATCGCGCCTTCATTCGGCGACATCTTCTACAACAACAGCTTCAAGAACGGCCTGCTGCCAATTCGCCTGCCGCGCGCGATCTGCGATACGCTGATCGACGACGCGAAACTCGGTGGCAACGCGCGCCTCACCATCGACCTCCAGCGCCAGGTCGTCGTCCGGCCAAACGGCGAGGAAATCCACTTCGACATCGATCCGCTCCGCAAGCATCTGCTGCTGAACGGCCTCGACGATATCGGCCAGACACTACAGCACGCGCCGCAGATCGCCAGCTACGAAGCGAGCCGGCGCAAGGCGCAGCCCTGGCTGCCGACCACCAGCGCCTGAACGGGAAACGCCATGCCCGCCAACAAGAAGCTGCTGATCCTGCCAGGCGATGGCATTGGCCCTGAGGTGATGCGCGAGGTGCGTCGCGTGATCGACTGGATGGATCGCCGCCGGATGGTTTCGTTCGACATCTCGGATGACCTTGTCGGCGGCGCGTCGATCGATGCGCGCGGGACGCCGATAACCGACGAGACGCTGCGGAAGGCGAAGGACGCCGACGCCATCCTGTTCGGCTCCGTGGGTGGCCCCAGGTGGGAGAAGCTCGGTTTCGATCTGCGCCCCGAGATCGCCATCCTTCGGCTGCGCAAGGAGCTGGACCTGTTCGCCAATTTGCGGCCTGCGACAGTGCTCGATCCGCTGGTCGATGCCTCGACGCTGAAGGCTGATGTGGTGCGCGGGCTCGATCTGATGATCGTGCGAGAGAGCACGGGTGGCATCTATTTCGGCGAACCTCGGGGTGTGGAGACGCTGCCGAACGGCGAGAAACGTGGCTTCGATACCGAGACCTATACGACAGGCGAGATCGAACGCGTCGCACGCGTGGCGTTCGAGCTGGCCCGCAAGCGCAAGAACCACGTCACCAGCGTGGAGAAGGCGAATGTGATGCAGTCGGGCCTGTTCTGGCGGCAGACGGTGACCGCGCTGCACCAGCGCGACTACGCCGACGTACAGCTCGATCATATGTACGCGGACAACTGCGCCATGCAGCTCGTGCGCAACCCGCGCCAGTTCGACGTCATCGTCACTTCCAACATCTTCGGTGACCTGCTGTCCGACCTGGCGTCGATGCTGACCGGAAGCCTGGGCATGCTGCCCTCGGCGACCCTTGGGCCGGCAGACGCGTCAGGCAAGCGCCTTGCTCTCTATGAGCCGATCCACGGTTCGGCGCCGGACATCGCCGGCAAGGGCATTGCCAACCCGCTGGCGCAGATCTTCAGCTTCGCGATGTTGCTGCGCTACTCGTTCGGGATGGATGAGGACGCGGCGCTGATCGAGCGGGCGTGCACCAATGTGCTCGCATCCGGCCTGCGGACAGCGGACATTATGGCGCCGGGGACGGCGAAAGTCGGGACGAACGTCATGGGCGAGTCGATCCTGCGAGAGCTGGACAAGCTGGCGGCCTGACCCCTTGAAGGGGGAGGGGGCATCCGCTACATCCGCCCGGCCCTGGCGAAGCGCCCGTAGCTCAATTGGATAGAGCACCAGACTACGGATCTGGGGGTTAGGAGTTCGAATCTTCTCGGGCGCGCCAGCATAATC
>CAYRTL010000192.1:0-4571 GCA_964427005.1 uncultured Acetobacteraceae bacterium
GGCTACGGTCCGGGCAAGCCGGTGAAGGCGAAGATCATGATCTCCACCTCGGGGTCCGGACAGATGATGCCGATTCCGATGAACGAGTTCATGCAGCAGAACTTCAAGGCTGTCGGCATGGACATCGAATTCGACGTGGTCGAGTGGGGCACCATGCTGGTCGCCGTACGCAATTCGCCGACGGCGCCGCAGTCGCACGGCGATCATGGCATCAATATCAGCCTGAGCTACACCGATCCCTCGTCGATGTTCCGCTACTATGCGATCGATAGCTTCTCGCCCACCAACTACAACTGGGGACACTGGGCGAACCAGGAATTCACCGACCTGGTGAAGAAGGCGCAGGCGACGTTCGATCCTGCGGAGCAGACCCGTCTCCTGGCAGCGGCGCATGCCATCGTCGTGGATGAGGCGCCGTGGCTGTTCATCGTGCACGACCTCAATCCGCGGGCGATGTCAAAGAAGGTGACCGGCTTCCGTCCTGCGCAGAGCTGGTACCAGGACTTCACCCAGATCAGCATGGCGTAAAGCGGCAGTACACCTCTCCCGCGAGACGGGAGAGGTCGGCGCGAAGCGCCGGGAGAGGGTGCCGCGTGATGCACCCTCTCCCGCGTCACTTCGCTCCGCGACCTCCCCCGCGCCGCGGGGGAGGTGTACAGTGCTACGCGCGCGGGTGCGCCTTCCGCCACACTTCTATCAGGCGCGCTTCGTCCACCGATGTATAGCGCTGCGTAGTGGACAGGCTGGCATGGCCGAGCAGGTCCTGGATCGAGCGCAGGTCCGCGCCACCGGCCAGCAGGTGCGTCGCGAATGAGTGGCGCAACGCGTGCGGCGTCGCGTGCTCGGGCAGACCGTACAAACGGCGGAAGTTGCGCAGCGTGCGCTGTGCCACGGCAGGATCCAGCCGCCCTCCGCGCGCGCCGACGAACAACGGGCTGTCCGGTTGCCGGGAAGGGTGCAACGCGAGCCACGCCACGATGGCTTCACGAACTGCCGGCAGTACGGGAACGATGCGCTCCTTGCTGCCCTTGCCGAGGACGCGCAGCGCTTCGCTTGCGAGCGGCGCGTCGCGCACGTCGAGCGCCAGAGCCTCGGCGATGCGCAGCCCGCAGCCGTACAGCAGAATGAACAGCGCCGTATCGCGTGCCTGGATGGCCGCAGGGTCCGACATCTCGCCGATACGCTCGGTCACGTCGCGCGCCTGATCGGCAGTCAACGCGCGCGGTACTGGCCGCTTGGCGCGCGGCGTCGCAATGAGCTGCAGGGCGGCATTGTCCACGCCATGGCGGCGCGCGAGGAAGCGATAAAAGCTGCGCACCGCTGACAGCCGGCGCGCGCGTGTGGCGTTGCTGGCACCCGCTGCGGCTTCGCTGGCAAGCCAGGCTCGGATATCGGTTTGGCGCAGTTCGGCGAGCGCGGACAGGTCGGGCTCAGCACCGAGATGCTGCGTCAGGAAGCCGAGGAAGCCGGCGATATCCGCTCCATAGGCTTCCACGGTCAGTGGCGCGGCGCGGCGCTCCTTGCCAAGCCATTCAAGGAAGGCCGTCCGCGCTTCCTCTCCCGTCATCTTCTTATCGACCCAGCGCGGCGGCGACGGCGCGGCCAAGGAAAGACAGGGGACCCGCGCCCTGCGCCGGATCGAGCTGATGCCGATCACGCGCCAGCAGTGCCAGAAGGGCGGGCGGGCCTTCGCCCGGCACGCGCACCAGTGCATCGTGCCGAGCCAAGCCCGCCGCCTCGGCATGAAGCAGCCGGGCGTCAGCCGGTGCTTCGCGGAACACCACCGGTCGCCCGTTCAGCAAGCGATCGATGCACCCTTCGGGCAGGCGGCGCGCGCCTGCCAGCTCCGCTTCCAGGCAGAGATGCGCGGCGTCGATCGCGAGTATGCCCGGCATCTCGCCGCTGACGCAGTCCGCCGGGTCGGATGCACGAAGCAGTGCCAGCACGGCGTCCTGCACCCGCCCGGCGAGTCCGGCGGTGGCGCGGCCCGCGGCGAGCAGCCCATTCACGTGCGAGCGCTGGGCGCGCAGCATCGCCGTCATGTGGTCGGCCAAGCCCTCGCCATGCACGCGCTCCGGTGGCTCCAGCACGTGGTAGAGCTCCGGATGCTCGGCCAGCCAGCCGGGATTCGCGCGCAGAAACGCCGCGACGAATTCCGAGTCGGCTTCGTCGCCTACTCGCTCAGGCAGAGGCATCCGCTCAGGCGATCTGCTGGCCGGTCTTCGCCCAGTCGGCGAGGAATGCCGCCAGGCCCTTCTCGGTCAGCGGATGGTTGAAGAGCTGGCGCAGCACCGCCGGCGGCACGGTGCAGATGTGGGCGCCGATCTTGGCCGCCTCCACCACATGCATCGGGTTCCGCACCGAGGCGACCAGCACCTCGGTCTTGAAGTGGTCGTAGTTGCGGAAGATCGTCACGATGTCGGCAATCAGTTGCATGCCGTGCTCGCCCACATCGTCCAGCCGGCCGATGAACGGGCTGACGAAAGTGGCGCCAGCCTTGGCGGCCAGGATCGCCTGAGCCGGTGAGAAGCACAGTGTCACGTTGACCATCGCGCCGTCATGGGTCAGTTGGCGGCAGGCGCGCAGCCCGTCCGGTGTGAGTGGCACCTTCACCGCGATGTTCTTGGCAATGCCGCGCAGCACGCGCGCCTCGGCCATCATGCCATCGAACTCGGTGGAGGCGACCTCGGCGCTGACCGGCCCGGGAACCGTGGCGCAGATGTCCGCAAGCACGTCCTGGAACTTCTTGCCCGTCTTCGCCATCAGCGAGGGGTTGGTGGTGACGCCATCCAGCAAGCCGCTCGCTGCGAGCGACTTGATCTCCGCTGTGTCCGCGGTATCGACAAAGAACTTCATGTCAGCGCTCCATTAGCGGCTGGTGGATCATATAGGATGCGGGCGGGTCGTCGAAAGCAACCGAATAGCGACACTCGGCCCATCGACAGGCGCCGCGTGCCGGTCATGCTGCCTTACCCGTTTCCTGGCCCGTTCGATTACCGAGTCCCGCCGGGCATGAATCCTCAACCCGGGGACGTGGTGCTGGTTCCCCTGAACCGGCGCGAGGAAATCGGTGTCGTCTGGGACAGTTCGGCTGATGCAGGCGTGCCGGATGCCAAGCTGAAGCCGATTGCGGACGTGATCGACGCGCCGCCAATGCTGCCGGCGCTGCGTCAGTTCGTCGATTGGGTCGCCAGTTACACGCTGTCGCCGCCCGGCGAAGTGATGGCCATGGCGTTGCGCGTCGTGTCGCGTGGGACAAGCGCGGCGCCCACAGGCTGGCAGCGGGCCGAACCGCCGCCCGACACCCGCATCACCGAGGCGCGCGCGCGAGTGCTGAACGCGCTGGCGGAACGGGAGCCGCGCAGCACGGGCGAGCTTGCCCGCGCGGCAGGCGTGGGCAGTGGCGTGATTCGCGGCATGGCGGATGCGGGGCTGCTGGTCCCTGCCGTGCTGCCGCTCGAACCGCCGTTCGCAATTCCCCACCCTGAGCATCCAGGTGAGATCCTGGCGCCCGACCAGGAGGCCGCCGCAGCCGAGTTGCGCCAGGCGGTGGCAGCGCGTTCGTTCAGCGTGACGCTGCTGGACGGCGTGACCGGGTCGGGCAAGACCGAGGTGTATCTGGAGGCGGTGGCGGAATGCCTGCGCCAGGGCCGGCAGGCACTGGTGCTGCTGCCGGAAATCGCACTTTCCTCGCAGTGGCTGGAGCGGTTCGAGCGCCGGTTCGGCGTGGCGCCGGCGGTGTGGCACTCCGACCTTACCTCGCGGGTCCGCCGCGTCACCTGGCGCGCGGTGGCCGAGGGCGCCGCACCGGTGGTGGTAGGGGCGCGCTCAGCGCTGTTCCTGCCGTTCCCTGATCTCGGCCTGGTGGTGATCGACGAGGAGCACGAGACCGCGTTCAAACAGGAGGAAGGCGTGGTCTACCACGCCCGCGACATGGCGGTGGTGCGCGCCCGGTTCTGTTCGGCGCCGGCGGTGCTGGTCTCGGCCACCCCGTCGCTGGAGACGCTGGCGAATGTGGAGGCCGGCCGCTATCGCCGGCTGACACTGCCCACGCGTCATGGCGGCGCGGTGCTGCCCTCGGTCGCGGCGGTGGACATGCGCGCGACCCCGCCGGAGCGGGGCCGCTTCCTCGCCCCGCCGTTGATCGAGGCGGTGCGCGATACGCTGGCGCGCGGCGAGCAGGCGATGCTGTTCCTCAACCGCCGCGGCTATGCGCCGCTGACGCTGTGCCGGCATTGCGGGCACCGGATGCAGTGCCCGAACTGCACCGCCTGGCTGGTGGAGCATCGCGTCCGCCGCGCGCTGCAATGCCACCATTGCGGCCATACCGTGCCGATACCGGAGGAGTGCCCGGCCTGCGGCGCGGCGAACAGCCTGGTGCCGGTGGGGCCAGGCGTGGAGCGGATCACCGAGGAGGCCGCCGCCCTGTTCCCCGACGCGCGTCGGCTGGTGATGGCGAGCGACACGATGATTGGCCCGCATGCCGCCGCGGCCGCCGCACACGCGATCGAGGCGCGCGCGGTGGACCTGATCATCGGCACACAGATCGTCGCCAAGGGCTGGCACTTTCC
>CAYRTL010000193.1:0-4551 GCA_964427005.1 uncultured Acetobacteraceae bacterium
GCCGCATCCCGGCGCGGCCGTCCGGCTTCGCCTTCGGCCATGCGCTTATCCTGCGCCATCGGGTCGTGCGCCAGGATCTCGCCCTTGAAGATCCAGACCTTCACGCCGCACGTCCCGTACGTCGTCTTCGCCGTCGCGAGGCCAAAATCGATGTCGGCGCGGAGCGTGTGCAGCGGCACCCGACCCTCGCGATACCACTCGACCCGCGCGATCTCGGCGCCGCCGAGACGGCCGCCGCAGTTGATGCGAATGCCCTGCGCGCCGAGACGCATCGCCGACTGCACCGCGCGCTTCATCGCGCGACGGAACGCAACACGGCGCTCGAGCTGCTGCGCGATGTTTTCCGCCACCAGCGTCGCATCGATCTCCGGCTTGCGGATCTCCACGATGTTCAACGCAACCTCGGCGTTGGCCATCTTTGAGAGATCCCTCTTCAGCACCTCGATGTCCTGGCCCTTCTTGCCGATCACCACGCCCGGCCGCGCCGCATAAATCGTGACGCGCGGCTTCTTCGCCGGACGCTCGATCACCACGCGCGACACGCCTGCACCATGCAGCTTCTTGCGCAGGTGACCGCGCAGCTTTAGGTCATCGTGCAGAAGCTGGGAATAGTCATCGCCAGCGAACCAGCGGCTGTCCCAGGTGCGGTTGATGCCGAGACGGAGCCCGACGGGATTGACCTTGTGACCCATTATGCGGCCTCCGATTCCTGTTCGCGTTCGGCCACGACGATCTTCAAATGACTGAACCACTTCTCGACCCGTGCGGCGCGACCGCGCCCACGCGCGTGGAAGCGGCGCATCACCACCGACCGCCCAACCTCGGCGCGCGATACCACCAGCCGATCGACGTCGAGCTGATGATTGTTCTCCGCGTTTGCAATCGCGCTCTCCAGCGCCTTGCGCACCTGCTGCGCGATACGCCGCTTGGAGAAGGTAAGCGTCGCTACCGCCTGCTGCGCCGGCAGGTTGCGGATCATCCCGGCAACTAGGTTCAGCTTGCGTGGCGACACCCGAATGTTCGACACGATCGCCTGCGCTTCCGTGTCCGCCAGCATGCGAGGGAGTTTGGGCTTGCTCATGTCCGCCTCGCCCTCTTGTCCCCGGCGTGGCCAGTGAACGTGCGCGTCGGCGAGAACTCGCCAAACTTGTGGCCGACCATGTTCTCGTTCACCTGCACCGGCAGGAACTTGTGGCCGTTGTAAACGCCAAAGGTCAGGCCGACGAACTGCGGCAGTATCGTCGAGCGGCGTGACCAGATACGAATGATTTCATTGCGGCCCGACGCACGTGCGGCATCCGCCTTGTTCAGCAGATAGCCATCGACGAACGGACCTTTCCAAACGGAACGCGCCATCGCTTAAGCCTCCAGGACCGGCACGCGCCTCATGGGTGCGGTCCTTCCATCGTTTGAGTTGTTCATCCTGCGGGGGGCCCTCATTTGCCCTTGTTACGGCGGCGGATGATCATCTTGTCAGTCAGCTTATTGCGCCGTGTCTTGTAACCTTTTGTCGGCTGGCCCCATGGCGACACGGGATGCCGTCCGCCGGAGCTGCGACCCTCGCCGCCGCCCAACGGATGATCGACCGGATTCATCACAACGCCCCGGTTGTGCGGCCGCTTGCCCATCCAGCGCGTGCGACCGGCCTTGCCGATCTTCTGGTTCATGTTGTCGGGGTTCGAGACGGCACCGATGGACGCCATGCACTCGGCGCGCACGATGCGCAATTCGCCCGACATCAACTTGATCTGCGCCCAGCCGGCGTCCTTGCCGACGAGTTGCGCGTATGTCCCGGCCGAACGCGCGATCTTGCCGCCGGCGCCTGGCTTCATCTCGATGTTGTGGATGATGGTGCCGACTGGGATCGCCGCCATCGGCATGGCGTTGCCGGGCTTGATATCAACACGCTGACCGGACACCACAGTGTCGCCCGCGCGAAGCCGCTGCGGCGCGATGATGTAGGACAGCTCGCCGTCGCGGTACTTCACCAGCGCGATAAAGGCCGTGCGATTGGGATCGTATTCCAGCCGCTCTACCGTCGCCGGCACATCGAACTTGCGCCGCTTGAAATCGACATAGCGATACGCCTGCTTGTGCCCGCCGCCGATGAAGCGGCTGGTGATGCGACCGTGGTTGTTGCGCCCGCCCGTGCCGATCTTGCCTTCGGTCAGGCCTTTGACCGGCTTGCCCTTCCACAGCTCGGAACGGTTGATCAGCACCGTGCCGCGCAGGCTCGCCGTGACCGGATTGAATTGCCTGAGTGCCATTTATGCGAGACCCGTGGTGAAATCGATCGACTGGCCCTCGGCCAGCTTCACGAACGCCTTCTTCACGTCAGAGCGGCTGCCGGGCCGGCCACGGAAGCGCTTGGTCTTCCCCTTCTGCACCAGCGTGTTCACTGCCAGCACAGTCACGCCGAACAGGCCCTCGATCGCCGCCTTGATCTCGCGCTTGTTCGCATCGCCGGCCACACGGAACACGAACTGGCCATGCTGCGACAGATTGGTCGCCTTCTCGGTGATCACCGGGTTGCGGATGATCTGGTACATCGCTTCGCGCGACAGCGTCGGCTTGCGCTTCGTTGTGCCGCTCATGCCGCAGCTCCGTTGCTCTTCGGACCGAGCCGCTGCTTCAGTCCCTCGACGCCGGCCGTGGTGATCGCCAACATGTCGTGATTCAGGATGTCATAGACGTTGGCGCCAATCGTCGGCAGCACGTCAATGCCGGGGATATTGCGGCTTGCGCGCAGGAACCCTGCATCCACAGTGCCATCGACGATGAGTACGGAACGCCAGCCAAGGGCCTTCAGCTTCTTTGCCAGCTCACTGGTCTTGGTCGCGCCATTCGCCGCATCCAGTACGACCAGCTTCCCGTCCGCCTGCTTCTGCGACAGTGCGGAGATCAGACCGAGGCGGCGCACCTTCTTGTTCAGGCTGTATTCGTGCGAATGCGGAATCGGACCGTGCACAATGCCGCCCTTGCGGAACTGCGGCGCGCGCAGGCTGCCCTGGCGCGCATTGCCGGTGCCCTTCTGCCGGTACGGCTTCTTGGTCGTGCCGGACACATCGTTCAGGCCCTTGGTGCTATGGGTGCCGGCGCGGCGCTTCGCCAACTGCCAATGCACCACACGCGCCATGATGTCGGCACGCGGCTTCGCGGCGAAGATCTCATCCGGCAACTCGGCGTTGCCGGCACTCGTCTTGTCGAGCGTGGTGATTTCGATCTGCATCGTTCAGCCCGCCTGCGCTTCGACAAGAGCGGCCGGATATGGAGCATCCGCCGGACGCGCACGCTTCACCGCGTCGCGCACCAGCACGAAGCCGCCCTTCGCTCCGGGCACGGCGCCCTTGATCATCAACAGACCCTTCTCGGCATCCACCGCTGCGACCTCCAGGTTCAGCGTGGTGACGCGCTCGACACCGAGGTGACCGGCCATCTTCTTGTTCTTGAACACCTTGCCAGGATCCTGTCGGTTGCCGGTGGACCCATGGCTGCGATGGCTGATCGACACGCCGTGGCTCGCTTCGAGGCCGGAGAAGTTCCAGCGCTTCATCGCGCCGGCGAAGCTCTTGCCCTTCGTCGTGCCGCACACATCGACGCGCTGACCGACGGTGAAATGCGTTGCCGAAAGCGTCGCACCCGGCTCCAGCAGTGCATCAGCTTCTACACGGAACTCAACCAGTTTGGCCTTCGGCTCGACCTTCGCCTTGGCGAAGTGGCCGCGGTTCGGCTGCGACACGTTCTTCACCTTGGCCTTGCCCCAGCCAAGCTGCACGGCATCGTAGCCATCCTTCTCCGCGGTGCGCTGCGTGACCACCTGCAATCCGTCCAGATGCAGCACGGTCACCGGCACATGCGTGCCGTCGTCCTGGAAGATCCGGGTCATGCCCAGCTTCTTGGCGAGCAATCCGGTGCGTTGCTTTGCCATGGCTTCAGATCTTGATCTCAACGTCCACGCCGGCGGCGAGGTCGAGCTTCATCAGCGCGTCCACCGTCTGCGGCGTCGGCTCAACGATGTCGAGCAGCCGCCGATGCGTGCGGATTTCGAACTGCTCGCGGCTCTTCTTGTCGATGTGCGGTGAGCGGTTGACCGTGAAACGCTCGATATGCGTCGGCAGCGGGATCGGGCCGCGAACCCGGGCACCCGTGCGCTTGGCCGTGTTCACGATCTCCTTCGTGCTGTTGTCCAGCACGCGGTGATCGTAAGCCTTCAGCCGGATGCGGATATTCTGGTTGTCCATGTCGGTATTCCGGGTCCCCTGCAAACGCCACCGGCGCCCCTCGTTACCGAGGAGCGCCGGTGCCGCTTATCTCCGCTAGGCCGTGATCTTCGCGACGACGCCGGCGCCGACGGTGCGACCGCCTTCGCGAATGGCGAAGCGCAGGCCTTCATCCATCGCGATCGGCGCGATCAGCTCCACGTCCATCGATACATTGTCGCCAGGCATCACCATCTCGGTGCCTTCCGGCAACTGCACGACGCCGGTCACGTCAGTCGTACGGAAGTAGAACTGCGGACGATAGTTGGTGAAGAACGGCGTGTGACGTCCG
>CAYRTL010000194.1:0-4513 GCA_964427005.1 uncultured Acetobacteraceae bacterium
CTCCTGTCGAGGCGCAGCACCGTGGCGGTGGTGGCCGAGCCTGGCATGGCGGCGGAGGGCATTGGTACGGGGGCGGCGGCCATTGGCATGACCACGGTGGGAACTGGTACGGTGGAGCGATCGTTGGCGGCGCGCTGCTGGGCCTCGGTCTCGGCGCATTATTGGCACCACCGCCCGTGTACGCGCCGCCGCCGTATTACTACTATTACAACGGACCGCCACCGTACTACGCGTATCCATACGCGCCACCACCACCAGTCTATTACGGCTACTGATCAGCGGGGATGATCGTGCGACACACACCGAAGTCTCTCCCTGTCCTGCTCTTGGCAGCAACTTTGTCGGTTCCGGCTGTCGCGCTGGCCCAAGGGCCGATGGCATCCCCGAAGCAGATGCACGGCCCCATGATGCGACCCATGGCCGATCGCGTGGACACACATATCGCCGATATCCATGATAAGCTGCATATCACCGCGGAGCAGCAGACGAAGTGGGAGCAGTTCGCGCAGGCGATGCGCGACAACGCTCAGCACATGCACCAGAACGCCGACGAAAGGGCGTCCAAGATCAGTACGATGAACGCCAGCCAGAACATGCAGTCCTACGCCCAGATGGCAACACAGCATGCGCAGGATCTGCAGAACCTGGCTGCTGCATTCCAGCCATTGTACGACTCGCTATCGCCCGATCAGCAGCACACAGCGGACGCGCTGTTCCGTGATTCGGGTATGCGTCACGGACACCGGCACGTCAGCCGCCGTCCGATGAATCCAGGATGACGAGTGTGTTGCCTGCCAGCGGAGTGGGCTGACGCTCCGGCAACAGAACACTGGCCAGCCGCGGGTCGTCTTGCGCATTCCGCTCGTAGTCGGCATCCAGCACCCCGTGCACGTCGAGGAAGCGGTTCATCGTCGGCGGTATGCGGATGCAGCCCTGTGACGCGGGCCGGCCGAGCCGCCGCTCAAGGTAATCCGGATCGGTCGCATGCATCAGCAGTCGGATCTCGCCAACGTCACGGTCGGCGCGCCAGCCTCTCTCGGCCGTTTGCCACCCGAATTCCCACACCCGCATGCCTTTCAATCCAAGCCCACGGATATGGTTCTCGTTGAACGTGCCAAGCGCGCGGTAGTCCAGGATGCCGTCGGTGTGCAGAAACACGCCGACAGGCGAGACGAAATAGCCGCGCCGCCCGGCCTGGCCGGTCGACACCTTGCTGCCACCAATCACCTGCCACGGTCCCGCAGGCTGCACCGCGATGATGCGTAACTCCTGCACGGCAGGATTGCGATCGACCGCGATAAGCAACTGCGCATGATCGATCGCAACGGCAGTGTTCTTGAGCGCCGCCTTGGTGCGCTCGATCCACACGCGATCAGCTTCCGCGTCGCGACGCGCATGCGGCATCACATGCCAGCATTGCGCACGTTTCGCTTTGATGCGGATCAATCCCGCTATGCGAAACAATTGGATCAGCTCGGCTCTGGCTGGCACTTGGGACAGTGGTAGCTCGTTCGCCCGCCACGCTTGTCGATAGCAAGCGCCGTACCGCAACGCGGGCAACGACCGCCCGGATGGCGCTGGCGCAGCAGGAAGTCCTCCGGCAGCCGCTCGGTCAAGTCCTCCGCACCGGCGCCACAATCGATCGCGGTCCGCAGCACGTGCTTGATCGCGCCGAACAGGCGGAGCCGAGTAGCAGGATCGAGCGTCTGCGCGACAGCGCCCGGATGCAGCCTCGCCTGAAACAGGATTTCGTCCGCGTATAAATTGCCGATACCCGCGACCCGCGCCTGATCCATCAGCACGGCCTTGATCGCCTGCTTCCGGTTCTCCAGCACACGATCGAATGCCTTCTCGTCGAAGGCACGATCGAGCGCGTCCGGACCTAGTTTCTGTTCAACGATGTAGGCCGCGGCGGACTCCGTGACGTGGACATGCCCGATGCGCCGCGGATTGACGTAGGCAAGCCTGTCGCCATCGGTGAACTCGAACAGCAGCCGCGTCCCCGCCGGCTCCTCGGCTTTGGGCGGCACGGCTTGCAGGTAGCCATTGGTGCCGAAATGCATGGCGAGCACCGCTGCATCCTTGAACTCGGCGAACAGCACCTTGCCATGACGGCTGGATGAGGACAGGGGTCTGCCTTTCAGGCGGCGCTGCAAGGTGGCACCGGTTGCGCCTTCCAGGCTTTGCGGATCCGAGACCACGACGCGTGAAACCACACGGCCACGGCCGTGCCGGTCCAGCACATGTTTGAACAACTCGACGTCCGGTAATTCGGGCATAACACACCCCTCTGTCGCCGACTTTGCACCCCCGTCCCTAGGGCCTACCATGCGGTAGGTAACACTGCTCCTCGGGAGGAACGCGGCATGATCACGAAATTCGACAGCCTGTACGCGGGCCATGTCGATCTGGACAACATCGGCTATGCCGGCACGCCCATCAACGATCGGCTGTACGACAACGCCCACCTCGCCACCGCCCTGGAGAAGGCCCAGTCCATGGCGGTGCTGATGGATCGCCACGGCTACAACGCGTTCTGGATGGCCGAGCACCACTTCCAACGCGAAGGCACCGAATGCATCCCCAACGTGCTGATGATGGCGCTGCATCTCACGCACGTGACCAAGAACCTCAAGATTGGCTGCGGCTTCAACATCGCGCCGATGTGGCATCCGCTGCGCCTGGCCGAGGACTATGCGATGGCGGACATCCTCTCGGGCGGCCGCGTCATTTTCGGTCTCGGCCGCGGCTATCACACGCGCGAGGTGGAGACGTTCGGCGCGCCGTTGATCGACCAGGCGGCTAATCGCGAACTCTACGAAGAGCAGACCGAGATCATCTTCAAGGCGTTCAACAACGACTCGTTCAGCCACAAAGGCAAGCACTACACGCTGCCGCCGGAAGTGCCGTATCGCGGCTACACGCTGAAGGAACTGACTCTGGTCCCGCGTCCGCTGCGCCTGCCGGTGGAGTGCTGGCAGCCAATCCAGGGCGGCACCGCGCGCGCGATGGAGTTCATGGCAAAGCACGGCATCCAGGGCATGGTCGGCGGCGGCTCAGCCGAAGGCGGTGCGATGCACAAGGTGGTGCTGGGCTGGCAGGAGGCGCATGCCAAGCTGGGCAAGCACATCGAACTCGGCGAGCGTCTGTGCTTCGGCTTCCACTTCTATATGGGAAAGAGCAAGGAAGACGGGATCAACCGCGCCCGGAAATACTACGAAGAGAACATGAAGATGTTCGGCGAGCTGCGTCTGGTGCGTGCGATGACCGACGAGCAGGTCGAGATCATGCGCGATCCGAAGCGCGCCCCGACGGCGAAGCTGCCGAAGATCGAGGACGCGGTTGCGGCCGGCGGTTTTCTGACCGGCAACGCGCAGGAGATCATCGATCACCTGAAGGCGCTGGAGCAGAAGTATCCGGCGCTGGATCGGATCTCGGTATCGCTGTCGGTCGGCGTGCCGAAGTCCGAGGCGCTGGAGCAGTTGCAGCGCTTCGCCGAGGAGGTGATGCCGGCGTTCAAGAAGAGCGAGGTGCGGCAGGCTGAGCTGGTGAAGTAAGGAAAGTTAAGGGTCCACACGGAGGGCACTGAGGAGGACGGAGGGCCACTGAGAAGATTCAGGCGACATCAGTGACCCATTGGAGTGACGCATTGCCGTCTCATCGTCATGGCGGGGCTTGGCCCCGCCATCCACGTCTTTCCTTCTTTGTGCCAGCAAAGACATGGATGCCGGGCCTTCGCCCGGCATGACGGTGACCCTGCGCGAGGGTCAATTCGCCGGGCCGCTGGTATTATTCCTTCTCAGTGGCGTTCGATGAGTGCTGCGCTCCCGAGTGGGGCGATCATCCGTCAGCTTGCCACTCGGACGCCGGAAGGCATTACCGTTACCTGTCCTGATGTGCCCGAGATGGTGACCTTGAGGCCGCGCTGCGAGCATTGGGCAAGCGTTTGGAGGTTTCAGTCCGGGCGGTGGCGTAGGTTGCTGAGGCTCTGTTGCGATGAACGTAAAGCCGGGACGGGTGCGACTGAAATGCACTCTTTGACCGCTGATCATCGCGTCGAAATCGAAGGCTTACGCTGGCGCTTTGGCGCGCGGCGATTGGAAGTTTGGGCTCAGCCGCACGTGGACCGACTTCGACCCTCCGCACCGGTTTCTTTTAGCCGGCGCAGCCTTTACCTTCGGTCGCTTCCTTTCGGTACGCGGCTCTGGAGGTTTTCAGCAGCCGGAGAAGCGATGTGTCGCGCCGCTATTCATCGGTTCCCTGATCGATCATGGAGTAAAGTATGGCATGACAGATAAAGCTAAACCAACCGGCGAAAGTCTCTCGATCCACTACCCAACTGGCGGGCGATGGACCGATCCGCGCTTTGGGAGTTCCGGGACAGAACCACGCATGAAGATGACCGCGGCTTGATGGACTTGACCATACGACCAGCGGCCCGGTTTGTCGACTGAGTGATTGGGGAAATATTCCTTGCCTCGTGTTAGAACGGTGCGTTAGAAAAACTCGCATG
>CAYRTL010000195.1:0-4280 GCA_964427005.1 uncultured Acetobacteraceae bacterium
GCCAGCAGGATGAAGCAGAAGCTGCCGCGTGCGTCACGCGCCAGCTCGTCCAGCGCCAGATTCTCGATCAGGTACACGCCAGCCTCTGCCAATGCATGCTGATGCACGGGCATCGAAATGCCATGGTTCGGATTGGGCAACACCTCGACCGCCATGTTATCGCACCCAATGGCGACCACACCGCGTTCGATCAGCCAGCGCGCACCAGGCAAATCGATGCCCGGCTCGCCTTGTAGATACCGCGCGTTGTCGATGCCGAAATAGCGCCCCCAACCGGTGCGGATCAGTGCGATGTCGCCCGGCTCGACTGACACGCCGGCCGCTTCCTCGGCCCGCGCAAGTTCGTCGGGAGTGACAACGCGGCCCGGGTTCAGATGCTGGCCGCCATCGCAGCCAGCGACATCCAGCAGGATGCCGCGCGTGATCATCGGCGGCGCATGTTCGATGCCGAGACGCTCCAGGCCCCAGTCGGTCACGGTATCCGCTGCGGACAATCCGTTGTACAGGCGATCGCCCTTGGAGAAATGGCCCAGCGCGTCGATATGCGTGCCGACATGCGCGGTCATCTCGATGCGCTCCACATTCGCGCCCGCATCGTTGGTCGCGCCAAGCGCGCGGCGGCGCTTGATCGAATCCCGCCACGACGCCCAGATCGAGAGCAGGAACGGCGTCTGGTTCGGCGCCATGAATGGCGCGCCCATGCTGATCTCGTGGCTCACGTCATAGATGCGGCCCTCGCGTACCGACTGCAAAGCAGCCAGCCGCTTCTCGACGGTCAGCAGATTGCCGGCCCCAATCTGGTCCGCTGCGCCCCAGCGCGAATGGTCATGCAGGTTCATGTCCGCCTCCGCAGAAACCGCCCGAATGCTGCCAGGCTGGTGTCCGACACGTGATGTTCGATGCCCTCGGCGTCCTGCTCGGCTGCCTCGACCGGTACACCCACGGCCAGCAGCAGGTCGACCACGATGCGATGCCGCGCGCGGACACGTTCGGCCAGCTTCTCGCCCGCCTCGGTCAGGAACACGCCGCGATACGGCTTGGCCACCGCCAGCCCCTCGCGCTTCAGGCGGCCAATCGTCTTGATGGCGGTCGCGTGCGAAACGCCCAGGCGGCGGGCAATGTCAGTTGGCCGGGCCTCGCCGCCATCGGCGAGCAGATCGGAGATCAGTTCGACATAATCCTCGTTCAACGCGCCGGACTGTGCCGTTCGCGCCTTGCCGAACCGCCGTGCCTGCGTTGGCTCGGCGGGCAGATCAATACGCTGCCCCCTCGGACCGGCCACTGCGACTCCCGCAACTGGTATCAGTCGATACCGGAAAGAGACACCGGCACGCCGGCCGTCTGCAAGAGCAGAAGTGTGTTGAGCGCCAGGACAACGACTGCGGCAAAGATCGCGATGATCTGGGTGGACGGGCGATTGGCGAACGAGCCCATGATGTCGCGTCTGCCGGACAGCACCACCAGCGCTATCATGGGTATGGGCAGGACGAGGCTCAGAACGACCTGGCTAAAGACGAGCGCCTGGGTGGAATCCACGCCCATCGCGACTACGATGACTGCGGGGACCATGGTGGCCAAGCGGCGCACCGGGAGCGGAATGCCGAACCGCACGAAGTCCTGCATGATGGTCTGGCCAGCCATCGTGCCGACCACCGAGCTCGACACGCCGGATGCAAGCAGCGAGGTAAGGAAGACGGCGGCGGCGCCGAAGCCCAGCAGCGGCACCAGCGTGTGATACGCCGTCTCGATAGCCGCGATATCGGCGTGGCCCTGGTGGAACACCGCAGCGGCCATCGCCATCATAGCCATGTTGATCAGCCCTGCGATGCCGAGTGCGCACAGCACCTCGCGATTGGAGTAGCTGATGATCTTGCGGCGCTCCGCATCGCTATGGGCGGGCATCCGATCCTGGGTGAGGCTGGAGTGCAGGAAAATCGCATGCGGCATAACCGTCGCGCCGATAATGCCGACGGCGAGGACGACGCTATCTGGCCCGGAAAGTCCCGGGACGACGGCATGGAACAGGAAGGCACCCCAGCTTGGGGGCGAGATGAACAACTCGACCAGATAGCAGACCGCGATCACGCCAATGAAAGCTGCAATGAGCATTTCGATTGGCCGAAAGCCGCGGCCCTGCAGCAGCAGCATGGCGTACGTGATGGCGAAGGTGATCAGCAGGCCAGGGAGCAGCGGCAACCCGAACAGCAGGCTCAGCCCAATTGCAGCGCCCAGCGATTCGGCCAGGTCGGTTGCCATCGCCGCCACTTCGCTGGCGACCCACATTCCGTAAACCAGGGGACGGGGAAAGTGCGTGCGGCAGAGTTGCGCCAGGCTTTGGCCGGTGACGATGCCCAGCTTGGCCGAGAGCGCCTGGAACAGCATCGCCACCAGGTTTGCCAGCACTACGACCCAAAGCAGCAGGTAGCCGAACTGTGCGCCACCCTGAATGTTGGTGGCGAAGTTGCCGGGGTCCATGTAGGCGATCGACGCGATGACCGCGGGGCCGGCGAACGGGAGGATCGCGCGCATGCCGCGTCGGCGGCCGGCCAGGACCTCACGTCCAGCCTCAATCGTCTCGTCCGTCAGTCGCGCGGCGCGAAGCACGCCCTGGCTCATGGAGCCTTGACCATATTGTGAACCCGCTCCCACAGAATGTAGCCTTGGCTACAACAGCATTAAGTGGGCGGACCCAGGCGTGTGTCAACCGGCACCGTCTCACGTACCCTCCGATTGGCTGGCCGCTTGAGGCAGCTTCCAGCCGAGCCACTCGCATATGCCGCGGCCTATCGCCGATTTCTTGTCGCTTTCAGGCAGGAACGGCCACTCCTCCGCGAGGAGTTGTGGACCGAACGTGTCGAACACCTGCCGGATATACGAATGTAGGCCGCGATAAGGGTAGTCTCGGATCGACGCCAGCGGCATTCATCTCCGCGAGAAGATCACCGGCGGCTGAAGGCTCTCTTTGGCGTTTCTGTCGCGATTTCCGCGGGAAGTGTGACCTAGGTCAATGAATCGGCCGCGGCCGCGGCGCATGATGCGCGCCACATGAGGTCAGCAGAAGGGGTGGGCGTCATGCAATTGTCTGAACGGCAGGCCGCGACGGAAATCGCTCGGCGCGAGCTCAGCCAGTTCCTTAGCACGGCGGAACGGGCAGGGGTCGATGGCGATCGGCTGAGGCACTCGCTGCGCCTTTCCCAGAAGGACTGGCAGCAGTGGCTTGGCATACTCGAAGATGCGCCATTGCCTCCGCGTCCCGCGCTGCCAATGGTGCTGCGTCACTTGGGCTATCTGACGTCCCGCCTGGATCGCGCGGCCGGGGCGTACGCATAGCCGCCGTTCCGGCATTGCCGTCTGACGCAAGCCGCGCCAGATTCGCTTCCGATGCCGGACCAAGAACCAGTCTCCGCTCTGCCGCCGGTTCGTCTGTACCGGGCTGCCAACATGGAAGCGCTCAGCTTTGAGACGACAGCAGAGCTGACCCCATTGCGCGAGTTGGTTGAGCAACCGCGTGCACACGAAGCGATCCGCTTTGGCACGGACATGGCGGTGCGTGGCTTCAACATCTTCGCGATTGGCGCGAACGGCGCGCGCATCCAGGATTCGGTGCGTGCGTTGCTGGAAGATGCCGCAAGCAAGCGCCCCAAGCCATCCGATTGGGTCTATGTCAACAACTTCGCCACGCCGTATCGGCCGGTGGCCATCGAATTGCCGCCGGGACGGGCGCCGGCTCTGGACAAGGCGCTGGATGAATTAATCGACGATGTGAAGGTCTCGCTGCCCGCGGCATTCGAAAGCGAAGATTACCAGAAGCGCCGTGGCAGCATCGAGCAGGAGATCCGTAGCCGCAACGAGCGCGCATTCACCGAGCTGCGCGAGAAGGCCACGGCGAAGAACATCGCGATCCTGCGCACACCGATGGGCTTCGCGATGGCGCCGATGAAGGACGGCCAGGTTGTGCAGCCGGCCGAATTCAGTGCCTGGCCACCGGAACGCCAGCGCGAAGTGCAGGCGGCAATCGAGGAGCTGGAAAAGGATCTGGAGCAGACTTTGCGCGCGTTGCCACGCCTGGAACGGGAACAGCGCGACGCGTTGCGCGAACTTGACCGCGAGACTGCCCGCTTCGCCATCGCGCAGCCAATTGAGGAATGCAAGGCGAAATTCGCGGATCTGCCGAAGGTGGTGCAGCATCTGGAAGCCATTCAGGCAGACATTCTGGAAAACGTTGCGCTGTTCATTAATCCACAGGGGACGAGTGAGGAAGCGGTACAGGCCGGCATGCG
>CAYRTL010000196.1:0-4169 GCA_964427005.1 uncultured Acetobacteraceae bacterium
AAGCGAAATTCCTCGCAAAAAGGCTCGCAAAAAAGATCAAGTCAGATATTGGGACTTTTCTTAATCGACGATTGTCTGGTGGCAACTCGTGACCCGAGCATTGCGCTCGTACAACTGATTGTGAGCAAGGATGATCGAGGTTTTCCAGGCGTCTCCCGATCCGACGTCCACCGCTCGAGACGAGTGTCTTCGTTTGCGGCCGTCGCGGTCGCGTTGATGTTCAGCTTCAACAGGGAGCTTCCGTCATGCACGTTCATGTCACACATCACGACATCTTTCGGGACGCACGGGATGCGCTGCAAAACCTACGGGATATGGATCAGGGGACGGCAGCGGGGACGACGTTCACGCAGACCAACCTGATATCTGACGGGTTCGTGCCAGCTTTGAAGACGGATCCGAATCTGATCAATCCGTGGGGCGTTGCCTACAGCCCGACCAGTCCGTTCTGGATCTCGGAGAACAACACAGGCGTCGCAAGCATCGACAGTCTCACCACGAGTGGCCTGACGCTCAATGTGATCCCGCCCGTTACCATTGCACCATCGGCGCCGGGTGCTGGACCTGCCGCGCCCACTGGGCAGGTATTCAACTCGTTTGCCTCATCTGGCGCTTTCACGTTGCAGGACGGCTCGCCCGCCACCTTCCTGTTCGCCACGGAGGACGGCACGATCTCTGGCTGGAACAAGGACGCCGGTACGACGTCCATTATAGCGGTGAACGAATCAATCGATCCCGCGGATGGCAGCGAGGCGCTTGGCCTGGGCGCAGTCTATAAGGGCCTGGCGATTGCCAACACAGATGACGGCCCGATGCTGTACGCGGCAAACTTCCGGCACAGCACCGTTGATATGTTCGACAAGAACTTCGACCAGGTGAAGAGCTTCACCGACCATAAACTTCCGGACGGATATGCACCGTTCAATGTGCAAGTGCTCGATGACAAGCTGTTCGTGACCTTCGCTCTTCAGGACCACACCAAGCACGACGACGTATCCGGTGCGGGGAATGGTTTTGTGGACGAGTTCGATCTCGAGGGCCATCTGCTGCAGCGTGTAGCTTCGGGAGGACCGCTCAATTCGCCTTGGGGCCTTGCCATCGCACCTTCCAGCTTTGGGTCATTGTCCGGCGACTTGCTGGTTGGCAACTTCGGGGACGGCACGATCAATGCCTTCAATCTGCACGAACACAACGAGTTTGACGGCAAGCTGAGCGGCGCAGATGGCAAGCCAATTGCGATCCCTGAGCTTTGGGAGCTGATTCCGGGCAATGGCGGAGCAGCCGGCAACACGGATACCATCTACTTCACCGCTGGGGTGAAGGACGAGGTGCATGGTTTGTTCGGCAGCCTTACACCGAACGCGACGCCGAGTCATATGGCAATGACCGGTGATACCTCGCACCAAATGTCCGGCTGAGGAACGCGTGGCACTGAGGTCATGGCTCGGCCACGACCTGCTAGTCGATGTCGGGACCTTCGACCGCCGCAAATCCGTGGCCGAAGGCGGCGTCGCGCTTCTGGAAGGCGTACTTTACGCCATGCTCGCGCATCGTGGCGCGGAACTCGCGCGCCATCGGGGCATTGTGTCCGCGCGCATCGATTTCGGCGCCAATGCGCTGCAGCGTGCGCGCGCCCATCAGTTCCATCCCGAGGTTGACCAGCCGCTTGTTGGCCGACAGCAGATGCGGGTCCACCAGACCCATGCGGTCCGCGAGCCGCATCACCTCCCCCTCAAGCTGCGCCGCGGGCACCGATTTCAGCGCGAGGCCGATACGTGCCGCATCCGCGCCGGTCACGCTGTCACCGGTGAGCAGCAGACGCTTGGCCCATTGCGGGCCGCAATGATACAGCCACATGCTGCCTGGCGGCGTGCCGAGGTCGCGCACCGGCGGAAAACCGATGCGTGCATCGTCTGCTACGATGACCATGTCGCACAGCCAGGCGACATCGGTGCCGATGCCGATGCACGTCCCATGCACCTGCGCAATGACCGGCTTGTGCATGTCAAATAGCGTCATGCGCAGGCGCTGGCCTTGTTCCAGCCGCCACACGTCATCGTCGATCTCCTGCCGGCCGCGATAATCCTCGCCGCGGCCCGACGAGTACTCGCTGAGATCGGCACCGGCGCAGAAATGCGGGCCAGCGCCGCGCAGTACGACGCAATGCACCGGGTTGTATTCGTCCGCTTCCAGCAATGCCTCGTGCAGCTCGCGCAGCAGCTTCCCGCTGAGCGCATTGCGCTTTTCCGGCCGGTTCAGCGTGACGATGGCGGTCTTGTGGCGCACCTCGTAGGTGATCTGCTCGAATTGCATGCTGTTCCCTCCGCGCTATTGTCGTGGGCAACCATGCGCCGAGGAGGAAGCCGATGCCAGAGTTGAAGATTGCCCGCATTGAGACGTTTCTGTTTGATCCCGGTCTGGCGAAGAACCTGCTGTTCTGCCGCGTGGAGACGGACGAAGGCATTCACGGCTGGGGCGAGGCGTATGTGACGCCGGGCAAGGAGCCGGTCATCGAGCACCTGCTTCAGACCATGGCCAAGTACATGATCGGCCGCAGCGCCTTCAACATCCGGCACACGGCGCAGGTCATATTCGATGACTTCGCGATGCGCCGCACGTCATTGGACCTGTTGTCGGCATGGAGCGCGATCGAGATTGCGTTGTGGGACATCGTGGCCAAGCACGCGAAGGTGCCGCTCTATAACCTGCTGGGCGGTCCATCGCGCGAGCGGGTGAAGGTCTATGCCAACGGCTGGTCGAGCGGCAGCGAGTCGATCGAGCAGAATCTGGAGCGTGCGCTGAAGGTGAAGGAGATGGGCTTCACCGCGCTGAAATGGGATCCGTTCCCCGGCCCCTGGCGCAGCTTCATCCACCGTGAGGACGAGGACCATGTCGTTCGGTACGTGAAGGCGATGCGCGAGACACTGGGGCCGGAGTTTGGACTACTGATCGAAGTGCATCGCCGGCTCGCGCCGATGCATGCGATTCGCATCGGCAAGCGGATCGCCGAATTCGATGTCGGCTGGTACGAGGAACCGTGCCTGTGCGACAACATCGAACTGGTCGCGGAAGTTCGCCGCGCACTTCCCGGTGTGCCAATCGTCACCGGCGAGGCGATCTACTCGAAGGAGGCGTGGGCGCAGGCGCTCGCCGCACGCGCCGCGGACATCATCAATCCGGACATCTGCAACTGCGGCGGCATCAGTGCGATGCTGGACATCGCTGCGATGGCGCAGCCGCATGCCGTAGCAGTGGCGCCGCACAACTACAACTCGACGCTGGTGGGCGCGGCGGCGACCGTGCAGCTATCGGCGATGATCCCGAACTTCTGGATCGCCGAGTTCTTCATCAACCTGAAGCCTGCGTGCGACGAGATCGCCGTGCAGCCGCTGGTGGTGAAGGACAGCTTCGTCGAGCTACCGACGACGCCGGGGCACGGCATTGACATCGACGTGGAGCGGTTGCGCAAGCGGCCATATCGCGACATGGGTGCGCGCACCGGCAAGAGCCTGCGCAGCTATACGGAGGAGTTCCCGCGCAAGAACTACGTCATCGGCGCGACCCGGACGGGATACTAATCGAGCAGAACCACTGTACTCGCCTGAGCGCCCTTCTCGCCTTCCTCGGGATCAACAACATAGCGCACCCGGCTGCCCACCTTCAGCCTGTCGAACTCGCCGCCAACCACGGCGTTGCGATGCAGGTAAATTTCCTCGCCGGTCTCGCTCTCCAGGAAGCCGTAATCGCGCTCGGCGAACAGCCGGAGGATGCGGCCGATCGATGGTATTTCATGCTGCTTCGTCTTGCCATCGAGGCGACGCATGTGGTCCTGCAGCCGGCGCCGCGCCGCGTCGAATGCATCGCGAATGGCCACGTGCAGGTCCTCGTGCGCGTGGTCCTCACCCGGATCCCGATTGGCCACGATTTTCCCTCCAGGCACCGCGAGATCGACGCGAACATGATAGAGCGTGCCCTGCCGATGCCGCCGGTGCGCGGCCTCCAGCATGACCCTGCACGCGCTGATGCGGTCCGAGAACTGCTGCAGTTCCTCCGCCCGGCGCCGCACCTGGGCCTCGGCCGACGGCGACGGCTCCATGCCGCGAAACGAAATCTGGACGTCTGCTGGCATTCCCGCCTCCTGAACTGACCTGCGAACAGAATAGCGTTCC
>CAYRTL010000197.1:0-4021 GCA_964427005.1 uncultured Acetobacteraceae bacterium
GTCGTTGCAGCAATACGATCAGGCGATGCAGATGGCGCAGGCCGATCCAACACTAAGGGAGCGGCTGATATCGGTGGTCCGATCGGGCGACTAGTATCCACTATCGCTGAAGAGCGGATACTAGAGCGACTCGGGTTCCTCCAGCCGGCCTGACTGGCGTCGTCCAATCGCCAGTTCCGTGACGATGCCGTGCAAAGTGCGCAGCTCCTGTTCCGTCACTTCGCCGCGCTGGAAGAAGTGACGGATGTTGCGCACCATGCCGGGCCGTTTCGGCAGGTTGCGCAGGAACCCACACGCGTCGAGCTGATCGACCAGATGGGTGAGGAAGTTTTCCAACTCTGCCTTGGTCGCGACGCGCGTTTCATTGGTCATCAGCTCGCGGACCGGTGTTGCGTCGCCTGCCATCCACCACTCGTAGGCCAGCACCA
The DNA here is from genome assembly GCA_964427005.1 of uncultured Acetobacteraceae bacterium. Lineage (GTDB taxonomy): Bacteria > Pseudomonadota > Alphaproteobacteria > Acetobacterales > Acetobacteraceae > JAMXLO01. Next base: position 429 of record CAYRTL010000197.1, read on the forward strand.
TCACCGCCTGCGCCAGGTTGAGTGACATGAATGCAGGATTGAGCGGATAACGTACCAACGCATCGGCTTGTGCCATGTCGTCATTGTCGAGCCCTGCGCGTTCGGGGCCGAACAGCACGCCCGCACGCAGCTCGCGCCAAGCGATTTCGCGCAACTCAACGGCAGCGCCACGCGCCGTCAGCACAGGCTTGATGATGTGGCGCGGACGCGGACAGGTCGCGAAGACACGGTGCAGATCGCCAACTGCATCGCTCACCGAGGCAAACACGGTTGCCGCATCCAGTATACGATCAGCGCCTGATGAATTGCGCCACGCCTTCTCCTGTGGCCAGCCATCGCGCGGCGCGACCAGTCGCAAATGAAACAGCCCACCATTCGCCATCGCGCGAGCGCATGCACCGATGTTGTCGGGGAGTTGCGGCCGCACCAGGATGACCACAGGCGAATTGCCCATCGGCTCCAGATCGGCGCCGCCATCCCGGCCCGTCATGGCATGCGCGAGCCAGCAAGACGTGGATGGCCGGGCCAAGCCCGGCCATGACGAGGAAAGGCATCCCGGCCGGTCATTTTGCGTGCTTGGCCTGCCAGGACTGCATGAAGGCGATTTCCTTCTGCTGCGCGGCGATGATGTCGCGCGCCAGGCGCTTCAATTGCGGATCTTTGCCGTACTGCAGCTCGACCTTCGCCATGTCGATCGCGCCCTGGTGGTGTGGAATCATACCCGCAACAAAGTCTTTGTCCGCATTGCCCGAATAGGTGATCGCCATACCCTGATCCATCTTCGCCATGGCATCGCGATACGCTTTGGTGGACGCCGGTTCGTTCGCCGCAGATGGGCTGCCCATCTGCATGCCGGGCATTGATTGCGCAAAGGCGGAAACCGCACTGAGCGACAGCGCCCCAACCAGAATACATGCACGTAGCAACACCAAAACCTCCTCAGCTCGCTCGCCGCCATGTCGTACCTTGCGGTCCATCCTCGAAGGCGATGCCTTTGGCCGCCCACTCGGCACGGATTGCATCGGCACGCGCGAAGTCGCGTGCCTTGCGCGCCGCGAGCCGCTCGGCGATCGCCGCTTCAATCGCCGCGACATCGGCATCGCCTCCACGGAACCAGGCGGCCGGATCGCCCTGCACCAGCCCCAGCACGGAACCCGCCGCGCGCAGCCCGCGTGCCGCTTCGAAGTCCCCGGCCAGGGCTCGGTCCGCCAGACCGTGCATCAGCGACAAGGCGAGCGGCGTGTTCAGATCATCGCATAGCGCGTCCATGACCGGCGCCGGCACATCATTCCCCGCAAGATTCGGATACTTCTCCAGCGCGCGATAGAACCGGTCGAGCTCGCGCTTCGCCTCCTGGACCGCCGCATCGTTGAAGTCCGGCGTGGAGCGATAGTGCGTGCGGATCAACAGCAGCCGCACCGCCTCGCCCGGCACCTTAGCCAGCACGTCGCGCAGGAAGGTGAAGTTGCCGAGACTCTTCGACATCTTCTCGCCGTTCACCAGCAGCATGCCGGTATGGACCCAGTAGCGAGCGAAATGGCTGCCGGGGAAGGCGCACACGCTCTGCGCCATTTCGTTCTCATGGTGCGGAAAAATCAGGTCAGTGCCGCCGCCATGGATGTCGAACGTCTCGCCAAGATAGCGCCAGGACATGGCGCTGCATTCGATATGCCAGCCCGGCCGGCCGCGCCCCCACGGGCTGTCCCAGCCAGGCAGGTCGGGCGTGGAGGGCTTCCACAGCACGAAGTCGCCCGGATCGCGCTTGTAGGGAGCCACGTCGATGCGCGCCCCGGCCAGTAATTCCTCCGGGCTGCGTCCGGACAGGTGGCCATAGGCCGGATAGCTGGGCACCGAGAACAGCACGTGCCCCTCGGCCTCATAGGCGTGACCGGAGGCAATCAGCCGCTCGATCATGTCGATCATCTGGGCGATGTTCTGTGTCGCCCGCGGCTCGACATCCGGGGGGATCGCCCCAAGCGCGGCGATATCCGCATGGTAATCCGCAATGGTGCGCGCCGTCAGTGCGGAGATCGGCTCGCCAAGCTCCTTGGCGCGCGCGTTGATCTTGTCCTCGACGTCCGTGATGTTGCGGACGTAGGTGACCCGCGGATAGAGCCGGCGAAGCAGCCGGGCCAGCACGTCGTACACCACCTCGGGTCGTGCATTGCCGATATGGACGAGGTCGTAGACCGTCGCGCCGCACACATATATCCGCACATGCTGGGGATCGAGCGGCTCGAACCGCTCCTTCCGGCGGGTGAGGCTGTTGTGCAGGTAAAGCGCGTGCATGGGACCCTTCTCCTAGGAGCCGGCTTTCTCCGCCAAATGGGGAGGGATGGCAACGCGAGGGAATTACCGGGCACTCCATACCCTCGGCTTGACGATACGGAAAGCGGCAGACCTCATCATCGGCACGTATTGCATCGAGCACGGGCACACGTTGCTGCGGGACGACAGGGATTTCGAGCCGATGCGCCTGCATCTGGGCCTTTGGGTCGCCTGAGTGCTGGCGGCGCGACCTAGGCCAAAAGGCCTAATTGCAGCCCGTTAAAACTCCCGCCTATGCAACGATCCTTCGAGACTTCCTCAAGACGCAGGGGATCCCATGCGCCGCCGCCCCGCCAACACAATTCCACCGATTATTGCCTGTCTGCTTCTGGTCTGTGCCTGCACTCGACCTGCCGTTGCACCCAAGGGATTGGCCTTTCAGGAGAAGGCAGATGCGGTGCGCGATTGGGAGAATGTTGCGGGCCGAATTGCCGATGACATGGTTCGTTATGGATTGCTACCTAATCCTGCCAATCCAAACGTTCCTCCAGGTGCAGCCGCGAGCTTGCCCTACTACGTAAAGGCATCTTCGACTGACTCACTTTTCCTGCATGAGGTGCGGCAGTCGCTGCAGGGCGAAATCCTGCGACGCGGCGGTGCCGTGGCTAGTTCGCCTCGCAGCGCGGCCGTGATCGACCTCGATTTCAGCATCGTCCCGTGGCCTCCCCGATACCGGGCACCTGACGGCACTGGTACAGCAGCAGGACTCGCAGGAGGCGCGGCTGTCCTCCTGGCCAATCAAGCGCCGCTAACGCCTGCAGCAGGCTTCGGCATTCTCGCCGGTGTCGGGATTCTCGCCGACATAGCCCGAACCATGATTCCCAATACAAACACCGAGCTCGCATGGGAGGCGTCGATCACCCAAGGCGACCGCGTCGTATTCGATGTCCGCTACCCGATGTACATCAACGATGAGGACGTGTCGCTATATCGGCCGATAGTTGGCCCGCCGGCGGTGCAAGTCGTCTACCGCCAATAAATCACCGTCGAGCCGGAGCCGTACCTCCACATGATCCCGTACCGCAAATTGCTTCTCGCAATGCTCTCGCTCGGAGCGGTGACTGGGTGCGAGCCCTACACCGGCCTGACGACGAGTATCCTAGCCGCCGATGCCGCGCGCCTCGCCTCCACCTCAATCGAGGCACCGGCATATGCTGCCGTCGACGAGATGCTGCGGCAGACGCCCCTCCTCGTTGCCACGGGAGGACCGATTGTCGTTGGATCAATTGCCGACATTCGCGACGTGAACCGCACGACGCCACTAG
>CAYRTL010000198.1:0-3980 GCA_964427005.1 uncultured Acetobacteraceae bacterium
CGTGGTACCGGACCGTGCAGTGCTGCGTGGCGAAGCGGGAGCGTTCGTCTATCTGGTCCAGCCGGATAAGACGGCGGCGGTCCGCCAGGTCCAGCCGGGACCAAGCGCCGAGGGCTTCACGGAAATTCTGTCTGGTGTCGCGCCTGGCGAGACCATTGTCTTTGACGGACAATCGAGACTTGCTCCCGGCGTCAAGATTGATGCGAGGAAGGCTGGATGAGGTTCTTCGAAGTCTTCATCCGTCGCCGGATCGGCACATCGTTGCTGGCGATCGGCGTCGTCCTGATCGGCCTGCTCGCGTACTTCCTGCTATCGGTGGCGCCGCTGCCGCAGGTCGATTTTCCCACCATCCAGGTCGAGGCCTCCCTGCCGGGTGCCAACGCAGACATCATGGCATCCTCGGTGGCTACGCCGCTGGAACGGGCATTCTCCGACATATCCGGTCTCGCCCAGATGACGTCTTCCAGTTCGCTTGGGCTGACCAATATCACGCTGCAGTTCGATCTCGATCGAAACATCGACGCCGCAGCCCAGGACGTTCAGGCAGCCATCAACGCGGCGAGCGGCTCGCTGCCAAAGAACCTGCCGGATCCTCCGGCCTATTGGAAGAGCAACCCCGCCGACTTCACCATACTTTCGCTTGCGCTGAGCTCGGACACTCTGCCGCTGACCGAGGTCGATCGCTACGCGGAGGACTTCATCGCGCCACAGGTAGCGCAGATGCGTGGCGTCGGCCTGGTTGATTTTCATGGTCAGCTCCGTCCGGCGGTGCGCGTCCGGCTCGACCCCGACCGGCTGGCCGAATTGGGCCTGACGCTCGAGGACGTGCGCGGCGCCATCAGCTCACAGACGCTGAACGCCCCGAAAGGGACGCTCAGCGGTCCGCATCAATCCGTTGTGCTGAACGCCACTGATCAGCTCATGGAGGCCAATGTCTACAGGTCGCTGGTCATTGCCTATCGCAACGGCGCGCCGATCCGTGTGTCCGATGTCGGCACCGCCGTGGATGCCCCGGAAAACATTCACCAAGCCGCCTGGCTGCAGGACAAGCGCGCCGTCATCATCGACATCCATAAGTTGCCGGGCTTCAACGTCGTCGACACGATCCGGCGTATCGAGGCCCGGCTGCCTGCCCTGACAGCTTCGCTGCCGCCCTCGGCGAGACTGAGGGTTGTCGGCGACCGGACGCAGACGATAAGTGCATCGGTGGACGGGGTGCAGATCACTATGCTGATCACAGTCGTCCTCGTTGTGCTGGTGATCTTCGCATTCCTGCGCGATCCGCGATCGACGCTGATCCCAAGCCTCACCATTCCCATGTCGCTGATCGCGACCTTCGCGGTCATGTACCTGCTGGGCTACAGCCTTGATAACATATCGCTGATGGGGCTGACCATCGCCGTCGGTTTCGTTGTGGATGATGCGATCGTGGTGATCGAGAATACCACGCGTCACCTCGAAATGGGTAAGTCGCGATCCGAAGCGGCGATCGCCGGCGTGCGCGAGATCGGCTTCACCGTCGTGTCGATGACGGTATCGTTGATCGCGGTTTTCATCCCAGTGCTGCTGATGGGCGGGATCATCGGCCGGCTGTTTCGCGAGTTCGCGGTGTGCGTCAGCGCGGCGGTCGCGGTGTCCGGTGTCATTTCGCTGACCATGACGCCGATGTTGTGCGCTTGGCTGCTCGGCCACCGCTCTGTCGGGACGCACGGCAGCCTCTACCGCGTGGCGCAGCGCATCTTCGGTGAACTGCTCCACCGCTACGCGAACGGGCTCGACGTCGTGCTGCGACATCCTGGACTGACTCTGGTGGCCATGCTGACGACGCTCGGCGGGACGCTCTGGCTGTATACCGTGGCACCTAAAGGGTTGTTTCCCGATCAGGACACCGGGCTGATTATTGGCGTGGCCAAGGCGGCGCCCGATATCTCCTTCGATGCCATGGCCGATCGGATCCAGCGACTCGGTCACATCGTGATGGCCAATCCGGATGTGGACAACGTGTACTACTGGGTTGGCGAGAGCGGCACGCTCAGCCAGGGCCGCATGTTGATCAATCTGAAGCCGTTTGCCGAACGGGACTCAACTGCAGCAGAGGTGATGACGAGACTGAAGCGCGATGTGGCAGGCGTGGAAGGCATCGCGCTGTTCATGCAGATCCGCCAGGATATCCAGGTCGGTGGCCGGATCAGCGCGACGCAGTACCAGTACACGCTGCAGGACGCCGATATCGCCGAGCTAACCAAATGGTCCGGCATCATCCTCCACAAGCTGGCCGCATTGCCGGAACTGCGCGACGTTACCTCTGATGCGCAGGCATCGGCGACGAGCGCGACACTGCGGATCGATCGGGATACCGCATCACGACTCGGCATCACCGCTCAGTCCATCGACGACGTGCTATATGACGCATTCGGCCAGCGCCAGATTGCGACGCTGTTCACGCAGCTCAACCAGTATCATGTGGTGGAGGAGGTCGAGCCGCGCTTCCAGCTATCCACCGACGCGCTGAAGCATCTGCATGTGCGTTCGTCGATTTCCGGCCAGCTCGTGCCGCTGAGCCTGCTGGCGAAGGTGGAGAACGGCGTCTCGCCGGTATCGATCAATCACCAGGGGTTATTCCCGTCGGTCACGATATCATTCAACGTCGCGCCGGGTTATGCGCTGGGCAACGCGGTCACTGCGATTCGCGCGGCCGAGCGGACGATCGGCAAGCCTGATTCAGTGATCGCTACGTTTCAGGGAACCGCTCAGGTATTCCAAAGCGCGCTGAGCAATCAGCCTTGGCTGATCCTGGCGGCGGTGGTCGCGGTGTACATCGTCCTCGGTGTGCTGTACGAAAGCGTTGTTCACCCGCTGACCATCATCTCGACTTTGCCGTCGGCCGGCGCCGGTGCGCTGCTCGCGCTGATCCTATGTGGTCTGGACCTGTCGATCATCGGAATGATCGGGATCATTCTGCTGATCGGCATCGTCAAGAAGAACGCCATCATGATGATCGACTTCGCGTTGACCGCCGAACGTGAGCGTGGGCTGTCGCCGGCTGAGGCGATTCGGCAAGGCTGCTTGTTGCGATTTCGCCCCATCATGATGACGACCATGGCAGCTTTGCTGGGTGCGCTGCCGTTGGCACTTGGCACCGGTGCCGGTGCCGAGTTGCGACGGCCTCTTGGCATCGCGATCGTCGGGGGTCTGATGGTGTCCCAGATGCTGACCCTTTACACCACGCCGGTGGTTTATCTCTGGTTCGATCGTCTGGCGCGTGCGATAATGTTTGCGCGTCGTCACAGGTCAGGCCGCCCGGTTCCCGAACTTGCTGCCACGCGCTCGGAAGGCTCGACTGATATTCACGTGCGTAGGCCGAGCGGGTCATAACGCGGGCGCTCACCCAGAGACCGCCGTTGGCTTTCGGAGACGGCGGGATTACCGCCCAGCCGGTCTCGCACGACGGACGGCACTGCCGATTAAAAGCGCTCCAAATCCGGCATAGAAAATCGCGGACACGCGGTCCGTTGGCGCCCCAAGTCGCGAAAGGACGAACGATACAAAGCGGAGCCACGCAGCGTCGCGGTGGCAAATAGCCAAGTGGCCGACAAAGAGGCCCACCCTTCGCACAGGATGCCTGCAATGCATCGCCTCATAACATCGTCACCGCGTGGAAGGACGTGCAACCAGTCTTATCCGGCTCTGACAGAGCGTTTCCTCCTCGACGGGCGAGTGCTAACAGCAGCGTAGCAGGTGGCGCCCGCAGCGTCGATGCAGGGGGCGCGACGCTACACTGGCTCCAGCAACGATGCGCTGTCGTTGCGCACGTTGTTGACTGCCGTGCCGATCCTCCAGACACGCAATTCCGCCGCCGAAGGGCGCAAAAGGCGCGCCGGATCGTCTTCAATCTCGCCTAGCCACGCCGGCCAATCAGCCGGTTCCAGACAGCGCCGCCGCACCAGCGCGTCGCGGAACATCGGTGCCGTGGCGAGGCT
>CAYRTL010000199.1:0-3883 GCA_964427005.1 uncultured Acetobacteraceae bacterium
CGCGCCGCGGCGCTGGAAGCGAAACTTTGCCAACGCGCCGAACGCGGCCGCGACCTCACGCCGGCGCCGCTCCGCATGCCCGCCCTTCGCGTCCCAGGCGCCACTCGGCCTGCTGCGCCGTCACACGCCCAGCCCGAACCCCAGCGCGCCAACGAAGCCGATGACCTGCGTCTCGCGCGCCTGCCCACTGAAGAGGAAATCGCCGCCGAAGTGCGCCGTCGCCCTGTCGGCGCCGTCATCGTCGATATCTGCCGCGATCTCGGCATCACGCCCGGCCAATGCGACCGGGCATTCTGGAGCGAACTCTCCCACGCCATCATGATCTACGGCGGAAGTCTCGTCGGATTTTACAAGGACCTGGACCAGCGGCTGTCGAGCTTACGCGTCGACTTCGATCCCGATGCCGGATGGCCAGAGCCAGCGCCGCGATTGACGTTCGCCGCCACCGGTCCGCCGTAGGCAGAAAGCAAGAGGAACCGCAGATAAACGCCAATGAACGCAGATGGCCGCGATCGGCACAGGCCCATTCGCGTTTATCTGCGTTCATCTGCGGTTCCTATTTCTTCTTCGCTGCGCGACCAGAGAAGTGCCGCTACGCGACGAGTCGCTCGGCTATCTGCACCGCATTCAGCGCCGCACCCTTCAGCAACTGATCGCCTGCCACAAACAACATCAGCGACCGCCCGGATGGATCGCTCGCATCGTGCCGGATCCGGCCGACGAGAACCTCATCCTGGCCGGACGCCTCGTTGGGCATCGGGAAATGATTGTGCGCGGTATCGTCGATGATACGCACACCAGGTGCGGCCGAAAGAATCTCGCGCGCTTCGTCCGGCCGCATCGGCCGTTCGAACTCCACCGTGAGCGCAATCGAGTGCGCGCGCAGCACCGGCACTCGTATGCACGTGATGCCGATACGCAGGTCTGGCTCGTCCATGATCTTGCGCAGTTCGCGCATCACCTTGGTCTCCTCCTCGTTGTAGCCGGTGCTCGGATCGACTCTGGTGTCATGACTGAACAGATTGAACGCATAGGGGTGTGCCAGCACGCGGTTCTCGTACGCCGCGCCTTGCAGATAGGCCGCAGTCGAGGCACGCAATTCCTCCATAGCCGCCGCACCGGCGCCCGATGCTGCCTGATACGTCGCGGCAAGGACGCGGCGGATGCGGTTGTGCCGGTGCAGCGGCCAGAGTGCCACCACAGCCACGATCGCAACGCAGTTCGGGTTCGCGATGATCCCGATGTGGCGCGCGATCATGTCCGGGTTCACCTCCGGCACCACCAGCGGCACGCCGGGTTCCATGCGGAACGCCGAGGAGTTGTCGATGACCACGGCACCTTGCCTCACCGCCATTGGCGCGAAGCGGCGCGAGACTGTGCCGCCGGCGGAGAACAGGGCGAGGTCCACACCGGGGAAGCTGTCCTCATTCAGCTCCTCGACCGGGATGCCCTCCCCTCGGAACAGCAATTTCCGTCCTGCCGAACGGCCCGACGCGAAGAGGCGCAGCCGTTCGAGTGGGAAGTTGCGGCTCTCCAGACAGGCGATCAGTTCGCCGCCGACTGCGCCAGTGGCGCCGACAATGGCGACGGTTGGTTCGTTCAGGCTCATGACACGCGCTCCGTTCGCTGGGCCGGCGGAGGGTGCCTAAGAAAAGCAAAGGCCCCGTCCGATGCCGGCGGGGCCTTGGGTGGTGTTATGTCGCTGCCGTCAACACGCGCACACCCAGGATGCCCAGCCGAAGGGCTTCCGGTTCTTCGTCGTGCGCTTGCTAATGAGGCGAGACATGGGAGGTTTATACCAGCGGACAGCGAGCCAGTAAATCGCGAACACCCGAGCTTGCTTGCGCGTCCGAACTCGCACGCCTAATCAATCTCGGCGAGCCTCGGAGGATGCGATGGACCAGCCTCTTTCCACCGACCCACACGCGGAAATCCGCGCGGAAGTGGCGAAACTGTGCGCACGCTTCCCCGGCGAATACTGGCGCAAGCTGGATCGCGATCGGACGTATCCCACCGAGTTCGTGCAGGCCCTCACCGAGGCCGGCTATCTCGCCGCGCTGATCCCGGAGGAATATGGCGGTGCGGGCCTGCCGCTTTCCGCCGCGGCGGCCATCCTGGAGACCATCCACGCCGAAGGCTGCAATGGCGCCGCGTGCCATGCGCAGATGTATATCATGGGCACAATCCTGCGGTACGGCTCGCCAAAGCAGAAGCAGGAGTACCTGCCGAAGATCGCCACCGGCGAACTGCGCTTGCAGGCGTTTGGCGTGACGGAGCCGACAAGCGGCACCGACACGACGTCGCTTCGTACGTTCGCCAGACGCGAAGGCGACCATTATGTGGTGAATGGTCAGAAGGTCTGGACCAGCCGCGCCGAGCATTCGGATCTTATGCTGTTGCTCGCGCGCACGACGCCCCGCGACCAGATCAAGCGGCGTACTGAGGGGCTTTCGACATTTATCGTCGATATGCGCGCCAGCATTGGAAAAGGCATGACGATCCGGCCGCTGCGCACGATGATGAACCACAATTCCACGGAGATCTTCTTCGACAACGTCATCGTGCCCGCGGAAAACCTTGTCGGCGAGGAGGGCAAAGGCTTTCGCTATATCCTCGATGGCATGAACGCCGAGCGCCTGCTGATTGCCGCCGAATGCATCGGCGATGCGAAGTGGTTCCTGAACAAGGCGACCAACTATGCACGCGATCGGAACGTGTTCGGCCGGCCGATTGGACAGAACCAGGGCATTCAGTTTCCCCTTGCGCGCGCATACGCGCAGATGCGCGCGGCTGAACTGATGATCCGCGAGGGTTGCGCGAAATTCGAGGCGGGCCTGACGCCGGGCGAGGAGGCCAATATGGCGAAGCTACTTGGCGCGGACGCCTCATGGGCGGCGGCTGAGGCCTGCCTGCAAACACATGGCGGCTTTGGCTTCGCGGAGGAGTACGACGTGGAACGCAAGTTCCGCGAGACCAGGCTTTATCAGGTGGCACCAATCAGCACGAACCTTATCCTATCCTACATTGCCGAACATGTGCTGGGGCTGCCGCGCAGCTACTGACCAAACCTACAGCCCAGGGCGCCGAGGGGGCGGCTGCCAGGCCAAGTTTACCGGCGCCGCCCGGTAGGCGTCGAGGCCGCGCCCCGGCGGAGCCATCCCACCGACGGTCGGCAGCATGAGGACCCTCGGTGCCTGTCCCATTCCCGGTTGCATGCGCATCACGCGCGTGAACGAGGGTGGGGGTGCCCCCATGGTCGCGCCCCAGGCCTGAGCAAGTGGCGATGGTGTGATCGCTCCGGCGAGCCGCTGCTCCTCCGGCCAAACCGCCAGCACCCGCCGCTGATAGTCCGCGGCCAGTTCCGGTGTCGCGGAATGGTACAGTGCCGCCGCTTTCGCCCAATCGCCGGTCTGCCCGAACAAATCCTTGAGGAACCGGGCGGCATAGGCCTCGTTGGCCACCGGATCGAACGCCTGCTCCAGGCTGGAAAACGCTCTCGGATGGTGCATCAGGTTGATCTGGGCGCAACCCACGTCAATCGACTGGACGCCGCGGGCCTGCATGGCACGCACAGCGCTGACAGCCGCAGCTTTCGTGTCGAAGAAGAACCCCTCGCCTTCGGCGTTGACGGACCACGGCCAGGGATGAATGGCTTGCGTTGCCGGGTCCGGCCGGCCGGTCTCTACCCGGCTTATCGCGGCCAGCAGGCTTGCGGGGATGCCGGCCGCTCTCTCGGCCGCGGGGACCGCGGCCCGACATAAAAGGCCCTGCGCCGCCGCGGCCGGAGAGGCGGATTCGCCCCGAACCTGGGCCGTCAGACCGAACAGAAGCAGAGCCGCGAGCCAGTAGCGCCGCATGGAACGAGGATAGAAGTAACGCGTTA
>CAYRTL010000200.1:0-3841 GCA_964427005.1 uncultured Acetobacteraceae bacterium
CTAATGGTCCCACTGACCGCCTGAAAGCGACGGTTGGGTTCGATCTCCTTTGCGATCCGCTGCGCGAGTGTGGCGGCGCGAAAGTTGATCGCGACACTGTCAGGATCGGGAAAGAACACGGCCGAGGTGAGACGTCGCGCGGTATCTCGCATGATCCGATAGCAGAGCGGGCTGCGAGTGCAGGCAACGATTGCTGACGGGACCCCTCGGATGGTGCTTATGCGCAGCAGCGCAAGCGCGATCATCCGGCGCATCAGGTTCTGGCCGCGCGCCGCGGACGCGACAAAAGCGGTTTTCAGCAACAGGAAGTCTTCCTTGGGAGTGGCACCATCGTTGGCCGCCAGAAACGCAAGATAGCGGCCAGTGGACCGCGCCGTCACCAGGACAAGGTGATGGTAATCGACTAGCGGAGAGCGAGTGAGCCAGGGGAAAGCGTCCCCGCCGGCTGTGTCGTCCGACAAGTCGTCCAGGATGCGATCCCGGTCGAGATCGTCGAGCGCATATGGATCGTGCAAGTAGGTCAGGCGCAGGCCAAGACCGGCCAGCACATGGTCCATCAAGGGCCTCCCCGGGCGGCAGAACGCCCCATGATTGCCGCCCATATCTCACGAGGGTGTGAGCTAGTTCACACCCAGGCAGGTTTCTCAGCGGAAATCGCGAGAACGGGGGAAAATCCGCTCATGGCGGGGATGGCCCGGACTCCGGATCAGCAAAGGAGCCTTGCCCTCAGTCGGCGTCTCGGTGATCCGGGCCATCATCGCACTACGATCGTCCAGCCGATCAGCGATGACATGAACGATATCTTCCGGGCTGCGTTGCAGGCGCCCCGTCACTACCAGGAGACTGCTGCCAAGCACGGCACGGCGGAACCGGCTCAGCATGCTGGACCAGACCACGATATTGGCGGTTCCGGTCTCATCCTCGATCGTGCAGAAAACAACATTGCCGCTGCCCGGCCGCTGACGCACCAACACTACACCGGCGACGGAAAGGCGCGTGCCGTCAGCCTGCACAACCGCCTGCGCGCAGCTCATCACGCCTTCGCTGGTGAACAGAGTGCGCAGGAAACACATCGGATGTGACTTCAGCGACAGACTGGCGCTCTGATAGTCGGTAATGACGTGCTCGCCCTTTGTCATGACGGGCAGTGACACGGGATGAACCGAAACCGGCTGATCGGCAAACAGCGGCAGTTCCGTTATGTCGGATAAGCCCCGCACCTGCCACAGCGCTGCTCGCCGATCGAGCTTCAGGCTACGCAGCGCGTCCGCTTCTGCCAGCAAGACGAGAGCAGCACGGGGCAAACCTGCACGGACCAGGTTCGGGAAGCTGTTGGCGCGCTTTTCTACCAGACGCTCCGCCCATTTCTGGGAAAATCCGGTGATCAGTCGGAAACCAAGCCGCAGCGCACCACCCTCCAGCGTACAGTCCCAGTCACTGGCGGCGATGTCGATCGGGAGCACCTCCACCCCATGCTCGCGCGCGTCGCGTACGATCTGTGCCGGTGCGTAGAATCCCATCGGCTGCGAGTTCAGCAGCGCGCAGGCAAAAGCCGCTGGATGGTGGCATTTCAACCAGGCCGAGACATAGACCAGCAGCGCAAAACTTGCGGCGTGACTCTCCGGAAAGCCGTAGGTGCCGAAGCCCTCGATCTGGTGAAAGCAGCGTTCGGCGAAATCGCGCGTATAGCCGCGTGCCACCATTCCCTCGACCATCTTTTCCCGAAAACGGTGAATTGTCCCTGCGTTGCGGAACGTGGCCATGGAGCGGCGAAGCTGGTTGGCCTCCTCTGGTGTGAACTTCGCCGCCACAATGGCAATTTGCATCGCCTGTTCCTGGAACAGTGGCACGCCGAGTGTCCTGCCAAGCACCTGCTTCAGTTCATCAGCCGAACCGCATTCCGAGGCAGGTGACGGCAGATCCGATTCCTCCAGCCTCTGTCGCCGGCGCAGATAGGGATGCACCATGTCACCCTGGATCGGCCCAGGACGCACGATCGCCACTTCGATCACCAGATCGTAGAATTTTTGCGGTCTCAGCCGCGGCAGCATGTTGATTTGGGCGCGCGATTCCACCTGGAAAACACCGATGGAATCCCCTCGGCACAGCATGTCATAGACGGCCTTATCTTCCGTCGGTACATCCGCCAGGTTCTTGAGGCCGAGTAGCTCGAACGCCTTCCTGATGCAGGTCAGCATACCGAGCGCCAGCACATCGACCTTCATGATTCCCAACCGGTCGATGTCGTCCTTGTCCCATTCAATGAAAGTACGCTTGTCCATCGCGGCACGGCCGATTGGCACGGTCTCATCCAGCCGTCCGCGAGTCAGGACAAAGCCACCGACATGCTGCGACAGATGACGAGGCAGCCCGACGAGCTGGCGCGCCAGCTCGATCGAGCGGCGAACAACAAAGCTTGTTGGATCAAGACCGATCTCCTTCAGGCAATCATCCGACCAGAGCTCCTCCCCCGCATGCCATGACTGCGCAGACAGCGCGGCTGTGGCGTCCTCGGACAGCCCCATCACCTTGCCCACCTCTCGGATCGCCCGCTTCGGACGATAATGAATCACCGTGGCGGCAATGCCGGCGCGCTCTCGGCCATAACGTTCGTAAATATACTGGATCACCTCCTCGCGGCGCTCGTGCTCGAAATCCACGTCGATGTCCGGCGGTTCGCGACGTTCGGTGGAAACGAAGCGCTCGAACAGCAGGCTGATCTGCGCCGGATCGACTGCAGTGATGTACAGGCAGTAGCACACCGCGGAATTGGCCGCTGAACCTCGACCCTGGCAGAGAATGCCGCGACTGACGGCGTAGCGCACGATGTCATGCACCGTCAGAAAATATCGCGCGTAATTGAGCTGTGCGATGATGCGCAGCTCCTTCTCGATCGTGTCGCGCACCTGTGGTGGAATTCCGTCGGGATAGCGTGACGCCGCGCCTTGCCATGTCAGATTGGCGAGATGCTCGTCCGGTGTCAGACCAGACGGAATCGGTTCATCCGGATATTCATAGGACAGTTCCGCCAGCGAGAAGCCGCAGCGTTCAACAATATCCTCGGTGCGCAGCACCGCCTCGGGATAATCCTGGAACAGGCGGGCCATTTCCTTCGGCGATTTCAAATGTCTCTCGGCATTGGGCTGCAGCGCGAGACCTGCCTGGTCGATGCGACAGCCGAAACGGATGCAGGTCATCACGTCCTGCAAAGGCCGCCGGTCAGGCAGATGATGGAGAACGTCATTGGTCGCCACCATCGGCAACGGCAGTTCGGCCAACGCGCGCAGACGGCTGGCATCGTCGCCATAATAGCGGCGGCAGGCGGTCAGATATGTCCGATGGCGAAAATCAGCCTTCAATCGAAGGAGATTTGCCTGGAAACCGGCATCCAGCCGGTCCGGTGGCACGACCAGCAGGAGCTGTCCCTCGCCATGCTCGATCAGATCGGCGTAGTGCAGGAAGCAGCGATTGGTGGCCTTCGCGGCATCGCCAGTGTCACCATGCGGCACGCGATTTTTGCCAATGCTCAGCAGGCGCGTAAGCCGTCCCCAGGCTGCACGATTCTGCGGATAGCACAGCAGATCGGGCGTATCGTCGCGAAATGACAGACGCGCGCCGACTACCAGGCGAACACCGACCTGCTTCGCCGCATCCCACATCCGCGCCGCGCCGGCCACACTGTTGAGATCGGTGATACCGATGGCGGAAAGCCCCAACACCGATGCAGTGGCAGCAAGTTCCTCCGGCGAAGAAGCACCACGCAGAAAAGAGAAGGCACTCGCTACCTGAAGCTCGGCGTAAGCCATGGCGTCACGCTATTCGTCATGCCGGGGCTTGGCCC
>CAYRTL010000201.1:0-3666 GCA_964427005.1 uncultured Acetobacteraceae bacterium
TTCCCCGCGCGCCGCCGCCTCGGGGCTTTCGCTGCCTTCCGCTCGGTCAATGTGACAATGTGGCTCATCGCCCAGGAGCCCTTCGTCGCTCGTTAACCTGCCGTTCACAACTTGGGTCGCAGCCTGCGCGCTCTCTGGCTTGGGAGAGGCAGGGCCATGAGACCGACGACAGCAAGCCGTCAGCCGCGCTGCTGGTGAACGGGGGTAAGCGCCGTCATGGCAGAACGTGCGGAGCGTGAGCCTACCATGGACGAAATCGTGGTGGCGTTGCGCGAGACAAGGCGGAGCGCAGACCGGATCCAGCCCTTTGCTGTCGGTGGCCAGCTCCGCGGCAACCGGGTCATGCGGCGACACCCCGGTTCCACTGATGTCACCGATCTACGCGACGGAGAAATCGACCGGCTGCTGGACGAGAACGCTCGGCTCAATGCCCGCGTCGTGTCGCTCCTTAAGGTCATCGAACAGGAGCAGGAGCGGAATGCAGAAGCTGCTTCTGAAAGCCCGCCGAGTGAGGCAGATCGCGAGGCGATCTACCGCGAGGTGAGGGCAGCCCTTGAGACAGAACTCAGTCCCGTCCTGCTCGTCCTGCTGCGGCTGCTGGAAAAGCAACGTACTGCGCCGGCCGCAGCCGATCAGCGGGCCCGCCGAATGGGCACTTCCGATTGGATCGTGGAGCTTATGCAAAAGCTCGAAGACGCTGCACCGATGCCGAACGAAAGGGTTGCCGAGGCAGACGAGATGCCGCGGCGGCCAAAGCTCCGCCAGCGCATGGCCGAGGTCCTCAATGCGCTTCGCCTTGAACCGTATGCTGTTCCGCCGCGCCGGCGGTTCACGTCGTCTGAAGAACCTCTTTGACCGATTCCGATCAGGAGACTCCGCAATGAGCGCTACGTCGCAACAAGCCGTCAAAGGCCTCGACCTAGGAACGAGCCGGATCGTTCTCGCGACGATGAACGGTGAGGAGGTAGACTTCAATCCGCAGCTTAATGCGTTTGTTGCCCTGCCTTACAACAAGATGACCGAGCAGATGCTGTCGCGCGAGCACATCCTGCATCAGGTAGAGGGTGGCTATATCTACGCCTACGGCAACCGGGCGGATGAATTCGCGAAATTCCTCGACGGCGACACTCGCCGCCCCATGCAGGCCGGATTGCTCAACCCGATGGAGCCGAAGAGCGTGCAGATGATCGAACTGCTGCTGAGCCGGCTGTGCGGCAAAGCGGACGATGGCGGCAAGCTGTGCCTCAGCATCCCGAGCGCGCCACCTGACCGCAGCTCCGAGCTCATCTTTCATGAGCGTTCGGTCCAAGGTATCTGCGAGAAACTCGGCTATCGGGCCAAGGCGATCAACGAGGGCCTCGCCGTGGTCTATTCGGAACTCAAGGACGCCAACTTCACTGGCATCGGCATGAGCTTCGGCGGCGGGATGTGCAATATGTGCCTGGCCTATCTCGGCCTTCCCGTGCTCACCGTCGCCACGACGAGGGCGGGCGATTACATCGATCTGAGCGCCGCCTCCGTGACCGGCGAGACGCCCACCACAGTGCGTCTGCACAAGGAGAATGGCTTTACACTCGAAGATGGTCCGGCCAATTCGATCAACCGGGCCCTCAGCGTCTATTATGCTGATGTGATCGAGACAGCGGTGACAGCGTTACAGAGCGCGATGGCCGATTCGAAGAAGCTGCCGAGCTTCCCAAGGCCGATCCCGATCGTGTGCGCCGGCGGCACCGCCATGGCGCGTAATTTCCTCCCCAGGCTCAAGGCCGCGATCGCCGAGACGGAGCTGCCGGTCAGGATCAGCGACGTTTACCTCGCCAAGGATCCGCTCAACACGACGGCGAAGGGAGCGCTGGTGGGCGCGATGCTGAACATGTGAGAGCCGCCCCCCCGGGCAGGGCGCCCGTTCGTCTGCTTGCGTTGACCCATTCCCCCCGGAAGCGTAAGCAAACGCAACGGCCTAGGGCCAGTCGGCCGGCCGAGAGGTTGGAGCGATCCTTTGCGAGACGTACGCGACGCGCTGATGGTGGCGCGCACATCGGACGGCAAGTTGTTACGCCGCCCCCTCTCCCCACACCTTCAGGTCTATCGTTGGCCAATCAGTATGGCCCTGTCGATCGGGCATCGTGTCACCGGTGTCGGCTTGGCGTTTGGTACGCTGCTGCTCACCTGGTGGCTGGTCGCCGCAGCCGTTTCTGATGATGCATTCGCCCGGGTACAGTGGTTCCTGGCAACCCCGGTCGGGATGCTGCTGCTGTTCGGCTGGTCGGTCGCCCTGTTCTTCCACTTCTTTGCCGGCATCCGGCACCTGGCCTGGGACGCGGGTTACGGCTTCGACAAGCCCTGGTACGACCGCTCCGGCTGGGCAGTGGTGATCGCGACCGTAGTGGCGACGCTGCTGCTCTGGATCATCGGCCTGTCGGTGTGGTGAGGCAGGGCATGGCAAAGGCGCCGCATATCGACATCATGCGCTCGCCCCTCGCGCGGGCACGCGGCCTGGGTTCGGCGAAGGCGGGCGCAGCACACTGGTGGGCACAGCGACTCACTTCACTCGCGCTGATACCGCTGACGCTATGGTTCCTCTGCGCCATGGTCCGCCTGATCGGCGCCACGCGCGAGGATGTCGTTTTCTGGATGGCTGGTCCGCTTCCGATCGTGTTGATGATCGCGCTGGTGATTGCCACGTTCTACCACACGGCCCTCGGGCTCCAGGTCGTGATCGAGGACTACGTGGATAACGACGCGCTTCGCCTGACCTCGATCCTGCTGGTGAAGGGACTGTCGGTACTGCTGGCATTGGCCTGCATCATTTCTGTGCTGCGGCTGGGCCTATAGCGGAAAGGACTTCGATGAACGCGATCACCCTGCCCTCGTCGCGCGCCTACAACATCGTGGACCACACCTACGATGTGGTGGTGGTTGGGGCCGGTGGCTCCGGATTGCGTGCCACGTTCGGCATGGGCGCAGTGGGTCTGAAGACCGCCTGCATCACCAAGGTGTTCCCAACACGCAGTCACACCGTCGCGGCGCAAGGCGGCATCGGTGCCGCGCTTGGCAACATGGGCGACGACGACTGGCGCTGGCACATGTACGATACGGTGAAGGGATCGGACTGGCTCGGTGACCAGGACGCGATCGAATACATGTGCCGCGAGGCGATTCCCGCGGTGTATGAGCTGGAACATTTCGGCGTGCCGTTCAGTCGCACCGAAGAAGGAAAGATCTACCAGCGCCCGTTCGGCGGGCACATGACCAAATTCGGCGAAGGCCCGCCCGCGTTGCGCGCGTGCGCCGCGGCTGATCGTACCGGTCACGCCATCCTGCATACTCTCTATCAGCAGAGCCTGAAGCACGACGTTGAGTTCTTCATCGAATACTTCGCGCTCGATCTGATCATCGATCAGGAAGGCGTGTGCCGCGGCGTCACTGCATGGTGTCTGGAGGATGGCAGCATCCATCGTTTTCGCGCGCAATCGGTAGTGCTGGCCACCGGCGGCTACGGGCGTACGTATCTCTCCTGCACGTCCGCGCACACTTGCACGGGTGACGGCAACGGCATGGTGCTGCGGGCGGGACTTCCATGCCAGGACATGGAGTTTGTGCAGTTCCATCCGACCGGAATTTTCCCCGCCGGCTGCCTGATTACCGAGGGTGCGCGCGGCGAGG
>CAYRTL010000202.1:0-3633 GCA_964427005.1 uncultured Acetobacteraceae bacterium
TGGCGCACCAGAGAGGCAATGCCGTCGAGCGTTGCCTGATAGCCGTGCGGTGTTTCGATCCGATGACGCAGGCGCTCGCTGCCGTCAGGCCCCAACACCGCGATTTCGATCTTGGTGCCGCCGAGGTCTATGCCAATGCGATGCTGCGTCATGCGGTGCTAGTCTCCACCCGCCAATCGGGTGAAGACTAGCACGAGTTCAGCTATTGTCGGCCAGCGCAACACCGACATACTTGAACTGGTGGACCACATCGTTCACCGCATGCGCAGTGTCCTGCTGCACCTGGAAAACACTGACCACGCGCGAGCTCAGGTCACCATTGGCGTCGTATGAGATCGGTCCCTGCAGCGTCTCCACTTTGCCGGCCTGGATGGCGTCACGGACCGTGTGGCGGTTCATCGGCTTACCGGACGTCGCCACGGATTCGATCGCGGCGAGGATCACCAGTGCCGCATCGTATGACGTGATCGAGTAATCGGCTGGCGGTGTATTCCAACGCTTTTGGAACCTCGCGACCCAGTCGGTCAGCTTCGCATCATCCAGCATATGCGGCGCGGCAATCGTGCTGTACCAGCCTTGCGCGGCGGGGAATCCGGCGCCCGACAGGATCGAGGCCTGATGCAGGCCGTCGCCGCCGGCCTTGATCATGTCCGGCATGATCTCATAGCTCTGCTTCACCAGCTTCACGCCTGCCAGCGCGCTCGAGCCGCAGTACAGCGCGTCGGGACCGAGGCTCTTGATCTTGGTGAGTATCGGCTTGTAGTCGCTGAGCAGCGGATCGACTCGATCGCGGCCCATCACCTTTATCCCGCGCTTCGCCGCCTGTGCCTGGAAAGCATCGGCGAGGCCGACACCGTATGCACCGGTGTCATCCAGTACGAAGACTGACTTCACCTTGAGCTGGTCCGCCATGAAATTCGCCATGTTGGGACCTTGGAACGCATCGGTCGTGCAGGTGCGGAAATAGATCGCCTTGCCACCCGGACGGTACATCTCAGCGAACTTCGGGTCGGTCAGGTCGGGGTTGGTCGAACTCGGTGTCACTGTCGCAAGATCGGCCTGACTGAGCAGCGGCGCCATTGCTTTGCCGCTGCCGCTGGCCATCGGGCCTACTGCGGCTACCAGACTTGGATCGACGATCATCTTGCGGGTGTTGATGGCGGATTGCGCCGGATCGTATTGGCCTGCGGTCGCGGTGCCATCATCCAGCACGAGCTGTCGAATCTCGTAGCCCGCAACGCCGCCGCGTGCATTGGCTTCCTCAATCGCAAGCTGGGCACCGTGCAGGATGTTGGTCGCATCTTCGGCCGCCGCACCGGTCAGCGGCAGGTTGATGCCGATTGTGACGAACTTGTCCGCGGCGCTGACGCGTCGAACAAGTGCGGACGAGGCCAGAAGCGTGAAGACGGAACGGCGAGAAATGTGCATCGGAGCCTCCACAGGTTATTGCGGGCTGGCGAACCAAGCCGTTGCTTTTGTGGGGACCGCTCGAAGCCACGTCCTTAGGCGGCCGAGATGCGATCCGCCGCAGCCATCATACAGCAACCGCCGTGCCAAAGGGATTCACTCGGGAACGTGAGGAGGCCTGCCGAGCCGGGGCTAGACAAGGCCGCGCTGTCCGGCTGAATGCATCGGGTGGCGAAGACGGAGACTGCCGTGCGTATGCTGCTTGCCTTGGCAATGGCCGCCTTGCCGGTTCAGGCATTCGGCGCGGCGCCCGGTGCACAACCCGCAAATGCTCTGTTGCCGCCCGTCACGGCCGGATGCATTTCGTCGACATTCGGACCGCGCGTGCTGCCGGACCATCCCGCGGCCGGCACGTATCACTACGGGATCGACCTGCCCGCTCCGCTTGGGTCAGCGGTGGTGGCGGCCGCCCCAGGCACGGTGCTGCGGATTCAGCGGAAAGGCCCGGGCGGCCTGGAGATGCTGGTCCAGCACGACGGCTTCGTGGGCGTTTACAGCCACTTCGGCATGATCGCGCCGGCCTTCGCCGAGGGGAAGCGCACGGTAGCCGCCGGGGAGAAGCTGGGCGTCGTCGGCCGCACGGGCGTGACCTCGGGTGCCCATCTGTTTTTCGAGATGATCATGGGCGGCAAGCCAGTCGATCCCGCGCCCTTTCTGCGCTTGTCCCGTTGCGGCGACGATGCCCCCGCGCCACCTCCAACGGTGACGGCGAAGCGCGACGACGAAGGCACGGTGATCGGAGGACGCAAGTACTACCAGCTCGTTCTGCCCGAGGGGCAGTAGCCTTCGCTTGCTCCGATGCTCTCCCAGCCGCAGGATGCGCGCATGAGCGAGACGCTTCTCGACATGAAGGGTGCGACCTGTCCGATCCCGGTGCTGCGGGCCAATCGCGCCTTGCGCTCGATGGCGCCTGGCGAGCGGCTGCGGGTGCTCGCCACGGACCGCGCATCCGTCGCTGACTTCCAGGCGTTCTGCCGCGAGACCGGCCATGCTCTGCTCGCCTGGTCGGAGGAGAATGGCGTGTTCAGCTTTGTCATCCGCCGCCGCGCCGATGACGCTGCTCGTGCGGATGATTAGGCGATGCCGACGGCATTGATCACGCACCCAGCCTGCCTTGGCCATGACACCGGTCCTTACCATCCGGAATGCGCGGATCGACTGCGCGCAGTACTCGCCGCGCTGGAGACTGCGGAGTTCGCCGACTTGCTGCGGGAAGCCGCGCCACACGCGACTGCCGAGCAACTGACGCGGGTGCACCCGGCTGACTACGTCGAGGCGATCCTGTCGATCCGCCCGGCGGACGGCGAGATGGTGCAGCTTGACGCGGACACCCCGATGAGCGCCGGCAGCGCCGAGGCCGCTTTGCGTGCCGCCGGCGCAGCGGTGGCAGGGGTGGATGCAGTGATGGAAGGCTGGGCGCGTGCCGCGTTCGCCGCCGTGCGCCCGCCTGGCCACCACGCCGAGCCCTCTCGGCCCATGGGCTTCTGCCTGTTCAACAACGCGGCGGTCGCGGCGCTGCATGCGCGCGGCCGATGGGGCATTCAGCGCGTCGCGGTGGTCGATTTCGACGTGCATCATGGCAATGGCACGCAGGCGATGTTCGCCTCGGATCCGGACCTGTTCTATGCCTCCTCGCATCAGCACCCGTGCTATCCCGGCACCGGCGAAGCGTGGGAGCGCGGCGTGGCCAGCAACATCATCAATGCCCCGCTACGCCCAGGCTCGGATGGCGCCGCCTTCCGAGCCGCGTGGTCAAACACCATCCTGCCGGAGCTCGATCGCTTTGCCCCCGGCCTGCTGATCGTTTCGGCGGGTTTCGACGCACACAAGGCCGACCCGCTGGCGCAGCTTCGAGTGGAAACGGCCGACTACGCGTGGATCACCAAGGAGCTATTGGGCATCGCCGCGAGGCACTGCGGCGGCCGGATGGTCTCAGTGCTGGAGGGCGGCTATGACCTCGAGGCGCTCGCCGCCTCTGCCGCGGCGCACGTGCGCACGCTGATGCAGGCGTAGGAGAGACATGTCAGGCAAGACCATCGATGTGAGCGCGCTGTCCTTCGAGGATGCGCTGGCGGAACTGGAGCAGATCGTGCGCGGCCTGGAGAGCGGCCAGCAGAAGCTTGAGGACGCGATCACGGCATACGAGCGCGGCGCGGCATTGCGCCG
>CAYRTL010000203.1:0-3596 GCA_964427005.1 uncultured Acetobacteraceae bacterium
CTAGTGAGCTATTATATGGCGCACGGCATACGCGTCATTGATCCGAATATCGGCCATTTTACCTGGCCGCCTTTCACGTACGAAAAGCGCTCATATGCACTCTTCAGACATCTGGCGGGCTCTGACGAACAATATGACTTCATACACTTCCACGACTATAAGGGGCTGGGCTTCTTTACGCTGTCTGCGAAGGTTCAAGGTCTGGCATTCGCGGACACGCTGCTGATCGTTCAAGCTCACGGCCCATCCCGATGGGCGCTGCAAGCTAACGATCATCCCTTTCAGCACGAAGAGCAACTGAAGATTGATTTTATGGAACGGCAGAGTGTCGCGCGGGCAGACATACTGGTCAGCCCCAGCGCCTATATGATTCGATGGTTGAAAGAGAACGCTTGGACGACGCCATCCAATGAACGGATCGCCGTAATCCAGAATGTGTGTTGCCATCTGGAAGGTTCGATCGGCAGTGTGCCAGAACGACAGCAGCCCTTACTGCCTAACGAGATCATCTTTTTCGGACGTCATGAGGAACGGAAAGGCATTGAGCTGTTCTGCGATGCCTTGGACCTGGTACAAGACACGCTGCTAACGAACAACACTACGGTCACTTTTTTGGGGGAGTTCGGCACGATCAATGGCGAAATGTCGGCTTTGTATCTTGCAAGGCGGACCCGTAATTGGACGTTTCCAATCCAGATACTCCCTGGCTATGACCGCACTGCTGCCATTGATCACCTTATCAGCAATGAGCGATCAATTGTTGTCGTGCCTTCACGAGTCGAGAAACAGTCCCTATGCGGTGATGGAGGCTGCCGTCGCTGGGAAACCGCTGATTTGCACTGGAAGCGGCGGCACGGCTGAATTGCTTGATCCGTCATTGGTGCCCGCGCTTACGTGCGCCTCGGACCGACACTCACTGGCTGAGAGGCTTCTGACCGCAGTTCAAGAAGGCTTACCTCAGGCCCGGCTCGCAGTAGCGCCTGCGGTGACCTTACGGCGATGGATCGAATTGCACCAATTCTGGCTCTCAAAAGCAAGGCCGGTCCTACCGAAATGTCCGAAACGTCGTCACCGGCCAAAGATTGCTGTCGTGATTACCCATTTCCAGAGGCCCGCCAAGCTTTTCGACGCGGTAATGTCAATAGCCGCCCAGACCTACGCGAATATGGAGATTGTCGTCGTCGACGATGGCTCAGGTGATCCGTTGACGTGGCAAGCGCTCGATTGCATGAAGCCCTTATTTGCCAAGCTGAACGTTCGACTGTTGCGGCAAAGCAACCAGTACCTCGGGGCGGCACGAAATGCCGGCGTAGAGGCAACTCAATCTGACTACATCCTGTTCCTCGATGATGACGACGTGGCGTTGCCAAATCTGGCGCACAGCCTTGCTACCGTTGCTGAGTCGACCCGAGCGGATATCGTGAATTGCATTCAACTTTATATGCCAGAGACGCGGCGGTCGGAAGCATACCCGTTTCCCGAGCAATTCTCGGAGAAGGCCAGCTACATTCCCATCGGTGGGCCGTTATCGGTCGCGCCATACGATAACTGCTATGGCGGCTCTACCGTTCTGATCAGACGCACCGCTCTCAAACGGATTGGTGGCTACACGGAAGACTACGGGATTGGCCACGAGGATTTCGAATTGTATGTTCGCGCCCTTCAGGCCGGTCTGAGCATCGAGATCTGTCCCTTGCCTCTCGTTTTGTACGAGACGGGACGCCCCAGCATGTTAACTACGACCTCCAGATTGCGTAACTGGAACCGTATTGCTCGCGCCATCGATGTCTCACAACAGCCGGCGATATGGAACGATCTCGTGTCCACAGTTGCGGGCATAAGGGCGGAGGAGCACAACAGAAATTATGGCCAATGGTGGAAAGCCAGCAGCCCGCACTCATCGCTGCTGCAGCGGATTTCGACTGAACCCGTTGATAGCGTTGAGTACCCTGCACTCGTGAGAGAGTATGCCGTGGCCATTTGGTGCCATATCGTACGCGAACGCTTTAGGAGTTTTGGCTGCGACGCGGGCACGGGCTGCGTCCGGCGAGCGCATTGTAATGCCGCCACTCGCGCGGCGTGTCCAGGTATCGGGCGCGCGAAGCGAATTGGATCTGCTGATGTTGGGAGCGCTGCTGGATTTGTCGATGGGACGGATTGAGGACGCGGTTGCTGCATTCGTCCTCAATTGGGAGCGGGCCGAAGGGGCGCCTCTCGGCGAGGCGCAGTTGCGGTTTATCCAGGCGCTGGCACGTCAGGATGCACTTGGGCAAGCCGCTGCTGCTCAGGTGCTCGGTCTTCTGAAGCAACGGTCGTCGGCTTTAGCTGAACACCGGCGCACGATCCCGGTGATGTTTCGCCTGGCGCTACGTGCCCGAGACGTGGAATGTGCTATCCAGGTCCTTGAGCGTGCCAACATCGTGGATGAAAAGCTCTATGTAGCCGAGCGTGGCGACGTCGCGGAGCAGCTAGCCTCGGGTGCTTATGCGTCTCCTCTGGAGCACTACCTGATCTCGGGTGATGCGCACGATAGAAGTGCGTTCCCGCTGCTCCGGGAGCTCAGCCTGGCCATACGGGCCGAGTTCAGTGTTGAAGTACCTCTGGTATCCTTGCGTGCTTATCTGGGAGTCCTCGCGAAAAGCGACTGAGGATTGGAATACGCCGGGGAGGCGCCGCATAAGGTCCTGAATCGCGCCCTGTAGTCAGAACCGAAACAGGTTCTTGTGCTGAAGTGGCGAATCAAACTGACGACCTTTCGACCGCCAAATTCGGACTATCCTCTCGATGTCGGCGTCTGGGAGGCGTGGGTCTACGCAACCAGGCCACTTCATGCGGTGATCGCGCAATATGGGATCCTCAGCCCTCATTGCTTGGCGCTCTGCAAAACCGGACAGCATATCACTGATAAACCGAGCGCCTACGCTGTCGCAGACGTCGCGTAGCGCCTTCTCGGGTTCTTCGATCAGATCATCGAAAAAGAAAACGTGCTGCAGCTTTTCCCAGCCGATCTCGATTGCCTCGTAGAGGTCGGCAATGTCGCGCCAAACATCGACTTGTGCCCATCCGGTGAACCGCTCATACGACAAGACCACATCCCATGGGTTGCGAAGGCACACGACATAGATGGAATGGGGAAACGCGGCTTGGAGCACCTTCCAGTACCATTCTACCGGGAACCCGCTGGCTGTGCGCCGGCCGTCCTGCCACCCCCAGTTGATCAATTTCGGTAAGCCGATGGGCTTATGGTACCACACTGGCTTGTGTGAGGGCTCGGTGGCTATGAACGTGTTGCGGATGACGTGCCCAGCGAACTCAGCTTCGTCTTGAAAGTGCTGCTTGGAGGGGAGCGGGCATTCGTGGGCTCCAGCGGCCAGGCCAAAGATGAGTCCGGCGGTCTCATTCAGTGCCTGGACCTCCGGATGAGCCTGGAAGCAAGCCTGCAAAAGAGTTGTGCCCGATCGTCCCATGCCGATCGAGGTGATCGGGCCCGCAATATTGCGTTCGTTTGGCACGGCTATGTTGCGCTTCCGATGTTTACCACTCCCAGGTCAAGGCCCAGCTCCGCATAGGGGTGCCAAGCAGTTAATGATCCACTA
>CAYRTL010000204.1:0-3574 GCA_964427005.1 uncultured Acetobacteraceae bacterium
GGGTGCAGAAGGTAAAGACGTGGATGGCGGGGCCAAGCCCCATAGGCGCTAACGTAAGGGCGCGGAGGCGTCTTCATTCGTCATGGCTGGGCTTGGCCCAGCCATCCACGTCTTTGTTTCATGCCGGAAAGGCAGGCGTGGATGGCCGGGCCAAGCCCAGTCATGACGAGAGGGGGAACGCTTGACTCTCCTCCGCTCCGATATCGACCTGCGCTCTCCCGAATTCGCCACCAACTCTGAGGCGATGCGCGCACTCGTGAATGACTTGCGTGCGCGTGTTGCGGAGGTGCAGCGAGGGGGCGGCGAAGCCGCTCGGCAGCGGCATCTCGACCGCAACAAGCTTCTGCCGCGCGACCGTATTGCAGCGCTGATCGATCCCGGCTCGCCATTCCTGGAACTGTCGCAGCTTGCGGGGTACGGACTTTACGACAATGAAGTGCCCTCGGCCGGAATCGTCACGGGCGTGGGGCGTGTATCCGGACGCGAGTGCGTCATTGTCGCCAATGATGCCACGGTGAAAGGCGGCACCTATTTTCCGCTGACCGTCAAGAAGCACTTACGAGCGCAGGAGATCGCGCGACAGAACCGGCTGCCTTGCATCTACCTGGTCGATTCAGGCGGCGCCTTCCTGCCAATGCAGGACGAGATATTTCCCGACCGCGAGCATTTCGGCCGCATCTTCTTCAATCAGGCCAATATGTCTGCGGAAGGCATTCCGCAGATTGCTGCCGTCATGGGCTCCTGCACCGCCGGCGGCGCGTATGTGCCGGCGATGAGCGACGAGACCATTATAGTCCGCAAGCAGGGTACCATCTTCTTGGGCGGTCCGCCGCTGGTCCAGGCCGCGACAGGCGAAATCGTCAGCGCGGAGGAGCTTGGCGGAGCCGATGTGCACGCGCGCACCTCCGGCGTGGTTGATCACTATGCACACGACGACAGGCACGCACTGGCGCTATGCCGGCGCATCGTGGCCGGGCTGAACCATACCAAGCAATTACCCCTCGTCGTACGTGAGCCGCAGCCGCCCCATTATGATCCGTCTGAGTTATATGGAGTTGTTCCAGCCGATCTGCGTGCGCCCTATGACGCACGGGAGGTCATCGCGCGCATCGTGGATGGAAGCGAGTTCGACGAGTTCAAGCACCTCTACGGGACCACTTTGATCTGCGGATTTGCGCACATCTACGGGTATCCCGTCGGCATACTTGCCAACAATGGCATCCTGTTTTCGGAATCGGCGCTGAAGGGAGCGCACTTCGTTGAGTTATGCAGTCAGCGCGGCATTCCACTGGTGTTCCTGCAGAACATCACAGGATTCATGGTTGGCCGGAAATACGAGGCTGGCGGGATCGCAAAGGATGGTGCCAAGCTGGTGACCGCCGTTTCCACAACTTCGGTGCCCAAGCTGACTGTGATCATCGGCGGCAGCTATGGCGCAGGCAATTACGGCATGTGCGGCCGAGCCTATGAGCCGCGTTTCCTCTTCATGTGGCCGAACGCCAGGATCTCGGTCATGGGTGGCGAACAGGCCGCAACAGTGCTGTCGCAGGTGCGACGGAACAGGGACATCAGCCCGGACGAAGAGGAGGCATTCAAAGCGCCGATACGCGCGCAGTATGAACGTCAGGGCCATCCGTATTATGCCACGGCGCGGTTGTGGGATGATGGCATCATTGATCCGGTGGATACGCGACGCGTGCTTGGGCTGGCCTTGTCCGCGGCATTGAATGCGCCGATCCCGCGCACGCAATTCGGGGTGTTCCGGATGTGAAGAGAGAGGGTCCACACGGAGAGCGCATGTTCCGCACCCTGCTGATCGCGAACCGAGGCGAAATCGCCTGCCGAATCGCCCGCACCGCGCGCCGCATGGGCATCACGACAGTGGCGGTGTATTCGGAAGCCGATGCAGATGCTTTGCACGTGAGGGCTGCGGATCGCGCCATCCTGATCGGACCGGCCCCTGCACGCGAAAGCTATCTCAATATCCGTCGCATTATCGAAGCTGCCCAGCGTTGCGACGCTGACGCCATCCATCCGGGTTACGGCTTCCTTTCCGAAAACCCGGAATTTGCCGAGGCCTGTGCAGCGGCGAACATTGTGTTCGTTGGGCCGTCCGCGTCGGCGATGCGCGCCATGGGGTCGAAGTCGGCGGCCAAGACGCTGATGGAAAAGTCAGACGTTCCATTGCTGCCCGGTTATCATGGCGAACGACAGGACACCGCGTTCCTCGCTGACGAAGCGAACCGCGTTGGCTTTCCGCTGATGATCAAGGCGGTGTCCGGCGGCGGCGGCCGCGGCATGCGGATCGTGTTCGATGCGCACGAATTTCCCTCCGCGCTGGATGCCGCTCGACAGGAGGCCGCATCCGCATTCGGCGACGACAGGGTACTGCTCGAACGCTACCTGAGGCAGCCGCGGCACATCGAGGTGCAGATATTCGCCGACAGGCACGGCAACGCCATCCACCTGTTCGAACGTGACTGCTCGGTGCAGCGGCGCCATCAGAAGGTGATCGAGGAGGCACCGGCACCTGGACTGAGTGACAAGCGCCGATCCGCAATGGGACGCGCCGCCGTCGCAGCAGCCAAAGCAGTGAACTATGAAGGCGCCGGCACGGTGGAGTTCGTCGCCAACGACGACGGCTTCTTTTTCCTCGAGATGAACACAAGGCTACAGGTTGAGCACCCGGTGACGGAGATGATCACCGGATTCGATCTGGTGGAATGGCAGTTGCGCGTGGCAGCGGGCGAGCGACTGTCCGTCGGGCAGGAAGCGGTCCGGATCGATGGCCATGCCATCGAGGCTCGTATATACGCCGAGGACCCTGAACGCGATTTCGCGCCATCGATGGGACGTCTGGCGTTATTCCGTATGCCGGCACCTTCGCCAAACGTCCGCGTCGACGCCGGCTATGGCACTGGCGATCTGGTTTCCGTTCATTACGACGCCATGCTCGCCAAACTGATCTGTCACGGTGCCACGCGCGAGGAAGCGTTGCGAACGCTGCGTCACGCCTTGGCGGAGATGGACGTCGCAGGTGTTGCAAGCAATCTTGACCTGCTTGGCCGTATCGCCGCGCACCCGGAGTTTGCGCCCGGGGGAGTCGATACCGGATTCATTGCGCGCCACGCCAACGAGTTGCTTGCGCCACAGCGCGAACCTCCAATCGAGGTTCTGGCGGCCGCGGCGCTTGCCGTGCTGATCGAAGAGGCCGAGGCGGCCGAGAAGGTTGCCGCGTCAGGTTCCGATCCTTATTCGCCGTGGCACGCGCGGGATCAGTGGTGGCCGAACGCGGTTTTCGAGCGCGATCTGCCGTTCACCGCTGACGGTCTGCCGATGCCGGTGAAAGTGAAACGCGATGGTGCGGCGTGGCATTTGACGATTGGCAACCACAGCGTTACGGCGACGGCCATGCGTTCACAAGATGGCCGGATGGCCATGTTGGTGGACGGATTGCGTGAATGCGTTTCCGTGACCCACGTTGCAGATGTCATCTCGGTCCGGAGAAACGGGGAGACCTGGCGACTGCAACTGCCCGACCTGATGGCTGCGGCAGCCGAGGAGGACGATGCCG
>CAYRTL010000205.1:0-3511 GCA_964427005.1 uncultured Acetobacteraceae bacterium
TCAGCCGAAGATCGTTTGAGCTTGTAACGATGCCCCACGTGGCGCTAGGTTCCCAGGGCCTGAGAACGACAAAGTGCTGCGCTGCGACGCGAGGCCGCCTTGGAAGCCATCAAGCAATTGAAGGTACTCGGCGTCGTCGCTTACGCGCTCTTCCTGGATTACTTCATCTACGGCCTTATCGTCCCACTCACGCCGTATTCCACTGCGGGAGCCATGGGCGAAGACCTTTTGGCGCTGCTCTACGGCAGTTATGCATTCGGTGTGCTGGCCGCGACTCCGCTTTTTGGCTATCTCGGCGAACGCCTGGGTTACCGCAAGCCGATGATCGGGGGCGCGCTGCTTTCTGGCGCAGCCATATTGTTCTTCTGGTTCGCGCCGTCCTTTGCTCTGCTGATGATCGCGCGCCTGTTCCAGGGAGCCGCGGCAGCGGCAACCTGGACCACCGGCCTGGCGCTTGTCGCCGAACACTACGTGGAGAACAGGGTCCGCATGATGAGCTACGCGCTCGTCGGCAGCACCGCAGGTTCCATCGCGGGACCAATACTCGGTGGGATCCTGCACAACCTGGGCGGCTACAGCCTGCCATTCGCTGTTACGTCGGTACTGGTTCTTGTCGACCTCGGCATGCGCACTTTTCTGCTCCCAGCAGAACGCGCGAACTCGCAGGCAAGTCCAGATCTGCGATCCCTCTTGCTGGACAAATCCATACTGGTTCCCGCTCTGGCAGTGGCTCTTGCCGCGTTCGGCTGGGGAATAGTCGAACCGCTGCTGCCCTCGTACCTGGAACGCGATGGCGCATCAGCGAGTCAAATTGGGCTCCTGTTCACCATCGCGACCATCGCTTACGGGCTTTGTGCGCCGCTCGTTGCCTGGATGGCCGAACGTTTCCCGATCCGATGGGTCATTATCGGTGGCGTCATCGGAATGTCGTTGAGCCTGCCTTTGCTGAGTCAGCTAACGGGCGTGCTGCCAGTGGGCTTTGGCCTGTGCGTGCTCAGCGCGGCTTTCGCCTTCACCCTGAACCCGACCTCAGCCGAACTTGGCAATGCGGTCGATCGACGGGGTCTCGCGTGTTACGGCGCCGTCTACGCCGTGTACAACATCGCATATTCAGTCGGAATGATGGCGACGAACACGCTCGCTACCACCGCCATGGCGTGGATGAGCCTGCCACAGATACTGACTTGCGCCGGCGCGGCGCTCCTGGTCTGTGTGCCCTTACTCTTGTTGAGGGACCGTCGGGCTGAGACAGCCAGTGCATAAAAGGAGCGGCCAATGAGTGACACGATGGCAAGTCCCGCCGTACTGATCGAGGCGTTGGACCGTGGCCTGACCTTGCCCGCGCGCTGGTACACTGATGCGTCCATCACAGAGCGTGAACTTCAGCAGGTCTTTTCCAAGACCTGGGCCTATGTCGGCCCGTTGAACGAACTGCAGAATGTCGGCGATTACCTCACCGGCTATATCGGCGGACTGATCCCCGTCGCCGTGGTGCGCAGCGAAACCGGCCTGAACGCACTGGTGAATATCTGCCGGCATCGCCGGCACGAAGTGCTGAAAGGCCGCGGCAACGCCAAAGTGCTGCAGTGTGGCTATCACGCATGGACCTACGACCTGGCCGGGTGCCTGAAAGGCGCACCTCGCACCGCCCACGAGCCAGGGTTCCGGCTGGAAGATTATCCGTTGTTGCCAATCCGAGTGGAGACACTGGGCCCTTGGGTCTTCGTCAACGCCGATCGCGGCGCGGCATCACTGACGGAACAGTACGGCAAGGTCCTGGACGTCATTGGTCAGAGCGGCGTCGATCTGGGCGGACTGGTGCTCTATTCGCGCGAAGAGTGGGAATCGTATTCCAACTGGAAGACGATGCTGGAGAACTATCTCGAATGCTATCATTGCGCTGTTGCCCATCCGGGATTCAGCGCTGCCATCGACGTCAAGCCGGAGAATTATAACCTCGCCGTGCATGGCTGGTTCTCCAGCCAGGTCGGGATGGTGCGAGACTCAGCGCTCGAAGGACTCAGCCAGGTCAAGATTTATGATGCGCGCGGCGAAGTCGCGCAGGCGCAGTACCACCTGCTGTTTCCCAACATGACAATCAATATCAACCCAGGCTTTCCCAATCTGTCGATCGACGTTTGGTGGCCGAACGGACCCAACGGCACCAAGGGTTTCTCCGAGCAGTATTTCGCGCCGGGTGTCAGCGAGGAGTTCGCCAAGGACCTGATCGAATTCAACCGGCAGGTTGGTCTGGAAGATGACCAGTTGACCGACTCCGTACAGCGCGGGCTGCGCGCCGGCCTGATCGATCAAGGGCGTTTCCTCACCGGCGCTGAACATCTGGTCGGGCATTTCCAGAAACTCATCGTTCATATGGTGCACGGCGACAGCACGACGGCGGCCGCGATCGCGTCGATACCGCCAGAAGGGATTTCTCACGCCGTGCCGGTCGAGCCGACGGCATCCGCGGTCCCTGAAGACGTGCGCAACAGCTACGTCCCACTTGAAGTCATCCGTGTCGAGGCTGAGAGCGACGTCATTACCTCGTTCTATCTCCGCCCGGCTGGTGGTCAGCCGCTGCATGCCTGGCAGCCGGGACAGTTCCTGCCGATACGGGTCACCATTCCGGGGCAGGCTGCACCGGCGTTGCGCACCTACACCTTGTCCACGGCGTGCAATCCCGATCACTACCGTCTCAGTATAAGACGGGGCGAAGGCTCTGCATTAGTTTCCCAGTTCCTCCATTCCAATGCGAAGCCCGGCTTCAAGCTGGAAGCAATGGCGCCGCGCGGCCGCTTCGTGCTGAGCGACAGCGATCGCCCCGTCGTGCTGATTTCTGCGGGTGTAGGGGTCACGCCTATGCTCGCGATGGCGGAGCATATCGTCGCCGAAGGCAAGCGAAGCGGGAAGTTCCGTCCGGTCTATTTCCTCCATGGCGCACAGAACGGCCGCGTGCATGCCTTCCGAGAGCATGTGCGTGCGCTCGCCGCGGGCCATCCGCAATTCAAGCTGCATGTCTGCTACAGCCGGCCGGGCGAAGGAGATTCGCCAGGCAGCAGCCATGATGAGGACGGGTCGATTTCGCTGGATACGCTGAAACGTGTGCTGCCGTTCGGTGACTACGAATTCTATTTGTGCGGTCCGGCTGGTTTCATGCGTTCGCTGTACGATGGCCTGACCGGGATGGGCATTTCTGCCAGCCGGATATTCTACGAATCATTCGGACCGGCGACTGTGCTCAAGCCGGAGACGCCGGCGCAGATCGCACCGTCAGATGTCACTCCTGTTCCGGTCCGGTTTGTCCGGTCGGGTACCGGTGCCGACTGGTCGCGCGATCGCGGCACGCTATTGGAGTTTGCCGAGTCATTGGGGTTGGCGCCGAATTTCGGCTGCCGTTCCGGTATTTGCGGCACCTGCACGACCCGCATCCTCGGTGGCGCGGTCGATTACCTGGAAGAACCGGTTGCGCCGCGAGGCACAGGCGAAGTGCTGCTCTGCTGCTCCGTACCCC
>CAYRTL010000206.1:0-3495 GCA_964427005.1 uncultured Acetobacteraceae bacterium
CCATGATCGAACCGCCGCGCGAGACGATGCCGGTGACGCGACGGGCGGTGAGCGGGACGTAGCCGAGACGCACGCCGGCATGGATGGTGAAGTAGTCCACGCCCTGCTCCGCCTGTTCGATCAGCGTGTCCTTGAACACTTCCCAGTCAAGCTTGTCCGGCTCGCCATCGACCTTCTCCAGCGCCTGGTACATGGGGACGGTGCCGATGGGCACCGACGAATTGCGCAGGATCCAGCCACGGATGTTGTGGATGTTGCGGCCGGTGGACAGGTCCATCACCGTATCTGCACCCCAGCGGGTCGCCCACACCAGCTTTTCCACTTCTTCCGCCGCACCCGATGTCACGGCGGAGTTGCCGATATTGGCGTTGATCTTCACCAAAAAATTGCGGCCGATGATGACCGGCTCGAGTTCCGGGTGGTTGATGTTGGCGGGAATGATGGCGCGACCACGCGCCACTTCGTCGCGGACGAATTCCGGCGTGATGAACTCGGGAATCGACGCGCCGAAGTCCTCGCCATCCGCGCGGCGTTCAGCGGCGCCTTCCAGTGCCTTCTGCCGCCCGAGGTTTTCGCGGTGCGCGACGTAGATCATCTCTTCGGTGATGATGCCGGCACGGGCGAACTCGTATTGGGTCACGAGCTGACCGGGCTTGCCGGCGAGCACCGGATGATCCGCTGGGCAGGCAGGAACGAGGCGATCGCCTGATGCACCGCCATTGTCGACATCCTTTACCGGACGAGCGGCAATGCGTTCGAAGCCGCGTTTGGCGATCCAGTCGGCGCGCACCGGCGGCAGTCCAGCTTCGAGGTCGATGGTGACCGCGGGGTCGGTGTAGGGGCCGGACGTATCATAGGCGCGATAGGGTTCTTCGCGGGCGGAGGGCTCCAGCGCGATTTCGCGGAACGGCACGTTGATGTCGGGACGACCGGTCGGCGAGGTGTAGATCTTGCGCGAACCGGCGATCGGGCCGGTGGTGACGCTGCTCGGACGGGCGGCTGTCTTCGACTGGACGGTCATGGCGTCTCTCCCTCAATCGCGCACGCGGGTGTCGCGGGCGGGAACGGGAGGAGCGATTGCGAAGGCACCCGTCCCTACGCCGGCATGACCCGGTTCAGGTTCAAGGGTCACCGCACCTGCTGTTGGCGGTATCTCAGCCCCCTGCGGCGGGGCTCCCCTCGGTAGCCGGGCAAGATGGGGCGGTACGGGGACGGTGTCAAATGGATGATGGCACCTCGCAGACGCTGCTGCCATTGCGTGTTCTTAATGGGCTAGGCAGGGCCAGATCGCGCATCTCGAGCGCAATCCAGGTAATTCAAAAATTGACCAAGATGACGCCAGAGCTATGGAACGGACTGCGCCTACTCCCGCGGCAAAGGCTCACAAGCCGCTATGGTCAGTTCGAGTCCAAGGTAAAGAAGCTATTCGGTTGGCCCACAGAAGCAATTGTCTGAGCAGCCGTCAGGGCAGTATCTGGGTTGGATGAATTTAACAGTTGGATTTGAGGAGACGGTGGAAAATCGTCAGCCTAGCTCTAATGGCGGGAGACGAAGGCATGGATGGCCGGCGCATGCACAAGGCCAGCCATCAGAGCAGCAGGCGCAGCCGTACTGCACCTGATATCAACGTCCAGTAAATTTCAACCGCCCCAAGGGACCATACCCCATGCCCGTCCTCGACCGCTTCCGCCTCCACGGCAAACGTCTGTTCATCACAGGCGGCAGCCGTGGCCTCGGGCGCGAGATGGCGCTGGCGATCGCCGAGGCAGGCGCGGATGTGGTGCTGGTCGGGCGTGACGCGGACAGTCTCGCGCGCACCGCCGCCGATATACGCAGCCGCGGCCGGCAGGCCTGGCCGATCCAGGCCGACGCCGCCACTCCCGAAGAGTGCGAACGTGCCTGCCGCGCCGCGCTCGCACTCGGGCCGATCGACATCCTGATCAACAACATCGGTGGCCGCCGCATCAACGTGCCGATCGAGGACGAACCGCTGGAAGTCTGGCGGCAGATGATGGACCTGAACCTGACCAGCGCCTTCCTCTGCACCAGGCTGATCGGCGGCGCGATGCTGACGCGCGGTGCAGGACGCGTGATCAACATTGCCTCCGTGAGCGGACTGATCGCCAATCGCGGCATTGCCGGCCGCCATTACGAGACAGCGAAGGCGGCGGTCATCCAGTTCACCCGAGCCGCCGCCGCCGATTGGGCGCCGCGCGGCGTCACGGTGAATGCGATCCTGCCGGGCGGCTTCATGACCGAGCCGAACCAGCGCTGGGCGCGCGAATCGCCGCATGTCATCGAGGAATTCAAGGCGCAGATTCCAATGGGCGAGTTCGGCCAACCGGAAGATCTGGGTCCACTCGCGGTTTATCTCGCGAGCGATGCGTCGCGCTACATGACCGGTGCGGCGCTGGTCATCGACGGCGGCTATACGCTCTGGTGAGGCAGCCGCTATCGCCGCACCACCGTGGCTGCATTTGAGCGCGCTGGTACTCAGGGCTACAACGCATTTCAGTCCAATACGCCGAACGAGGTGATCCGATGAGCGACACTACACCCGGCCGTGCGCACCTCATTGCCGGCGGCTTTCCACCAGGTGCCAGCGCGGGGCACGACCACGATTATGCCCGTCTTCGCTTGTTGGGCTTGCTGGCCGAGATGGAGATTCCCGCCACGGTCGCCAACGACTTCGCCGACATCGGGAAGTGGCTGCCGACAAGTCAGTTGCTGATCACTTACGTGGCCGGTCCCTATCCGGACGCCGATCAGTGCGGCGCGATACGGAGCTGGATGGAGGCGGGCGGCCACTGGTTGGGTCTGCATGGAACCAGCGGAGGCCGCGCCGAGAGG
Organism: uncultured Acetobacteraceae bacterium; assembly: GCA_964427005.1. Lineage (GTDB taxonomy): Bacteria > Pseudomonadota > Alphaproteobacteria > Acetobacterales > Acetobacteraceae > JAMXLO01. Next base: position 2,851 of record CAYRTL010000206.1, read on the forward strand.
GTCGAGGGTTTCCGTCAGCGCCGAACTGTGAAGACCGACCACCACGCTCTGCTCGGCAGCTACTTCCTGACCCATCCGCCGATATGCAGGTTCCGCGTCGATGTCCATGATACGGATCACGCGATCACCCGAGGTCTCGGCGCTTCCTTCGAGGTCGAGGACGAACCCTACTTTGTCGAGCTGCAGGATCCTGGCTCGACGCGAATCCTGCTGACGGCGGAGTATGGTCCAGGCGCCGTGTCACCTAGCATCGGTACGCTGTACCCTTCCGACACCTCGCTGCAGCCCGATGGCAAGACTCGCGTCATTGGCTATACCCGGCCAGTCGGCAAGGGTGGCGTGACCTATTTTGCTCTTGGCCACTGCCACAACCCGGCCATTCGCTCTGGCCGCCCGGCCGATGACAACGCTCCGCCCACATTTCATGGTGCGTGGGAAAGCGATGCGTTCATCGCGCTGCTGCGCAACGCAATCGCATGGGGGATGAGAGGCTGACAGTCGCTATCCGTCATGGCCGGCCCACTCGCCGGCCATGACCGTGGGGACCGTATTACAGATACTTCGCCGGACGGATCATCGCTCGCCACATGTGGGCGACGGGACTGTTGTCGAACCCGAGCCCTTCTTCCGGCTGACGGAAGTTGC
>CAYRTL010000207.1:0-3369 GCA_964427005.1 uncultured Acetobacteraceae bacterium
GATCCTCTCATAAACATCGGCTTTCATTTTCTTTCTCCTAGACACGGGTTGCGCATGCAACCCGACTAGGCCCGCGCCAATGAGCGGGGGTTCGGCGGTCAAGGCCGCCGTGGGGAAAGGGGGATCACCCGTTTTGGCAGCGACCATCGGGAGCGAAAAACGGGGAACGCCCCGCGGCGCCCGCAGGGCTTGGCCTTGACAGCCAGGGGGCCGCAGGCCCCAAAACGAAACGAAAGGAAGTCAGCCGAAGGCTGGCCGACTGTAACCCTCCGCTGAGGGCCGCGGTTGAAGGATATGAGATTCCTGTTGGTGACAACGACGCTGTATTGACCCGACCACGTGCTGCTGGATTTTTATCGAGAAGTGACATGATCGCGGGGCGGATCGATGGTCGGGCAAGCGGATTTGCGCGAGAAGTTGCGCAAGATCGAGGCCCTGTTCTCGGGCGCTGGCACAGCGGGAGAACGCCTCGCAGCCGAAGCGGCACTCGCGCGTGTGCGCGCGAAACTCGAGCAGATCGAGCGAGGCGAGCCGCCGGTCGAATTACAGTTTTCTATTCCTGATCAATGGTCGCGGCATTTGTTCATTGCGCTGTGCCGCCGGTACGGGCTCAGGCCCTACCGGTATCATCGGCAGAGGCGGACAACGGTGATCGTTCGTGCACCACGTCGTTTTCTTGACGAAGTGCTGTGGCGCGAGTTCCGTGACCTCGACGTTGCTCTTCAGAGTTACCTCATGGAGGTGACACTGAAGGTTATTCGGGAGGAGGTCTACGCCGACACGAGCGATGCGCAGGAGCTTCCAGAAGCGCTCCCAGCAGCCTGACCGGTCATGCGGCTCGTGCTTGAACGGCAGAAGCGACGATATTCTTCCAATTCCATGGCAGCAGCTCGTCGAGACGGGTGATCGGATGATCGGCGATTCGTCCGAGCACGTCGGCCAGCCAGGCTTGCGGATCAACGTTGTTGAGCTTCGCCGTCTGAATCAGTGTGTACATGATGGCGGCGCGCTCGCCACCGCGCTCGGAACCGGCGAACAGCCAGGCCTTCCGGCCGAGGGCAATTCCGCGCAGGGCACGCTCAGCGGCGTTGTTGCTGACGCAGATGCGCCCATCGTTGAGAAAGCGGGTGAAGGCTACCCAGCGCTTGAGCATGTAATCCATGGCTTTGGCGACATCGGAATGGCGCGACAGCCGGGCACGTTCGGCCTTCATCCACTCCGCGAATGCTTCGATGAGCGGCGCGATGCGCTCGCGGCGGAAGCAAAGCCGTCGCTCGGGTAAAAGTCCGTTGATGTCGCGCTCGGCGGCAAAGATCGCATCGATCTTCTTCACTGCCTCGAAGGCAATGGGCGAGATGAGGGCGGGCTTGCGGTTCCGCGCCCTGGACGCAATGTCGGCCAGCACGAAGAACTTCCTCCGCGCATGCGCCCAGCACGCCGCTTCGCGCACCGGAGCGGGCTTGCGTCCTTCGCGATAGAGCCCGTTGAATCCACCGTACGCGTCGGCCTGCAGAATGCCGGCGTAACCCGCGAGATGGCGTTCGGGGTGATCGCCAGTTCTGTCGCGAGAGAAGAAGTAAGCGGCTGCCGGCGGGTCGGGTCCACCGAAGGGTTGATCATCCCGCACATAGACCCAAAGTCGTGCCTGGATAGTCTTGCCTTTGGCCAGCAGCGGCACCGGTGTGTCATCGCCGTGAATCCGCGCTGCCTGGAATACATGCGACTTGATCCGATCGGCCAGCGGCGCGAGCAGAAGAGCGCAGGCACCCACTTCGTCGGCCAGCGTGGACAGCGGAAGATCGATGCCTTCACGCGCATAAGCCTCACTTTGCCGGTTCAGCGGCTGGTGCTGCGCAAATTTGTTGTAAAGCACCATCGCCAGGAGATTTGGTCCGGCATGACCGCGGGAGATGGTGTGGAACGGCGCCGGCGCCTGACTGATCTTCTCGCATTCCCGGCAGGTGAACTTCTCCCGCACATATTGGATCACTTTCCACTGGCGCGGGATGACATCGAGTGTCTCAGTGACGTCTTCGCCGAGCTTGCAAAGCCTCTCCGACCCGCAGCACGCGCACGCCATCGGACCCGGCACAATGACACGCTCGCGCGGCAGGTGTTCGGGAAACGGCTTCTTCACGGGCCTTCTGCGCGGATGTGCTGGCACCAGCGTCGTACCGCTGTTCCTGGCGGCCGTCCCGGCGGCGATCTCATCTTCCGTGGCCTGCGCTTCGAGATCTTCAAGCTGCAGTTCCATCTGATCAATCAGCTTGCGCGTGCGTTCGGAGCGGCTGCCATAAAGTTCGCGCCTGAGCTTCTCTATCGCCAGCTTCAAATGTGCGATCAGCGCTTCCGCGCTCGACACATCGGCCGCGGCCCGAGCCGCTTCGGCCGCAGTGCGGGCCGCTTCCGCCATGGCGTGCGCGGCTTTAGCCTCGGCTTCGATGCGGGCTGCGCGTTCGGCGATGAGCGCCGCCCTTAACGCCGCAACCTCGCTGGAGAAAGAATCACCAGAGCCCACGAGACAAGCAGAACACACCCCGGGCTTCGTGTGATGCCCTCTGTGCACCGTGAGTCATCGTGCCGCATTCAGCCCGCCGCTTCCGGCCGCCAGGTGCGCAGCGGATGCCTCCAATCAATGCCTTCCAGCATGTAGCCAAGCTGCGCCGGCGTAATCACGATCACGCCTTCAGCTACGGATGGCCAAATGAATTTGCCGCGCTCCAGACGTTTGGCATACAGCGACATGCCGAGTGCGTCATGCCAAAGGACCTTGATCAGATTGCCGCGCTTGCCTCGGAATACGAAGAGATCGCCGGCATGCGGATCGCGTTGCAAACCCTGCTGAACCAAAAGCGCCAGGCTGTTCATTCCGCGACGCATGTCGGTATGGCCCGTGGCAATCCACACCTTCACGCCAGACGCGACCGGGATCATCGCCGGTCCAGCACATCCAGCACACGTCTCAGCGCCGCAGGATCGACGTCGCTGCCCACGATCACACGCCGTCCGCCCGAAATGACAATCTCCATTCGCCCGCCGCCAGCCGGCGAATCCCCGCAAGCCACAACAGCCGGCACGAACGGCGTCATCTCGCTCGCGCTCATCAGCTTGCCTTCGCGCGCCAGACGTCGCCACGTGAACAGTTGGCCCGCCGATAAACCGTGCCGCCGTGCCGTCGCCGAAACGTTGCGCGGCGCGCTCAGACTCTCCGCGACAATCCGCTGCTTCTCATCGGCGGTCCAGCGGCGCCGCGAGCCCGTCGCAATCACCTCCAGCCGCGACACCTTCGGTATAGTCGTATGATCAGTCATACGACTATGTCTTCAGCCCTTACCGTTCAGCGCAAGACGGCCCAATCCGGAGGGATAC
>CAYRTL010000208.1:0-1547 GCA_964427005.1 uncultured Acetobacteraceae bacterium
AACAGGAGCGGGAAACGGTTGGCGAGCAGGAAGCTCACCATCATGCGCAGGCTAGTGGACCAGCTTTCCACCGCGCCGAGAGGGGTCGCAGCCCAATCCTTGGCTCGAATGCGCATGCCCATCTCGCCGCCGCCGGCGAGCCAACCCTCGCTTTCGGTGGCACCAAGCTGGATGCTCATCCCTCGCGGCGCGCCGGGAGCCGGCTTGGATGCACGATTCCGCATTGGAGCTCCCCGTGGTGTCCTCGCGCTGGACGGTCGGACACCGCCCCCAATCTCGGAGGCGTCGGTTCCTTCCCATTCGATGGGCGGCGCCCCGAAGCAACCGTTTATCGGGGACTGCGTTCAATACTCGTAGGCTTATTCGGCCTTGCAAGTACAAAATTCTACGTGATGCTCGCAGGGTGACCAGGCATGGACCGATGCGTTTGGCAGTGGCAGCGGCCGGGCGGCGCGTCGGCCGCCCGTTCGCCTCCTCACGTCACCGGATGGAAATGCGCCGCGGCTGCACCTCCTTCGCCTTCGGCAGCGTCAGTGTCAGCACGCCTTCCTCCAGCTCCGCGCTGATCGCGTCCCGGTCGATCTTGTTGGAGAGCGTAAAGGACCGCGCGTAGTGGCCGACATTGTACTCGGTGTAGACGGGATCCATACCTTCGTATTTGGAGAAGTCGATCCGGCCTTCGACGCGCAGCACGTCATTCTCCAATGACACGTTGACGTCCTTCTTCTCGACGCCAGGCATTTCCATCACCACCGACAGCGCCTGCTCGGTCTCATAGATGTCGGAGTACGGAACGTAGTAGCGGCCAGGGAATGTCTTTTCGTCCTTGCTCACCAGTTCCTTCTTGTCGCGCACAGCGAGTTCTTGTGCCGTTGCCATGGGAGTCCTCCTTCACGCGACCTGGATGGATTTCGGCTTGTCGCGCTCCGCGCGTGGCAGGAACAACGCGAGGATTCCGTCGCGGCACTCCGCTTTCACACCATCGGGGTCGATCTCAACCGGCAATGTCACGGCGCGGTCGAAGCGCCCCGCCAGACGCTCCCGCCGATGCACGCCTGCCTTCTCGGGATAGTTCACCGACTTGGTTCCCGCGAGCCGGATGGTGTTGCCTTTGACCTGAATTTCCAGGTCCGTCTTGCGGACGCCGGGAACCTCGGTGATGACGACGAAATCGTCGCCCTTGCGGAACACGTTCAGTGGCGGATAGCTGCCGCCGCCACTTGGACCAGATGCCAGCCAGCCGCTCGACCGGAACGAATCCAGCGCCTGCTGCAGGCTGGAGAGCGCATCGAATGGGTCTGCAAACAGTGCCATTGTCTCACTCCCTCCTCTGCTTCGTAGGCAGGAAGCGTGCAACGCAATCGACACACACGCCGTCAGCCGTGCCGACCCTCTTGTGGCGGCTTGGCACTCCCTGACCACGAGTGCCAAGCGAGTTAGGAAGCGGAACGAGCGGGTTCAAGAGGGTGCGCTCAGCGGCAATTGCGCGGCGCCTGTGCCTTGCCCGACGAGCCAGCATCGCGCGAACAGCCTCCACTTCCGGACCG
>CAYRTL010000208.1:1647-3330 GCA_964427005.1 uncultured Acetobacteraceae bacterium
CGGGCAACAGGCTCTCCACGCTCAGGCCTTCGGCCAGCAGCAAGGCATGACGGGGCAGTTCGATGTGAAAGTACGATCCACACCACCGGCAAACTGCCGTCGCCATCGAGCAACATCATGTCGCCTTCGCGCGTTGATCGCCCCAAAACTATTGTCAAACGTCAGGTCAGCGATTTCTACCGTGCCAGGAGCGTTGACGGCATAGGCGCCAGGCTGCGTGATCAGCACGCTGTCGCCGAACATGGGCACCTGTGCGGGCGACCAGTTCGACGCGGTGCTCCAGGCGCCATCGTCTGGTTTCTTACGTCGAGACAACGAAGCTACGCAAAGCCAGAACAAGCAGCAAGCTTGCATTGAACAGCATCACGGTTGGAGCGGCGGTCTCGACCAAGCGTTGCCATCGTCGCCCGGCTGCGTGTCCGGCGATGCCGACCACCAACAGCGCGGGCACCGTGCCAAGGCCGAACGCCACCATGCCGGCTGCTCCGAGTAACGGACTTGCGCTGGCCGCAGCGGTCGCCAGTGCAGCATAGAGGAGGCCGCAGGGCAGGAAGCCGAGCACGATTCCCAGCGCGTAGCCGCCACTCGTCGATGCAGCGAGTCGGCTGACGATGTGCGCCCAACCAGTCGGGGGGCGATCCCATCCAGGCAGGATCCGCATCACATGCGCCAGGAACAGTATGGCTCCGATCAACAGCAGTACGGACGAGGCGATACCGATGCCAGGAAGATGCGCCAACGCGGTACCGGCGAGTGCACCCAGGCCGGCATAAGTGGTCAGGCGTCCGAGATGATATGGCACCAATGCGCCGTGTCCGACGCGGTGCCATTCGCACAGCCTGACTGCGGGCACGCGCGCCATTCTGTCCGCGACCTGCCCAAGCACGAAGCCGCCGCACATCGGCACGCAGTGCATCGTGCTGCCCGCCAGGCCGGCAAGGAACAAGCCGAGCAGCAGGCCGCCTGACCATGGCACGGCGCCGCAGAGCCCGGCCATGACGAGGGGAAGGATAGCCATGCACCACACTCTGTAGCAGCGCACAACAACGCATTGATCCAGATCAATGATCCCTTAACGCCCACACGGCAGGTTCCCGGAACACTTGTGGGGGTGTTCCATGGACATCGAGCCAAGCGATCTCATCGTCGGGCTGTTGATGGCGGTCTTTGGCGTCATCGGCCTGATCCTCGCCTCCGGCGCGATGGACGACGAGATGTACGTGTTCGGCCTCTCGCTGTTCGGCCTGGCGGCCGTGTTCCTTCTCGGCCTGATCCGCCGCCACTTCGATCGGCTGGAGACGAAGCGAAATGGCTGACCTGGCCGCTGTCCTGCCGCGCCCCGCGCCGGACTACAACGAGGCAATCGTCAAGAAATTCCTGATCGCTGCCGTCTTCTGGGCGGTCGTGGCATTCCTGGTGGGCGTCTATATCGCCACCGAGCTCGCCTGGCCGCAGTTCAACCTCGGTCTGTCATTCATCAACTTCGGCCGCCTGCGCCCGGTGCACACATCGGCCGCGATCTTCGCCTTCGGCGGCTCCGCGCTGTTCGCCACATCATTCCACGTCGTGCAGCGCACCTGCCGCACGCGCCTGTTCGGCGGCGAGGCGCTCGCGAACTTCGTGTTCTGGGGCTACCAGTTCTTCATCGTCATGGCGGCGCTGTCCTATGTCATGGGTTTCAGC
>CAYRTL010000209.1:0-3065 GCA_964427005.1 uncultured Acetobacteraceae bacterium
CCGATTGCAGCAAGTTCAACGTCCTGAACTCATCCGCGCACAGGTCTCCTAGGGATCGGATGAACTCCTCGGCGAGAGTCGAGAGGTCGTTTCCACGATCACGTCAGTCAGTCTGGCGCTTATGGTTGTCGTATCGCCAATGCGGGCGGCCGGCGTGGCTCGGCTGGTCTCAGACCCTCACCTTGACCTTGCTCAGGTGTGGCTGGCAGCCGGAGGTCGTATGGTTGGCGGGCCTTGGCTGCCGCCATGTTCTTGTGCCCAGGATGGCAAGCGTCCGGGCGTCAGCACTGTCTGCCTGGTCGTGCGCATAGCCGTCGCCTCCGGGTTTGCCGGAGGCTCCATCTTCTCAACCTGCCGAGCCTCCGGCAAACCCAAGGCGATTCATTCTTACCTCTTGGCAATGTGCCTAACCGCGTCTTCCATGTTCCGGATCCGCTCGAGGTGCAGTTCTGCATTACGCCGCCGGTAGGTCGACGACGGCTTTGCACCCGGGCGCTGATTGCTGGCGTCCGAATTGCTGGTTTTGACCCACCGGGGTACTTGGCGGCGGTGGACCTTGGCGTCATGGTGAAAGCATCAAAAATCGGCGACAAGAATGCTGCGCGGCCAATGGAGACGAGACCGCAAGATCGATCACGTGGGACACTGGCATGCTCTACTGCCAACGGCTGAAGTGGATCTGGATCGCCGCTTTATTTACAGTACCGCAATGTGCATGTTCACTCGTGCCCCAGTACACGCGGCCTGATCCTACGGTTCCAGCGACCTGGTCGGGTGTTGCGAACAACGGGCTACAGGACGCGATCCCGGTCCAAAGCGGCTGGTGGCAGAGTTTTGGCAGTCCCGAGCTGTCGGCTCTGGAGGAGCGCAGTCTGGCGGGAAACTACAATCTCCAGGCAGCGGCTGCTCGCGTCCAAGAGGCCCGCGGCACGGCCCAGATCGCTGGCGCGCCGCTGTATCCCGCATTGTCCCTGAACGGAACGCTAAACTCCAGCAATGCCCGCAGTTCCGATCTGAAGCCGTCGCGAATCCAGAATGCCTTTGTGCTCGCCAGCTATGAAGCCGACTTTTGGGGTAAGAACCGCGCCACCGCCGCATCGTCACGGGAACTCTCGGCGGCAAGCGCATTCGACCGCGATACTGTTGCGATGACGCTCGCAGCCTCGGTCGCCAACACTTATTTTCTGATACTTTCGCTAAGGGAACGCATTGCTCTGGCGGAGACGATAGCACGCGGCGCTGCGCGCATCCTGTCACTTATCGAGGCACGGGTTTCGGTCGGCACGGCATCGGAGGTTGACGTGGAGCAGCAGCGCAACGCGTTGGCGACGTTCGATGCAGCCATTCCAATTCTGCAACAGCAACTGGAGCAGAGCCTGCATCTTCTTGCGACCCTCGTGGGCGCTCCGCCCGAAGGCTTTAATGTCGGCACCTATCGGCTGAACGATCTCGCGATCCCGCTGGTGCAGGCAGATTTGCCCGCTGCCGTATTGCTGCGGCGGCCGGACATCAGGGCTGCCGAGGCGCGGCTCGTTGCCGCGAATTTCAGCGTCGGCGCGGCGCGGGCGGCGTTCTATCCGGCTATCAATTTGACAGCGGCGGGCGGGATCGCGAGCGCCTCGCTCAGCTAGTACTTTTCGATGGCCAAAGGGCTGTCGGAGCTCGGCAGCACCTTGCTGCAGCCGCTGTTCTCCGGCGGTCAACTGGAGGGCCAGTTGCATTTCAACCGTGCTCAGGTCGTCGAGCTCACCGCGATCTATCGACAGTCCGTCATCGCGGCGTTGCAGGATGTCGAGGACTCGCTTACCGCTGTGACGCAGCTCCGCGACCTGGAGCGAGCCGAAAAGATAGCAGCCGACTCGGCGCGGCGTGCCGCAATCCTAACCGCCGCGGAGTTCCGCCTGGGCACGGTCGATTTCTTGACTGTGCTGACCGTGGAGCGGACGCTGTTTCTGTCCGAAGATGCGCTGCTCCAGGCGCGCGTGCAGCGGTTGCAGGCGGTCGTTGGTGTGTTCCGAGCGCTGGGCGGTGGTTTCGGCACCAACTGGACCGAGACCGCCGTCGCCGACGGCGGAGGGACCTCCCGAAACTGAGGGGAGGGACATGGCGGGCGAGGTCATGGAACGCGGCGTCGAGGCGCCGCAGCAGCTGCGGCCGGTAAGGACCGTGCGCCGGCTGGTGTTGCTCCTCTTGCTCATGGGCGCCGGCGTGGCCGTCTATCGCCTTACGGTGCGTACGAATGACCATTCCCATGCCGCCACTACTCCGGTCGCCATTCCAGTCACTGTCGGCACAGTGACCAAGCGCGATGTGCCGATCTGGCTTTCCGGCATTGGCTCGGTTCAGCCGATCCACCTCGTAACAGTGAAGGTACGCGTCGATGGCCAGTTGGAGCATGTCACGTTCACGGAGGGTCAGGAGGTAAGCGCCGGCGACGTGCTGGCACAGATCGATCCAAGACCTTTCCAGGCGCAACTCGATCAGGCACTGGCCAACAAGGCCAAGGATCAGGCGCAACTGGCGAACGCGCGCCTCGATCTGGGCCGCGCTAACAAGCTCGCCACGCTGGGGGCGGGCACGTCTCAGAACGCCGATACACTGAAGGCACAGGTCGCCCAATTGGAAGCGACGGTGCAGGCCGACCAAGCGACGGTCGATACCGCGCGTCTGAACGTGGATTTCTGCACCGTGACGTCGCCGCTAGACGGCCGGGTCGGCATGCGTCTGGTGGATCCCGGCGCCATCGTGCACGCCAGCGATGCGACCGGGCTGGTCACAGTGACGCAGATGCAGCCGATCGCGGTGCTGTTTCCGCTGCCGCAGGATGATCTCCCCGCAGTGCTGGCAGGCCAAGCGCGTGGCGAATTGCCTGTTGCGGTGGATACACGCGATGGCGTGCATCATCTTGCGGACGGCAAACTGGTCTTCGTCGACAGCCAAGTGGATCAGACCAATGGCCAGGTCCGCCTGAAGGCGAATTTCGCCAACACCGACCGCTCGCTGTGGCCCGGCGCGTTCGTAACAGCACGGGTGAAGGTACGCACTGACCATGAAGCCACCGTGGT
>CAYRTL010000210.1:0-2911 GCA_964427005.1 uncultured Acetobacteraceae bacterium
AGCAAGAATCCCTTGCCACTCAATATGCTACCGGTTTTTCAGGGGCGACTAGCCTACAGTTTTTGCAGCACGATCTCGATCGCTGCTTCAGCAAGCGGCGTGCGCGTCTGGTCCATTCGCCTCATGAGGCCGTACCGATAGCCGTGATCGATCAGGTCGATCTTGATCGGCCGAGCCTGGCCGCGGACGCTGCGTACCAGATCCAGGACGTTGATCGAGACCGGTGACCAGCTCTTTTCCTTGTCAATCGTCCAAGTGGTCTTGTGATCCGGATTGAATTTCGACGGCCAGTTGCCTTGTTCGTACAAGTCCTCGTCCGGCACATTCACGATGATGTGGCCGCGCGGCTTGACGACGCGGATCCAGTTGCGCAACGCCTCGTGGGGATCGCGCACGTGCTCGAGGCAGTGTGACGAGAAGACAAAGTCGAAGCTGCCATCTGGCACATTGTCGAGCAGTTGCGCGTCACCTTGCGGCTGGTCGTAGATGATCACCTTCTGAATGCGCGGAAACAGCTCGACGAAGAGGGCGAGCGAGTCGATGCCGCCGCCCACGTCGAGGCCCACACCGACAAACCATCGATTCATGAACCGAGGATCGAACAGCCTTCGTTGAACGCTGATCGAGGTCGCGCCGGGCACCCCGGTGTATACACGCAACTCGGGTGCAGGATCACTTGGCTGAACAAGAGGTCTGTCCATGCGCGCCTATTCTGCCGCCTTTCGGGCCGCCAGCTTGTCGATCTCGGCCTGCACGGCCGCACTTGATTGCCCGATGAACTCGTCATGGTGATCGCGCGCGTAGGCATAGGACACCCGCCGCAGCTCACGCGAGCGCTGGAAGTGTGGATGAACGTAGCGCGCCATCAGTTCGTAGTGGCGCTTGGTGGCTTCCCAGTCAGCCCAGTTGTGGGCCAGCTCCATGATCGAGCCGAAGCCGCCGGAGCCTTTCTGCAGGTTCTCAATATAGGCGATCGCGTCGTCCGGCGTGCCGATGCAGGCCGCCCCGCTCTCGGTCAGGAACGTGTAGGGATCCTTGATGTCGGGCGGCACGATAGGGAATGTCGCGACATCTGCGAAGTAATCTCGGAACGCGTCCAGGCCGAATTTGACGTTCTCCTTCGCCTTCTCGCGCGTCTCCGCCACGTGTAGCAGCGTCACCAGCCGCCATTTGCTGCGATCCGGGACGTGGCCGTTGGCGCGTGCCTGCTCCTCGTAGAGGCTCCAGTTCAGCGTATGCTTCGCCATGGCATCGGGACTGGTGCCGCCGATGGACAGCATGCCGATGCCGTGCCGTCCCGATGCGAGCGCGCCCGCGGGCGAGCGCGACGCAGCGACCGCCATCTCCATGATCGGCTGGGTGTAGCAGGGCAGCTGCAACTGCGCGTCGACCAGATTGTACCAGTTAGTCTTTTCCGTCACGACTTCGCCGCGCAGCAGTCGCATGATCACATCGAGCGATTCGTTCATCATGCGCCGCTGATCGGCGGCGTTGATGCCGATCTTCAGCGCGTCATGCACGAGCGCGCCTGGCCCGACGCCGAACATCGCGCGCCCGCGCGTCATATGGTCGAGCTGCACCATGCGATCCGCGAGGATGAACGGGTTGTGGTACGGCAGCGAAGCGACGCCGGTCCCCAGCCTGATATGCCGCGTACGTTCGGCGGCAGCGGCGATGAACACCTCCGGCGAGCCGATGATCTCGAAGCCGCCGGAATGGTGCTCGCCGATCCACGCCTCGTGGTAGTTCAGCTTGTCGATGTGCTGCAGCAGCTCCATGTCGCGCTCCAGCGCGAGCGTGGGATTCTCCGTCAGGTTGTGGAACGGCGCGAGAAAGATGCCGCTGCGCAGGTAGGTCATGGGTGGCCTCATCGGGTTACTGGGCAGTAGGATACGCCCGCAACCATCATCCGACCAGGAGGGACCCTTTCATGACCATCCGCTTCGACGACCGCGTCGCCATCGTGACCGGCGCCGGTGCCGGCCTCGGCCGCTCACACGCCATGCTGCTGGCAAGCCGAGGGGCGAAGGTGGTGGTGAATGATCCAGGCGGAGCCGTGGACGGACGCGGCGGCGAGCATGCCGTGGCCGACAAGGTGGTTGCGGAGATCAAGGCTGCTGGCGGCCAGGCGGTCGCGAACTACGATTCCGTCGCGGACATGAAGAGCGCGCAAAACATCATCGATACCGCGGTGAACACCTGGGGACGGCTCGACATCCTGGTGAACAACGCCGGCATCCTGCGCGATAAGGCGTTCAACAACATGAGCGTGGAGGATTTCGAGTTCACCGTGCAGGTGCATTTCTTCGGCACCGTCTATTGCACCAAGGCTGCCTGGCCGATCATGCGAAAGCAGCAATATGGGCGGATCGTTGTCACGACGTCGGGTTCCGGCACCGTCGGTAATTTCGGCCAGAGCAACTACGGTGCCGCGAAAATGGCGGTCAATGGCCTGATCAATGTGCTGCGGCTGGAAGGGGCGAAATACAACATCCTGTGCAATGCGATTTCACCATCGGCGCACACGCGCATGACGGAGGGACTGCTGCCGCCCGACATGGTGCAGTTCATGCGGCCCGAGTTCGTGTCGCCAGCCGTGGCGTGGCTTTGCAGCGAGGAATGCAATGCGAGTGGTGAAATCATCGCGGCAACGGCGGGCAATTATGCGCGGGTGCAGTATTTCCAGTCGGAGGGTGTGCAGTTCGATCCTGATGAACCGGTGACGCTTGAGATGGTGTCGGAGAAGATGGATCAGATCCGCGATCTGTCGAAGGCGAGGCCTTATACGGGGCTGATGGGAACGGTCGAGGCCAGTCTGCGCGCCATGGGCAAGATCAAGTGAGAGATCACTGAGAAGGGAAGAATAACACGGATCACACGGAATCGCGCACGGATTACACAGGCTTCCGTG
>CAYRTL010000211.1:0-2739 GCA_964427005.1 uncultured Acetobacteraceae bacterium
ACCCGGAGGATCCAGCACTATGCTGCCGATATTGATGATTCGGCTTACGATTTCCGTGCTGGACCGGCTGTGAAGGATAACCTCGCGCCGGCGCGCGCGGACGATCAGGTAGTGGCTGATCGTCGGAACCTTGAAGTAATCGGCGAGCTTGTCAGCAAGATCGATGTGTTCCGTGGAAGGTGACAGCACCTCCACCACCACGACAGGATTTGTCGCGGCGACGGCATCGCCCGGCGCTGCTGGCCCGCAGTTCACGATAGCATCAGGCTCGTAGTCGGTATCCTCATCGACCTCGATTGTAACGCCATCGCCGAGTGCCTCGCACTCGCGTTTTGCTGCCTTGATCGCCCGATCAAGCGACGCCCAGACGCGAATCTTGATACGAGCGTGTTCAATGGGTTTCCGCGACATCAGCACCGGCTCGCCGACGATCCGCTCGTAGCGGTGCGGCTGCACCGCCGCCCACCGACGGAACTCGTCGCGGCTCAGGCGCTGCGCCATATCCAACCTCCGAAGAGATGGTATCAGCCCTTCAGCACCTCGACCATCGTACTGCCCAGCGCGGCGGGACTTTCGGCGACATGGATGCCGGCGGCGCGCATCGCCTCCATCTTCGCAGCCGCGGTATCGCGACCACCACTGATCACCGCGCCCGCATGGCCCATGCGCCGGCCCGGCGGGGCAGTCGCACCGGCAATGAACCCGACTGTCGGCTTTTTCACTGGATGACGGGCGAGGAATTCGGCAGCCTCGATCTCGCTCTGCCCGCCGATTTCGCCGATGAGCACGATCTGCTTCGTCTCCTCATCGGCGAGGAACATCTCCAACACCTCGACGAAGTCGGTGCCCTTGACCGGATCGCCGCCGATGCCGACGCAGGTGCTTTGGCCAAGCCCGACAGCGGTGGTCTGCGCCACCGCCTCATAGGTCAGCGTGCCGGAGCGCGACACGATCCCGACGCTGCCGCGGCGATGGATGTGGCCAGGCATGATGCCGATCTTGCAGGCGTCGGGCGTGATGACGCCGGGGCAGTTGGCGCCGATCAGTCGCGATTTCGATCCTGTCAGCGCGCGCTTCACGCGCACCATGTCGAGCACCGGAATGCCCTCGGTAATGCAGACGATGAGCGGCATCTCCGCATCGATCGCCTCGAGGATGGCATCGGCGGCGAACGGCGGCGGCACGTAGATGGCGGTGGCCGTCGCGCCCGTCTTCGCCTTTGCCTCCCACACCGTGTCGAACACCGGCAGGTCGAGATGCGTGGTCCCGCCCTTTCCCGGCGTTACCCCGCCGACGACTTGGGTGCCATAGGCGATCGCCTGCTCGGAATGGAACGTGCCCTGCGCGCCGGTGAATCCCTGCGTGATGACGCGTGTATCGGCGTCCACCAGGATGGCCATGTCAGGCGGCCTCCTTCACGGCGCGAACGATCTTCTCCGCCGCATCGGCCAGATTGTCCGCCGCGATGATCGGCAGATGCGACTTCGCCAGGATCTCCTTGCCAAGCTCGACGTTGGTGCCTTCCAGCCGCACCACCAGCGGCACCGACAGTTTCACCTCGCGCGCCGCCGCGACGACGCCTTCCGCGATCACGTCGCAGCGCATGATGCCGCCGAAGATGTTGACCAGGATGCCTTCGACATTCGGATCCGACAGGATGATCTTGAACGCCGCCGTCACGCGTTCCTTCGTCGCGCCGCCGCCCACGTCGAGGAAGTTCGCCGGCGCCGCGCCGTACAGCTTGATGATGTCCATCGTCGCCATCGCGAGGCCGGCGCCGTTCACCAGGCAACCGATGTTCCCGTCCAGCGCCACGTAGTTCAGGTTGTACTTCGCGGCTTCCAGTTCCTTCGGATCTTCCTCGCTTTCGTCCTGCAGCTTCTCCAGTTCCGGATGACGGAACAGCGCGTTGTCATCAAAGCTGACTTTGGCATCCAGCGCCACCACGTCGCCACCCTTGGTCACGACAAGCGGATTGACCTCCAGGATGGAGCAGTCGAGCTCGAGGAAGGTGCGATACAGCGCGGGCAGGAAGCGGCCGAACGCGTTGATGCGGTTGCCCGTGAAGCCAAGCCCGGCCGCCAGCCGGCGTGCCACATAGCCGGATATCCCCGCGGCCGGATCGACTGCGATGCGCATGATCTTCTCCGGATGCTGCGCGGCGACCTCCTCGATCTCCATGCCGCCTTCGGTGGAGGCAACCAGCGTGACCCGTCCGCTCGCACGATCGACCAGCAGCGAGAGGTAGAGTTCTCGCTCGATATCGCAGCCGGCCTCGACATAGACGCGGCGCACCGTGCGGCCAGCCGAACCGGTCTGCCGGGTGATCAGCGTATGGCCGAGCATGGCATCGGCAGCGTCGCGCACTTCCTCGATCGAACGCGCGAGGCGCACGCCGCCCTTGCCGTTCGGATCATCCACGAAATGACCCGCGCCACGGCCGCCAGCGTGGATCTGCGCCTTCACCACATAGACCGGACCGGGGAGCTTCTGTGCCGCGGCCGCCGCCTCATCTGGCGTCCAGGCCACGAAGCCCTGCGGCACCGGTACGCCGTGCTGCTTCAGCAACTCCTTGGCCTGGTACTCGTGGATGTTCATGCGCCGCCTTTCGTCATGGCCGCCCTTGTGGCGGCCATCCACGTCCTGCCTTCGCGCGTGCGGCAAAGACGTGGGTCGCCGGGCCAAGCCCGGCCATGACGGTGGGGGTGCATGCGGCTCACCCGATCAGCTTCTTCGCCG
>CAYRTL010000212.1:0-2716 GCA_964427005.1 uncultured Acetobacteraceae bacterium
CTGACTCTGCTGCGCGATACCGACGATGGATTCCTGATCGCGGACGAGGATTTCCGGCTGCGCGGCGGCGGCGACATTCTTGGCACCAAGCAGTCGGGTCTGCCGGGATTCCGGCTCGCTGATCCGATCGAGCACGAGGGGCTGCTGCAGACGGCGAACCGCGATGCAGCGGTGCTGCTGGGGAGGGATCCGAAGCTTACGTCGGAACGAGGCCGCGCGGTGCGCGTGCTGCTGCGGCTGTTCGAGAAGGCGGCGGCGATGCGCACGCTGGCGGCTGGGTGAGGGAGACTCGGTGCTAGAGCAGACCGTTCCCACCCAATGGGTTCGGCGCAGAGCGTAAGGTGCCGATGATCACCCGACACCGGACGCCCACAAATTAGCTTTTCGGATTGAAACTGACGGAGTAGTATTGCGCCTCGTCTGTTGTGCCTCAGTCCGCCAAAAGGGTCGCGTCGAATGAACACGTTTCTAGCCAGATACGGCTTTTTAGAGGATCCGTTCCAGTCGACCAGCGCTAGCGACGAACCGAAGCTTGAAACCTATTCGTTCCTCCGCCTTTCTTTGCCTCAGTGTTAGGCAATCCAAGCGACCCCAAAAGCCAAGTCGTCCTGGCTCCTCGCGGCGGTGGTAAGACCGCGCAACGCGTTCCGAGGAGCTTTATGGTCAGCACTTGGATCAGCTCAGAAGAATTCCCGGAATCACATTCACGATCAGCCAACTCGCTAGTGACGTGTTCCATAGCTCGAATGAGGCGGTACGACAAAAAGTGCAGGCGTGGATGAACGCCGGAGCGGTTGAGAGAGCTGGAGAGTTGGAGAACAATGGCCGAAGGCCTCTTCACCTTTATGGTTTTTCCGATATAAGGCTAGCAATCGCAGCACAAACCACCACAGACGTTGACCTTCTTCTCTCTAACGCTGCGATGATTTGTCCATCTTGCGATGCCGTATGTCTTTCAGACCGGAATGAAATTCTGTGTACGAACTGCGGAAGGCGCACGTGCCTCGAGAATGCTCGCTCTTTGCTTGATGTCTGCAGTCGTGAGCTCGCCACCTCATCGCGAGCTTGAGTTGATCGCGCCCTTCTCTCTAGAATGGTAAACGCGCAGCCGATCACCATGGCCGGATAAATCATTCAGCCTCTCACTATCTGCATGTTCTGCGTGCATTTGCCACTTATCTGCGTTTTAAACTTCCTTCGCCAATGCTGCCCGCGAACGGTTTCGGAAGTGTTGACGGATTGTCGCGGCGATGCGCGCGCTCGCTGCAGGCAACGTTGCAGCGACTGCGATCCCAAATGTACTCGCCGGCCCAGGAACCCCTACGGCACGTCGCTCCCGCCCAGGGAGATTGAGATCCATCGGAGTCCAGCCCTGCCGTTCATCAGCACAGCTGCGAATGGGCGGCCCTGGTCATGCGCTTTTTCCACCGCCGCGCGGACCTGCTCCGGCGTCTTCACTTTGACCCCCTGCACCGATACGACAACGTCACCGGCGTAGACACCGAGATCGCGTGCCTCGCAATCCTTCTCGACGGATGTGACGACCACGCCTGACAGCTTTGGACCGATGCCGTACTCCTTGCGCGTCTGATCAGTGAGCGGCGCAAGCTTCACGCCAGGATCGGGCTTCTTCTGCTTCAACGCTTCGGCCGCGTTAGGCGTTCCAGGACTGAGGTTTGGCCATTCCCCCGTTGTCGCAGTGACTGTCTGCGTCTTGCCATCACGCCACAGTGTCAGGTCTGCCTGTTTGCCAGGCGGGAGCATGGCGAAAGCGCGCATGAACGCGCGCGCATCGCCGAGTTTGTCGCCATTGATCGACGTCAGGACGTCGCCCTCTTGCAGCGCTGCCTTGTCCGCCGGACCTCCTGTATCCACCGCGGTGACAATTGCCCCCTTGCCGCCTGGCAGGGCCAAGGCCGCCGCCAATTCGGGGGTCACGTCTTGCAGCGTGACGCCAAGCCAGCCGGGTTTGGGTTGGCTGGGATCGAGCAGTCGAGCGACCACAAACTTCGCCGTCTCGGCCGGAATGGCAAATCCGATGCCGATGAAGCCGCCTGCATCATCCGGATTGTAGAGCGCCGTATCGACGCCGACCACCGTACCATCTGAACCGACCATCGGTCCGCCGGAATTACCGTGATTCAGCGCAGCATCCGTCTGGATGTAACTGTCGAACGGAGTGTCCTGAATGTCCCGGTTGAGTGCGCTGATGATGCCTGAGGCGACGGACATTCCGATGCCAAGCGGGTTGCCGATGGTCAGCACAGGATCACCGACGTGGAGCGCTGCACTGTCGCCCCACGCCAGCACGGGCAGCGGATGATCGGCTTGCACCTTTACCACCGCGAGATCGATCATAGGCGCGAACGCAATCAGCTTGCCGGGCAAACGATTGCCGTCGCTGAAGGTAACGAAGATGGCGAGCGCACCCTCGATGACGTGCCGGTTGGTCACGATGACGCCGTTCGGATCGATGATGAACCCCGAGCCGTAAGCCTTGATCCGACGCGGCGGTTGGGATGGATCCTCCGATCGCTTGATCTTCCAGATTGAGATATTCACCACCGCTGGCATGGCCTTCTGGGCGATGGTGGCATTGGCTGACTCCGCGCAGCGCGCCGGCGTTGGTGTGATGGCGACGGAGAGCGCAACGAGCGCGCCCAGTGCTAGAGTGACGATATGCTTCATGATATGTCCCCCTTCTCAGGCCGCAGCT
>CAYRTL010000213.1:0-2648 GCA_964427005.1 uncultured Acetobacteraceae bacterium
ACGTGGTCAACGACGTGCCACCGCGTGATCGCGACATCGCCATGGTGTTCCAGAATTACGCGCTCTACCCGCACATGAGCGTGTTCGACAACATGGCGTTCGGGCTGAAGCTGCGCAAGTTCCCGAAGGACGAGATCAAGCGCCGGGTGGACGAAGCAGCGCGCATCCTCGACATCGGCATGCTGCTCGACCGAAAGCCACGCGCGTTGTCAGGCGGGCAGCGGCAGCGCGTCGCGATGGGCCGCGCCATCGTGCGCAACCCGAAGGTGTTCCTGTTCGACGAACCGCTGTCGAACCTGGATGCCAAGCTGCGCGTGCAGATGCGCACCGAGATCAAGAAGGTGCACCAGACGGTGCGCACCACCACCGTCTACGTGACGCACGACCAGGTGGAGGCGATGACGCTGGCCGACCGCGTGGTGGTGATGAACCACGGGGTGATCGAGCAGGTCGGCTCGCCGCAGGAGCTGTACCACAGCCCGACGACTCGGTTCGTTGCCGGCTTTATTGGCTCGCCCGCGATGAACTTCCTGCCCTGCCGGGTGCAGGATGGCCCGAATGGGGGTATCGCGATCCGCGTCACCGACCAGATCGTGCTGCCTGTACCGCCGTCGCGCAAGGACCGGTATGGCAAGTACAAGGGCAAGGAAATGGTGCTCGGTCTGCGGCCAGAGCATCTGTTCGAATACCACGAGAATGGCCGCCCCGGCTGGGAGCGTGTGGAACTGCCGGTGGATGTGGTGGAGCCGATGGGCATGGAGACCATGGTCCACTTCTTCATCGGTCATGACCCGGTGTGCGCGCGAGTCGATCCGGCGACGCACGCCGAACCCGGCGAGATGCTGCCGCTCACCGCGGACCTCAACCAGATGCACCTGATGGAGCCGGAGAGCGGCCGGGTCGTCTAAATCAGACTGAGTTTGGCAGCGCCGCGGCAATTGTGCCGCGGCGCTGTTTGCGTACGCGATCACGCAGCACGTTGACAATCCGCCGGAATACTGCACCGGTCACGACGAGTGGCGCGCAGCCCTGCGCTTCCCAGACCGTTGCGGCGAGATCGGGATGGAGCTGGGTAGCGCCCGGACCGTTTTCGAAGACACTGCGGTTGCCCGTATCCAGATAACTTTCGACAGGCAGGCCTTCTGCGAGAATGATGTCGTGCTGCGCCAACTCAACATGGAAGTAGCTGACCGAATCGCGTCGTTCCTGGACGATCGTCCTGCCGTTGACAGGAAGCGTATCGGAACCAGCACGCCCTCGGCGCAGATCGCATGATTCGGGGACAAGAGCAGGTCCCGGTGTGGGACGTTGTCCGCGAACGCACCCTGACGGACCCGGATCGGCCATACCAGATGCGGATCGGGATGACGGCGGCAGTCAATCCGGCGACGGCCAATCCACTGCACTGGCGCGGTTCCACCGCCTGAAGCAGGCGGCAGCAGTCGGGACAACTGTGATGGTGCCGCTCGGCGTGGTGAGCGCGACCGTTGCCGTTATAGTGCCGGCCGGCACGATTTGCGCAGTGCCAACAGAGAGGCCCGCATACAGCGCTCCTATGGTCACCGATGGACCAAACTCGATCCCGGTCTCGGCGGTGATGCTGACGTTTCCTCCAGCGATAATCGGTCCGTCCAGAGCGACTGTGCCTGCTGAAAGGATGACATCTGTAGCGACATCGAGCGCACCAGAACTGGCAAGGACAAAGGTCGATGCCGGATCGGAAAAGAAGAGGCTGTGGACGTGCACCGTTCCTAAGATGGTTATGGTCTCGGCGGCAGTGAAATCCATTTCCGCATCGTCTGCCGTGTCGGGAACTACTCCGCCTTGCCAATTGCTGCCGTCCGACCAATCGCCGCCGGTTGTGCTGATCCAGGAAATGGTGGACAGGACTTGGTCCTCTTGCTGGCTCAAAGGATTGTAACGTAATCCAAAGGATAGCTCATGCCAGAGCGGCGAGCCAGTGCATTGTCATTGCGAGGAGCGAAGCGACGAAGCAATCCCCTGCACGATGGGGATTGCTTCGTCGCTCCGCTCCTCGCAATGACCGGGGCTAAGCCTACATCAGCGCGGCCGCTTCAGACGCGGTGGGCTGGCACGGCTCCATCAGAACAACAGCCCCTTCTTCAGCATGCCGTGGATGCCCTTCTCGCCGTTCACCGTCTGCGTCACATGAAAATCCACAGCCAGCGAGCAGAACTGATAGGCCTGTTCTCGCGAGAGATTGCTGCGCGAGCAGATGAAGCTGATCATCTCACGCAGCGACTGCTTCATCGCCTGATCAAGGTCCTCGTTCAGTCCCATGCTGATGAAATGCGTCGGCGTCTCGGCTTTCGGCATCTTCAGCAAAGGCCGCGACGGTCCACCGCCCTTGTGCAGAATGAAGGTGAACGTCCCGGTCAGACACATCTCCAGTGCTGTGACGCAAACTTCGCCATCGCCTTGCACGCCATGGCCGTCACCAACCGAGAAGTTCGCGCCCGGTACCCACACCGGTAGATACAGGGTGCTGCCGGCGACCAACTCCTTGTTATCCAGGTTGCCACCGTGGATGCGCGGTTCCTTCGATGCGATCGTGCCGAACGCAGGCGGCGGTGCCACGCCCATGACGCCGAAGAACGGCGCCAGCGCGAGTTCCGTGCCCCATGGCA
>CAYRTL010000214.1:0-2544 GCA_964427005.1 uncultured Acetobacteraceae bacterium
TCCGGGGCGCTATTTTTCGGCGGCACGGGGAGTGTGACTGACGCCGGCATGCTGACCGCGATCTCGACTGTTGGTTCCAGTGCCCTGTTTACCGTCAATGATTACCTCTGGGACTACTTCTCCCCGAATACCAACATTCGGGCAAATGACGAGGCTTTTAATGCCGGCGCAAGTGCATGGCGAAATACGTTAAAATACGCAACAGTCAAACCTAGCCTGATCGCGTTTGGGTACGGTGTGGTCTACTGGTACACCGGCTCGTGGTCTTCCGCGGTTACGCTCGGGACCGCGTCGATCTTCGCGTTTCCCGCCGCGTTCTACGCCAACAACATGGCATGGGACTGGTACGACTGGTATTCCGCCGCCGGGGAGACGACTTCAGGTGCGGCGGACCGAATGCGACCGAATAGCGGTTCGTAACGCCTGGCTCTATGTAACCGCAAAGCACGCAAAGCACGCAGGATCGCCTCTGGCACTCGCTCAACCGCAGGGTTCAGTTCGGTTAGCATGCTTTGCGTATTTTGCGGTTCCGTTTTCCTGACGGACAAGCTCCCCCTTGACACCCTTATGCTCAGCACTAGTATAAGCACATGAAATGCTCACTTAGAGCATAAGGGAGAAGCCGGATGTCGCACGCAGACACCATCGCCCGCACGGCCCCTCTGTATGACAGGGTCAAGGCCTTCATCCCCCCCATGGAGTGGCCGGTCTTTGCGGACGACATCAACGCAATCCTGGCTCTCAAGCGCCAGCGCAATGCGGTGATCCTCGGCCACAATTACATGACGCCGGAGATCTTCCACTGCGTCTCGGACATCGTCGGCGACAGCCTCGCGCTCGCGCGCGAGGCGATGAAGGTCGACGCCGATGTCATCGTGCTGGCCGGCGTGCACTTCATGGCGGAGACCGCCAAGCTGCTGAACCCGACCAAGACGGTGCTGATCCCGGACCTGCGAGCCGGCTGCTCGCTGGCGGAATCGATCACTGCGGCCGACGTGCGATTGCTGCGCGAGCGCTATCCCGGCGTGCCTGTCGTAACCTATGTCAATACATCGGCCGCGGTTAAGGCCGAGTCCGACATCTGCTGCACCTCGGGAAATGCACGGAAGGTCATCGAATCACTTGGCGTGGACCAGGTGATCATGTTGCCCGACGAGTACCTGGCACAGAACATTGCCGCACAGACCGGCGTGAAGATCATCACCTGGGCCGGGCATTGCGAAGTGCATGAGCGCTTCACGGCAGCCCAGATACGTGCCCTGCGTGCCGAGAACCCTGGCGTGGTGGTGCTGGCGCACCCGGAATGCCCCCCCGAGGTGGTGGCCGAAGCCGACTTCACCGGCTCGACGGCCGATATGTCAGGCTATGTTGGCAAGCAGAAGCCGGCGAAGGTGGTGCTGATCACCGAGTGCTCGATGGCTGACAACGTGTCGGTGCATCACCCGGACGTGCAGTTTGTCCGTCCCTGCAATCTCTGCCCTCACATGAAGCGCATCACGCTGGCCAACATCCGCTCGGCACTGGAAGAGATGCGTCATGAGGTGACGATAGACCCGGCAGTCGCCGTGCGTGCCCGCCAGGCGGTCGAACGGATGCTGGCAGTAAAATAACAGAATCACCTAACCCGCGTGCGGGAGAAGTCGGCGCGAAGCGCCGGGAGAGGGTGCCGCAGATGATACCTCCCTTACCCCTCATCATGGTCGAACCTTCGGTGCGCATCGCGTTGCTGGAGGACCTTGGCCGCGCCGGCGATCTCACCACCGACGCGATAGTGCCGGCGAACGCGCGCACCGAATGCGCGCTGATGGCGAGACAGCCTGGGGTGGTTGCCGGGCTCGATTACGCCAGCACGGCATTCCGGCTGATCGATCCGGCGATCGAGGTGCTGGTCGAACGGCCAGACGGAACCCGGCTGTCACCAGGCGATCTGATCGCGGTCATCCGCGGTCCCGCACGCGGCATCCTGACAGCCGAACGGACCGCGCTGAACTTCCTGTGTCATCTCTCGGGTATTGCGTCCGCGACCCGAGGCATCGTGGATGCGATCATCGGGACCAAGGCGCAGGTGGTGTGCACGCGCAAGACGATGCCGGGCTTGCGTGCGGCCCAGAAATACGCAGTACGTGTGGGTGGGGGTTCCAACCACCGCTTCGGCCTGGATGACGCCGTCCTGATCAAGGACAATCACGTCGCCATTGCCGGCAGCGTGCGTTCAGCAGTGGAACGCGCGCGTGCAGGCGTTGGACACTTGGTCAAGATCGAGCTGGAAGTGGACACGCTGGCCCAGCTTCAGGAGGCGATGGCTCTCGGGGTGGATGCTGTGCTGCTGGACAACATGGGTCCCGACATGCTGCGCCAGGCCGTCGACATTGTTGGCGGGCGCGCCATCACCGAGGCTTCCGGCCGCATTCGTCCGGACACTGCGCCGGCGATCGCCGCATCGGGTGTGGATCTGCTTTCAGTCGGCTGGCTGACGCACAGTGCGACCGTCCTGGACATTGGGCTGGATCACCGGGGTTAGCGCGCAACCGGCGCTGCTAAGAG
>CAYRTL010000215.1:0-2494 GCA_964427005.1 uncultured Acetobacteraceae bacterium
GGGCTTGGCTCGGCCATGACGTTGGGGCGGGGCACGTCATTCCTTCAACATGATCAGCGCATCGGCAATCGTCAGCCTTGAACCGTCTGCATGCAGGATGACCGGGTTGAGTTCCATCTCGGCGATCCGTTCACGATAGGCAAGCGCTGCCTGCGACAAACTGGCGATCAGCTTGGCGGCAGGTGCAATGTCGATCGGCCGCGCACCACGGAAGCCTTGCAGCAGCTTTGCCGATTTCAGGTCGCGCAGCATCTCCGCCGCTTCATCGACATCGACCGGCGCAGGCCGGTGCACCACGTCCCCCATCAGCTCCACCATCGTGCCGCCCAGGCCGACCATCATGATCGGACCGAAGGTTGGATCGTTGACCATGCCGATAACCAGCTCATGGCCGCGTGGCGCCATCTTCTGTACCAGCACGCCTTCGATGCTCGCATCCGATTTGTAGCGGCGTGCCGACGCGATGATCTGATCATACGCAGCAGTGACGGAACGCCTGTCTTGCAGATTCAGGATTACGCCACCTGCTTCAGTCTTGTGCGGCAGGTCAGGCGAAGCGATTTTCAGCGCGACCGGATATCCCAGCGCGTCCGCCGCATGAGCGGCATCGGCTGCGGATGTCGCCAGCCGCTCTTTCGCTTCCGGCAAACCAAACGGTGCGAGCAGCGCTTTTGCGCGATGCTCGGTCAGTACGTTCGGCAAATCATCGGGCAACGGCTGCGCGGGCACACTGTCGGGTGAGGCCGGCAGGGGACGCGCCTGCGCCTCCGCATAGCCGGCCAGCCTGCTCATCGAGACGCCGACATTGCGCAGGTCGCTGTGCACGAACAGCCCGCAACCCGCGGCACTGCGCCGACCGAATTCGGACGGGAGCGTGTAGGTCCACACAGTCATCGGCTTGCCGCAGCGCGCCGCCGTCGCGCGCACGCGCTCCGCATCGAGCGATACGCGCGTCTCGCTGGTCAGCGATGCGATCAGCACCAGCATGTCGATCTCGTCCGACCCGGCGAGAGTCTCCATCGCGGTCATCAACGCGGGGCCGGTGTTGGATCCCTGTGCCGTGACATCGACCGGATTGCCGGGGGCGCCATAGGACGGCATCACCGCCCGTAATGACGCTTGCGTCGCCGCCGAAAGCGGGGGCACGACCAAGCCGTGCAGCGACAAGGTATCCGCCATCCATGCGCCGCCGCCGCCGGATGGCGTGATGATGCCGGTGCGGCGGCCCTTTGGCAGCGGACAGGTCAGCAGGACACCGGCGATTGCCACCGCTTCATCCGGGTCTTCTGCCTCGATCACGCCATAGCGCTCGAAGACCGCACGATATGCCGTGTAGGAACCGGACAGCGATGCCGTGTGGGACGCGGATGCACGTGAGCCTGCATCGGAGCGGCCGATCTTGATGGCGATGATCGGCTTGCCCAGACGCCGCGCCTTCGCCAGCGCGTTGATGAAGACCGGGCCGTTACGCACCGCCTCGCAGAACAGCATCACTGCATGCGTGTTGGCGTCCTCGACCATGTAGTCGAGGAAGTCGCCCATGTTCAGGTCGGCTTCGTTTCCCGTGGAGATCACGTAGGAGAAGCCGATGCCAGCCGCCTTGCCGCGATTGAACAGCGCAAAGCCGATGCCGCCCGATTGCGCGATCACGCCCATGCGGCGTGCCGATACGAGCGTGCTACCTTCGTCCTCCTTTACCTCCACGGTCGGGCTGAACGTGGTGGCGATCTTGCCGAGAGCGTTGAAATAGCCTTCGCAGTTCGGGCCGCAGGCGCGGATGCCGGTTCGCTTGGTCACCTCAACCAGCGCCGCCTGCATATTGCTTGCGGCGCCGCCTTCTTCGGCGAAGCCGGAGCTGATGATCAGCGTGTTCTTTACGCCGGCGCGGGCGCATTCCTCCAGTGCGGGCGCCACCCCTGCCGCTGGAATTGCAACAAGGGCGAGATCCACCGGTTCTCCGACGTCACCAATGGACGGATAGCAGCGCAGGCCGCTGATTTCCTGATAGCTCGGGTTGATCGGCAGGATGCGGCCGGGATAGCCGTTCTCGCGCAACTGATGCAGCAGACGGCCGCGGATGCGATGCAGGTCCGGGGAGGCGCCGAGTACCGCGATGGATTGCGGCCAGAAGAAGGACTGGAGCGGGTGTGTCACTTCGACTCCGGAAGACGTGGGCGGCCGGGCCAAGCCCGGCCATGACACTGAGGGACCATCATCCACGTGACCCCGTCGGGATTTCGCGGAAGGGCACGTCCTTGTCCACGCGCACGTCCTGCGGCAGGCCGAGTACGCGTTCGGCGATGATGTTGCGCATGATCTCGTCGGTGCCGCCAGCGATGCGGAACGCGGGCGAATAGAGCAGCGCCTCCTGGAAGGCGCCTGCGAGCGGCGTGTCCGCGCCCATGGCCGGACCCGCCATGCCGATGAGGTCGAGCCCGTAGGACAGCACGTCCTGCAGCTTGTTGGCCGCGACCAGCTTGATGATCGACGATTC
>CAYRTL010000216.1:0-2451 GCA_964427005.1 uncultured Acetobacteraceae bacterium
CCAGGCTAGCGTCGCCGACAAGCAGGCGGTCCTGCGGGCACAACAAACGGTGATCGATGGCGCCCGTGCGACCCTCGACGTGGACCAGGCTCAGGTCACCTTCGCCGAGCAGGACAATCAGCGCTACACGGTGCTGGCAAAGGACGGATGGGGCACGGTGCAGAAGGCACAGGAAGCGTCCTCCCGCATCGCGGCCGCCCGCGCGGTTCTTGCGCGCGACCTCGCCGCCCTCGCCAATGCGACAAGCCAGATCGACATCCTGCAGGCCGAAGTCGCCCAGGCCGAAGCCACCCTCGAGAATGCCAAAGCCGTCCGGGACCAGGCCGAACTCAACCTGTCCTATACGTCGATCGTGGCGCCGAATGACGGCGTGGTGGGCAACCGTTCCCTGCGCGTGGGTCAATACATCCAGGCGGGCACCCAACTGATGTCGCTCGTGCCGTCAGCGTCTGCCTATATCGTCGCCAACTACAAGGAGACGCAGCTCGCCCGGGTGCGTGACGGCCAGTCCGCGTCGATCTCCGTCGATATGTTCCCCGGCCAGGTCTTCCATGGCCACGTCGACAGCATTGCCCCGGCCAGCGGTCAGGAGTTCGCCTTGCTGCCGCCTGACAACGCGACTGGCAACTTCACCAAGGTCGTCCAGCGTATCCCGGTGAAGATCCTGCTCGATCATGGCGATCCGCTTGCTGTCGTCTTGCGGCCCGGCATGTCCGTCATCCCGTCGATCGACACAAGGGCTGACGCGACAACGCGCGCTGTCGAACCAGGGCTGATCACGCCGCGTCAAGGGAGAAGCGTGCCATGTCATCCGGTGCAGCGACAGGTGAAATCCGGGTGCCGTCGTCGCCACACGATGCGGTTCCCCTCGCCTCCTGGATCGCTGTGATCGCCAGCATGATCGGCGCCTTCATGGCGATCCTGAACATTCAGATCACCAACGCATCTCTGCTGGACATCGAGGGTGGTATCGGCACGGGCGTCGACAACGGCGCGTGGGTCTCCACCTCGTATCTCATCGGCGAGATCATCGTGATTCCGCTGACCGACTATCTCAGCAAGGTGTTTTCGTTCCGCCGCTACATGCTGGCCAATGCCGTGCTGTTTCCGCTGTTCTCGATGGCCTGTGCATTCACCCACGATCTCGGCTCCATGATCGTGATGCGCGGCCTTCAGGGCTTCACCGGCGGCATCCTGATCCCGATGGCCTTCACAATGGTGCTGACGAAGCTGCCGAAACCGAAACAGCCGATCGGGCTGGCGCTGTTCTCGCTGTCGGTCACCTTCGCGCCGGCGATAGGTCCTACCATCGGCGGCTACCTGACCGAGAATTACGGCTGGCAGATGATCTTCTTCGTCAATACGCCGCCCAGCATCATCATGGTGATCGCCCTGGCGTTTACGCTCGAAAAGACACCGATGCAGCTTCGTCTGCTGAAGGAAGGCGACTGGGCCGGGATCGTGACCATGGCGATCGGGCTCGCTGCCCTGCAGACTGTGTTGGAGGAAGGCAACAAAGACGACTGGTTCGCCTCGTCCTTGATCTTCGATCTGGCGATCGTGGCGGCGGTGCTTCTGTCGGCCTTCATCGCGATCGAACTCCGCGTGGCGAAGCCGCTGGTGAACCTGCGCTTGATGAAACGGCGCAACTTCGGCGTCGGTGTCACCGCCAATACGCTCCTCGGTTTTGCGCTGTTCGGCGTTGTCTACATCCTGCCGCAGTATCTGGGCCAGGTGCAGGGCTATAATGCCGAGCAGATCGGCAAAGTGCTGGCCTGGACCGGACTACCGCAACTGGTACTGATCCCGATCGTGCCGATGCTGATGAAGCGCTACGACGTGCGCATCGTGGCGAGCCTGGGCATCGTCGTGTTCGCCGTGAGCTGCTTCATGAACACGACCCTGTCACCCGACAGCGCAGGCGATCAGTTCTGGATCCCAAACATCGTCCGCGCCATCGGCCAGGCACTGATCATCACGCCCGTCAGTGCCATCACCACCGGTGGGATCGGACCGAGTGACGCTGGCGCGGCATCCGGCCTGTCGAACATGCTGCGCAACCTGGGCGGGGCGGTCGGCACGGCCATATTGGCCACGGTGCTGACGAAGCGCGAGCAGTTCCACTCCAACATCATTGGCCAGGCGGTCACCCTATCGCGTGACGAAGTGAGGGAGCGGATCAGCGGGCTGACCTCATATTTCATGGCGCATGGGACCTCCGACCCGGCATTCGCGCAGCACCAGGCGATTGTTGCCATTGGCAAGATCGTTCGGCGCCAGGCACTGATCCTGGCTTTCAGCGATGCATTTGCCGTTGTCGCTGTGCTTTTGGTGATCGCGGCGGTGACGGTGCTCTTCGCCCGGAAAATGACACCGGCTGGCAACGGAGGTGCCCACTAGTACCTCCGCATAGTGGTTTTGACCGGTCGAACGTGGCGACCCTCGTTTAGG
>CAYRTL010000217.1:0-2434 GCA_964427005.1 uncultured Acetobacteraceae bacterium
CCAGACGTTTCGCCGTCAACCTCACAAAAATCGACGCCCTCATCGTAGCTGGCGCCGGGCGCGTTGGGCTTTCGTTGGTGACCTGAGTCCCAAGAAACTCGGTAGTGTGAGTAGAACCCCAACCTTGTGCGCGTGGCCCCATCTTTGGATCCGGAACTTGGCATTGAATGATTCCGCGAACGCGTTGTCCGTCGGCTTACCAGTCCGGGCGAACCGAGCTCGACACCGGCCGGGAGCAATGGCGTCCTCACGCTGCTGCGTGTTGTCATCCTGATAGCGTTGGCGTCAGTGATCTGCGTCCCGATCGGGTGCTGATCGGCTTTATGGCGTGCTGTCCCGGAAACAGCAAACCGTCACGATGCATCATGCCCTGTTGGTGCCCGACCTTCCACCACTCGCGCAGCAAGATCAGCAGATCTGCCGCGAGTATGGCATTCCGATAGCGGCCACCCTTGCCACGCTCGACCCGGATCAGCATGCGCTCGCTGTCGATATTGGCGACCTTGAGTGCCGCGACCTCGGCCACGCGCAGGCCAGCGCCATAGGCGACCGAGAGAGCCGCCTGATGCTTGAGGTGCGGATTCCGATGAAAGCGGCCGGCGATTCCGATTGAAACCAGCCACCTGTTCCGACGGAAGCCAGCCGGCTATCGGATGGTATGTGGTCCATCTCAAGGAGCTTTGCATAGCCACCTTCACGTTGTACAAACTGCTGGCAGAACTCCCTATCGCGCGGTCGCAGTGTGAGACGAAACCCGTCCTGGGAGCCGAGGATTCTGCTGGCCTTCTCGTAGATAAGTTGTGTGATGTCGCTGGCATCTTTGTCAGCCACGTTGGCTCTGATGGCTGACAAGAGCAGGGTAAGCGTCGTGAGCCTTAGATTGATGAAGATACAAAATGGAGAGGGTTCGAGACAATCGTGTGTACTGCTCTCTGCCCCCTAGAGGCGTACGAACGACCCGCCAGTGGTAGCCAAACCTGGCGGCCCATCAACTCAGAGATGGCGAAAGTGCATCCCGCGGACTGCGTGTGGATGCGTTAGCTGCTATCCACCTGAGCCCTCGCGATCATAAATCGATCCCCGTTATCCAACTTGGACAGAGGTCGTACGTCGGCGGTCAGATCAAGCCACGTCGCCTGATCCTCACGGCGCAGAATGATGCGTTGCCCATCGTGCAGCTTGTCGAATGGAGCGACAGCGTCCTTCATGCGCATGGTGAAGCTCTCGACCGTCCCCACGTCTGTCGTCTCGCACCGGTCCCAGAGACCCGCGAAGCACAGGTCATCCCAGGAATCAGGCAGCGGCGACGTGCGAAAGTGTCCTTGTATGCGCGTGCCGTTGCCACAATCTCTGGGCCCTCTCACGTACACGGGCCGTTCACGACACAGCTTACCGGGTCTTTCTTCGGAGCGGATTGCTGATCAGCGATGGTGGGTGTGGCGAGCAGCGCGATTACGGCCAACACCGACTCATCCCAGGCCGGCATCCCGCAGGGCATCCGTGATCGCTTCAGCAACTGGGTTTGATCTTTGTGCAGCCCCAAGAAGCCTATTGAACTACTTCGCTTCGCGGCAGGGGACTCGGATCGTCAGAAGCTTTACTAGATCAGCGACGACGTAGCGAGATTCAAGAAGTTCGAGCCCGGCAACAGGAACCTGCTCTTCTGTATGACGGTCGAAGCTCGCCCCATATGCCCACCTGATCCATGGTTGCCAGATGTACGAGATGAGCCGACGAAACATGCCTCGTGGGCGTACGTACTCCATGAGTCGGATGATCCCACCAGGTCTCACCACGCGTCCCAGCTCGCGAAGCGCAGGTACCTGAAACTGGTCGGGCAGCACACAGAACAGAAAACTTGAGACCGCGGCGTCAAATGATGCAGTTGGAAATGCTAGTGCGGTCACATCCATCTGATATAGCCGACCGTAGGCTGCTAAGGTAGGGCAGCGGTCTCGCGCCCGCGCCAACATCGCGGTGCTGGTATCGATCCCAGAGACGATTGCTTCCGAAGGATAGAACTCGCAATTGCGGCCGGTTCCGATGCCAGCATCTAAGAGTCGGCCAGTCATTCCGTGGAACAGCAACGGTCGCAAGGCATGATATCGACCTCGTTCGAACGGCAAATCCAGCAGGTCATAGACTGGAGCGATCCGCTGATAACGCTCCACATTGGTTATCACGCCAGCCTCCTCCTTGTATTTGCCGCGGTGCATGGGGCAGTTGGCGCTGCACCATCAAGCCTGAGGTGGCAGATGTCTTCCGCCGCCACGGCGCTTCACGGCGTGAAGCCGACCGGGGCACTTTAGCCCGCTAAAGCGGTGATCATTGTCACCGTACTACTACGATCGGGGGAAGCGTCGCGACTAGCCGGCGCTGGCCCGTCGGTTGCACGGTCTAGCGGGACGGTAGCTGTTCCATCGTTTCTTAATCA
>CAYRTL010000218.1:0-2428 GCA_964427005.1 uncultured Acetobacteraceae bacterium
GTGTCTCGGTTTGAATTTACCACCACAGTGAAACCGCTCTACGCGACCCTCCGTGCCCTGCTTATCGACGCACTGTCAGACAGCAACTCGGCTTGCAGCCGCAACCTGGTCCGGACAATGTTGAGCAGGACTTCGTCATCCACGAGCGGCGCATAGCCACAGGTTTGCCACACAGCAGAGACGCCTATCGCGTCCGGTACAAAATCCGGGTGGAGTTGTATGTCACCCCGTTTATCGTCGAACGCACTGTGCCCACCAGTTTCCAAATAAGTCTCCACCGGCAGTCCTTCAGCAAGCACAACATGATGCCGCGCCAATGCGATATGATAATAGGTGATCGCATGGACGCTGAGCTGGCTGATCGTGCTGTCGTTGAGCAGCAATTTGATCGGGATCAGGACATCATCAACGAAGACCGAGTGATCAGGCGATAGCAGTACCTCACGGCTCGGTCGACCTTCCCCAAAGGCGTGCGGTGCGACCCGAACCGGCATGACGCGATCCGGCTTGGCATGCCGGCGACAATCGACGTGACGCCGGCCGATCCATCGAATCGCTTCTGACGTTCCGGCGACCGTGAGCACTGTATCACCTACCCGCAGATGCTCGACAGCGCTTGAACCACGCGGGGTCGCAACGCGTGTGCCGGCGGCGAAACAGAGCGGAATGCCGAGTGCTATCTTGGCTGTGGCATCTTCCGTACTCGCCATTGCGACGAGCCTGCCCACATTGTCCGACGAGGCAATGAAGCCAGCGAGGGTCGCTCCCACCACCAGTGTGCCATCCAGCACACCAAGGCCGACATGCGTCTCACCGCCCATCGTCACTGTACCGGCGAAGGTTTGCCGGGCCAGATTCGGTACGGTGATCAGGGTGAACCCCGCCACGATTTCGCTCTTCTGCAACGCGATCTGATATGCGGATAGCGCGTCGTCCGAGTTCGCGTACTCGTCCACCGTGATCGTCACCAACTGCGATCCGTCGCTGTTCGCATAGATGACCCGCAGCGTGGCTGTCGGGTTGCCTTGGGCTGTCGGATCGTCGCCGCTGCTCGCCTCCTGCGTGACCTGGGGAAAGAACAGATTGACCGTGTTGAGCGGCACGACGACGACGCGAGGCAGCGTTGCGCCAGATCCACTGCCGTTCACCGGAAAGTCCCCATTGAGGTCGCTGCAATAAAGCCCCCGAATCGGGGGTACACGAACTTAGGAACTCAAGCTACCCTCGGCTCAGTCATCCTCCAAGCGGCTGTCAAGCTAAGGTCCGCCACCCAGGCCACGGCAACAAGGCGGTGCCCCGCCGGATGGATACGACGTATGGTGGATGCGCGTTTCGCAATGCAATGAAAGGGGACGGACATGGGAAGGCTCGACGGCAAGGTCGCAGCGGTGACAGGTGGGGCATCGGGTATTGGCGAGGCGACGGTCAGGCGTTTCGTTGCCGAGGGCGCGAGCGTGGCATTCTGCGATCGGGACGGCGAGCGTGGCCAGCGCGTGGCGGCCGAACTCGAGGCCGCCGGCGCCAAGGTCGCCTTCACCCAGGCTGACGTTGGCACTGAGGCCGCATGCCTCGCCTTCGTCAACGGTGCCGCGGAAAAATTCGGGCGCCTCGACATCCTGGTCAACAATGCCGGCATCCGTAAATACGAGAAGATAGACGAGGCGAGTGCCGCGAGCTGGAACGAGATTCTCAGCGTCAACCTGATGAGCTACGCCTTCTGTGCCAAGGCGGCGGTTCCGCTGATGCGCCGCAACCAAGGCGGCGCCATCGTCAACGTCGCCTCCGTTCGGTCCGTCGTCGCAGGCGGCGGCAACCTGCAGTACGACACGACCAAGGCCGCGGTCGCGGGCTTGACGCGGGGGCTCGCCGCCGACCACTCGGCTGAGGGCATTCGGGTGAACGCTGTCGGCCCTGGCCCGATCTTCACGCCGTTCCATGCGCGCCGCATCGCCGCGGCCGGCGAGACCGTCGAGCAGTACAACGCCAAGGCCGCACAAGGCACCATGCTGAAGCGCCCGGGCAGGGCCGAGGAAGTTGCCGCCGCGATCCTGTTCTTGGCCTCCGACGATGCCTCCTACGTCACCGGCGCCCTGCTGTTCGTGGATGGCGGTATGACGGCGATGTGAGGAATGTTCGGCCGGCGGTTACGGTCCGTATCGCCCGAGCGCGGCCTGATTTGCTGGCGTCAATGGATTGGAAGGGTTGTGCCGGCAGTAAACAAGGAAAATGGAACCGCAAAACACGCAGAATACGCAAATGGATTCCGGCGAGGGCGGGGTTATACCAAGCCCCGTTGATCGTGACTCATGGCGGCTGTTTCACGTCATGGCGGGGCTTGGCCCCGCCATGACGTCTTTGCCGACTGCGGCAAGGCAAGACGTGGATGGCCGGCCTGCGCCGGCCATGACGATGAAGGCGGCGCATGGGT
>CAYRTL010000219.1:0-2361 GCA_964427005.1 uncultured Acetobacteraceae bacterium
GCACCATGATCGATGGCTGCTTCCGCCGAGGTCACGAACGACTGGAGATCTGAGGAACGAAGCGACATCATCTGAACTAGCCCTCTCCCTGCCACGCGCAGCATGGCGGTGTTTGACGGTGGATGCCACTTATCCACATGCTCCGGACCTGCGTTGCGGACAACGACAAGACCGCGAAGATGCCGGGAGAGACAGTCCACCACGACACGCCCCATCGGGCGATGATCACCGCGTGCGCGATTGGTGCCACGGTGCTGCAATTGCTCGACCAGACAATTGCGAACGTCGCGCTGCCCTACATGCAAGGCAGTTTCTCGTCGAGTTTCGACGAGATCACCTGGGTCCTGACTTCCTACATCACCGCATCGGCGATCATGACGGCGCCGGTCGGCTGGATGGCAGCGCGGTATGGTCGCAAGCCGCTCTATGTCGGCTGCATCCTTGGCTTCACCATCGCCTCGATGCTCTGCGGCGCTGCGCAGTCACTTGGCCAGATGGTGGTGTTCCGCATTCTTCAGGGTGTGTTCGGCGCCGCCCTGGTGCCGTTGTCGCAGGCCACGCTGCTCGACATCTATCCGCCCGAGCGGCGCGGCTTCGCCATGGCAATCTGGGGTGTCGGCGTGATGCTAGGGCCGATCATGGGCCCGACTGTCGGCGGCTGGCTGACCGAGGCCTATAGCTGGCGCTGGGTGTTCTACATCAACCTGCCGTTCGGTCTGGCAGCGGCGATCGGCCTGATGATCTTCCTGCCGGGCGGTGGCGCGCAGCTACCTTTGCGCTTCGACTGGCTAGGCTTCAGCGTGCTGGCGATTGGAATCGGCGGCCTGCAGTTGATGCTGGACCGCGGCCACGACCAGGACTGGTTCACCTCCCGCGAGATCATCATCGAGGCCGTGTTGGCCGGCCTGGGCTTTTATCTTTTCCTGGTGCACGTGTCGTCCGCACATCAGCCGCTGATCCGGCCGGCGTTGTTCAAGGACGTCAACTTCGCGTCCGGCGTGCTGCTGATGTTCATGGTCGGTATCTTCATGGTCTCCAGCCTCGCGCTGATGACGCCATGGCTGCAGATATTGAGCCAATACCCTGTGCTGACCGCAGGCCTGGTCATGGCGCCACGTGGGTTTGGCAGCCTGGTGACGACGATACTGACCGGGCGCCTGGCATCCCGCGTGGATGCGCGACTGCTGGTGGCGATCGGATTGCTGATGCTGAGCTACAGCTATTGGCTGATGACCGGCTGGACGCCCGACGTATCGGAGCGAGAGATCATCACCGCGATCGTGATCCAGGGCGGTGCAATGGGGCTGTTGTTCACCCCGATTCAGGTGCTGGCGTTCGTCACGCTGGCGCCGTCGATGCGAACCGAGGGCGCCGCGCTGTTCAGCCTGTTGCGCAACCTCGGTGCGGCGATCGGCGTGTCGGTCGCAACCTCGGTCGTGGCGCGCACTGCGCAGGCCATGCACGAGATGATCGGAGCCTCGGTCACCCCGTTCAGCCGGACTCTGCAAGGAGGCGGGCACGTGCAGCGCTGGCTCGATCCGGCCACCACGCATGGCGCGGCGCTGCTGGATCGGATCATCAACCACCAGGCGCAGATTGTCGCCTATGCCGATGTCTACGTGCTGCTGATCATGGCGACGGTGCCGGCATGGCTGCTGCTTCTGATGATGCGCCTGCCGAGGCGAGCGATCAGCACTGCCGCTGGGTAGTGACCGGAGTACTCGCTGGAGGCGAGTTGGTTGCGGGGATAGGATTTGAACCTATGACCTTCAGGTTATGAGCCTGACGAGCTACCGGGCTGCTCCACCCCGCGCCAGAAGACCAGGGTCCCCGGGACAAGCCCGGGGACATGACTTCGGCCAACGCCTCACTTCGTTCGGCGGGCCGCGTAACGGATGGGTTGGAAGACCTGGCAGCGACCTACTCTCCCGCGCCTTGAGACGCAGTACCATGGGCGCTGGGGGTTTTCACGGCCGAGTTCGGGATGGGATCGGGTGCAGGCCCCCCGCCAAAGCCACCAGGTCGTCCAGCCCATCCGTATCGGGCTGAATGCAGGCTCTGGTGAGCGTCGTGTGTCTGAGGATGATTTCCATGCATGGTGTTGATCTTGAGCTCTATCGGGCGATTAGGACCAGTCAGCTCAGAGCGTTGCCGCCCTTACACACCTGGCCTATCGACGTGATGGTCTATCACGGCCCTCTGGGAGACCTAGTTTCGAGGTGGGTTTCCCGCTTAGATGCTTTCAGCGGTTATCCCGTCCGCACATAGCTACCCGGCGGTGCCGCTGGCGCGACAACCGGTGCACCAGAGGTGCGTCCATCCCGGTCCTCTCGTACTAGGGACAGATCCTCTCAAGTCTCC
>CAYRTL010000220.1:0-2266 GCA_964427005.1 uncultured Acetobacteraceae bacterium
GCCACGAATTGTGCCAACGCTCGGGCCCGATGGCTGACGGCATGTTTGTCGATAGCATCCATCTCACCGAAGGTTGCCGTGCAACCGGTGGGGACAAACATCGGATCGTAGCCAAAGCCCTTGCCGCCGCGCGGCGGCCACATCGCTGTTCCATCCACGCGGCCGACGAAAGTCTCGGTGTGACCGTCCGGCCACGCCACACACAGCGCAGCCACGAACCACGCGCGACGATCAGCGGCGGCACCCATCTCGCGGTTCACGCGCGCCATTGCAGCGGCAAAGTCTTTGGTCGGACCGCCCCAGCGCGCTGAGTGGGGACCCGGTGCGCCGCCCAGCGCCGCGACGCAGAAGCCACTGTCGTCGGCCAGTGCGGGCAGTCCGGTGGCGCGCGCCGCTGTCTGCGCCTTGATGCATGCGTTGCCGACGAAGTCTGGCGCGTCCTCCGGCGGCTCGGGCAAGCCGAGTGTGCCGGCGGAGATCACATCGATACCGTGCGGCCCCAGCAACTCGATCAACTCGGCGAGCTTGCCGGGATTATGGCTCGCGAGCACCAGCCGCGCACCGCGCTCCAGCTTGCGCGCCATCAGGCCGCTTCGATTGCCTTGCGCTGCGCCTCGAACAGCGCAGCAACACCTTGCCGCGCAAGGCCAAGCATGCCGAGAAACTGCGCCTCGCTGAAGGCGCTCCGCTCCGCTGTGCCCTGTATTTCCACAATGCCGCCCGCGTCAGTCAGCACAAAGTTGGCGTCCGCTTCCGCACTGGAATCCTCGACGTAATCGAGGTCCAGCACCGGCTCACCCGCAGTGATGCCGCACGAGACTGCTGCGACCTGGCCAATCAGCGGCACCGTCTTGATGACGTTCATGCGCTGCATGTGGCGGAACGCGAGGCTCAATGCCACCCAGGCGCCGGTAATCGCGGCACAGCGGGTCCCGCCATCGGCGTTCAGCACATCGCAGTCCAGTGTGACGGTGACCTCGCCCATCTGCGAGCGGTCCACCACAGCGCGCAGCGCCCTGCCGATGAGACGCTGGATCTCCTGCGTGCGGCCAGACTGCTTGCCACGAGCCGCTTCACGTTCGCCACGCGTATGGGTGGAGCGCGGCAGCATGCCGTATTCCGCGGTGACCCATCCCTGGCCGGAGTTGCGCAGGAAGGGCGGCACGCGTCCTTCGACACTGGCGGCACACAACACCTCGGTGTTCCCCATGCGGATCAGGCAGGACCCTTCGGCATGACGGGCGAACCCTGGAGTAAGGATGATCGGACGCAAGGCGTCAGAGGCACGGCCGGAGGGGCGCATGAATAAGCTCCAAATTGTCAGGCTGCGGTGGAAAACTGCTCGGCGTGCCGCTTGACCTGCACGTTGTAATTGGCGCGGTAGCGTTCGCTCACCTCCTGATGCACGGCAAGCGCCGCAGCATCGCGTTCGGCGGATGGCGGATCAATCAAATCGAAGTGGCCGTAGCGATCCTCGCCGCGCACCAGCATCGCCTTCAAACGGACCGGACTGTCCACGCGTACATGCGTCGGAATGTAGTTCAAGCCAATACCAACCCGCCGATGTGGCGCACGATTGGGCGCCGAGCGATGGACGGCAAGCTCATGGTGCAGCGAGAAGGAGCCGGCGGGCAGCGCCATGGCCACCGGTTCGCTGTCGTCGAATGGTTCCACGATAGTCTGGCCGGCACGGTTGATGCTGTGCGCGAGACCCAGGGCGGCGTGATGGTACTGACGTGGCTCGCCGTGGAACGAGAGCTGTTCCATACAGCCAGCCTCCGCCGTGGCGTCCGTCAACGCCACCCAGGCGCAGACCTGTTGCTTCGGCTCCAGACCGAAATACGTGCCGTCCTGGTGCCAGGCGGCGTAGGTGGGCGAGTTCGCCTCCTTGATGAAGAACGTGCTGGTCCAGACCAGGATGTTGGGACCGATCACGTCCTCGATTGCATCCAGAATACGCGGGTGGCGGATCAGGTCGTTGAACCAGGGCGAATGGGCATAGGCGTGGGAGCGCCACTTTACATCGGCATCAGCCACCGGGCAGCCGAGTTCGGCTTCCAGGCGCGCAAGTCCGGCCAAACAGGTTGCGACTTCCTCGGCCGCGAGGCCGGGAATCGGGAACAGGAAGCCGTTTTGGCGATAGAAATCCACCTGCGTTTGGGTCAGGGCTTTCATGCTTGTCTCCCATCTCGGCACCGACCGGAAAATCTACAGGAAGAATGACGGAACGGCACGCCTGCGGGATCAGGCAAAATGAAACCCGCGC
>CAYRTL010000221.1:0-2234 GCA_964427005.1 uncultured Acetobacteraceae bacterium
CGGCAGCCGTACAGGTTGTCGAACTTCGACTTGGTCACGCTGTCGTTCACGTTGATCGCCGGCGTCAGCAGCTTGCCGTCGCGTGCCATGTCGCGCAGGCGGTGCACGCCGGTGGTCGTCTCCTCGGAGATGCCACGCACATCCTTCAGCATCTCGGGATGCTTCTGGTGCATCAGCAACGTCAGGTCGCCGCCGTCGTCCAGGATCATGTTCGGTGTCCAGCCATCCGGCCCGCGCACCGTCTGCTCGATGCACCACCAGAATTCTTCCTCGTTCATGCCTTTCCAGGCAAACACCGGAACGCCGGCTGCCGCCACCGCCGCCGCCGCATGGTCCTGGGTAGAGAAGATGTTGCAGGACGACCAGCGGACCGTGGCCCCGAGCGCCTGGAGAGTTTCGATCAGCACCGCGGTCTGCACCGTCATATGCAGGCAGCCCGCAATCCGAGCACCCTTAAGCGGCTTGGAGGCCCCGTATTCCTCGCGGGTCGCCATCAGGCCAGGCATCTCGTCCTCGGCCATCGCGACCTCTTTGCGGCCCCACTCGGCCAGGGAGATGTCCTTCACCTTGTAGTCGGCCATATGCTCGCTCCTGCTCAGTCGGCGGCGCT
Source organism: uncultured Acetobacteraceae bacterium (assembly GCA_964427005.1). Taxonomy (GTDB): domain Bacteria; phylum Pseudomonadota; class Alphaproteobacteria; order Acetobacterales; family Acetobacteraceae; genus JAMXLO01. Next base: position 611 of record CAYRTL010000221.1, read on the forward strand.
ATATAAAGATATCTGCATATTTGGCAATCGCCGCGGCAGGTTGCCTGGCCGGGCGTACAGGCGCAAAGGAACCCTCATGGCGGAAAGACAACGCGTTCTCCTGCTCACCGGGGCCAGCCGCGGCATTGGCCATGCTACCGTGAAGGCGTTCAGCGACGCCGGCTGGCGTGTCCTGACCCTGTCGCGCCATCCCTTTGACCCCCGCTGCCCGTGGGAGGGCGGCGCGAAGAATCACATCCAACTGGACCTTGCCGACATCGCACGCGTGCAGGCCGAAATGCCGCACCTGCGCGACATTGTCGGCGACGGGCTGGACGCACTGATCAACAACGCGGCGATCTCGCCGAAGCACCCGGATGGCAGCAAAATCGGCGCGCTGGAATTGGCGCACCCAGACTGGCTGCACATCTTCAATGTCAACTTCTTCGCCTGTGTCGCGCTGGTGCAGGGTCTTCGAGAGCCACTCGAGAAGGCGAGGGGGACGGTGGTCAACATGACCTCGATCGTTGGATCGAGGGTCCATCCGTTCGCATCGGCCGCCTACGCCGCCTCAAAGGCCGCGCTGTGGGCTTTGACCCGGGAGTTGGCCGCAGACCTGGGCCGTGCGGGCGTTCGCGTGAATGCGGTGTCGCCAGGCGAGATCGACACCGGCATCCTGTCCCCCGGCACCGAAAGCATCGTCGACCGCGATATCCCGCTGCACCGGATTGGCAAGCCCAAGGAGGTAGCCGATTTGTTGCTGTTCCTGTGTTCGAACTCGGCGAGCTATATTTCCGGCTCCGAGATCCACATCGACGGCGGACAGCGGGTGTAATCAGCCGAGGGAAAACGTCATGCCGGGGCTCGGCCCCGGCATCCACGTCGTTACATTTTTACGTATTCATCGCATCGAAGAAGTCGTTATTGGTCTTGCTGTATTTCAGCTTGTCCAACAGGAACTCCATCGCATCCACCGTCCCCATCGGGTTCAGGATGCGGCGCAGTACCCACATCTTCGATAGCGTGCCCTTTTCGACCAGCAGCTCCTCCTTGCGCGTGCCCGACTTGGTGATGTCGATCGCCGGGAATGTGCGCTTGTCTGACAGCTTGCGGTCCAGGATGATTTCCGAGTTGCCGGTGCCCTTGAACTCTTCGAAGATCACTTCGTCCATGCGGCTGCCGGTGTCGATGAGCGCGGTCGCGATGATGGTGAGCGAGCCGCCTTCCTCGATGTTGCGCGCCGCGCCGAAGAAGCGCTTGGGCCGCTGCAGGGCGTTGGCGTCGACGCCGCCGGTCAGCACCTTGCCCGAGGACGGCACCACCGTGTTGTAGGCGCGGCCGAGGCGCGTCACGGAGTCCAGCAGGATCACCACGTCGCGCTTGTGCTCGACCAGGCGCTTGGCCTTCTCGATGACCATCTCCGCCACCTGCACGTGGCGGCTGGCCGGCTCGTCGAAGGTCGAGGAGATGACCTCGCCCTTCACCGTGCGCTGCATGTCCGTCACTTCTTCCGGACGCTCGTCGATCAAGAGCACGATCAGGTAGCACTCGGGGTGGTTGGCGCTGATCGACTTGGCGATGTTCTGCAGCATCACCGTCTTGCCGGTGCGCGGCGGGGCCACGATCAGGCAGCGCTGGCCTTTGC
>CAYRTL010000222.1:0-2229 GCA_964427005.1 uncultured Acetobacteraceae bacterium
CCCTCCACACGCAAGCCGCCTAACAGGAGTTAATCGCAATGGCCGGAACCGCCACGCCCGATGCAGTGATTGTCACGGGGCCGAACTTTCAGCAGATCAGCGTCGGCGCCGCGCTTGTGACGCCTTCCGGGTCGACAACGCAGTCGGCGCTTAACACTCTGGTTCAGTCAGCGAACCTCACCGCAACGACGGACCCTGGCGTCGGCAATGACAGCACGCAGGGCTACGTCGTCGGATCGCGCTGGATCAATACGAGTGCAAGCCGCATGTGGGTCTGCCAGTCGAGCGCGGCGGGTGCGGCTGTGTGGATTCTGACCGGCGTCGTTCCCGGCGTTGGCGTTGAGCCCGCCTCGATGCTCACACAGTTTGGTGGCGGCACGGCCTCTTTCCCGGAAGAAGGAAACGTAAATCGCCAGATCAGCTCGGCGGGCGTCAATCCTGGCACCACGGGTGCCGATAACGTCCTGGCGTTCTATTCTCTACCGGCGAGTTCGTTTGACGTATCCGGTCGCGGCATTCAGGTCACTGCTGCCGGCTCCTTCGGAGCGACTGGCAATAACAAGCGAATCAAAATCATCTTCAATCCCGCGACTGCCGTTGTGGGTTCTACCGTCGGCGGCGGCGGCACGACGGTCGCTGATACCGGCACGGTGGCGACCAACGGCGGCGGATGGTCATTGAGTGCCAACATCTTCAAGTATGGCGCCACAGGTTCCAACACCCAGATTGGCATTCACAATCAGGCGCAGATCGGCGCCGCGACTGCCGCTCTTCTGGCGCCCTCTCTTATCACCGCGACTGAAAGCGGAGCTATCTTGATTGCGGTCACTGGTAACGCCACGACAGCAGCGTCGGACATCGTTTTCAACTGGCTCGAAATCAACGCAATGAACTAGGCACGCGATGCGCGTTCCGCTCGTTCAAGGCGCGTATTCGGCCCGTTCGATCATCGCCAGTGCCCAGCGCTCAGTCAATTTGTACGGCGAGCCAAATCCTCCCAGCGCCTCGCTTGGGCTGGAGGGCATCGGTAGCGGCGATCTGATCGCGTCGGCCCTTGTGAAGGGCACGCCGGCCGCGCCGCTGACCTACTATCCGACGCCCGGCTTATTGCCGCTTGGCAACCCGCCGGTTGGCGGCCCAGCGCGCGGCCTGTACCGCGCCAATTCAGGTGATCTTTACTACGCTTGCGGCAACAGTCTCTATTACGTGTCGCCGGCCTGGAAGTTTACGCTGCTGGGTTCGATTGGTGCTGGTTCACTGCCTGTCAGCATGGCCGATAACGGCACAACGCTGGTGTTGGTAGATGGGACTAGCAACGGCTACCAGGTCACGCTGGCGACACGGGCATTTGCACAGATCAATTCCACCAACAATGCCCCACCTGGACCTGCGGTTTATGCTTTCTACGGCGCGGATCGCGTTGATGCGATCGACGGGTTTATCGTCCTGAACCAACCTGGAACTCGCAACTTTTACTGCACCTACAACAATCAGGTCGTCTTCGATTCCACATTTTTTGCGGCAAAAAACGGCTACTCGGATAACCTTGTTTCCGTCATCGTCACGAAGCGTCAGATTTGGCTGATCGGCGAGAGGACTTCGGAAATCTGGTTCAATGCAGGGTCTCAGGCTTTCCCGTTCCAGATCATGCCGGGACCGTTCATCCAGCACGGATGCTGCGCAAAATACTCGGTCGCGCAAAACGACGCCCATATCTACTTTCTGTCGCAAGACAACGCAGGCCAGAACATTCTGGCGCAGGGAACGGACTACGAGGCGAAGCGCATCTCAAATCATGCTGTGGAGACCGAGTGGTCTAATTATCCGACCACCGCCGATGCGGTAGGCTTCTGCTTCCAGCAGAATGGCCATCCGTTCTACCAGATCAACTTCCCTAGCGCCGACAAGAGTTGGCGTTATGACGAGGTGACGGGAGAGTTTCACGAGGCGGTCTATACCGACACGAACGGGGGCGAGCATCGCCATCGCGCGCAATGCTGCGCGTTTGCTTATGGCCGTGTCGTGGTGGGCGATTATCAGACCGGCGCGCTCTATGCGCTCGATGCCAACACCTACACCGACAACGGGATGCCGATTGTATGGCGCCGCGGGTGGCCGCATCTGATGAACAGCGGCAAGCGCGTGCGATATTCGGCATTCATCGCGGATGTCGAGTGCGGAGATATCACAGGCTCGATCGCAGGCACGCCATATTTTCCGCTGTTGCAG
>CAYRTL010000223.1:0-2225 GCA_964427005.1 uncultured Acetobacteraceae bacterium
AGGAAGCGGCACTTATCAACACGTTGATTGTTGTGCGTGGCATTTTGATGATGTTCAGGTTGGGTGTGGAGGTTTCGAAATTCTGGCCTCGCCACAGTTCCCGACGAACGGCAGCAATGGCATCGCTGAAAGTCGGGAGCGATTTGTGGTACCAACTGGCAGTGAGCGGAGTGAGCTGACCTGTTGCGCAGAGCTCATCGGCCCACAGGGTGATCAGCGAGAACAGTCCGAGCAGAGCGGGCGTGGTTCTAGCGATCGCATGATCTGACCATTGTCGCTGAGTTTCAACTCCCAGATGGCGTCGGACCTCGGCAAACGTGACTTCAGTCGACCAGCGGCGAATGAACCAGCGGAGGATATCGAGCGGGTTTGCGTCGAGATCAGTGCACAGGAATGCCTGCGGCTTGAATTCAGCGGCGACGTCGCGGACCAGCACGTAACGGAGGGGCACCATTCGGCCGGGATGATGCCAGATGGCGGTGGCGGAGACGATGTCGACCAGACGCTCGCCCCGGCCATACCAGCCTGTTACCTTGAGGCGCTGCCAGCGTGTTTTCGGGTCGGCGAGGCGTGCGGCTAAAGTGGGCTGACGGCGTCCGATGACTCGGGGACGCCCCGATGGCACCCGGGCGACGTGGCGCCGGTGGGTCGAAGAGCCGTGCGTCGAGACGCAGGCGGGTGATCATGCAGATCCGCCGTCGCACCGCGTTGAGCAAATCAATCGCCGCATAGCTGCTGTCAGTGACGGCGATGATCTGCCGCCCTGGCAGCCATCGCGCGATCTGCAGCAAGGTCTGTCGACCCCAGTCGGTGAGTTTCTTGTGTCGCCGCTGGTGCAGTCGCGCATATCGCTCGGAAGGAGCCAGGGCGGTCAGGAATGGCAGACCCCAGACGCGGCCAGTCCAAGGAATATGCGGCAGCAGCATCACACAAAGCCAGCGCAGTCCGCTGGCTTTGACGAAGTGGCCGTGCGAGGAGCGTACCGGATCGCGGTAGATGCCACGCGCCTTGATCTTGCTCCCCCATCGTCGCTCAAGAGTGTCATCGAGACCGATAATGACAGGGCCATCGGGAACAAACGTGCTGACCAAGAGCTGCAACAAACGGCCGGCGATCCGTCGGCTCGACCAGCTGTTGCGGTTCAACACCCGATGATAGTTGGTGAAGCTCGCCCCCTGCTCCAGCCCCACGACACGAAGTGCCGCGGCAACGGTCCGCCGTCCGGGGCTGAGTATAGCGCCAGCGACCAGCACGAGGACGTGCCGCCAGGTCGGTACTGTAAAGCAATCGCCGAACGGCTGCAGCCAGCTGGCCAGTCGGTTTGAGATTCCGCGATCCGACCTGGCCTTCGTCCCCGACATTTAATCCCCCGAATCGATGTTCGGGGGAGACTCGACGCTGGCGAGTCGTCGGCGAATCCCTGCGGTCATCACAATCGATTCAACGCTGGCAAGAACCTCGCCGAGCCGGCACGACTCGATGCTGCAGGCGTATCCTCCGCCCTTGACTGGCTGACACAGGCGGGGAGAAAACGATGCCTTACACTGAGGTAATGGATCGCTATCGCGGTCTTCGCGCGGTCAGCACGCGTCATCACAGCGGCGCTCTCGGTTGCCTGACCCGCCAAGCCATCTTAGAACAAGCCAAGCATCTCGGTCTGGCCTATGGCCAGACCCTTGTCGCCGAGAGTGAGGAAGAGATGACACTGCTGTTCGATCTGGCAATCTACACAGCCAAGCGAGGGCGTTCACGTGCCATAGATCGCTATGCGAAGTCAGTGATGCTCCAGCCCGGCTCCGATGAAGCATTGACCCTCGACGCAATGTGCCAGGCACGTTTCTCCCTCTGGCGGATTGAACGACGGCACGAGACCGCTGGTGTGATCGTCGCCGATTTGCTGCGCGACCGTGAAACGTGGTTGCTCGACCAAGCTCTCGCCCACAGCGCGGATCCTGGAATGACCGTCGCCAGCCGGCTTTGCTGGCCAGCCGAATTTGCTATGACCTGCGGCCTTATCGTGCCCGTCGATGTCGAGTTGATCGAAGACGCCTTCTCCGACAGCACAGCCTGGTTATCACATGCCGATCCACAGAGGTTAGCAGACGATCCACGGTTCGCTGCGGCGATTTATCGGAACGCAATCCAGAACGGCATCATGGAAAACGTTGTCTATCAAGAAGCCGCCGTAGCCGACTGACCTCCAAGAAATTGGCCAAAGTCCAGCT
>CAYRTL010000224.1:0-2015 GCA_964427005.1 uncultured Acetobacteraceae bacterium
GCGCCGAGTACGCACTCCCTGCTGGCTGTCTGTCCGGTTCCCTGGCTGCTCTCGCCGGTGATGCCAGGCGATCCAACACCGCGCTGGAAAATCACCGGGGTGCTGCGCCAGCAGCCCACTCTACCGTTCGTCGTTCCGGTGCGCGACATGCACGTGCTGTACGGCCTCAAGCAGCAGCACTATCAGGGTTTCGCCAGACATCAATTGCCGCACGCGCACGAGTTCTTTGTGCCGATGGAAGCACTCACGGCGTACGACGGCGACAAGAACCCCGACCTGCAAGCATTGCTGGCCCGCGCATCGGCCGCCGCCAACTTCCTCAGTCCGCCATAGCGACCAGCCGGGGCGGTGGCAGTTTGTAGCCCTCTTCCGCCAGTACGATGCGCGCCAGATCCGGCCGGTCGGTGATCAGCCCATCGACCCCCCAGCGGATCAGCCGGCGCATGTCCTCTGGCACATTGACCGTCCACGGCACGACGCGAAGCCCGAGCGCATGGGCTTCCGCGAGCATCTCCTCGGTCAAATCGACGTATTCGGGCCCCCATGTCGGTCCGCCCTCCGCGGCGACGGCACGCGGCACGGAACCACCGTAATCGGACGGATGCGGTCCGTCCCACCACGTCCGCGCCACCATCAGGATGGCAGACCGGGTCAGCCAGGCCAGCCGGATGTCCGGTCGCGTGCGGCGCAGGTGTCGCGGCCCCCGCCAGTCGAACGACTGGACGGTAATGCGCGCCGCCGTTCCGTTGGCATCAGCAACCGCCGCGACCGCCTCGGCCACTGCTGCTCCATCGATGGCCGGGGCTGCGTCCCACGGTGACGATTTCAATTCGATGTTGAAGTTCACATTCGCGTCCAGGCGAAGGACGTCAGCAAGGGTTGGGATGCGGGCACCCTCATGTGGCGCCTGGTCAGGGTAGAGCGTTGCGTATTCGCAGCCTGGACGGATGCGTCCGACGTCATAGCGGGACAAGTCAGTCATCCGGAGCGAGCGGATTACTGGACCAGGCTCGCTGAGCCAATCCCCATCAATGCGAGTGATGTCCGGATTGAGCCTGGGATCATGCGTGACCACCACAACATCGTCAGCGGTCATCCCGACGTCGAGTTCCAGCGTATCGACGCCGATGGCGAGAGCTCCAGTGAAACCAACAATGGTGTTTTCAGGGAAAAGACCACGTGCGCCGCGGTGGCCCTGCAGATCGATCGTGTGCGCCATGATCTCCGGTAGGTCGTAGCTTGTGCAGGCGTCAAGATACGGCCAAAGGTTGCCGATGAGCACAACGAACGAGAAGATACTGGGCGTTTTGGGTGGAATGGGCCCTTTGGCCAGCGCCCATTTCATGGTGCGGCTTACGCTGCTGACGCCGGCAACGCGCGATCAGGATCACATTCCAACTGTCCTATGGTCTGACCCTCGCGTGCCCGACCGCACACTCGGCCGGCTGCACGGTGGAGCCGACCCGCTTCCTTGGCTGCTGCGGGGTATCAAGGGACTGGAGCAGGCCGGCTGCGGCGCAATCGCCATTCCATGCAATACCGCCCACGGCTGGTACGATGGCATGAGGGATGCCGCTTCCGTCCCGATCCTGCACATTGTAGACGCCGCTGCCGTCGAACTGCGCCGCCTCGGCATTCCGCATGGCACAATCGGAGTGATGGGAACGCAGGCCACGTTGGCGATGCGGCTGTACCAGGACCGCCTCGCCGGACATGGGTGGGACTGCATCGTACCGACGCAGGAAGAGATGGACCGGCTGGTCAGTCCAGCGATCGCCCTCGTGAAGGCCAATCGTGTGGCGGACGCCTATCCGCCACTCGCCGAGGTCGTGCAGAAGCTGGGGAAGCGAGGGGCCGCTTCAGTCGTTCTAGGCTGCACGGAGATACCCTTGGGGCTGCAAGCTGGCCCTACACCCGCACTGCCGCTGGTGGACACGATCGATGCTCTCGCGCGAGCGTCGATCGCCTGGGCGCAGCCTGGTATGCATGTGTCTCCGCAATCGCACTGAAACCAC
>CAYRTL010000225.1:0-1952 GCA_964427005.1 uncultured Acetobacteraceae bacterium
AGAACCGGCGGGCTTCACGGCGGATCCTGTGGCCGTGGTCGTCTCATAGTGGATTACACCGAAGTAGCAGGCCGCGCTTTGATCGTCGGCGATTTTTTGAGTGCGCTCACAGCCAGCCGGGCTCACCACAGGGGCCGCCGCACCACCAATCGGTTGATCCCAAACCAGATATTCCGCCCCGTTAGGTGGGGGCGTTGGTGATCTACCGCTACTGGTGACCGTTGAAACGTCAGCTTTGACCTCGCAGAACCACGGCCCTATCCTGCGCCCCTCAACGGACGAGCCGAAACACCAATGCCCACTCAGCGAGGGAAGAATGGCTCACGTAGACTGGCATATCCGAGGACCACAAATCGCGACCTGTAATTGTGCGTGGGGGTGCCCCTGCCAATTCAATGGTTTGCCGACCACTGGCGATTGCCGTGCCGCCGTCGCGATGCGCATCGACAGCGGCCACTTCGGTAGCGTGTCGCTCGATGGCCTGAAATGGGTCGGCCTGTTTGCCTGGCCGCGGGCCATCCATGAAGGTAACGGCGAAGCACTCGCCATCGTTGACGAGCGCGCAACCCCCGAACAGCGCAACGCGCTGCTCACCATTCTCAGCGGACAGGAACAGGAACCGGGCGCCACATATTTCAACGTGTTCGCCAGCACGATTACCAAGATGAACGAGCCGCTGTTCCGCCCAATCAGCTTTGAGGCGGATGTCAGCGCATGCACCGGGCGCTTCTCAGTCGACGGCATCGTCGACTCGCATGCCGAGCCGGTACGCAATCCGGTAAACCGCGCGCCGCATCGGGTTAAGGTAGTGCTACAGGAAGGCTTCGAGTTCATCGAGGCCGAGTTCGGTAGCAGCAGCACCAAGGCCACCGGAGCGGTTCCGCTCAACTGGGCCGATCGGCACGCGCATCTCGCGGTGATCGACATCGGCCCGTACGGGCCGCATCGCAAGGCGGCCTGACCTGCCGTCGTGACGGCGATTTCGCGCGACCGCGGCATCGTCGCCGCGAGCATTCTCGTAATCGCGGCGCTAGCGTGGCTGTACCTATTTGGCCTGTCACAGGACATGCCGACGGAGGACATGCCGGCCATGCCAGGCATGTCCATGGAACCGGCGCCGATACCGTTCGTGCTCACCGCGACTATGTGGGCGGTGATGATGGTTGGTATGATGCTGCCGAGCGCGTTGCCGATGATCCTGCTGTTCACCACGGTGCAGCGGCGGCAAGGCACGCGGCCGGTGCTGACGACGGGCGTATTCGTCGGTGCGTATATTTTCGTGTGGGGGATGTTCGCCGTTGTCGCCGCGGCCTTGCAAATCCAACTCGGACAGATGCAGCTGCTGTCGCCGTCACTGGCGTTCGTCAGCCGCTGGCTTGCGGGTTCGGCGTTTCTGCTTGCCGCCGCTTATGAGGTATCGCCGCTGAAGAACCGCTGCCTGACACAATGTAGCAGTCCGCTGAGCTTCATCACCGTACACTGGCGCCCCGGCCTTACCGGCGCGTTCCGTATGGGTGTGCTGCACGGCGCCTACTGCGTCGGGTGCTGCTGGGCATTGATGCTGCTGTTGTTCGTGGCCGGCGTCATGACTCTGGTTTGGGTCGCATTGCTGGCCATTCTCGTGCTCGTGCAGAAGGTGCTGCCGTATCCGCGGATTGTCGCTTTGGTCACCGGATTTGGGATGATAGTTCTCGGTGTCGGGCTGTTGGTGAGTTAGCACAACGAGAGTCGTGAGTCCTTCAGGAGTCTGTCTGCTTTCTGGATTTCGCAAAGTTCCATACCATCGTCGGGTTGCCAGCTGATCGGCGGTCGCTTCGAGTTTATAGGAGACTCCGGAGCGCTGAGCCGCTTCGTCACTCGCTGCCGAGTCTGCTGCCCAGCCGATGCTTGCTGCTCGGAGATACGTCCGTAGCCGCTTCGCCTATCACATGCTGATGCCATTCACTGTCGGT
>CAYRTL010000226.1:0-1892 GCA_964427005.1 uncultured Acetobacteraceae bacterium
CCGTTCGGGAGGGGCGGGCGCCCCTCAGTAGGCGGACTGTCGCATGCCGGTAGGTCTCAGGCACTGACTCGCTGGACGTCGCGTGAGCCACCGGGTGCAAGCGAGCCACGATCGTCGCTGATCGCCTGAAGGACGGCTTCCACCGATACGCGTGCCACACCATCGACCGGACCACCGGGTGGTGACAGAATGGGAACTATTTTCGTGCTGTTGCGCAAAGGCGGGGTCATCCCGAACAGGGCATAGGCCCGGGTTCCAACAGCAGCTGCCATATTCATGATGCCGGTATCATTCCCGACGTAAAAAGAAGCCGCCGCGAGCAACGCCGCGGTCTCGGCCAGGTGCCAGCCGAGCGCCGGTATCACGTGCGCCGCATCATGACCCAATCTGTCGCATATATCGCGGCACAGGATCTCCTCACCGCATCCGCCGATCAGGACAAGGGTTGGCCAGCCTGCATTGATCAACCCGTATACCAACCCGGCAAAACGTCCGGCGCCCCACTGCCGCGCAGACTCTGAGCTGCCAATTCCGACGGCCACCAACGGCCGCCTCACGTCCCGCATTTGGCGCTCCACCGTGATCCGCGCCTGGGAGGTGAGGGGAAGGCGCGGCTCGGCCACGCCAATGGGGATCTTCCCAGCCTGCAGGAACAGCGTGGCACGCTCCATTGGCCGGCAACGTTGCCAGACCGCCTTGGTCAGGTATGGACCGCGGTTGAGAAACCACCGCTGGAGGCCAATGCCGTATCCCTGCCTCGAAGGAATCCCTGCGGCCCAGGTGGCGAAAGCCAGCGACGAGCTGTTGTGCAACAGGACCACCGCGTCAAACCGGCCAGTGCGTAGTGTCCGGATCAACCGCCCGAGACCGAGCAAGCCATCATGGATTCCGCGCGCGTCGTTCGGATTTCGGTCCAGCCAGATGATCGAGGTCACCGTGTCTTCCGCGGCAAATATCTCATCGGCATGCGACCGTGGCTTGGCCACAAGAGTGACGGAACCTCCGAAGTGACGGGCCAAGGCACGTATGTGCGGCAAATGCCAGACCATGTCGCCGATGCCCGGCAACGGCTGCACGACCAGGATGCGGCGGGAGGGCGGCATTCTTCGTGCTGCTTAGAGTCTGTCACAGGAGGCCACTTTCCTACCAAACTGAGAGAGGCTAGACAATCACTATGGCCATCTGGTCACTGCTTCAGCCCCCTCGGCTGCTGCGCTCGCGGAGCAGGGCCTATCTCGCGTATCGGCCTGATGCCGAGTTTGTACACGGCATGCATCCGGAACTCGCTGAGCTGGGGGAACGCTGGATCAGGCACAACCCGAAGAACCGGGGAGATCTGCCGCGACTCTACGCTTTAGCGTTCAACATAAAGCAGGTGTTGGCTGAAAACGTACCAGGCGACTTCGCGGAGCTTGGTGTGTTTCGCGGAAACTCGGCTGCGGTGCTCGCTCATTATGCGCGGCAGCACGGCCGCCAAGTCTATCTGTTCGATAACTTCGGGGGCTTCGATCCAAGAGACCTGGTGGATATCGATAGCGACAAGGGGCAGGATTTCACCGTCACTAGCGTTGATACTGTTCGCGACGTGGTGGGCGACTCAGCAGTGGTCTATCTGAAGGGCTGGTTCCCCGGCACTATTCCTGACGAGGTGGACGAACCCCGCTATGCGGTCGTGCATCTCGACTGCGATCTGTACGAGCCGATGATTGCTGGCTTGCAGTTCTTTTATCCTCGGCTTTCTCCAGGTGGTCTGCTCATCGTTCACGATTATGGAGGCGCGTACTGGAATGGGGTGCAACGGGCATTGGACAGGTTCGTTGCTGGTATCCATGAAAACCTGATCCAAATTCCTGACAAATCCGGAACGGCGATGATTCGCAAATCAAGCTGAT
>CAYRTL010000227.1:0-1860 GCA_964427005.1 uncultured Acetobacteraceae bacterium
CATGCCATTACCGGCGGATACCGACGCCACCACGCCGAAATATCTGCGCGACAAATACGCCATCGTCGGCGTTGGCGAGACCACCTACACGCGCGGCTCCGGCCGCACCACGCGTGCAATGGGCACCTGGGCGATCCGCAATGCCATGCAGGACGCGGGCCTGAAGCCCAGCGACATCGACGGCATGCTGTCCTATTCGGGCAATGATTCCACGCCGTCGCCGTTCCTCGCCGGCGACCTGGGCATTCGCCTGAACTTCTTCATGGACGTGAATGGCGGCGGCTCATCAACCGAAGCACTCGTCGGCATCGCCATCGGGGTGATCGAGGCCGGGCTGTGCAAGTGCGTCGCGATCTTCCGCTCGATGAATGGCTATTCGCAGGTTCGTATCGGCGGGACCGGCGCACGCTCGGCTGCGCCGATCAATGGCGATGCGCTGCATAGCCGAGCGTATGGGTGGCAAAGCGCGGGACAGATGTTCGCGCCGACATTCATGCGACACATGTACGAATACGGCACCAAGCCCGAGCAGGTCGCCATGGTGAAGGTGGTGCACTCGGAGCATGCGTCGAACAACCCGAAGGCGTTCTACAAGAAGCGCTATACGGTGGACGATGTGATCAACAGCCGCATGATATGCAAGCCGTTGCATCTGCTTGATTGCTGCGTGGAGACCGACAATGCGACGTGCATCATCATCACTGGCGCGGATCGAGCGCGGGATCTGCGTCATACGCCGGCGCTGATCCGCGGCGTTGTCGGCCGCTGTTCCAAGCCGCGCACGGATATGCACTACCAGCACGGACCGATTTCGCGAGTCGCGGGCTACTACGCGAAGGACATACTTTGGCCGAATGCAGGCGTGGGGCCGGAAGATATCGATGCCACTGGCGCGTACGATGCCTTCACCTTCACCTCGATGCTGCAGCTTGAGGACTATGGCTTCTGCAAGAAGGGCGAGGGCGGCGAATACGTGTCGAGCGGCATCACGCGTCTCGGCGGCAAGCGGCCGAACAATACGTCGGGCGGTCATTTGTGCGAGGGCTATACGCACGGCATGAACATGGTGATCGAGAACGTGCGTCAGTTGCGCCACGATGCGGATGATTCGTGCCCGATCGGGCCCGACGGCAAACGCCAGCATACTTTCGATTACCGTGAGGGTGGTTGCCGGCAAGTCCGCAATATCGAAGTGACAGCAAACCTGGGCTGGGCGAACCCGATGACCGGTTCGGCCATGGTCATGCGGCGCGGCTGAGGGAGGAAACGACAATGCCAGTACGCGGCAACTATCTCGATATGGCGCTCACGATCGATGATCTGGACGGCGAGAACCTGGAATATTTTCGGCATTGCGCGGAGCATGATTTCCATCTGCAGCAGTGCGACGACTGCAAGCTGCTGCGCTATCCGCCGACGACGGCGTGCCCGTGGTGCACATGCCTGAAGTCCACTTGGACGCGGGTGGAAGGGAAGGGAGAAGTGTACTCGTACGAGGAGGTGCATCACGGCATCCAGCCGGCGTTTCAGGCGCGTGTGCCTTACATGGTGCTGCTGGTGGAGCTTGATACGCAGAAGGGTAAACCCTCGCAGGACGAAGCCCTGCGGGTCGTTGCAAATCTCACCACACCGGACGGAACGCTGGCGCCCCCAGATGTTGTGAAACGCGTGGGCATCGGCTCGCGCATGCGGATGGTGTTCAGCGACGTGGCGCCTGGCTTGTCATTGCCGCAGTGGACCTTGGATGAGTCGGCGGCGCAGCCGGCCAGGCCGTGGCGTTATCCGCAAGAATAAAGCAGACAATTACCCATGCGCCGCCTTCATCGTCATGGCCGGCGCAGGCCGGCCATCCACGTCTTG
>CAYRTL010000228.1:0-1822 GCA_964427005.1 uncultured Acetobacteraceae bacterium
CATCAGGCGTCGCGGGAACCATGGCGGGATCAGGCGCGGGCGTTCAGCATGGCGTCATCTGGCAGATCATCATCGCCTGGGTGCTGACGCTGCCGGCGACGACTGTGCTGGCTGGCGGTCTGTTCCTGATCTTGGGCGGTTGATCACATGAGCCGACGGGCGGCGGCCGCGTAGCCGGCACGCTCTGTGCACGGCAGCAGGGCCGCCACCAGATCGCGGCGGTCCATTTTCATCGCCGAGTCGACGAGCATCTGGAAGAACAGGTCGCGCTGTGCGTTGCTGCCACCGAGAAGACGGATCTGATCCCGACGCGGCTCGAGCAATTCCACGACGCGCGCGTGTTCGTCGCGGCGATGGGCGAGGGCCGCCTCGCAAACCGGTATGACCACATCGCGGATTGCTGGCGCAGTCCATAGCGTCTTATCCGCGGCGAGTTCGCGCAATGCGGCGAGGAACCGCGCCGCGGCATCATCGCGCCCTGTGGCGGCTAGGGCCAGCATATGATGTGGCACCAGCAGCAGATGTCCTGCATCGCCAATGCGTGCTTCCGCCTTGTCGGCGAGTTCCTGCCAGCGGTCGCCGATATCGAGGCCGAGAAGTTCAAGCCGCCACAGCAGTGCGTTCGCGTTCTGCAGATCGACGTAGTGATCCGGCACCGCCTTGGTCATCGGATCGTCGAAGTTGCGGATGTTGGCATCATAGCTCGCGAGCACCGACTCGCGTTCGCCGAGATCGAGTTCCATCAGCGTGCGATGCCACCAGAGGTGATGGATCAGGTTGTTGCCGGCTGACCAGTTGGGGATTTGCGATTCGAGCCAGTCGCAGCCCTCACGCGGACGACAGTCCATCTCCATCACATGTGCCTTCACGTGATGGGCGAAATAGTTCGTGTGGTCGCGCTCCCACGCTTCATCCACCGCGCGTTCCGCTGCCGCGTAGTCACCGGTCTCTTCATGGGCGAAAGCCCAGACGCATTGCGCCAGATCATAGCCCGGCAGATCGGATGACCATTGCGGGAAGATGCGGTCGGCCTGTTCGCGGATCTTCGCCGTCTGCCCGTGGCGGAACCAGGTCGTATCGCAGATGCGGAACGCAAGCAGATCTGTCGGTGCTTCGTCGAGAATCTGCCGCCAGACGGCGAAGGACTTGTCGAGTTCGCCGTTCGCCCAGGCGGCGAACGCGGCAAGATGCTGCTTTTCTCGCGGGGTAGTTGAATTGGCATTCGCTTGCGCGGTGGCGAGCGTGTCTGCGATCTGGGGTGCGTGGGCGGGATTGGCCGCGCTGAGCAGCAGGTAGCCCTTCAGGCAGTGGCCCATGACGAATTGGGGATCGGCTGCAATCGCGCGGCCGACCAGAGGCATCGTATCGATGTGGTATTTCAGATAGTGCTCGACGGCGTGGTCGAACAGCCGCACTGCTTCGGCGCTGTCGGTGGACAGCGGCAGGTTGCGTTCATCGTGCTTCATGATGGGCCAACTCTAAGCTTGTTGCCGGCCTCCGCGCCGAGTGCGTTCCGCAAGGCAGTGAGCAGGGCGACGATGGAGGGCAGGGCGCGTGGCGGACGATTGGCTGCAAGTCGCTCCGGCGTGCACAACAGCCAGCGGACCGGGCGCATCTCCGGCGAGGCGCGTTGCAGGAGGAACGGGCCCTCCCTCGTCAGGATTTCCATTCCTTCGGTTCTGACCTCAATGCCTGCATCGACGCTCCAGAGAGTCAGGCAATCGGTTAGCAACGCACGCAGCTCTGCGTCGGTCACTGGCTTTTCCCGTCATGAGCGGGCTTGACCCGGCCATCTACCCGATCTGCCGGTGCGCGGATGGCC
>CAYRTL010000229.1:0-1816 GCA_964427005.1 uncultured Acetobacteraceae bacterium
TTGAAGTTCTGCATCAGCGTGCCGCTGTTCCATAGCTTCACCGGCACCTTGTGCGGATCGGGGATCTCGTCCTTGGTCACCAGGTACGGACCGATCGGCGCGAAGGTATCGCGTGACTTCATCGCGAAGAAACTCGTGGGCGGAATGCCGCGCGCCGAGCCATCGATGAAGTTCGTGTAGCCGAACACGTAATTCATCGCATCGGCCTGGCTGACGTGGCTGGCGCGCTTGCCGATCACGACAGCCATTTCCGCCTCGCCCTCAAAGATCGTGGCGGGCACGTCCGGTAGAACCATGGTGCCGCCGGGGCCAAGGATCGCTGTCGGTGCCTTGTGGAAGGCGTTGATCGGAGCCGGCTCCTTACGTGTGCCGTCCTCCATGTAGTTCACGGCCATGCACACGATGTTGCCGGGTTTCGGGAGCGGTGCCTGGAGCTTTACGCTAGAGAGAGGAACGCCACTTGCGCCGGCCACCGCGTCCTCCAAGCGCTTCCTGTAAGCGTCGAAGCGGGCGATCAGGCCATTGATCAGATCGGCCGGATTGAGGTGCGGAATATCCCGGACGGCAGCCGACACATCGACGATGTTGTCGCCCTTCACCACGCCGAGTTTGTAATTGTCGAAATATGCCAGCTTCATGGGGACCCCCTATTCAATCGGAACAAAGATCGAGCGCCGCATCTGGCCGCCGACCGACTTCGACAGATGACCCTTGCCGGTGGTGTCCTCCACCAGGACGACTTCGCCAGCTTTGATCACCCGCGCCTCCCCATCGCTTGCCGTGATCTGCACGCCGCCGTCAAGATTGATGATGTACTGCCGCCGTGGCGCGGGGTGCCAGGACAGGTCATAGTCGCCCGATGTCTCGCGGAAGATGATGCCGGTCGCCGGCAGGCGCGCGGAAAGCTTGGAAAAATTGCGCTCCTCGACCCACTGCACCTCGACATCGCGCCAATGCGACTCGCCGTTGGCGTCGCAGTACAGGTTGTGTATCCGCATATCGTCCCCCTACTTGTTCTGCCAGTTCGGCTTACGCTTTTCCGCGAATGCCTTGGGGCCTTCGATGTAGTCCTGACTCTCCAGATTCTCCTGTTGCGCCGGGTACACCGTGCGCATCGCCTTCTCCAGCGAGGCTTCGTCCAGGCCGCGATACACCGCCTGTTTCGACGCACGCACAGCCTTGGGTGAGCACTCCAGGATCTGCGCGGCCCATTTCTTCGCCGCTTCCAGGGCCTGGCCCTGTGGCACGACTTCGGTGACGAAGCCGAGTTCAAAACCTTCACGGGCGGAGACGCGGCGCCCGGTCAGGATCATGCCCATCGCCTTCTTGCGCGGGATCATTCGCGGGAGGCGATGCACGCCGCCGCCGCCGGCGATCAATCCAACACGCGGCTCAGGCAAGGCAAACAACGCGTTCTCTGCGGCGATGATGATGTCGCAGGCGAGCGCCGTCTCGAACCCGCCGCCCATCGCCCAGCCATTCACGGCTGCGATGATAGGCTTGTCGAGGTTGAAGCGATGCGTGATGCCGGCGAAGCCGTTCGGTCCGTTGGGACGACGGCGACCTGCGGCCTGCACTTTCAGGTCGTTGCCAGCCGAAAACGCGCGGTCGCCGGCACCGGTGATGATGCCAACCCACAAGTCATCGCGCGCGGCGAACTCATCCCACACGGCGGCGAGTTCGTCATTGGCATTCGCGTGCAGTGCGTTCAGCACCTCGGGCCGGTTCAGCGTCACGATGCGGACCCGGCCCTCGTCCTGCACGATGCAGTACTGATGTGGCATGTTCCCCCCTACGTCATGGCCGGGCTTGTCCC
>CAYRTL010000230.1:0-1795 GCA_964427005.1 uncultured Acetobacteraceae bacterium
GCAAGTACTATCGCTTCGTTGGCGCGTCCACCGCGATGCGCTGCGTGCAGCAGCCGCACATTCCGATCTATTTTGGCGGCGCTTCCGATTCGGCCATCGCCGTCGCCGGCAAGCATGCTGACGTCTATGCGCTGTGGGGCGAGACCCACGATCAGGTGCGTGAACTGACCGCAAGGGTGCGAGCGGCGGCCGCGCAGCACGGGCGCGAGGTGCGCTTCAGCCTGTCACTGCGACCCATTCTGGCCCCCACGGAAGATGAGGCCTGGGCGCGTGCCGAACGGATCAAGCAGCGGATTGCGGAGCTTCGTGCAAAAACGGGCCTTGGACCGCGCGAGCCGGCGAATGAAGGCTCGCGTAGGCTGCTTGCCGCGGCAGCGCAGGGCGAGCGGTTAGACAAGCGGCTATGGACCGGCGCTGCCCTGCTGACCGGGGCGCGTGGCAACACCACAAGTCTCGTCGGGACACCGCAACAGGTCGCCGAGGCCTTGTGCGACTATTACGATCTCGGTGTCACGACCTTCCTGATCCGCGGCTTCGATCCGCTGGATGATGCGATCGAGTATGGCCGTAGCCTGCTGCCACTGACTCGGCAGTTGATCGCGCAGCGAACGCGGCTTGCAGCGGAATGACGGTACCGCTTCTCGGCAAGGCGGTCCGGCATGAATGGTCGCTCGACCGGGATTTCCTGACCGTCAATCACGGCTCGTTCGGCGCAACGCCGCGCGTTGTGCTGGCGGCGCAGCAGGAGTGGCAATGGCAGATCGAGGCGCAGCCGAGCCGATTTATGCGGACGGTCTTGCCAGATGCACTGCGGCGGGCGGCCAATCGGCTTGGAGCGTTCATCGGAGCCGACGGTAAGGACATCGCGTTCGTCGAAAACGCGACGACAGGGTGCAACGCTGTGCTGCGCTCATTGCGCCTTAAGCCGGATGATGAGGTTGTTGTGCTCAGCCATGGCTATGGGGCGGTGCGCAATACGGTGCGCTTTGTATGCGAGGGTGCTGGCGCACGTGTGATCGAAGCCGAGGTGCCGTTTCCTCATCCCGATCCCGGCGGCATCATAGCCAATGTCGCAGCGGCGCTTACATCGCGCACGCGGCTTGCCATGATTGACCATATAACGTCGAGCAGCGCATTGGTCCTGCCGCTCTCGCGGATCGTGCAAGCGTGTCATGAGGCCGGTGTTCCGGTGCTCGTGGATGGTGCACACGGGCCGGCACAGGTGCCACTCGACATGCGTGCCATTGGTGCAGACTGGTATGCCGGCAACTGCCACAAATGGCTGTGTGCGCCGAAAGGTTCGGCCTTTCTCTACGCCGCACCGGATCGGCAGCACGACCTTCATCCGGTCACGATTTCGCACGGTTTCGGCAAAAGCTTTGTCGAGGAGTTCGATTGGACGGGAACGCGCGATCCCAGCGCATGGCTGGTGACGAGCGTGGCGATTGACTTTCACCGGCGGCTGGGCGGCGAGGCGCTGATGGCGCGCAACATAACACTCGCTGCGGAAGCAACCGCGCTGCTGGCGCGACGCCTCAACAGCGATGTCGGGGCAACCGGTGAACTGGCCGGGTCGATGGGCGTTGTGCGGCTGCCTCTTGTCGGCGAGGCGACTGCCGAGCGTTCGGTTGAACTGCGTGCGCGGCTGCTTGCTGCCGGTACCGATGCGCCGACGCATGTGCAGGCAGGTGCGATCTGGCTGCGCATATCGGCCGCTGCCTACAACGACATCGAGGATTACGAACGCCTCGCCGAACTGGTCGCGCGCGTACTGGATTAAACTGTCATTGCGAGG
>CAYRTL010000231.1:0-1759 GCA_964427005.1 uncultured Acetobacteraceae bacterium
TGAGGTGTGGCCGCGATATTCTCAGCGTTTCGCGGATCTCCTTGGCTTTCGACCGGCCGATCTACCGTGACGGGCGGGCCAAGCACGCATTGACAGCTGCGGGGACGACGACACCGAAATCGGCCAGCAGATGATTTGCTGCTGAGCGCAGGCGAGAAGCATCTCCGTGCGACCGCGCCAGGAGCATGGCGCCTTCCAGTGCAGCCACGAGCACACGCGCGGCTTCGATGGCAGAACCAGCGAAGTGCAACTGTTGGCTTGTGCGGCCGTGATTGAGCACTTCGACCAGCCACGCCTCGTTCGCGTCGAAGAACCCGCGGACCTCATCCTTCATTGCCTTGGGCAGAGTCGCGTAATCGGCTGCCAGCATGCCGCAGAGACACATGCGGTTCCGCTCGAGGACGCCCGCATAGATTTCGGCATAGGCTTGAAGCTTTGCACCGGCGTCACGGCATTTTTCGTCAATGTCGTTGAGCGCGGCCTCGAAGGAAGTTCGATATCGCTGGATCAGCCGCTCACCCAGCTTCGTCTTGCTCGGGAAGTGGTAGTGCAATGACGCCTTGGTGATGTGCAGCACGCGCGCGATGTCGGCGTAGCTGAACGCGTTGAAACCGCGCGTCTGCACGAGGCGCTCGGCAACGTCCAGTATTTTTGTTGCGGTATCGGAAGCGGTACTCGGGGCTGGCATGAAGACCTCTGGCTGAGGATGGCGATCCTTGCCTGAGCGTAGCTATCTACCTACTGGTTGACAAGCTATCTATCAGTAGGTAGACTCTGCTTGCCTGATGAATCGGGCCAATGAAGCAGAGGAGAATCGTCATGCCGAAGACCGTTCGCCGCCTGCACTCCATCGGATGGATCATCGGCGTCACCGCCGCCACCCTCACCAGCACAGCAATGGCGCAGGATGCCGCCACGACCTATCGCGACATCGAAGCGACACTGGGCGCTGTCCCGACATTCTTTAAATTGTTCCCGGAGGAGGGTATTGCGGGAGCCTGGAGCGAATTCAAGTCGGTACAGCTCAATCCGCACACCGCGCTTTCCGGCAAGGAAAAGGAACTGATCGGGCTCGCCGTCGCGGCCCAGATCCCGTGCACTTACTGCATCTACTTCCACACAGCGGCGGCCAAACTCAATGGCGCCACTGACACAGAGGTCCGCGAAGCCGTCGCAATGGCCGCCATCACCCGGCATTGGAGCACGGTCCTCAACGGCATGCAGGCCGATCCCGCAGGCTTCAAGCAGGAGACGGATACAGTGTTGCGTCTGGCGGCCGAGCGCATGAAGGCAGCGTCGACCAAATAGCGGACGGCGGCCTGGGATGCGGGCAGCCGTGCACAGCCCGCTCCACCTTCACAAACAGGAGGCACACCAATGGAAGCGCTGACAATCTCGTCACTTCGGAAAGCGATCGAAGGCCGCGATGGTGCAACGCTCGCCGGCTTTTATGCCGAGGATGCAGTGTTGCGAATCATCGACCAGTCCAATCCACCTGGTCAGCCGCTCGAGATAAACGGCCAGCAGGCGATCGCCGCCTATTTCGATGACGTCTGTGGGCGGACAATGACGCACAAGGTGGAATTCGGCGTCGCTGATGGCGATCGGCTCGCGTTCACGCAGGCGTGCACCTATCCCGACGGAACGCGCGTGTTCTGCTCAGCGAGCGCGGAACTGCGAGCCGGGAAGATCGCACGCCAGACGGCGGTACAGGCCTGGGACCCCTGATTGAGTTCGGCTCTCAGGAGGCGACGGCGTT
>CAYRTL010000232.1:0-1655 GCA_964427005.1 uncultured Acetobacteraceae bacterium
TGATCTCCGTATTGAACGTATTCGGCACATTGAATACGTACACACTCGGAAAAACGGTCGCCAGCGTATTGACGAACGCCTGCGCCAGCCGGAAATCGTGCGACGTGTGCCCCGTATTGAGGCACAGCACTCCCGTTGGTGACAGATGCGCTCGGATCTCCTCGAAAAACTCCTGCGTCGTCAGTTGGAACGGAATATACGGCTGCTGGAAGGCGTCTATCGCCACCACATCGTATGTCTGATGCGTGATGCGCATGAACGCCCGTCCATCGCCGATCGTCACATGCAGATTCGGCTCTGTCATGCCAAAGTACTTGCGCCCCACCTGCACGATCGCCGGATCAAGCTCCACGCCGTCAACCTGCACGCCGGGATAGACCGCCGTATACTGCCGCGCGATGGTGCCGCCCGCCAGCCCAATGATCGCGATACGCTGCACCTGGCGCGGCACCGGGCCAGGATTGAAGTATGGCGCGGCCAGAAAGTAGTCCCAATACCATCCGGTCAGCAAGTAATTCGGGTTGTAGACGGAATGGATGGCGTGCCCCTCGTTCAGGACCAGCTCCATGGTGCCGTCTTTCTCCCGCACGACCTGGATGTAGTTGTAGAACGACTCTTGGTCGAAGATCAGCCCCGGCTGCGGCTTCAACGGCCCCAGTGGCGCGAGCTGTGGCAGCAGCAGCGGCACCAGCAAGATCGCGCCGGGAATCGAGGCGAGCAGTCGCGGTCGCAGCCCCAGACCCCACAGCGACGCCGCCAGCAATGTAACACATACCGCAAGCAGCGTCCGGCGAACGCCGATACCCGGAATCAACAGCAATACCGGCAGAAATGTCCCCACGATACTGCCCGCCGTCGAGAGCGCGTAGAGTCCGCCCGCGCTGCGCCCCGCGCTGCCTACCCGGTCCACACTCAGCCGTATCGCGAACGGCGAGACCACTCCAAGCAGGGTAACTGGAACAGAAAACAGCAAAATCACGGCCAAAAGCGAGCCGTAGAAGACGCTGGCGTTGTCAGTATTCAGGCCGCTCTCCGACCAGTCGAGCACCGGCCGGCTGATGAACGGAATGAGGCCCACCCACAGGGCGGCGATTGTCGTCAGCGCGCAGAGCAAGCGCCGGCTGGGAAAACGATCCGCCAGCCGCCCACCGACGAAATACCCGGCGGAGAGATAAATGAGGATCAGGCCGATCAGGTTGGCCCAGACAAACAGCGACGTGCCGAAATACGGGGCCAGCAAGCGCGAGGCGCACATCTCCAGCGCCATCGAGCTAAGGCCGGAGACAAACACGAGCGTGAGGAGCTGCCAGCGTGCCGGACCTGTTCGTTTGGTAGTGATGCCAGACGTGCCGGTTGCCTCGCGCTCGTCCGTCTGCGTGGTGGCGGCGCCGGCCTCCGCGTCATCCACTTCTCGAACGGAAAGTTCCGCGCCGGCGGAACGTCCCGCCCGCGCACCAGGGCTGAGTCGCATGAATTGTGTCCTTATGGGGTCGGCGGAATAAACTCAAAGCTGCCAAGCATCGGCTCGAAAAACTGCTGCGAAGCGCCGGTGAAGTGGTCATCCACGGCGAGCACATTGATGATATATGGTTTGCCGTTCTGCACCGTCGCATAGACCTGTACGCGAATGACCGTCGTGCCCTGCGAGATACGGG
>CAYRTL010000233.1:0-1546 GCA_964427005.1 uncultured Acetobacteraceae bacterium
GCGCAAGAGATAGACGGAGAGGCCCAGCCACAACAAGGCGAGCAGGAAGAAGATGATCGAGAAAGATGGATTAGGCAGCAGCACCGCGGCGAACATCAGCCCCACGGCGCCGACCATCAGTCCGAAGTGGAGGTTCAGTACCCGCCGTTCAGGATCGATCTGGTAATACTGGTAGGCCAGCAGCAGAAAGCTGACGATATAGAATGGAATGATGAGTCCGCTTGGAATGTTCATTCGCAATTACAGTCCCGCGTACATGCGTCCGGGATTGAGAATGCAGTGGGGATCCAGCGCAGCTTTCACCCGCCGCGTGATCTCCGCGAGCGGCGCCGGCTCCGGCGGGATCACGTCCACGGCGGCGCGCAGCGGTTCGGGCGCACGCATCGTCATCCATACACCTCCCGCTCTGCGTGCGGCGGCCTGAACCGCGGCATGCGCGGCGGCGGTCGCAGGACCGGCGATCCAGACCAGACCGCCACCCCAATCCAGATAGCCGCGTGCGCCGAATGCATCCGAGAGTTCCCGAAGAACTGCAGGTCCTGCCGATGGCCGCACCGAAACGCGCCAGATCGCATCGCCTGGTTCTTGCGGCAGTGCCGTCAGGTCGCGCACGGCCTGCCACACCGCGCGCGATGCGTCGTCGCCCAGAATCTCGGACGCATGCAATTCGTCACGCAGCCGGCCGGTGCGATACGACACCGATGTGGCGAACTCCTCGATGCGTGCAAGCGAAACCGCGGCGCCGAAACCCGCGAGCTGTGGAATGCGCGCCGCTGCTTCGGCGGGCAACCAGGCAGCGGCGGATACGCTGTATGGCGAACCGAGTGCTGCAGACAAGGATGCCACGCCTGCTACGCTGTCGAGCCCCGGCACCACAACCGTACCGACGCTCTCGTGCACTGGCAGGACCTTCAGCGTGACCTCGGTGATGACGCCGAGTGTGCCGTGACTGCCGGTGAGCAGCTTGCACAGATCAAGGCCGGTGACGTTCTTCAGCACGCGGCCGCCCGACCGGATGATCTCGCCCCGACCCGTGACCGCGCGAATGCCAAGCACGTGGTCGCGCATCGCGCCCCAGGCGACGCGGCGTGGCCCGGACAGGTTGGCCGCGATGACGCCCCCGATCGTCTGCTTAAGCTGCGTGCCGAACGCCGCGGTATAATCCGGCGGCTCCGCGATGATGTGCTGACCCTTCTCGGCGAGCGCGGCCTCGATCTCCGGCAGCGGCGTTCCGGCGCGCGCCGAAAGGATCAGCTCCTTCGGCGAGTAGAGCGTGATGCCGGTGAGGTTGCGGGTGGAGAGGCTGCGCGCCGCCTGCACCGGACGCAGCATGCCAAGCTTGCTGCCATTGCCGGCGATCAGCAGCGGTTCCTGTGCCGCGGCGGCCTGAGTGACCGCCGCGGCGATGCCCGCCTCGTCAGTGGGCGCCAGCAGGTCGCTCAACGTTTTCCGCCAGCGGAAACACCTTGTTCGCGTTCAACAGCCATCCCGGATCGAACGCCGTCTTGATGCGCCGCTGCTGGTCCAGCTCGGTGGTGGTGAACTG
>CAYRTL010000234.1:0-1545 GCA_964427005.1 uncultured Acetobacteraceae bacterium
GCACGATGGGCGGCGACGGACGCCTAAGGCTGTTCGTGTTTGCGGCGACCTCGACCCTTTGTTCTTCCTTACCGGCTGATCGCCGCGTGCGCCGAATCTCAGTCGGCGGCCTGCCGTAGACTTCAGCGAAGACCGAGTTGAATCGTCGCAGGCTCCCGAATCCTGCCCGCATCGCGATTTCGGTCATCGACAGGCCAGTTTCGTCGAGGAGGCGTTTAGCTCGCTGCACGCGTGCGGTCCTTGCCACTCTTGAAGGACTGGCCTGGAGATAGCGCGCGAATAATCGCGTCAGCTGCCTTGACCCCACGCCGAGGCGCTGGGCCAGTCGCTCCACAGTGGCTCCCTCGTGATCGAGTGCTCCCTCCTGTGCGATGAGCCGCAGCGCCCGCTCGACGGTCGCCCGGCTGCCGATCCACGCGCTGGAAAAGGGAGCGGTTTCGGGCCGGCAGCGCAGGCACGGGCGGAAGCCAGCCACCTCCGCGGCGGCGGCCGAGGGGAAGAACGAGACGTTGGCCGACCGGGCGGGGCGCACCGGACAGACCGGACGGCAGTAGATGCCGGTGGTATGGACGCCGGTATAAAACCGCCCGTCATAGGCCGCGTCTCGCGCCACGCGCGCCCGATCACATTCCACAAAGTCGAGCGACATGCGCACGATCATACTCGCTGCCGCTTCTCGGCCAGACTCCCATTTGGGGATGGAGTCCGGTTTTGGCCAGCAACCGCGGCTTGGTTCCACTACCTCTGATCGCGAGCGCTCAGGACGGTGATCCGCCCGCCACGAGACGCTTCAGACACTCGCGGGAGAGTGAGATTGCAGCAGCACCGAAGCATCGAAGTCAGCGGCGCGACGCTCGAATGCACCCTCTACGGTTCGGGAACTCCGGTTGTGTTGCTCGCGAACGCCGGCTGCAGCAGCGGTTATTTCGACGATCTGGCGCGCGCGCTCGCTGCCGGAGGGTTACAGGGCATCTCGGTTAACATGCGCGGTACTGGAGAAAGCCGCGGCTCTCTGGACGGCATCACTGTCCATGATTTGGCCGCCGATGTGGCTGGGGTTCTTGAAGCTTTGGATTGCGGTCCGGCGCACCTCGTCGGCCATGCCTTCGGCAATCGGGTCGCTCGCTGTTTGGCGGTCGACCGGCCCTCGCTGGTGCGCAGCGTGACTCTGCTTGCTGCGGGCGGTCTCATCGCACCCGCAACACCACTCGGCACGAACTTTCGCAACGCGACGGAAGTCAAGATGAACGGCAGCGATTGCGTCACCGTGCTGGGGGCGCGTTGGCTGTCGCCGGCGTCGGATCCGAAAGTACTCGCTCAGGTCGAATGCTGGCCGGCGGTGCTTGTTGCGCATCTCGCGACCAGCCGCGGGGTGGCGCTCGAGGAATGGTGGGGCGCCGGAACAGCCCCCCTTCTCGTAATCCAGGGGCTTGATGATGAAATCGCGCCGGCGGGCAATGGCTACGCGCTGCGCGAGCAATTCGGCGAGCGTGTCCGGGTTATCGACCTGCCTCGTGCGGGACACTTTCTGCTGTTGGAGCAGCC